>JBPCKA010000102.1:0-4084 GCA_051004735.1 Euzebya sp. | reverse complement strand
CTGCAGGCGTTCATGACGCGGTTCGCCACCGACCAAGCCGCCACCATGCACGCCGCCACGGTCGTACTCGGTGACCGGCTGGGCCTGTACCGGGCGCTGGCCGTCGGCGGCCCGCAGACAGCCGACGAGCTGGCGGCGGCCACGGGCTGCCAGCCACGGCTGCTGCGCGAATGGCTGAACGCGCAGGTCGCCAGCGGCTACTGCGTGCACGGCGACGGACGCTACTGGCTGACTCCTGAGCAGGCCGCCTGCCTGGCGGACCCCTCCAGCTCGACCTTCGTGGCAGGCGGGGCTCTCGTGGTGAGCTCACTGCACAAGGACACCGAGCGCCTGCAGGCGGTGTTCACGTCGGACGGTGGTCTTCAGTGGGATGAGCACCACCCGGACCTGAGCGTCGGCACGCAGCGCTTCTTCGAGCCGGTTTACCGCGCAAACCTGGTGAGCAGTTGGATCCCGGCGCTCGACGGTGTGGAGGACAAGCTCACCTCCGGCGGCCGGGTCGCTGACGTCGGCTGCGGCCTGGGCGTGCCACTGATCCTGCTGGCGGACGCCTATCCCGCATCGACTTTCGTCGGCTTCGATTACGACTCAGGTTCAATCGAGGCGGCTCGCAGGGCCGCCGCAACGGCCGGCGTCAGCGACCGCGTGACATTCGAGGTCGCCGGCGCCGACGCCTTCGGCGGCGAGGACTATGACCTCATCTGCGTGTTCAACGCGCTACACGAATGGGGCGACCCCGTTCAGGCCGCACGCCACATCCGGGGGGCGCTCACCCCCGACGGGACGTTGATGTTCACGGAGCCCCGCACCGACGACGAGCTCGTCGAGAGCGTGCGCGCGCGCACCTTCTTCTCCGTGTCGACGTTGGTGTGCACCCCCAGCGCGCTGGCCCAGGGCGCCGATGACGCGCTCGGTGCCCAGGCAGGCGAGGCGAGGCTGCACGACGTGGTCGAGGAGGCCGGCTTCACCCGGTTCCGCCGGGCCGCCGAAACCCCCACGTTCATGGTCTTGGAAGCACGGCCCTGACGTGAGCCTGGCCGTCGACCCCGCGCGGGTGGGGTCGGCAGGCGGGCCGTGGTCACAATGGCGGCATGCTCGCCGACGTGACGCCGTACCTGGCCTGCCCGCACTGTCGGCAGGGACTGACCATGGCCGACGGCACCCTGCGATGGGACCGAGGCACGTGTTCGAAATCCGAGGCGCTCGCGGCCGAGGCGACAGAGAGACGCTAGTCGGGCCAAGGCCTGTCACTGGCAGACGGGAGGGAGATCGGACGAGGGCAGGAAGAGTCCCAAGAGAGCCGGTCCCGCGCCGACCTGCACGCATACAGCAGCGCAACGATATCGGCAGGGGCCCCGCCCGACGCGACCGCGTGCACCGTCATCCCCCGCGCCGACTCCATCCCCGGCCCCGACACCAACTGACCCCCAGCGTCGGCCTCCTCAGCCGAGGCGTGCCGCAACCACGTGATGAACAACCCCAAGATGCTCAACCCCGGCCTGCCAGTCACGGCCGGTTGAGGGTCCTGACTCCTTCCGGGCCCGCAGGGTCATCGCCGACGTGGACGGGCACAGACCTGCTTCGAACGCATGGATGTCAACTGGGTCCCGTATCCTTTGGCGAAGACCCCGCAGCCATATACGAGGTTCTCCGTGACGCCACCCTAACCAGCGGACGTAACCGACAGTACGAGCGACAGTACGGCCCTGAATCCTGTGGTCAATATGAGACGATTGGTCTCCCAATGTCTCAAGCCCAGGATCAACAAACGGCCAGATCAGAGCCACTTCCGCCCAATCTAGGAACACTTGTTCGATCACTTAGCGGCGTTGTGGTCGCGGAGGTCGCGGGTTCGATTCCCGTCGGTCACCCTCCAGCAATCCACCGTCCATGGTGGATGCATCAACCTAAGGGCGCTACACTGCCCGACTCCTTGGGTCTCTAGCTCAACTGGCAGAGCATTCGGCTCTTAACCGAACGGTTGCGAGTTCGATTCTCGCGGGACCCACATTTGCAGACGGTCTCATTCGAGGCCGTCTGCACCTGCTTTTTGGCTTTCGCGCCGGTCTTTTGTTCTGGCCCGGTGACAGTTGACGCAGACGACCTCGCATTTCGAGATCTCTTCCTGCAGCCTACGCAAACCCGTCGAACGCATCCACGCGACGTCGCCCAACTTTTCACCCGTGACATGGTCGAAGTCCATCGCGTGACTGGGAAATGATTGCCCACAGTCCGCGCACGACACCTTCTTCGCGTCCTTGATCACCTCACGGTTGCGCTCGGCGAGTCGACGGCGATGGAGGGCCCGAAGTGCCCGGTGCCGATCTGCGTTGCCCAGGTAGTAGATCGCGTTATAGGCCTTCTTGCATTCTTTGCAGACGGTCTGGAGCCCATCGGGCCTCGCGATGTTGCGGTGGAAGTCGGCCTCAGGCCTGGGCTCGTGACACACCGTGCAGACCTTTGTCATCGGCGCGGCCTCATCTGTGTCCGAATTCTGTGGCAAACCGCGCAGACCACCTCGCACTTGGCGATCTCATCGATGATCCGTTCCGTGGACATCTGCCAAGCCATCGACGCGAGATTCCCTACCTTCTGTCCGCGGACATGATCGAAGTCCATCTGCTCGACGTCGTAGCGCACTCCACAGTCGGCGCAAGGGACGGCCTTGGCCGCGTTGACAAGCGCCCGATTCCTGTCATGGCGTTCCCGGCGAGCCTGACTGTTACGTTGACGGTGGGCCGCGGGATCGCGGATGTACCACCGACGTTGATACTCCCGCTGACAATCCTGGCAACGGGACTTGCGTGTGCCCGCGCTTCGCTCCTTCCAGCCGAAGCAGGACACCGCGAGGTTTCGTCCGCAACCCGTGCACCGTTTCATCCCCTCATCCATTGTCCGATTGCACCACCCACCTGTGACAGCGCCCCCCTGACGCCTCCGTCTACGATTGGACCATGTGTGGACGATACGTAGCCACCAAGGACGTCGACGGTCTGCTGAAGATGTTCGTTGTGGACGAACGTGACCCGCGTGCCAAAGCCGGCACACCCTCATCCGACGTGCACGTCACCTGGACCGGCGAGGCCAACTACAACGTAGCCCCAACCGATCAGGTGCCCGCGATCGTGCGCCACGAGGACGACCTGGCTCTGACCAAGTTTCGATGGGGACTGGTGCCCTTCTGGGCCAAAGATCTGAAGGTCGGGGCGCGGATGATCAACGCCCGGTCAGAATCGATCACGACGAAGTCGGCCTTTGCGGAATCGTTCGAACGCAGGCGCTGCCTGTTGCCGGCGGATGGATTCTATGAATGGCAGAAGGCCGACCGGGCGCGGCTACCGTGGTTCGTGGCCCGCAGCGACGGCGAACCGATGGTGTTCGCCGGCATCTGGTCCTCGTGGCGCGACCGCGGGGAACCCCAGGCGGAGCGGGTACTGACCTGCTCGATCCTGACCACCACGGCCAACGACGTCATCCGTCCCATCCACGACCGTATGCCGGTCGTGCTGGACCGCGCCGACTGGGACACTTGGCTGGACCCGCAGGCCGATCCTGAGACACTGACCCAGTTGTTGACCCCGGCCGATGACGACGCCATCTCTCGCTATCGCGTATCGACCCGGGTGAACTCGGTCGCCAACAACGACCCCACCCTGGTCGATCCACTACCGGCGCAGCAGCCCGACCTGGTGGGCCCGGGGCACCCCTCAACCATGGTCGAGGGGGCGCAGCAGTCGCTGTTCTGACGGCGGGCTTTAGCCCCGGGTTCAGCTAGACGCAGACACCGGTTCGGGTGGCACCGGATCACCCGGGCCGGTCGTCGGACCTCCGCCGGCCTGGGGTTCAGGCTGGGTCGGCGGTGAAGTGGGTTCGGGGGCCGGGGTCGAGGGCTCGCTGGGAGCCGGCGGCGGGGGTTGGGCGGGACCAGTGGGCTGGGGTTCCGGGGTCGTCGCAGCCGGCGAGGGTGTCGGAGCCTCGGTCTGAATTCCGTCATCGGGTGTTGTATCGGGGGTGTCACCAGCGGGGGCATTGGTGCCGGCCGATTCGCCGAGAGCGGGGCTGAAGGCGTTGAGATTGCCGTAGA
>JBPCKA010000101.1:0-6417 GCA_051004735.1 Euzebya sp. | reverse complement strand
GTAGTCGTGAGTGTCCATGCCATGAGGTGCACAGCCGCTCCCAGCCGGGGACCCTCAGGGCCGAGACAACCCCGGACCGGACGAACCCGAGTGGCCCGCACCCCCCTCGACGGGGGGGTAAATGATGAGTTTGTGATGACTTGGCCATTTCCACCAGCCTTGGTGGTCACGGCAATCCCCAGTCAACAAGCGGGATCTATCGTCGGGACGCCCGGATTCGAACCGGGGACCCCCGCCTCCCAAAGGCGGTGCGCTACCAGGCTGCGCCACGTCCCGATGGGTCGTCGCGGCGACCCGGAGCACAGGGTACCCGCCGAGAGCCAACGACGGCGTATCGCCCTACGCCGATTCCGCAAGGGAACTGGTATCCAGTCCAGAACCCGCCAGTGCGGCGGTCGCCTCGAGATCCACGATCTCAACTGACCCATAGCGCGAGCGGACCAAGCCATCACGACGCATCTGACCCAGCACGCGGCTGACCGATTGTCGCCGTGCGCCCAACAAGTCGGCGATGGTCTGATGAGGCATCTGCACCATCCAGACACCGTTATCCTGGATTCGGTAATCCACCAGCAGGGTGGCGATCTGTGCTGCCAGATCCTTGGTCAAGAGGGTCACCAGACGGTGGTGTGATTCCTCGACCCGTTGCGCCATCGCGGTGGCCCACCGCAGCGACAGCGATGCTGACTCCGACAGCAGGCTGAGGAAACGATCGCGCGTGATAGTCAACACCGTGGAGTCGACATCGGCGAAGGCGTCATACGGCGCCGACTGCTGGGTCAGGATCAAACTGTCGCCAATGATCCCGCCCGGACCGACCAAGCCGATTGTCTGACGGCCCAGGGCAGGGGTGCGGATCGCCAGGTGGACCTTGCCCTCCCTGATGACATGCACCGCATCCGGGCAGGAACCGGCCGTAATCAACACGGTGCCGGCTTCGATCCGCTCGGGTGTGCAAGCCTTCTCCAGAGCCATGATGTCCGCCCCCGTCAGAGGCGAATGATCCGTCCTCGCCATCGAACGGGCAATCCACATGGCATGTCTGCGGCTAAAGTCCTCCATCTGCACGGGTCAACTGCCTACGACGGGGTGTTGGGGAGTTCCGGACGCCGGATCCCATCGCTTTACAGGTCTTCCCGGCGTGACTAGTCCATAATCCGGACCGAACGGCCACGGCACCCTGTCCGTTGTGTGACCGTCGCCCCCACGGGCCCCCCGCGCTACACTGCCCCACCCCCGCGGGTGTAGTTCAATGGTAGAACCCTAGCCTTCCAAGCTAGCTACAGGGGTTCGATTCCCCTCACCCGCTCTCACTCAGCCGTCCAGCCGTGGCAGGGGTCCGAAGCCCTCGGTCTCGGCCCGTTCCAACACCTGGGCAAGAAGCTGCTCATCCTGCGCCGCAATCAGGCCACCGCGGTGGGCCATCACAGGCGCGGTAACAGCCGTGCTGATCACGATCACGTGGGCGCCGTCTCCTCCCTCAAGGTGGGTGGCGATGGTGAGCCGAGGGGCGTCGGCGGACAGGATGGCCGTGTGTAAGCCCTCAACGGCGGCCAATCCTTCCCCGATCAATGCGGTACCGGCGCGGACCACCACGGCGATGGCCCCATCCGTGGGAACCTGCAGGTCCACGGTTGAGCCGGCTGCCACTGTGACGTCCATCACCTGGGTACCGCTGGGGTCACGCAAGCCCGCGTCGCCCCCTCCAACAAGGGTGGTTATCGTGCTGCGGCCCTGCCGGCGGGGCGGGGGGATCGGGGCGGTCCGAAACGTCGGGACGCTGGGGGCACCCGGCTGCAGCCAGCGCACGGTCATCAGATCCATAGTCCCGCCGTCACGGCGCACAGCGCGCGACGGTTCGATCTGGCTGACCACCCCCGATCCGCCCGAGATCATCATCAGCGTCGGTCCCTCGACCACTCCGCGGTTGCCCAAGGTGTCACGATGCTCAACCGAGCCCTGACGCAGCACCGTGAGCTGGGCGACGCTGTGCAACGGCTGCCCCTCTGCTTCGCTGGCGTCGCCGGGGCGCAGCAGCCCGGGCCCCCTCCACCCCAGATGCACCAGCCCCCCGTGGCCGACCAGCCCGTCGGCCGGCATCGCGACCCAGGCCAGACGCTGTGGCCCGGTGGCCACTCGATGGGTTGCAACGACCTCGCGGGCCGCCCCGGTGGCGCGGGGATGGGGGTCCAGGGCGGGGCGGCCAGACGACCGTCCTCCGACCGGCCAGGGCAGACGCACGGGCTAGACCGAGGCGGGTTCTGCGGTGCCTGCGGTTGTCACCGCATCAAGGGCGGCCAGTACCCCGTTCACATCATCCACGGAGTGGTAATGGACGAACCCAATTCTCACTGCCCCGCCGTTGTGGAACAGTCCCAGCCGTGTCATCGGCTCGACGGCGTAGTAATGGCCGGCGTAGACATTGATGTTGTGGTCGGCAAGGATCGCGGCGACCACGTCCGGTGAGACCATTGCATGGGTGACGGCGAAGGTGGGGGTTCGATCCGTCGCACTGGGCGGACCGTGCAGGGTCCAGTCAGGGCGCGTACTCAACCCCTCCAGGAACGCTTGGCTCAGGTTCTGCTCATGCTCACTGATAGCAGGCAACGTCACCTCATCCAAGAGGTACGCGGCGGCGGCGGTACATCCGGCGATGGTCTCGAAACTGGCCGTGCCGGTCTGCCACCGCTCGGGGCCGCTGTCCGGGCTGGGCCGGACCTTGTCAGGCCCGAAGCGGGCCAGCAGTTCGGGATCGGCGGCCATCACCCCGGCATGGGGTCCGAAGAACTTGTACGGGGAGCACAGCACCACGTCAACGCCTATGCCCCGACGATCGATCGGGACGTGCGGTGCGCCGTGGACCGCATCCATCACCGTTAGCGCACCGACTGCCTTTGCGGCCGCGATCAGTTCCGTCGGATCAACAACGGTGCCGAGGGCATTTGAGGCCAGCGGGAGGGTGACCAACCGGGTGCGGGGGGTGATCGCCGTGGAAATGGATGAGGGGTCCAACCGACCATCGGGCGTGATGTCGATCCACCGCACGGTTGCGCCGGTGCGCTGGGCCAGCGCCAACCAGGGTGCGACGTTGGCGTCGTGGTCCAGACGGGTGCAGACGATCTCACCGCCGGTGGCAAGCAGTTCGTCCAGCGCATGACTCAGGTGAAACGTCAACGTGGTCATGTTCGGGCCGAAGACGATCCCCTCGGGCTGTGAACCCAGTAGTTGCCCGAAGCGCAGCCGCGCATGATCACACAGCGCATCCACGCGACCGCTGGCGTCGAAACTGGCGTGCTGGTTGGCGTTGGCTTGGATGGCCGCGTCCCTCATGGCGTCAAGGACGGTATCCAGGATCTGGGTCCCGCCGGGTGCGCAGGTATGCACCACGTCAGGGTGGGCAACAAGGGCGGGAAAGCGCGTACGCAGCGTGGTGGGATCAATGGCGGTCATGAGGCTTTCCCACTTTGCCACGCGACGGATCCTCGCCGCGTCGCGGGCACGATCGCGGAGCAGATCACGCTGCTGTCACAGTCCGCCGGATCCAGGAGTTGCAGGCGCCGTTGCACCGCCTGCAGGTTCTGTCTGGCCTGGGTGAGTTCCAGAAGTCGGGTCTCGATGTCTGACAGGCGGTCTGCCACCAAGGTGGCCGCATGGGGACATGGTGGGCTGCCGGCATCGTGGATGGCGATGATCTCGCCGATCTGGCGCAAGGTCAGTCCGGCGGCCTGTGCGCTCAGGATGAAGTGAACCCGGTCCACGGCTGGTGAGGCGTAGTCGCGGTAGCCCGCGGAGGTTCGCGATGGGGGCTGAAGCAGGCCTTCGTCCTCCCAGAACCGGAGAGTCTTTGCTGGCACCCCCGTCGTGGCTGCCAGTTGTCCGATCAGCACCTGCACTCCGATCCTGTGGCCGTTCTTGACATTCCAGCGTACTGGAAGGTTTACCGTCGGAGCCAATCGGATCGCTTGCGATGAGGACTGCCCTGTGGACGTGACCCTGCTGTACTTCGATGACTGCCCGAACTGGCAGGTCCTGGATGCTCGACTTGCCAATCTGGCGGCTGAGTTCGGACTTAATGTCAGACATGTGCGGGTGGATACCGCAGAGGAGGCCGAGCGCGTCGGGTTTCGCGGCTCACCCAGCATCTTGGTCGAGGGACGTGACCTGTTTGCCAGAGGTGATGAGCCCGTCGGTTTGTCGTGCCGGGTGTATCAGACGTCTGCTGGCCCGGCCGGTTCGCCGACAATTCCACAGTTGCGTGAGGCCCTGGCTGCTGGTCCCCCTCTGCCACCGTTGGAGCGCTTGACCTGATGCGTCGGCTGCTTCGCCGCTCCCCGCAGTTCCGCAGGCTGTTCCTGGCCCACTCGGTTTCCCGCGCCGGCGATGCGTTCAACTCCGTGGCGCTGGTTGTGCTGGTCTATCAGTTGACCGGCTCGGGTGTGGGCGTCGCCGGTGCGGTGATCGTTGAGATAGTGCCGGTGTTGCTGTTCGGGCCGTTGGCGGGACTTGCCGCCGATCGCGCGCCCAGGGGGGCACTGATGGTGTCAGCCGATGCGTTCCGGGTTGTCGTTGCCCTGGCCCTTGCGGCAACCACCGACTCGGTCGTCGTTGCCTACGCGGCTGCCTTCGGGTTGTCCGCAGGAGCGGTGACCTTCAATCCTGCCGCCAGTTCACTGCTGCCCGAAGTGGTGTCCGAGGATGATCTTGTGGTCGCGAACAGCGCGATGTGGACAGTTGCAGTGGTCAGCCAGATCGCCTTGGCCCCGGTCGCCGGGCTGATCGTGACCACCTGGGGCGCAGGATCAGCCTTTGCGATCAACGCCGCCACGTTCGCCGTGTCTGGGCTGCTGCTGCTGGGGCTTCGAGCGGGTCGGACGCCAGCGGACGTCCTGGTGCATGGTTGGCGTGGAGTGATGGGCGGCATCGACGCGGTGCGTTCGGATCCGCTGCTGACCAGGCTGGCCGTGGTGCAACTGTTGGCGGCATTGTCGGCTGGGGCCACCAGTGGCCTGCTTGTCGTCCTGGCCGATCGCTGGTTGGGTGTTGGAGCCGAGGGCTTCGGCGTCTACCTCGGGGTGATCGGTGTGGGGGCCGCGGCTGGACCGATGCTCCTGCGCCGATTCATCCGCACGGGGGACAAACGGTGGTTGTTCGGACCCTTCGCGGTACGTGGCGCGGTCGACCTGACCCTGGCGGCCGTGAGCAACCCCGTTGTGGCTGGGGGCGCGTTGATGGCCTACGGCATGTCGACCTCCACCGGCATGGTGGCCTACCAGTCGACCCTGCAGTCCGTGGTTCCGGCCGAGGTTCGGGGCAGGACTTTCGCCCTTTATGACGTCGTGTGGAATGGCGCCCGTCTGGTGTCCCTGGCACTTGGTGGACTGATTGCTGACCTCGTTGACGTGCGCGCGGTGTACGTGGCTGCCGGTGTGTTGTTGTTCCTGGCCGCCGGTGTCGGGCTGACCACACCGGTCGGACTGCTGCGGCGCCCCAGGAAGGATTCGAACCCTCGACCTACGGGATAGAAGCCCGCTGCTCTGATCCACTGAGCTACTGGGGCAGGGATGGGACAGTATGACGGGTCCGGGTTGGACGTGTCACCGACAATGATCAGCGGTACCATCACCCGTCCCCCGTCGATCACTCGGGGGGAACATCATGGTGGCCGTAGCTCAGTTGGTTAGAGCGCCGCGTTGTGGTCGCGGAGGTCGCGGGTTCGATTCCCGTCGGTCACCCCATGAAACCCCAGGTCAGAGTTTCACAGCGACCGACCGACAGAGGGCAAAACACCCCCATCGACCGTACAAGCGACAGTACGGTCACAAGTAGTAGAACCCGCTCCATGACCCAGCTTTCGGAGCTGCGTACGGCGTCGCGCGGGCCGTGCGGTTGAATGACGTCATGAATCCCACACCCGGCATCCGGCCCGATTGGGTTGACGACACCCTGCTGCCCTACGACAGTCACTTCGCGGAGGTCGAGGACTGCACCGTCCACTACCTGGACGAGGGCGAGGGTCCGACCCTGTTGATGCTGCACGGCAACCCGACCTGGTCGTTCCTGTACCGGGACATGATCGCCGACCTGCGTGCGGACTTCCGATGTGTCGCGCCGGACTATCCGGGGATGGGCCTGTCGAGCGCGAGAGGGGGCTATGCCTTCGGCCCGGAGGAGCACAGCCGGATCGTGGCAGAACTGGTGCAGGAACTGAACCTGACCGACATCACCCTGGTCATGCAGGACTGGGGCGGGCCGATCGGCATGGCCGCCGCAGCCGAGGATCCAGACCGGTACTCGAGCGGCTGGCAGCCGAGGGCCACGTCGATCCAGATCCGGGAGAGGAGGGGTTGGTCGCCCGGCCGGCTCGCCACCGAACCCTGCGTGCCACTGTGGCGTGGAGCCACGATCTGCTGGGGTCGG
>JBPCKA010000100.1:0-4260 GCA_051004735.1 Euzebya sp. | reverse complement strand
ATCGCGATGACTTAGGTAATTCCACCGACTCGCTGGACAACGAGCCGTGAGAAGTTGATGTTGTAAGGCAGTGAGGCACCAGCCGCCCGGAGCGTCGGGGAGACCACGGAAGGGGCCCTGCGAGCGCCGCAGATGTCCGGTTCGCCGATCGGATGCGGATGCCGCCAGGCGGAGATGGACTTCGCTGCCAGCACGGAACGCAGGATGGAATCGACGACAACGGGGGACGCCGCCCCTTAGTCACCACTCGATACGCCGCCATGCTGTGTACCGCATAACCGCCAGCCGCATGATGCGGCGCGGCGGGAAGCCTTCGACGATACGCACGTCCACATAGCCACGAACAGTCCCACGTCCCACACCGAAGACTTCGTGGCACTCCGCCAGTCGCATACGCCGACCCACAACGCCGGCAGCGACGTACGGCACTCGCGATCCCGGTCGAGCTCACCGTCCATGAGCACATTCGACCGGGGTCGCACCTTCTTCCAGGGACTTCGCGGAACCTCGTGCGGTAACTATGGCTGCAGCCATGACACATGCACACGGTTCGAGAAAAGCCCTGCATGACGGTTGTGTGGCCGTGTCGTCAGCGTCACCGAGAGATCATCAGTCGGTCGTCGCGCCGGGAAATTCCCATGCGGGGTGGAGCACGGCGGCGTGCAGCGCGTCGTCACCACTCTCCTGTGCAGGCGTCGAGAGTGCGAGTTGCACGAGTGGATGGTCGAGCGCGAGGCCCGGCTGATCCTCCGGTGCGCGATCGCCGCCGACGAAGGCGATGATCGCATCGACGAGGCCCGCATCGGCGAATGCGTCGAGCAGCGTCGGACCGGACTCCAGCAGCAGGTCGTTGACGCCGCGATCGGCAAGCATCGTGAGGCTCGCTCCGGGTAGGCACGGCTCGCCGGGCGCGCACTCGGGGGCGCGCCAGACCTCCACCCCGGCTGCCTCGAAGGCGAGTTCGCGGTCGACGTCCGCGTCATGCGCGCAGACGACCAGCACGGGTGCGTCCTGCACCGTTGCAACGAGCGTCGAGTCGAGCGGCAGGCGCAGCGAGCGGTCGTACACGACGCGTAGCGGCGGTGCCCCGATGCGGGAGGCGAGCGCGCCGCGCACCGTGAACTGTGGATCGTCGGCGAGCACGGTGCCGATCCCGCACGCCACCGCTCCGCTGCCGGCACGCAGGTAGTGCACGAACTCGCGGCTCTGCTCGCCGCTGATCCAGCGACGCGCAGGGTCACCCGTTGCGAACCTGCCATTGGGCGTCATCGCCCACTTCGCGGTCACGAACGGGCGACCGCGCAGGTGCACGGAATGAAAGCCCGCATTCTGCTGCAGCGCGCGCCGCTCCACCTCGATCTGGCCACGATGCACCTCGATGCCCGCTGCGACCAGCTGCGCGGGGCCACGTCCTGCGGTGTCGGGATTCGCGTCGCACGAGGCGTACACCACTCGGCGTACGCCGCGCTCGCGGATCACGTCGGTGCAGGGCGGCGTGCGGCCGTGGTGGCTGCACGGTTCGAGTGAGACGTAGAGCGTTGCATCGGCCGGGATCTCGCCGGGTACGTCGTCGAGTAGCAGGCGCTCGGCGTGCGCCTCGCCTCGGCGGACGTGGTGCCCGGTGGCAATCAGCGTCCCGTTCGGCAGTCCGAGCACTGCCCCGACGACGGGGTTGGGGCGCGTGCCGGGGCGTCCAAGCTCCGCGAGGTCGAGGGTTCGCTCGAGCATCAGGCGATCGAACCCGGACTCGGTGCGTGGGACTGCCGCCGCTCCCATGCAGTCGTCGATCTCGGCCATCAGGCGCCCTCCGCCTGTCGGGTGAACGTCGCGATGAAGAAGCCGTCGGTGTCGTGCTCCTGCGGCCAGGTACGCGCGACGTGCGCGGCGCCTGCGAGCAGCCGGCCCCACCTCGGCGGCAACGAAGCCGGCTCGAGGCATGCCGGCGGCCGCGCGATGATGTCCTCGTCTTCGGCCCGCAGAATCGAGCAGGTCGAGTACACGAGCATCCCGCCGGGCGCGAGCAGTCGGGCGGCGGAGGCAAGCAGCGCGCCCTGCAGCGCGGTCAGCTGCTCGAGCCCCTCCTCGCTGCGCTTCCAGCGTGCATCGGGACGAGCCGCAAGCACGCCCGTGCCGGTGCAGGGCGCGTCGACCAGGATTCGATCGAACGAGCCGACGACCGAACGATTGAGCTTCGTTGCGTCGGCGACGAGCACCTCGATGATCTCGTCGGTGCCGGTGCGCGCCGCGAGCGCGCGGATGGAGTCGGCGCGATGCTCGTGCAGCTCCACGGCGACGAGCCTGCCGCGCCCCTGCATGAGCGAGGCAAGGTGCGTTGACTTGCCACCGGGCGCGGCACACATGTCGAGCACGCGCTCACCGGGTTGCGGATCGAGTGCGTGCGAGACGAGCTGCGAGGCGAGTGACTGCACCACCAGCAGCCCGTCGTCGATGAACGGCTGCAGCCTCGCGGTCGAGCCGGCGATCACGAGCGCTCCAGCCACGTCGACGCCTCCCACTGCGACAGGCGCGGACTCCACGCCAGCGGCGCCCAGCACGTCGAGCGCGCGCGACGCGTCCGCGTGCAGCTGGTTGATGCGCACCGGCGTGCCGGCGTGTGCCTCGTTCTGTGCGGCGAGCGCCGCGATGCCCTGCTCGCCGTGGCTCTCGCGCACGCGCGCGACCAGCCATTCGGGCATCGACAGCAGCACCGCGCGGTCGGCGTCGATGGTCGGATCGAGCCGGTCGAGGATGGCGGCACCGTCCACCTGGGCGCGGCGCAGGATCGCGTTCGTGAAAGCCACCGCGCGCTCTCCGACGACTCCGCGCACGAGCTCCACGGCCTGGTCCACTGCCGCGTGTGCGCTCGAGGATCCGAGCCGCTCACCGTCTGGTCCGGTCTGCTGCTGCAGGTGCAGCAGCTCGTAGATGCCGATCCGCAGCGCGTGCAGCACCGGTGGGTCGAGCTTGCGGAGCGGCCGCTTGCCGAGCGCGCCGATCACGTGGTCGAGCTGCTTGGCCTGTTGGACGGCGCCGTAGGCAAGTCGCTGCGCGAAGGCGCGTTCGCGCGGGTCGCGATCAAGCTCCAGCTGTTCGACGATCGCGGTGAATGCGCGGTCGCTCCACGCGTCCTCCTCGAATGTGCGACGCAGCGTCAGCCATGCGGCCCAGCGCGCTGGCGTGACCTTGCTTGGCCGGCGCAGCCTGCGGCTGCGAGCAGCGTTCGACGGAAGCGGGCCCACGAGCCCGCTGCCTGTTCTGGCGCGGTTGCCTCCACGAGTTGGGCTCGCAGGCCGCGCAGCCAATCGCCGGATGCCATTCGCCGCTTCGAGGGCGGCTGCAGCTCGAGCACTTCCAGCGCGCCTTCGGCGGCACCGATCACGAGGCGCTGCTGGTCGTGCCAGATCGCACCGGGGCGGCCCGTGACGGGATGGTCGACACCGTCCACGACCTCGGTCCGCCAGATGCCGAGCCGCTCGCCGTCGACGAGCAGCCATGCACCCACGTGCGGGCTCAACGCGCGGACGCGATCGTGCAGCGCCCGCGCCGACGAGTTCGGGTCGAGCATGCGGTCGGGAGCGGTGATCTTGTGCGCGTAGCTCTCCCCCGCCTCGGGCTGCGGCTCGAACTGCAGCGTGCCGGCGTCGGCCTGCTCGAGCGAGTCGAACAGGATCCGAGCACCGGCGGCTTCGAGCTTGGCGAACACGTCGCCCGCGTCATCGTCTGGTGCGATCGGCACGCGTGCCTCGATCGCGACCGGGCCGGTGTCGAGGCCGGCTTCCATGCGCATGATGTCGACGCCGGTCTCCACGCGACCGTCCCTGATCGAGCGCTCGATCGGTGCCGCGCCGCGATACTGCGGCAGGATCGAGCCGTGCACGTTGAGCATGAGAAAGTCGGTCAGCAGCGGCTCGCGGACCATCTGCCCGAATGCGGCGACGACGAACGTGGTGATGCCCAGCTCGCCGTACAGCTCGAGCAGCTCGGGCTCGTGCATCCGGTCTGGCTGGACGAGACGCACGCAGCGCTCGTGCGCGAGCGCGGCGACCGGTGGGCTCGCGAGCTTCTTGCCGCGTCCGGCGGGTCGGTCGGGCTGTGATACCACGAGCACCAGGTCGTCTCGACCGGGCCGTCCGTCACCGGGGCCGTCGAGCAGTGCGCGCAGCATCGCTGCGCCGAATGGTGCGGTTCCTGCGAACGCTATCGCCATGGCGTCCGCCTCCTCGCGGTCTAGGGTCGTGGGCGCAGCTGGCCCATTGCCTC
>JBPCKA010000099.1:0-11657 GCA_051004735.1 Euzebya sp. | reverse complement strand
CCCTGAGGTGTCAATAGGTATCAGATTCCCCGGCGGCATGCCTATCCCTGGCCCGGTCCGATCCTGGCCATCAGCGTGTCAAGGACCGCGGCATCCTCGATGGTTGAGGGGATGTCATAGTCCTGTCCCTCAGCGATTGCCTTGGCGGTGCGTCGCAGCACCTTGCCTGAACGGGTCTTGGGCAGACCCTGCACGATCACCGCCTGCTTGAATGAGGCAACCGGGCCGATCTGGTCGCGGATCATGGCCACCAGTTGGGCGGCGACCTCCTCCTCGGAGGTGTCAGCCCCCATCTTCAGCACCACCAGACCCATGGGCACCTCGCCCTTGGTCTCATCGGCCACGCCGATCACCGCACACTCGGCCACTGCCGGATGAGCGGCCAGGACCTCTTCCATCGCGCCGGTCGACAGGCGGTGGCCGGCGACGTTGATGATGTCGTCGATGCGCGACATGATCGAGACATAGCCCTCGTCGTCCACCACGCCGGCATCCCCGGTGAGGTAGTACCCCGGATAGCGGGACATGTAGGACTCCACATAACGGTCCTCGTCATGCCACAGCGTCGGAAACGTCCCCGGCGGCAACGGCAGCTTGGCCACCACGTTGCCGATTTGGCCAGCCTCGCACTGGTTTGCCTCCTCATCCAGTATCTGGATGTCCCAACCGGGCATCGCCACCGTTGCCGATCCGGGCTTGACCGGCAGGTGCTGTATGCCCATGGGATTTGCCACGATCGGGTAGCCGGTCTCGGTCTGCCACCAGTGGTCGATGACTGGGACGTCCAGCAAGTCTGCACACCAGTTCAGCGTGTCGGGGTCGCACCGCTCACCGGCCAGGAACAGCGTCCGAAATGGCCCCAGGTCGACGCCTTTCAGGGTCTTACCCGCCGCATCGACCCGCTTGATCGCACGCATCGCCGTCGGCGCCGTGAACAGCACGGACACACCATGCTGGGCGATGACCCGCCAGAAGGCCCCCGTGTCGGGGGTGCCCACCGGCTTGCCCTCAAACATCACCGAGGTGCACCCATGGATGAGGGGTCCATAACAGATGTAGCTGTGCCCGACGACCCAGCCGACATCACTGGCCGCCCAGTACACCTCGCCCGGGTCCACGCCGTAGACGTGCTGCATCGACCAGGCCATCGCCACGGCATGGCCACCGTTGTCACGGACAACCCCTTTCGGCGTCCCCGTGGTCCCGGAGGTGTACAGGACATACAGCGGGTCGGTCGCGGTAACGCTGACGCAGTCCACAGGTTCTGAGGCAGCCATGAGGTCGTCGTAGTCGACGTCTCGCTGGCCCATGACGGCAGGTGCCTGAGGACGCTGCTTGATCACACAAACCTTGGGACGGTCGGCCTCGGCGACCATGTCGATGGCCGAGTCCACCAGTGGCTTGTACTCCACCACCCGGGCCGGTTCGATCCCGCAACTGGCGGCGATGACGGCGGTGGGCTTGGCGTCGGTGATCCTGGTGGCAAGTTCCTTGGCGGCAAAGCCGCCGAACACCACCGAGTGAATCGCGCCCAGACGGGCACAGGCCAACATTGCCACGACGGCCTCGGGGATCATCGGCATGTAGATGATCACACGGTCGCCCTGCGCCACCCCCCGCTCACGCAGGCCGCCGGCCAGTGTGGCGACCTGGTTCTGCAACTGCGCGTAGGTGATCGTGGTGACCTTCCCGCTGTAGGCACTGTCGTGGATCAGCGCGGGCTGCTCGCCCCGACCGGCCAGGACATGACGGTCAACGGCGTTGAAACACGTGTTCAGACGTCCGTCGGGATACCAGCGGTAAAATGGCGGGTCGCTGTCGTCTAGCGCCTGGGTCGGAGGGGTGTCCCAGTCGATGGCCTGCGCCTGCTCCAGCCAGAATCCCTCCGGATCGGATAGGGATCGTTGGTAGATGTCGGCGTAGTGACCACCCATGGTGGAGCTCCTCCGGGGTTGACGTGGGACCCTTGAGACTATTCCCCGCTCCCCCGACGCCGCACTCCCCGACGTCTGGTGGCTCAGCGCTGGTCAGGCCCCCAGGACGGCCTTGCCCAGTGAGAGCTCCGCCTGCCGTGCACTGCCCAGCCAGGCGTCATCGGACATGGCACGGCGCAGGGCCAGGTGGGGATCGGCCTCCCAGGTGATACCGATGCCGCCGTGAACCTGCATACCCCGTTCGGCGGCAAACACGGCCGCGTTGCCGGTCTTGGCGACCGCGGCGTCCACGGCCTGGGCCGCCTCAGGTTGACCTTCTGCCACCGCCCAGCACGCATACAGGGCCAATGACCAGCTCAGCTCGACCTGGGTCCACGCCTCGGCCAGTTGATGGGCCACACCCTGAAAGATCCCGACCGGCTTGCCGAACTGCTGGCGTTCGCGGGCATAGGCAGCGGCTCGCTCGATGGCCCCCAACCCGGTGCCGGCCAGGCCGGCGGCGATCACAGCCCTGGCGCGCAACAGTGCCTGGATCCCGCCGCGATCCGATCTGGCGATCCAGGGACCCAGCCCGACCTCGGCCATGGGCCGTGACGGATCCATGGCCCTTCTGATCGTGACCTCGCCGACCGGCCGCAGTTCCACCTCGTCGTCGTCTATCACGACCGCAAACTCGGCCTGCGCGCCATGACGCACAGCCGTCGGGTCACCATCCAGTACCACCCAGCGAGCTTGCGGTCTCATCCCCTCGGTGATGTCCAGACCACCCGCGGCCGCTGCCTGCAGCGCCAACTGGTGTGGTAGCCAGGCTGTGGGACACACGGTGCGGCCGAGTTCGCGTGCGACCAACGCGACGTCGACCAGCGTGCCCCCGGCTCCGCCCCGGTCCTCATCGATCCCCAGACCGTTGAACCCCTCGAACAGTGCGGTGGTGATCCTTTCCGGGGGCAAGCCACCGTCCAGCATGACCCTGGCGTCACCGAGTCCATCGGAGGCAACGTCCCGCGCAGCCCGAGCCAAGGCGATCTGTTCTGGTGTCAACACAGCGTCCATACGGGTGGTCCTTCGTGCCGGGCTTCGGGTTGGTCAGCGGGAGCGGGGCAGGCCGAGCACACGTTCGGCGATGATCGATTTCTGGACCTCATCGGTTCCCCCTTCGACGGAGTTGCCCCGGGCACGCAGAAACGCCGAGATCCAGGAGGCGTCGGTGCGATCGTCAGCGGTGATTCCCGTGTCACCGCTCACCTGGACGGCCATCCGGGTCATGGCCTGCATCGTCTGGGCCCAGGCCAGCTTGACCGCCGAGCCGTCACCGCCGGGCGTCTGACCTTGCAGCAGCGCCGACATCTGCCGGGTCGTGGTGATGGACAGTGAACGAACGTCGGCGGCCAGGCGCCCGACCTCGCGGGCTACATCAGGCTGGTCGGCCATCCCGGTACCGCGGATGCGGGTCACCAGGCGGTCCATGGCGGCTTCGGCGTCGGCGGACAGGGCAAAGGCCAACGATCCGCGTTCGAACCCCAGCGTGGTGAGGGCGACTCCCCAGCCGCCACCGACCTCCCCCAGAACCCGATCCGCACCGATGTGCACATCGGTCAGGAACATCTCGTTGAAGTCTGCATCGCCGTTGATCATGACCAGGGGCCGCACATCGAAGTCGTCGGTATCGGCCAGGAAATAGGTGATACCCAAGTGCTTCGAGCCAGACTGCTGCACGGACGAGGTCCGCGCCAGCAGCAGACACTTGCTGGCGGCGTGAGCGTAGGAGGTCCACACCTTCTGGCCGTTCACCACCCAACCGTCCTCAACCTGATCGGCCCGGCTCCGCAGACCGGCCAGGTCGCTGCCCGCGTCCGGCTCGCTGAATCCCTGGCACCAGATGTCCTCGCCATTGAGGATCCGGGGCAGGTAGTGGTCCTTTTGCTGATCGGTGCCGTGGACCAGGATCGTCGGCCCGGCCAGGATCACTCCCAGCATGTTGATGCCGAGGGGAGTGTGCTGACGTGCCGACTCGGCGTTGAAGATGGCCTCATAGGCAATGGGCAGTCCCCTGCCCCCGTAGGCCTGGGGCCAGGTCAATCCCAGATAGCCGCCGTCGGACAACTGTTCCTGCCACCAGTGGGCATTGGCGGTCTTTTGATCGTGACTGACCGGATACTCATGCGGGATCCCGGTCAAGCGCTCGGCGATCCAGCCCTTTGCCTCCTTGCGGAAGGTCGCCTCGTCCTGACTGTCCCTGAAGTCCATGTCATTCCTCCACAAGGATTTCACCCAAAACTGACTCGGGTCACTCTAGGGTCGGAACCCTTCGACCGCAGGAGACGTTCAGCCACCATGGACCGTCGCGTGCTGCCCTTACTGGTCCTGATCATGACCGTAGTGGTGGTGCTGGGCGCCTGCAGGGAGGCGGTGCCAGACGCCTACTCGGGCCACCCGTCAACACCCGGGTTGCGCGTCACCTTCGACGCGCCAAGCCGACAACGCGACGACTGCTCGTCAGGGTTCTACTGGGATCAGCCCGCCTGTCCGCTACCCCCGCTGGTGGCGTTGGACGACATCCAGGCCATCACCGGGGTGGATTCGATCCCTCCCATCGATCAGCCGCAGTTCGAGAGCATCGCCATGGCCTCCAGTTGGCTGGGACCTGACAGCCCGATCGCGGTGGTCCAGCTCGGCAAGAGGATGAAGGCCTACCCGCTGGCAATCCTGACCTATCACGAGGTCGTCAACGACGAGATCGGCGGCGTTCCTGTGGTCATCACCTACTGTCCGCTGTGCAACACCGCGCTCGCGTTCAGACGAACCGTCCAGGGCGAGGTGTTGGACTTCGGCACCAGCGGCCATCTGTACCGGTCGAACCTGGTGATGTATGACCGGCAGGACCACAACCTGTGGCTGCAGGTATCCGGCACGGCTGTCGTTGGTGAACGGTGGCTGGGAACGGAGTTGCGCGGGCCAGCCGACGTTTCTGGACGATGCCGTTGATACCCGCCTGGCGGCGATGACCCGGGTGACGGGAGTCGGCACACGGGACACCGTCACAGTCGTGCGGGAAAGGTTGGCCACCGAAAGGGTGCTCCGGACGCGGGCGGACGGTCAGAACGTGACGCTGTGGTGGCAGCCGGGACAGCGCAGCGCCTTGGACAATCGCATCATCGACCAGGGCCATGACGTGGGACAGACCGGTGCGTTCGTGCCGATTTCAGTGGACGGGCGGCCGTTGACTTTCAGCCCGGCCTCCGACGGTGGGTTCGTTGACGATCAGACCGGCTCGCGCTGGTCGATCCTGGGACACGCGGTGTCAGGACCCCAACGTGGGACGCGGTTGACCCCCGTGCACCACACTGACACCTTCTGGTTCACCTGGTCCACGTTCCACCCTCAGACACGCGTGATCGGCTGATGACTCCCGCGGATGACTTCCTACCCGGGAACGACAACGCCCGAGCCAGTGGCTCGGGCGTCGACGATGTTGTGTCCTGGATGTAGTCGGTGGCTGTCAGAGGGACACGTCGGCCGCGCCGACGCCAGCCATGTCGCGGCGCAGGCTCTCAAGCGCCCGGCCCTCGATCTTGCGGACCGATTCACGGGAGATGTCCAACTCCTTGCCCAGGGCATCCAGCGTCAACGGATCACGTCCGTCAAGGCCGAAGCGGCGGGTCAGGACGTAGGCCGAACGGTCGTCCAGGTGGCTGACGGCGGACCGGAGCTCACCTCGAACCTCGTTGTCAGCCACCTCGTCGGTGAAGCTGTCGGGCTCGGTGGCAACAAAGTCGCCCAACTCGCTTGAGTCGCTGTCGTCGCCGACCTGGCGGTCAAGTGAAGCCACGCTGCGCATGTGCTCCAACGCGTCCTCGACCTTGGCAGGCGTCAGACGGGTGGCCTCCGCAAGCTCCTCGATCGTTGGTTCCTCACCGTTCTCGGCCTCGAGCCGCGAACGGGCGGCACGGATCTTGACGACCGCATCGTGCATCGCGACGGGCAGACGGATGGTCCGCTCGTTGGCGGCGATACCGCGCTGGATCGCCTGGCGGATCCACCAGGTCGCGTAGGTCGAGAACTTGAAGCCCTTGCGCCAGTCGAACTTCTCGACCGCACGAATCAGACCCAGGTTTCCTTCCTGGATCAGCTCATCCAAGCCCAGTTTGGTGCGGTTGGAGAACTTCGCGGCGATGTTGACAACCAGGCGCAGGTTGGCCGATACGAAGTGGTTGAACGCATCCTGTCCCTCTCGCACCTGACGCTCGAGACGGCGCAGATCCGATTTCGCGAACTCCTCGGAATCAAGGATCGCAGCGGCCTCGTTGCCGGCCTCGATAGCCTTGGCAAGGCGCACCTCGTCAGCAGCCGTGAGCAGATTCACGGTGCCGAGTTCGTTGAAGTAGAGGTCCAGGAGGTCCTCAGGAACGGTTCTAGTCAAGGGTTGTCTCAGACTCCCTCTGGGGCTGATGGTGTACGGATGGCGTTCGACATGCTGAACAACGCATGGTGGGGTGTAAGACTTCCCCTATCGCGCTATTCCACACTCCCCATTGGCCACGTCCGGCAAAGTATTGAGGGATTGAGGGGCGGTACACAGGTGGCGGGTCGGTGGGAGCCTGCTATTGTGCCATGCCGAGCCCATAATCACAAAGGCGCAGGTCAGTAGCCTGATTAGGTACCGTATCGAGCGTGTCCGTGAACATTTCACCTGCCAGGGGGCGGCTGGTTGTTGCGACCCCGGATCTTTCCGATCCCAACTTCGACGGAACCGTGGTCCTGCTGTTGGAACACGAACCGCAGGGGTCGTTGGGGGTGGTACTGAACCGCCCCAGCGAACTGTTGATCACCGACGCGATGACCAGATCGCCGTCCAGCGATGAGACTGGGTGGGACGACATCGCCGACCACCCTCCGGTGGTCTTTGTCGGTGGTCCGGTGCGTCCCAACGCCTTGATTGCCCTGGCCAGACTGTCCCGGGTCACCGACGACGACCGCTGGCAACCTCTCTCGGATGATCTGGGTGTGCTGGACATCGGCGAGGGGCCCGTGGACTCCGTCGGTGACGTCACCGCCCTGCGAATGTTTGCCGGCTATGCCGGCTGGGGCCCGGCCCAACTGGAGCAGGAGATCCAGTTGGGATCCTGGTTCGTGATCGAGGGTCAGCCGACCGACGGCTTCATCACCGACCCCGAACTGTTGTGGCGACTGGTCCTACGCCGTCAGGGTGGGGTGTTCACGACGGTGACTGACAACCCGGTCCTGAACTAACCGGGCTGCGCCCCAGCCCAACGCGTGGTGCCGCCTACGGCGGCGCTCATTGCTGTTCTGCCCAATCAAGCTCGCTACGCTCGCGATCGGACGGCTGCCGCGCCCGTCCCAGACCACCACAGATTGCCACCATGACCCACACACTGGCCGTTTCCCCCTCATTCGGTGGGTGCTCCCTGGAGCAGAGCCTGAGCATCAGCCAAGAAGCCGGCGACTGGGGCTATGAGGCAGCCTGGGTGGATGAGGTGGTCGGGCATGACGCCTTCGCGTTGCTGGCAGCTCTGGCTGTCCGCACCGACCTGCACCTGGGCGTGGCCGTTGTGCCCGTCCAGACACGGGCGGCGTTCGTGTTGGCCCGCGCTGCGCTGACGATCGCGGAACTGACCGGTGGCCGATTCAGCCTGGGCATCGGGGCTTCCTCGGAGGTGCTGGTGACCCGGTTCGCCGGGCTCCCCTGGACCAAGCCACTGACGAACGTCCGCGAGATGGCCGCCGCCCTGAAGCCGATCCTGGCTGGCGAACGTTCGACATTCGACGGCGAACTTGTGCAGGTACACGGCTTCAAGTACGGCCTGCCGGCCCCGATGCCGGTCCCGCTGTTGTTGGGATCGCTGAACCCCAAGTCCCTGCGACTGGCGGGAGAGGTCGCAGACGGCGTGTGCCTGAATCAGATGGCCCCGAAGCACGTCGGCAAGATGATGGAGGAGGTGAAGGCAGGCGCCACAGAGGCTGGCCGCACGCTCCCCGACGACTTCCCGGTCGTGGCCCGGTTGATGACGGTCGTCACCGATGACGTCCCGGCAGCCACCACCATGCTGAAACACAACTTCGCCCCCTACGCAGCCACGACCGGCTACAACCGGTTCTTCCGCTGGCTCGGCTACACCCAGGAGGCCGACGGCATCGCCGCCGCCGCCGAACGAGGGGACAAGCAGGCGATGGTGGATGCCTACTCTGATCGCATGGCCCACGACGTACTGATCATCGGCGATGAGGACCACGTGGCATCACGTGTGCGGGAGTACTTCGACAGTGGTGTGACCGTCGCCGCGATCGAACCCCTGGCTCCCGGTCCCGACGAGGTGCGCCGAACACTGCGGGCCGCCGCTCGGGCGCTTGCCTGACGCCGCCAGGTTCCCCGACCCCGCACGTCCCCCGATTCGAGGAGAAAACCTGATGGATGTAGGGCTGGTCTATTTCCCGACCGACCTCTCGATCGACCCGGTCACGCTGGGCCAGGCCGCCGAGAAGCACGGGTTTGAGTCGCTGTTCGTCACCGAGCACACCCACATCCCGGTCAGTCGCGAAACGCCGTACCCGGCTGGCGGTGATCTGCCCGAGGAGTATCGACGGACCTGGGATCCGTTTGTCGCCCTGACGGCCGTGGCCGCCTGCACCAGCCGACTACGGATCGGTACGGGCATCTGTCTGGTGATCGAGCACGACCCGATCGTGCTGGCCAAGACTGTCGCGACACTGCAGCACTTCAGCGGTGGCCGCTTCGAGTTCGGTGTCGGGGCGGGATGGAATCACGAGGAGATGGCCAACCACGGCACCGACCCCACGACCCGCTTCAGCCTGCTGCGCGAGCGGGTACAGGCCATGCAGACCATCTGGACCGACGATGAGGCGCAGTTCCACGGCGAGTACGTCGACTTCGACCCCCTGTGGTCATGGCCAAAGCCCGGCCACCACGTGCCGGTCCTGCTGGCCGGCGCCGGGCCGACCGTGGTTGATCGCGTCGTTGAGTATGCGGATGGCTGGATCCCCATCGGTGGCCGAGGCGGCAACCTGGCACCCCGCCTGAAGGAGTTGCAGGACAAGGCCGCCGAAGCCGGTCGGGACCCCATCGGTGTCACGGTCTATCAGCCAGGACCAACCCCCGAGCTCATGCAGAGCTATGCCGAGATGGGAGTGACCAGGATGCTGTGTGCGCTTCCGGCCGAGACGGCCGAGAAGACCCTTGAGCGTGTCGAGCGCTACGCCGACTCTCTGCTCTAGGCACTTGGGCCGCGAAACTTGACTCAATTGAGTCAAGTTTCCGGGACGGTGCCTACCGTCCGATCGCGAGCGTAGCGAGCTTGATTGGGCGGAACAGCAGCGAGCGCCGCCGCAGGCGGCACCATGCATTGGGCTGTGGGCGAAGCCCCGCTAGACCTTCAGTCGCTGCGTGAACAGGTCAAGCACCTCTTGGAGTGCGCCCAAGGTCGGAGTGGCGTCCAGATAGTCGCCGCCCAGCACCCCGTGCGGTTTGCCGGTCAAGGTGGGTGGAACCTCGGCGGACGGCAGGGTGGGCCGTTGTCGTTGCCACTCCTTTGCATCCAACGTGACCTCTTTGAAACCTTCGCCGAAGCGGTCCTTCAAAGCGGCGAACCTGGCATCGGGAACCATGGGGTCGCCGCTGAATCGCAGGCCAAGGACGCACAACCCCTCCTCCCGGCAGCGAGTCTGCACGATTTTGGCGTGCTCGTCTGTGATGCCGATGTCACGGCGGTGCCACGGCGAGATGGGTCCAGGGAGAGAGGGCTGGCTCAGGACCGGGGCCAGCAGGTGCGGGTCGACCGCCAGACCCAGGGCGAACCCGCCGGTCATGCACATCCCGACCGCCCCGATGCCGGGCCCGCCGGTGCGCTGATGCAGGTCTGTGCCCAACGCGCGCAGCCAGCGGACAATGGGCCGATCTGCCTTCAGCGCGAACGCCCTGAACTCCCGTGAGATGCACAGCTTGACCATCGAGGTGTTCTGGTAGCGCCAACTCAGCGGCCGGCCGGCATCACCCATCAGGTCGGGCATCGCCACAGTGAACCCTGCGCCCACCAGACGGCGGGCGAAGGCAGAGCTGGTCGGCGTGATGCCCGGTATCTCGTGCATGAACAAAACGCCGGGCCCCTCCCCCGCTCGGTACACAGTCTTGGTCTTGCCTTGATGCGTGAATGTGTCGACGGTGAAATCGTCAAGCGGGTCAGGTTCGTCGTATGCGGCGGCCATGAAAGGCATCCTGCCATCTCCCGGGCTCCGGCAACGGCCCATGGTCACACCCCACCCACAGACGAGTGCAATCACCGACGTCACCCGGCCTGACACGGACTGGACGGGGCACCGATGTCGCACCCCCTCTGTAGTATGTGGGTATGTCAGTTCAGGTCCAGAACGCGCAGGTCAGACGGGGTTTCGACCCCGCCGGCACGGACTGTGACCTGAAGGCTGATCTGGGCCGGGAACTGACGTGGGACACCGATTGGGGCGGGCCAGACTTCGGCTGGGAACCGACCGACGCCGATGTTCCCTTTGACCCCTACGACCTGCCCATGACGACCGATCCGTTGGACCGTGCGGTGGCGGCGCTGCGGGATGCCGACCGGGCCATGGCCACCGTGCTACGGGCCGTCGCTGAGGCCGGGCCGCGGGATGGGCTGTCAGTACGCCGACACCTTGCCCTCCAAGCAGACGCGACCGGAGTCGACGTCGGGTTCCTCGACCGTGCCGTGCAAACCCTCTCAGCGATGCCGCGGATATGGGCGGCGTTTGATGACGGCCGGCTGTCATGGTCACAGCTGCGTGGGATCGTCATGGAAGCCCGCCGGCTGACCGTCGCGCAACGGCAGGTGTTGGATGAGGCGCTGGCCGGGGTGCTGGAGTCGGGGTTGGGTGAGCCCGACCGGATCGTTGACACCACCGCAGACCTTGCCGCCCGACTTGACCGTGAAGGCATGGAGAAGAACGAGGACGCACAGGAACGCGCTCAACGGCTAGTCCTGCAACCAGACTTTGACGGCTGGACAGAAATCCACGGCACCCTCGCCCCTGAGGTCGGCGCGACGCTCGGCGAAGCACTTGACGCGGCCGCTGACCCGCCCACAAGCCCGGATGACCCACGACCGGTCGATGCTGACGGCAAGGTGATCCCCAAGTCGGTCCGCCCGGTGCTCAGCCGTGCCCAGCAATGGGCCGAAGCACTCGGACGGATCGCCGCCGCCTACCTCGGCGGCACCAGTACCCAGACCGGCGGTGATGGTGAGGGCGGAGGTGGGCTGGTGCGGCGGGCCCGGCCCAGAGTGATCCTGATCGCCCGCATCACCGACCTGCTCAACACCGAGGATGCTGAGACCGCAGGGGTGGGCAGTGTGATGTCACGCCTGCTGCTGCGTCGTGGGTCTGGCAGGCAGCGGATCAGCCGGGCGTTGGTCCGCTCAATCGCTGATGATGCCGAACTGATCAGCCTGTTCACCGACGATGCCGACATGCCGGTGGCGATCGGTGACGCCTACTCCCCGATCACCCCGGCGCTCCGTCGGGCCGTGACCGCACGTGATCAGGGCTGCCGGGCACCCGGCTGTAGCGCACCCGCGGCCCACTGTGACGTCCACCACGTGATCCCACGCGAACAGGGCGGTCCGACCGACATCACCAACACGGCATTGATCTGCCGTCCCGACCACACCCCCCTCACCCGTGGACGCTGGCGAATGCGCA
>JBPCKA010000098.1:0-92374 GCA_051004735.1 Euzebya sp. | reverse complement strand
GTAATCAATCTTGGCACATCTGCGGAGGCAGGGAGAGAGTCTGGGTGGCGGGTGGCTTGTTGGTGGGTTTTTTTGGGGTTGGCCGCCGCCTGTGCGGCATCGACGTGGACCACGGCGTTGATGATTTCGTCGCCTGCTGCGATGGAGTCCAGCGCCAACTGGGTCAGCTCGACCGCTCCGATCCGACGGCTACGGACCGCAGCTGCAAGCTTGGGAACAGAGAGGTCGGTCAAGACAGTCATGGTCAGCGCAGCCTAGCCCGACCACCCACCCGATCATGGCCGGCCGCTAGCCTTCCTGCCCATGGCTGACCTGCAGATCTTCACCAGCCCCAAACACAAGACGGCCCGCAAGGCGGAGCGGTTCTTCAAGGAACGCGGGGTTCGGTTCCACGCCGTCAATGTCCTTGAGAAACCGCCCGCACCTGGTGAGCTGCGAAAATGGGTTGACCGCTTCGGGGTCCAGGCGGTGCTGGACAAGACCTCCAAGACCTATGTGGAGGCGGGATTGCAGTACTTCTCCGCAGGCCCAGACGATTGGATCCAGCGGATGTGTCGGTACCCGGGTGTGATCAGCCTGCCGTTGGTGCGCTACGGGAAAGAGTTGTCAGTGGGAGATGACCCGGAGTCCTGGGGCCGCTTCGCGTCGCTGCTGAAGTCCTAAGAAGCCTCAGATCTGAGGGTTAGCTGGTGGCCCCGGAAAGCTCAGATCTGAGGGTAGGTCCGGCTTTCGCCCACGAAAGCTCAGATCTGAGGGTTAGCTGGTGGCCCCCGGAAAGCTGAGGACCAGGACGTGATGGCGGCTAGCACTTCCGCCAGATTGTCTGCCACCGCGTCGGCCTGGCCTTGGTCCTGGGGTCCCAGGATCCCCCACGGGCCCCGGCGCAGATGGACCACCCGGAGTCCCGCCCTGTGTGCGGGCACGACATCGTTGTCGACGCGGTCCCCGACGTAGGTGACGTCCTCGGGGCGCGGTGACCCCATCGCACGCAGCGCAGCTGCAAAGAAGGCCGGATCTGGTTTGGCTGCCCCCAGTTCCTGCGACATCACCATCACGTCAGGCTGAACACCGATGGCCCGCAATTCGGCCGTGCGCCCGGCTGGTTGGTTGCCGATGACCGCGACGGCGAGCCCTGCCTCGGAGAACGCCGCCAACCCCGGCACGGCATCCGGGTACAGATCGGCGGGGATGAACCCACCGAACGCGGTCTCAAAGTCATCCACGCGGCCCTGCCAGCCGGGGTCAAAGCGTGCCAACGCCTGCGGATGGGACTCTCCCTGGGCCACTGCCACGCCCAAGGCCGCGTGCAACACCAGGGGTGTCACGCCCAGCACCTGTGCCCAGGTGGTCCAGACACGGGTCTCATCAATCAGCGTCTCACCGATGTCCAGGCACACCCACGGCTGTTCCGTGATCACCGGTCCATTGACTCCTGGGCCTCGGCTCCGCCAAGGAACAACTCGGTTGCCAGCGTCAAGGCCTGGGGCAGCGGGCGGGCGTTGGGGCGTTCGGCCCACCCCACGGTGTTGTCCAGCCACTGGATGGTCAGGGCCATGGCCAGACGAAGTGGAGACATGTCGGTGCGCATCGTCCCTGCAGCCTGACCCCGCTCGATGATCGGGATGATCTTGGCCCACAACGTCGGCCGGTCACCCAGGACCCTCACCCAGTCCGCGGAGTTGCCAACCATCTCCCGGACCATCCGTCCGACCAGTTGGCGCGGTCCCTCATCCATCTTCTGGGCCAGCAATGCTGCCAGTTCACGCAATGCCGTAGGGGCGTGCTGGGCCAGATCAGCGGTGTCGATGGCCTGGACCAGTTCGGCGGCCCACTCCAGCAGCACATCCTGCTTGCGCTGGAAGTGCACGTAGAACGTGCCCTTGGCAACCGCGGCGGCAGCGGTGATCTCATCAATCGAGGTGCCTTCCACGCCCTGTTTGGCAAACAATTCAAGCGCTGCGGACACCAGGGTGCGCCGGGTGGCCAGCCCACGTCCCTCACGTTGGCCGTCGGCCTGAACCTGCCCCATCACTGATTCCGCTCCTCGTGTGTATCAGCAGCCCGGATCAGAAGCTGGGCGGCGATGGCGGATACCCCTGCGGGGGACTGGAGGGATGGGGTGAGGGAAACGAAGCCGGAACCGAAGGGCCGCCGGAGGGCGCGTAGCCGGGTCCGGGTCCATGGGGTTGGAAGGGGCCGCCAGGACCGGTGATGGGCTGGTTGTAGTACTGGTAGGCCCGCAGGTCGACCCCGGCCAGACGCTGGGCCTTGAGCCAGTCCCTGGTGGGCTTGTCGGGCCGGCCCACGATGAAGTACACGATCGCGGCCAGTGGGCCGACGACACCGATCAGGACCCCCCACAGCACCTTTGAGCCCGTGCGGTAGAAGACATCAGCAGGCACCAACAGGGCGTCGATCAGGCCCCAGATCCACACGCCCAACGAAGCGAAGACCAGGACGAAGGGGATCAGGAAGAACAGGGGCAGCAGGAGTTCCACACCGCGTAGTGTAAGCCCGGACACCGCGCCAACTCTTACGATCGGCTGCGGTGTGGCGCCATCACGGCTGCCCAGTGCGGGGGACAGCAGCGATCTGAGGCGCCAGGGCAATAGCCATCGCCACCCCGACGTCACGATGGATGTCCCAGGACCAGTGGGCACCGTCGGAGTTCAGTTCGTCCAATCGGTCACGCGTCAACAGGGCCAGATCGACCGTGGTGACGTCGTGGCTGGCCGCCAGATCAACGAACAACGAGTGGACACGACGGTGGTGTGTGGTCATCCCGCCGTAGTAGACGGTGCGATGAAAGGCGGGCAGAACCGCCACCAAGGGAACCTCGGAACCAGCGAACAAACGGATGGCGTCAACAGATTTCGTCCAGCCATGGGCAATCACCTCCGGCGGCGTGAACCGAAACCGACCACCGGTCAGACGCGTCGCCAGGGGATGAACATGATCAATTCGACGGCGCAGTTCGCGTCGAACACGCTTGGGGCGAAGGTAGGGCAGCGACATCATCACCCACCGCGGGACGGCGACGCTGAGTTGATCCGCGGAGCCGATCCCCAGAACCACCGCATCGGCCGACATCAGCATCTGCTGCTGCAGATGCACGTCCTTTTGCAACGCAAGCCACATTTCCCGGACACCCCATCCCGCCCGGGCCCAAACCTGTACCGACCACGGCCGTCCGGTCAACCTATCCAGCTCATACCCCAAGATGTTGGGGTAGACGCGAGGCTCATCAAGTGGTACTGGTCCGTCGGGACCATGGAAGGAAAGGGAGTCCGCCAGCACGACAATCCGACCGATATCGTCGGAGATGCTTGCCAGACGGGCCGTGGGCGGGCAACGTAGCGCCTCGACTCGCGGGCCAGACCGCCTTGCAGGTTTCGCATCCGGGCTAGCAGGTTCGGATCCACCACGACCACCCATCACGGGAGAGTATCGATCATGAACAAGTCAGAACTCATCGCATCCGCAGCCGACGCGTCGGGACTGTCCAAGAGCGACATGAACACCGCCCTGGACGCGATCGTGTCGACCATCACCGAGGCTGTGGCCTCCGGCGAGAAGGTCTCGGTGACCGACTTTGGCAACTTCGACCAGCGTGACAACGCAGCCCGCAAGGGCCGTAACCCCCAGACCGGTGAGGAGATCGACATCTCCGCATCAAAGACCCCGCGGTTCAAGGCGGCCAAGAAGTTCAAGGATGCCGTCAACCGGTAATCCCAAAGAGGCAGGCGAGGGGCTTTTCTTTGAGGAGCCCCTCGCGTCAGTGACACCGGGATCAGGTGGTCATCCCCAGCCGCCGCATGAGGGCTGAAGGCTCCATCACCAGACCGGTGACGAAGGGGCCGAACTCGGCGTAGGCAGAGCTGACCTTGTCAAAGCGCATCTCGTAGACGATTTCCTTTAGCGTCGCGGGGTCATCGGTCAGCAGGGTGACCCCCCACTCCCAGTCATCCAGACCGGTTGAGCCGGTGATGAGCTGCGTCACCCGGCCGCGAAAGGTTCGTCCCACCTTGGCGTGACCCGCCATGAGATCCTTGCGATCCTCGAAGGGCAACTCGAACCAGTTGGCCCCGATCTGACGCCGTTTGCTCATCGGGTAAAAGCCGATGATCTTGGTGCGCGGCAGCGTCGGGTGCAGCTTGTGTTCGCGGTAGGCGGTCATGCGCTGGTCGAACTCTGCGACCTTCTGCTGCAGTTCCTCACCGTCAGGGTCCAGGCCGTCCTGATCGATCAGTCGGGCACGCTCGTCCTCACCAGTCGAGGTGTACTCGCTGGTCTCGGTCAGGCTCACGTAGCTCGCGGCGGGCAGCAGTGCCGCCCCCAGCGGGCTGTTGGGCAGCTCGGTTGCAAAGCTGTCCAGCACGTCAAGGTCAGGTCCCAGCAGCATCAGCCCCAGGTCGGCCTTCTGCCCCAGGACACTGAAGGTGATCGCCTGGTAGTCCTCGCGGGAGTCGAACTCGGTAACACGCTGGATGAACTCCCCGGCCGCGTGGACCGGATCCTCAAGCAGCGAACGCCTGAAGTGGAAGAACAGGTGCAGCACACCCCATCCAACGCTTGGTTCGGTCGGCATAGTCTCCTCAACGGTTGTGTAGGGCGCCGTCACGGGCGCGGCATCGTGACAGAAAGCCTGCCAGTCCACGGCGATACGGCACACTCACGACATGGGTTTCACCGCTGACCCCCAGATCGGGGACGTGATCGACGTCGATCACAGCGACGGTTCACACGCCGCGCCGGTGGTGCTGTTGCATGGGTGGACCGGTTCGAAGGAGGACTTCTCAAGAATTGCTGAGGCCGTCGCCGCCCATCGTCGGGTGGTGGTGCCCGATCTGCCCGGTCATGGCACCTGCCCGGCCAACTCGGACGATGACTACGGTCTGGCCGCACACGTCCGCTGGGTCCTTGATCTGCTTGCTGCGCTGGGAATCGAGGATCTGCATCTGGTGGGCCATTCCCACGGTGGTCTGATTGCCCAGCGAGTGGCCTACCTGGCCGCGCACCGCCTGCGGTCCATGACCCTCATCGGCACGGGCGTGGGTGCCTTGGGGGAGGAGTCCAGTCAGCACGTGATTCGCGTCGCCACCACGGCACGTGACCGCGGGATGGAGCAGGCCTGGTCACAGCTGAATGAGGCGACGCAGGACGACGTGGCACCCGACGCCCGCAGCGCATTCGTGCGCCGGCGCTTCTTGGCGATGACACCTCAGGCGGTGCTGGGTGTCGCACGCAATCTGGTGACGGCCATGCCGTTGGGCGCGTTTCTCTACGGGATCGATTTCCCGGTTCTGGTGTGCCATGGGGAGGGCGACACCACGTGGCTGCCGCATGAACAGCGCTTGTTGGCCCGACGAATTCCCGGGGCACGCTATGAAGTGATTCCCGATGCACTGCACTGTCCGGCACAGGAGAATCCGCAGGCCATGCTGGGTCTGCTGGTGCCGTTCCTGGCCGGAGCCGATCACTGACCGAGTGTCTGCAACCCCCTGAGGAGGTCCGAGATGGTTCTGCAATGCCCCCGCTGCCCCCTTCGTTTCGACCTGGCCCCGATGCTGGCCGATCACATGTCCAAGGATCACGACATCGGCCCTGAGGTCACTGACCACCTGCAACCGCCCTCCCGCCGTGTGGGCATTGTCAAGCCCAAGGATGCGCCGGACAGCGAATCTCGGTGAGGTCTTCAACCAGCGGCTTTGCGGCTGTCAGGCGTCGGATACGTCGCGCCGGGCCTGGTCTGGTGGCTGCACTGCCCACTCATACCCGAGAACTGGCGCTTGCGCTGGTCACGCGCGCAGCGGACGGCCCGACGCTACTGCCGGGACCGGTGGCCGGGCCGGCCCTGGTCCTTGCGCCTCATCCCGATGACGAGGCGATCGGTCCCGGCGGGGCGATAGCGCGCCATGTGGACGAAGGTGATGAGGTCCGTGTGGTGGTCCTGACATCGGGCGGTGCGACGGCCGGGGGTCGTGCTGACGTCATAGCCCGGCGCGAGGCGGAGTCGCGGCGCGCGGTGGTACATCTAGGGCTTGGGACCGAGCCGGTGTTCTCCCGGCTGCCCGACGGGCGACTGGCACAGCACATGGACGAATTGACCAGCCTGATCACCATGCACGGACAGGGGGTGGGGTGCGTCTATGTGCCCTCACTGCTTGATCGCCATCCCGACCACGCCGCGGCAGCGCGGGCGGTGGCCGCCAGTGGCCTGCCGGACTCCGTGGTGGTGTTGGGCTATGAGGTGTGGGGGCCGGGGCCAGTCAATGCTCTGCTGGACGTGACCGACGTCTTTCATCGCAAGCAGGCTGCGCTGGCCGAGTACCACGTGGCCTTACAGACGGTGGATTATGTCCGCGCCGCCTCGGGTCTGGCGGCCTACCGCAGCGCGCTCGGGTCCCTGGGCGGCCGAGGTTTCGCCGAAGGTTTCATGCTGATGACGTTGGGCGAATACCGGGCGGTCCCGACCTGACCCAGCAGATCAGCGACAGCATGCCCATCCGTGTCACCGTTACCGAGGACGGCGTCAACTGGGAGATCCTCGAGTAGCGACTTGGGGCAATCTTTACCGCCCAATCCTCATGGGTTCACGGGTTTGCCCCCAGGCATGGCAGGCTGTCGGTTGTGGTGGACAGTCGCTATCCCCCTCCCCAACCTCCCGAATGGGCGGAGGGTGCCGCCGCGCACGCCCCCGCCACGGTGTGCTACCGCCACGGCGACCGTCCCACGCGATTGTCATGCTCCTCATGTGGCCGTCCGATCTGTGTCGATTGCACGCATCAGGCCTCGGTTGGGCAGAAGTGCCCGGAATGCGCTGCTCCCAGTGGACGCAACCGGGTCATCACCGCGTCGCATCTGCGCCGCAGCGGCCTGGACGGGGCACCGGTCAACAAGGCCATCCTGTTCGTGACCGTGGCGATCGGCGTGCTGAGCTTCATCGCCCCCGCCGCCTGGGTGGTGCTGCGAAATGCGCTGATTGATGATGTCGGCAGCGTTGCCGCCGGGCAGGTCTACCGGATGGTGACCGCGGCCTTGCTGCATTCCCCCGGCTCACTGTTCCATCTGGGATTCAACATGTGGGCGCTGTACGTGTTCGGCCCGGATCTGGAACGGCGGTTCGGAGCGGTGCCCTTCCTGCTGTTCTATCTCGCGGGGGCAGCCGCCGGGGGCCTGGCCTACCAAGTGTCCGGAAGCCAGATTCCTGCATTGGGCGCCTCAGGTGCGATCTTCGGGCTGTTCGGCGCCTACGTCATCTCCGCCTATCTGTCACGGCACACCTCAGCGGGACGGGCGGGGCTGAACCAACTGCTGCCTCTGTTGGTGCTGAACCTCGCCCTGCCACTGTTCATCCGCGGGATCGCCTGGCAGGCCCACGTCGGTGGGTTGCTAGCCGGTGTGCTCATGATGGTGCTGTGGAGACGGGTGGGAGAGGGCGGGGCCACCACCATGGCCGCAGGCACGGCCAATCCCAGGATGGTGCGCTCAGTGATCGCCGGAGCCGTGCTGATCGCCAGCATCCTCGTGGCCCTGGTGCTGTAGAACGTCGTTTGGAGCAGTGGGGTTCGTTACCATCGATCGAGTGCAGGTCGAAGCCTGGGATGAGGTGTTCATCCGTTGCCGTCGAGAACGGGTCAACGGTCTGATCGTCGATGTTGCGAACTGGTCACTGTGGTGGCCCGGTCTCCAGCTTGAGACCACCGACTGGGGCCATCAGCTGGACTTTAGGACGCGGTTGCCGCTGCCCGCACGACAACGGCTGGGGCTGCAGGTCGACCGTGTTCGTCCCCGCGACAAGGGTCTTGAGTTCACTGTCTCCGGCGACGTGGTTGGCACCGGTGAGTGGTACCACCTGGATCAGCCGGCCGGGGTGGTCGTCCATTACCTGCTGAGGGGGGAGTTGACGCACGGCAACGCTCGACGCTGGGTGGCCGCCCACCGTCACGTGGTTCGTGTTGGCCTGACGGCGTTGAAACGGCGACTTGAGGGCGGACGACCTCCAGGGGCGGAACCGCATCCGGAGTTGCTGGCGCACCAGGCCAGGGAACTGGCCATCTTCGCCGAGGAGGTCGCTGCCCACGAGGTCAAGTTGGCGCAGACATCGGCCGTAAACGGGGGCGAGGGATGATCTGTCCTGGTTGCAACGCGACCAACTCCGACACGGCCACCTTCTGTGGTCAGTGCTACGGCAGTTTCGAGGCCCCTCCCGAGCCGTTGACCGCGCCCGAGGAGGTCCCGTGGCTGGTGACGGGGGCGGGAAAGGAACGCCGCGACCCGGATGGTCAGGTGCTGTGGCGGTGCGCGGTCTGTGCGACCTCCAATCCGGCCACGGCCTACATCTGCGAAGTCTGTGGGGCCAAGATGGACGCCGAGGCACCAGATCCCGATGCCCGGCCCGTGGACTGGGCAGCCGCACGGCGCCAAGAGATGTTGGTTCCGGGACTGGTACACATCCGCACCGGGCGGAACGGGCAGGAGCGCCGCCGCAGGTGGCGCCAGCAGCCGGAAGGGCTGGGGGCGAAGCCCCGCTAGCATGTGGCGACCTCAGACCCTGGCGAAAGCCGTTTGGACACAAGGACTCGTGGTGGCCACCGACAGCGTTTCAGAATCGATCCTCGTGGACGCCGCACCTGGTGCGGTGTATGACGTGGTGGGCGACTTCGAGAGCTATCCCCAATGGTTGGAGCAGTTCAAGGAGGCCGAGGTCCTGGTCACACGCGACGACGGGTGGGCACAGAAGGTGCGCTACGTCCTGTCCACCATGGGGATCAGTCTGGGCATGACGCTGGTCTACACCTACACCGACACCCGGGTGGAATGGGTGCTTGAGAGCGGTGACATGATGACCCGCAACGACGGGTCATATGACATGGTCGACAACGGTGACGGCACCACCACGCTGACCTATGAGTTGGTCGTCGAAACCAACGTCCCCCTGCCCAGCATCGTCCGCAAAAGCATCGCCAAGAAGACCGTCAGCGATTCGTTGAAAGCCATCAAGCAGCGGGCTGAGGGGTAACCCCTAACCCCATGCGTGTTCTGCTGTTCACCGGCAAGGGCGGCGTTGGCAAGACCTCTGCCGCTGCCGCCACCGCCTTGTCCACCGCCCGATCGGGGCTGCGGACTTTAGCGATGTCCACCGACCCGGCCCATTCGCTGGCCGACAGCTTCGACGTCCCGCTGTTCTCCTATCCCACACAGGTCATTGCCGGCCTCGACGCCGTCCAGTTGGACGCGCAGGCCCGCCTGGAAGACAACTGGCGTGACATCCAGGACTATCTGATCGCCCTGCTCCGCTGGTCGGGCATCGGTGAGGTCCAAGCCGAGGAACTGTCGGTGTTGCCGGGGCTTGAGGAGATCTTCAGCCTGATCGACGTCCAACGCTTCGCCAGCGCCGACGCCTACGACGTGATCGTGGTGGACTGCGCCCCGACGGCCGAGACGTTGCGGCTGCTGAGCCTGCCTGACGCGCTGGGCTGGTACATGGAGCGGATCTTCCCCATCGAACGGAAGGTGGCTCGGGTGGTGCGACCCGTGCTGGGCCAGTTGACCTCGATGCCGCTTCCCGGTGACGGGCTGCACGGCAGCGTCGAACGGCTCTACCGAGACCTGGAGGAGGTGCGCGGCCTGCTGGCTGACACCCAGACCACCTCGGTCCGTCTGGTCACCAATCCCGAGCGGATGGTCGTCGCCGAGGCTCGGCGCACCTACACCTACCTGTCCTTGTTCGGCTATCACGTGGACGCGGTCATCGTGAACCGGCTGCTACCCGATGACGTCACGGACCCGTGGTTCGACAAGTGGAAAGCCCGACAGGTGCAGCAGTTGGCCCACATCTGCGACAGCTTCGGCGCGGTCCCGCTGTTGAAAGTGCCCCTGTTTGATGACGAGATGGTGGGTGTCGAGCAGTTGACCCGCTTCGGCGCTGCCCTGTACGGAAACGACAAGCCACACGAGGTGCTGTACTCCGGCTCACCCATGACCTTCGAGCCGACCGAAGACGGGTGGGTCTTGACAGTTGCGCTGCCGTTCGTCGCCAAGGGGGAGGTAGAGGCGTTCAACCGTGGCGATGAGCTGTACGTCAAGGTTGGTACCTACACCCGCTCAATCCTGTTGCCCGCTGCCCTGCGACGATGCGTCATCACCGCGGCTGGGCTGGAGGAGGGCCGACTGCGGCTGACGTTTTCACAACAGCGCTCTCAACAGGGCGGCCGGCGTGATGATCTGCCGCGTTGAAGCACCGGACCGTCGTCCACTGAGCGCCACTGCCTGTGGCACCTAGACTCCACCGTCACGTGAACGACTCAACCGACGGCCCGCAGGCGAACGCTGAGACCACTGGGTCACACACCCACGGCTTTGGCGGCAGCCCCGAGTGCCAGTTGTGTCCGATCTGCGTGGTCCTGCAGGCCATGGGCGCCTCCCGCCCCGACGTGACCGCCCACCTGTTGGCGGCAGCGCGAGAACTGGCGCTGGCCCTGAAGACGGTCGCCGAGGGACATGTTGAGGCATCGGACCGCGCACAGGCCGTGATGAACGATAGGTTGACGAAGATCAATATCGACTAGAGGGCTACGGAGGCTCAATCCATGGAACTGACTGCCAGCAGCATCAAGGCACTGGTGTCCCGTCCGATCACGTCTGCCCCGGTCACCTCAGTGTTTCTCAACACCGACGGTGCCATCTTTCCGCGGGCCGCGGACTATGAGTCTCGGTTGGACGCCTTGCTGAAAGGTGTGATTTCGGCTGCTGGTGAGCACGAGGACAGCGTTGCGGATGATGTGGACGCCATCCGTCGCTGGGTCAGGGCAGAGTTTAACCGCAACGGTGTCAAGGGACTTGGTCTGTTCGCCTCGGACGGCAAGATCTTTGACCGTATCCACACCGCCGAGTCGTTCCGAAATGTCGCTCGGGTCGGCGACACGCCCTACGTGGTGCCACTGCAGGCAATGCTCGGCCGCCACATGCACATCGGGCTGGCCCTGATCGAACGGGATTCAGCCAGGTTGTTTCGCTACCGCCTGGGACGGATCGTCGAGTACAGCCAGATGGACTCCGACGTGCCCGGGCAAAGCGCTGGTGGTGGCTGGGCGCAGGCACGTCTGGCCCGGCAGGTGGACAATGCCGTCCTGCACCACTTCAAGGACGCCAGCGACACGTTCCGCCAGGTCCATGAGGAAGACGCCTTTGACGCACTGGTCCTGGCCGGCCCCCACCAGGAGGTGGAGCAGTTTCGCAAGATCCTGCATCCCTATCTGGAAGCGGTGGTGGCCGGGGAAGCCACCGGCATCTCGTCCAATCCCACCACCGAGGAGTTGCTGGATGCCTTCGCCACCGAAGAACAGGCCCAGGTCAGCGCCCGACGCAAGGAACTGCTGGATCGCCTTGCCGCCGGAGCAGGCCAGGCCGAGAAGGTCGCACGCGGTCTGCGCCACGTCATCGAGGCATGCAATCAACGACGGGTCGAGACGCTGTTCGTCGTCGAGGGGGAAGGACAGCCGGGCTATCGCTCGGCCACCGGAATCCTGACCCAGCATCGCACGGACGCCGAGGCATTCGGGACGCCTGTGGAGGAGGTCGATGACCTGATCGATGAGGTCATCGAGCAGTGCGTCCTGGCCGGAGCCCAGATCGAGTTGTTCCGCGACTCAACCCGGCTGGACGGCAACCCCGTCGCCGCGTTACTACGCTTCTGATGGCCGGGGTTCTGATGGCCGGGGTTCTGATGGCCTGCCGCACGTGAGCGCATCCACAGTGGCGGTCGGCGTCGACGTCGGCGGGACCAAGATCCTCAGCGGACTGGTCGGCGGCGACGGCGTCGTGCATGCCATCGACCGACGTGATACTCCCGCAGATGGCCGGGAACTGGTCGACACGATCATGCGGGCTGTCGAGGCGCTGTGCGACGGGGGAGACTGCGCCAGCACCCCCGTCGGCTGCGGGTTTCCCGCACTGGTGACACGCGCGGGGGTCACCCGCTACGGACCGAACATCGGCTTGACCGAATTCCCGCTGCGCGAGCAGTTGATGACGCGACTGGGCAGCCCGCACGTGGCGGTTGACAACGACGCCAGCGCCGCCACCTGGGCGGAGTTCAAGGTGGGCGCGGGCCGCGACGTTCGTGACACCATGGCCCTGTTCACCTTGGGGACCGGTGTGGGTGGAGGGCTGATCATTGCGGGTCAGTTGCACCGCGGCGCCAACGGGTTCGCCGGGGAACTGGGCCACATGGTGTTGCAGGCAGGCGGTCAGGCCGGCCCCAGCGGCGTTGACGGGGAACTGGAGGCCTACAGTTCAGGCACCGCCATGGAACGTATGGCGTCGCAGGCACGCGCGGATGGGCGCTTTGTCGGCACGGTGCTTGACGGCGATACCACGCCGACGGGGGAAGAGGTCACTAAGGCCGCCATGAACGGCGTGCAGCCCGCAGTTGACATCCTGGCCACCATGGGCCGCTACCTGGGCATCGGGTGCGCGGTGGTCGTCAATGCGGTGGACCCCGAGCTGATAGTCATCGGTGGTGGAGCGGCGGCTGCCGGTGATCTGATCCTACAACCGGCCCGCGAGGCACTGGGTCAGCACATCCTGGGTCGTCGCTATCGTCCCGAGGTGCCCATCATCGCGGCGCAGTTGGGCAATCAGGCGGGGATGGTGGGCGCAGCGCTGTTGGCGTTGGAACGCCGCGAGGGATAATCACCTTGTTGACCGCCTTCATCGCGTTCGCCAGACCCCACACCATCATCGGAACCGTGCTGGCACTGGTAGGGCTGTGGGCGATGGCCGGCCAATGGGCAGGGGGATCACCGACCGCTGCCGGGATCGTGCCACTCCTGGTGGCCCTGATCGCCGCACTGGCCACCAACGTCTACATCGTGGGTATCAACCAGATCACCGACGTCGAGATCGACCGGATCAACAAGCCATACCTACCGCTTGCCGCAGACGCGATCTCGCTGCGGACCGCGCGGATGTGGGTGAGCACCGCGGGGGTCCTCGCGCTCGTTGCGGCGGCGATCGGTGGCCCGTGGTTGCTGGCGGCGATCCTGATCGGCCTGCTGGTCGGCACGGCCTACTCGGTCAGACCTTTGCGCCTCAAGCGGTATCACCTGGCTGCGGCTGCGGCGATCGCCTCCGTCAGGGCGCTGACGGTCAACCTGCTGGTGTACGCCCACTTCCATTGGGTGGTCCTCGGTCAGGTACGGATTCCTCAACATGTCTGGGCGCTGACCGGCATGGTCCTGGGACTGACCATTGCGATTGCCTGGTTCAAGGACATCCCCGATGCGACGGGGGATGCGCAGCATGGCATTGGGACCCTGGTCCTGCGGGTCGGACTGAACAGGGTGCTCAGCGTCGGATTGGCCATTCTGGTGGCCTGCTACCTCTCCCTGATCATCGCCGGATTGGTCGGGCTTCCTGGCGTGGACGGCAGGCTCTTGGCATTTGGTCACATCGGGTTGCTGGTTGCATTGGTCATCATCGCCCGCCGAATCGATTCGGGCAATCCGGACAGCCTGAAGGTGTTCTACTCCCGCATCTGGGTGCTGTTCTTCTGTGAGTACCTGGCGTTCCCCGCCGCCGCCCTGGCCGGTCGTGCGTAGCTGTGATTCGGGCCTCGAGGTCTGTCAGCGCAGGTCGCTTCCACTGAGCACCAGGAGCAGGACCAGGGCCAGCCCGCTCGCCATGGCCAGCTTGAAGGCGATGTCAAAGCGCATGCGGACCCCTGCGATCATCAGAGCGATCAGTAGCCCGATGATCACCGCCGCACCGACCACCGTCCGGGCATCGGCGGCGGCCCCTGGGGGGGCGATCAGCACGCAGGCCGCGCCCAGGCCCAGCAGAACCACCGTCGCTGCCAGCGACCCGGTGGCCCCCAGTCGGTGAGGCAGGCCGTTGACCCCGACCGCCTCGTCACCTGCGAGGTCCGGCAGGACGTTCGCGAAGTGCACGCCGGCACCGAAACACGCACCGGCCACCCCGGCCCACCAGGGTGCTGCTCCCGAGCCGGCCGCTGCGGTCACCACCGTCGGCAGTAGCCCGAAGGAGATCACGTAGGGCGCGACACTGAAAAGGGTGGCCTTCAGCCACAGGTTGTAGGCCCAGCCCGATGCCACGGCGACCAGATGCACGATCGCTGCAAGCGGACCCAGGCTGACTGACGCCGCGATGCAGACGACCGCGGCTGTGGCGGCTGCCACTCCCACGGTGTGTGGTGAGACGGTGCCGAGCTGCAACGGTTTGTCCAACCGATCCCGGTCCCGGTCCAGTCGGGCATCCCACCAGTCGTTGCACCAGCCGATGGACAGCTGTCCCGCAGCCACCGCGGTGGTAACCACAACGCCGCGGCCAAGGGGCAGGCCCGCGGCCCCGCACAACCCCGCGGCCACCATGGTGACCACTGCGGAAGGTCCCGGATGTGACGCCAGCAGCAGACCCCCGGCGCTACTCCTCCCAGTGGTCGCGGTCGTCATCGATTGCGGTGCCGCACCACTATCACTGCGCCAAGTCCCAACAACACGACGAACACCACCACCCTGACGACCCCTCTGATGGTGGGCGCCAGGGTGACAGCCAACAGGGGGACCATGATGACGACGGCCAGCACCCGCATACTGCGGAATCGTTCCATCACCAAAGGCGGGCCATCGTGGACGTCATCAGGATCCCGCGGTGGGTGGGAAGGGCCCGTCGTGGCCGATCGAGCGGCGTTGCGGTCCGCCTCGGCCGTGGCCTGTCGTACCTCCTCCATCCGCTGGCCCAGCACCTGCAGTGCCTGTTCACGTAGCCCCTCGGCAACCAGGACAGGTGTGTCCTCATCCTCATCCATCCCGGTCCACGCATCGATGCCCGCCCGCTGCAGCACCGTGACGACCGCCTGGGCGGTACGCCGATCAAAGGCGGTCAGGGCGACGCCTGGTCGGTGTTGTGGGTCCACGTCGGGGGACTGTACCGCCCCGATCCCGTACGCAGCGCGGTGAACGATCGGGCGGAGCCCCGCTAGACTTCTGGCAGTCGCGTGGAGCAATGGAGGAAACGACGCCCGTGGCAACACCTGAACGAATGCCATTGATGTACCGGGCGATCCACGCGTTCCTACCGCCCATCCTCACTGCGGTCTACCGACCATGGGTTGAGGGTGTGGAGCATATTCCCGCGGATGGTCCAGCGATCCTTGCCTCCAATCACCTGTCGTTCCTGGACCATTTCTTCCTGCCGGCCTACGTCGAACGCCCCATCTTCTTTCTGGGCAAGAGCGATTATTTCTCGGGCTGGCAGAAGTACTTCTTCGAAAATGTCGGGGTCATGCCGATCGACCGTGAGGGTGGGGACGCGGGGGAAGCATCGTTGCGCAAGGGCCAGGAGATCCTGGACCAGGGCAAGTTGTTGGGGATCTATCCCGAGGGGACTCGTACGCCGGACGGGCGGCTGTACCGGGGCAAGACCGGCCCGGTCAGGCTGGCGTTACGCACTGGCGTGCCCATCATCCCCGTCGCCATGGTCGGAGTGTTCGAGATCATGCCGCCTGGCGCGAAGTTCCCCCGACTGGGCGGGCGTGTCGGCATCCGCATCGGTGAACCACTCGATTTCAGCCGCTATGCCGGTGAGGACGACAACCGCTTCGTGCTCCGCAGTGCCACCGACGAGTTGATGTATGAGTTGATGCTCCTCAGCGGACAGAAATATGTCGATGAGTACGCCGCCAAGGTGAAGTCTGGCGAGATCGACGTGGGGAACGGCAACCTGGCCGAACTCGGACGCCAGATCGACGCCGAACGGGCCGCCTGACCCTCCCGTTTACCGACGCATCGAGGAGTCCCGGGCGTCCAGCAGGTCACGGGAGAACTCGACCAGGTCAACGGTGCGCTCCGGTCCCACGGTGAACGACAGGCTGGCGGGTTGCAGGGCCAGGGCGAAGCTGACGATGTCGGGATCTTCGATTGCCACTGGATCGGCGTGGCCGGTGTGACCGGGCGTGTTGAGCATCACCGCCAGGGACACGTCCAGTTGCAGACCGTCTGGATGGCTGGCGGTGGACAACTGCGTCCCGACGACGGTGTCCAGTGGGTGGCATGACACCGTTGCCTCAAAGGTCGTCTCGACGCTTTCAGGGCCGCGGTCGTAGTGCTCCTCACTGACGATCACCGAGTGCAGTTCGGTCATGGTCAACAGCCACAGCACGATATCCAGATGGACGTGTCCGGCATCGCACAGGTCACTGGCCATGCTTAACAGGTGCGACTGCACGGGAATCTCGGGAACCAGTTGCACCAGATGATCGGGTAGCCAACCCAAGGTGGGACGGTGCGCCGCGATGGCGCTGGACAGTTCGAAGTCCCAGGCATCCTGCATCATTGGCGGGGTCCTTCGGTGCTGTCGCGTGCCCAACCCTTGGACAGGGACACGGCTTGACGCCAACGACGCTGCCGGCGGTCGGCTTCGTCGGATTGCATGCCAGGCTCAAAACGGGTGTCCAGCTGCCAGACATCCGCCAGTTCGTCGGTCGAGGCCCACACTCCTGCCCCCAGACCGGCGGCAAAACCCGCCCCCAACGCCGTGGTTTCGCGCACCTTAGGCCGCAGAACCGCGACACCCAGCAGATCAGCCTGGAACTGGCACAACAGGTTCATGGCGGATGCACCGCCGTCCACACGCAACTCCTCAAGCGCGATCCCCGAATCGGCCTGCATGGCCTCGATAACATCACAGGTCTGAAACGCCATCGCCTCCACCGCCGCCCTTGCCACGTGGGCCTTGGTCGTGCCGCGGGTCAAACCCACCAGTGCACCGCGGGCATAGGGGTCCCAATGAGGCGCCCCCAGACCGGTGAATGCAGGGACCAAATACACATCACCTGAGTCTTCAACGGACTGGGCCAGGGGGCCGACCTCGTCGGCCTGGCTGATGATGCCCAGGCCGTCGCGTAGCCACTGCACCGTCGCGCCGGTGACGAAAATGGACCCCTCAAGCACATAGGTCGGTCCGTTGCCACCGTCCAGGTCCCCCAGGTCCCAACCGATGCTGGCCAGCAACCGTGCCGATGTCGGCATCGTATGGCCGGTGTTGAGCAGCACGAATGAGCCCGTCCCATAGGTGTTCTTGCTCATCCCCTCGCTCCAGCAGCCCTGCCCGAACAGTGCCGCCTGTTGGTCTCCCAGGATCCCCGTGATCGGCACCTGGGCGTCAAAGAAGCTTGACGGATCGGTGGCGCCGAAGTCGCCGGCACTGGGCCGCACCTGCGGCAGCAGCGATTCGGGCACACCCAGCAGACGACACATGGGCGCGGACCACTTGTGGGCACCGATGTCATACAGCATCGTCCGGCACGCGTTGGACGGTTCGGTGACGTGTTGAACTCCGCCGGTCAACTGGTGGATCACCCAGGTATCGATGGTGCCGAAGGCCAACTCGCCGGCCTCAGCCCGCTCTCGAGCCCCCTCGACGTGATCCAGGATCCAGGCGATCTTGGTTCCGCTGAAGTAGGCGTCGACGACCAGGCCCGTAGTTGCCCTGATCTGTGCGTCGTGCCCACCGGCGACCAACCGTTCACACACCTCGGCGGTACGACGGTCCTGCCACACGATCGCTGGGTGGATGGGCTGGCCGGTTGCCCGGTCCCACACCACGGTGGTCTCACGTTGGTTGGTGATCCCGATGGCGGTAAGGTCTGTCGCCGACAGATCCGCCTCGGACAACGCGTCGGCGCAGGCGGAGTGCAGCGCCTGCATGATCTCCAGCGGGTCGTGCTCGACCCAACCGGGCTGGGGAAAGTGCTGCGGGAACTCCGCATAGCCGCCTCCGGCCAACCTGCCGCTGTCAGTCAACAACAGGGCGGTGACTCCGGTCGTCCCGGCGTCGATGGTGAGGATGGTGGCCACGGGGTTCTGGGGCTTCCTTGAACGGGCGAATCGTGCCGCGCCGACACTATGGGATGCACAACCTCATCGCTGCATACACTCCCCAGGTCATGACCAGAAGAATCGGCATCCTCACTGGGGGCGGTGACTGCCCCGGCCTCAACGCGGTGATCAGGGCGGTGGTTCGCCGTGCGGAGTCCTATGACATCACCATCCTGGGGTTTCGCAACGGTTGGCAGGGTGTGTTGGAGGCGGCGCCGCAACGTCTGGACCTGGGGGCGATTCGGGGCATCCTGCACCAGGGCGGAACGATCCTTGGTACCAGTCGGACCGATCCACTGGCTTCCCCCGACGGCGGGCGGATCATCGTGGAGACCCTGCATATCCACGATCTGGACGGTCTGATCGTCGTCGGGGGAGAGGGCACCCTGTCGGCGGCCCGGATCCTCAGCGAGGACCATGACATCCCCATCATCGGCGTGCCGAAGACCATCGACAATGACCTGGGCGGTACCGACCACACGATCGGCTTTGCCACCGCGGTCGACATTGCGGCTGAGGCCGTGGACCGGTTGCATTCCACGGCTGAGAGCCATAACCGGGTGATGGTCCTTGAGGTGATGGGTCGTCACGCCGGCTGGATCGCGACCTACGCGGGCATGGCTGGTGGCGCAGACGCGATCCTGATTCCCGAACGGCCATTCGACCTCGACGCGGTCTGCCGCCACCTGAGGCGCCGACACGGCATGGGCCGCAACTTCTCAATCGTCGTGGTTGCCGAGGGCGCTCGACCGGTCGAGGGAACGCTGGCCATGCCGGCCTATGACACCGACCAGTTCGGACGCCCCATCCTGGGAGGAATCGCAACCCTGCTGGGGCCAGAAATCGAACGACGAACGGGCTTTTCGACCCGCATGACCGTGCTGGGCCATGTCCAGCGCGGGGGTTCACCCAATGCCGCCGACCGGGTCCTGGCCAGTTCGTTGGGCGTGGCGGCCACCGATCATGCGCAGCGAGGGGAATGGGGTGTCATGGTGGGTCAGCACGGCAACCAGATCGGTGCCTGTCCCCTGGCTGAAGCGACCAGAGAACTCAAAGGGGTGCCGGTGGAAGTGTTTGAGGTGGCGCAGGTGTTCTTCGGATGACCCTAGCCTGCAGCACGAAGAGGAATCCATGAGCATGATCCGACGAGGGATTTCCAAGCTGACCAGCCCCACTGCCGACCGCCTGCCACCCGGACAATACGAGGCCCGGGGCTGGCCGGTCCTGCACTTCGGGCGTGCGCCATCGGTTGATGAACACACCGAGCACGTCAAGGCCTGGGGGGCCATCGAAAACCCCATGCAGTGGAGGGTCGCCGATTTCAAGCAGCTTCCGACGACGACCGTGCAGGCCGACTTCCACTGCGTCACGAAGTTCAGCGTGTTCGACAACGACTGGTTCGGGGTGGGGGCCAGGACGGTCTTCAGCCGGTTGCGACCGACCGCAGAAGCCTCACACGTGACGCTGCACGGCGCGGAGGGCTACACCACCAACGTGCCGTTGGACGCGATGCTCGATGACGATGTGCTGTTCGCCTGGCGGCGCAACGGTGAGGACATCAGCGTCGAACACGGCTGGCCACTGCGGCTGATCCTGCCCAGTCGCTACGCCTGGAAGTCCTGCAAGTGGTTGACCGGCATCGAGGTCATGACCGCCGACCGCCGGGGATTTTGGGAGGAACGCGGGTACCACAACGATGCCGATCCGTTCACCGAGCAGCGGTACTCCTACCAGGAGGGATGAGCCCGTGCGTGTCCTGATCGTGGATGATGAGCCGGATCTGCGCATGATCCTGCAGTTCAACGTGCGCCGCTCGGGACACGAGGTCGTGCTGGCAGCAGACGCAAGCCAGGCGTATGACCACATCGTGGCGGATCCACCCGATGCGCTGCTGTTGGATGTGTCGATGCCGGGCGAGACGGGCCTGGAACTGCTCGACCGCCTGCGGGCAGAGGATCGTGTCCCCTCACAGGTCGCGCTTCTGTCTGCCGCCCTGACGAGTGGTCTGCCGCCGGAGTTGGCCGATCAGGGCGTGCGGATGCTGCCGAAACCATTCGGGGTCGCAGAACTAGAGGATCTGGTATCGGCGATGGCGCAGGAATCGTGAGCGGTTCACCGACCCGGCACGTCCACGGTGATCTCCCCTCCACCCCAGCCATTGGCCAGATCACGTCCCTGGATGATCACCTGCGTCAGGTCGGCGGGGATCTGGATGCCACGTTGTGACCGTGTGAACGGCTGCTCGCCGGCATGGTCGTGGGTCAGTTCCCGGATCCCCAACACAGTGCGGTCGGGTGACAGCACCCGCCACGCGTCGGCGTAGCGCTCGGGACTGTCATAGGGGGAGGAGACCGTCACCGTCACCGAGAAGACCCCCTCGTCCTGCTGCTCCAGCGTGGCGTCGAGGATGTCGGGAAACTGGGCAGGGTCCGATGAAGCTGTCGAGGAAGAGTCCGGGTCGGCCTGGACCGCTGGGATTGATCCGGTGGCCTGGTCGTCGGCGCACGAGCTGGCCACGACGGCCAGGCCGGCGGCGATCATGCCCAAGTGGCGCATCACACGCATCGCCGCCGAACCTAATGTCAAACCCGGACGGTGACAGCAGACAGACGTGTCATGCTTGGCCACAGCACGACGGAATCGGAAAGGGGGTGACGTGTGATCGACCACCAGACCTGCGCATCCTGCGCCAAGGCGTTGCTGAAGGATGCCCGGTACTGCACGCACTGCGGTGTTGCGGTGCCGAGACGCCGCCAGGATGCGGCGGTCGGGCAGGATGCGGATGACCTGCCCGGTGACCTGTCCAGCGATCGGGCATCACGGTTGGTGGAATGCGACTCCTGCGGCGCGGGCAACGCAGTGAGTCGGCCGCTGTGCGCCCGGTGCGGGACGCCGATGCGTGAGGAAATCCCGGGCGGGGACGCCCTGCCGCAGACCACTCACGACCTGAGGCAACCATCACCGGCCAGCCCCGCCGGACGTGACATGCCCCCGGTCATGCTGGCACTGGTCATCATCGCCGGACTGGTGACCGCAGGGGTCCTGTTGGCTCTGGTTACCTCGCGAGTCACCGCCGATGACAATCCGTCCATGTCCACCGGTGTGGCACTGCAGGCCGCGTCGGCTAGCACCGCCCTTGACGGACATCCGGCATCGTTGGCCATCGACGGCGATTCCGCGACCGCCTGGACCGAAGCGGCCGAGGGGACGGGCGACGAAGAATGGATCGAGGTGACGATGGCTGCGGAGGTGGCGGTGCGTCGGGTGCTGATCTGGAGCGGCGATCAACGTGATCAGGTCCGTTTCGAAGAGAATGGTCACGCCTCTGCCATACGCATCGAGATCGCCGACCGGCAGTTCCGGGTCAGGCTGCAAAACGTGTTGGGGCCCCAGGCCATCGACCTGCCAGAGGCCGTCATGGCCGACCGACTCCGGATCGTGGTCGAACGGGCCGTCGCCGGCGTTCGCTACAACGACCTGGCGATCAGCGAAGTGGTGGTCGAGGCCAGCCCCTAGCCCGGCTGACCGACGGGAGTGTGTCGGCCGCATTGGCTCCGCGTGGCCTGCCGGTTGGGTCAGCGCGCGGTGAAGTAGAAGATCGTGACCGTCTGCCCCCGCTGGATCGCCTCACCGGCGCCGGGTGTGGAGCCCCGCACGACATTGGCGCGGGCGACCACGAACGGTCCCAGCGTCGGCTGAGGTTCGGTCTCGGCAGCCACGACCAGATCCAGGGTCTGGATGGCCGCCGCTGCCTCCTCGGGGCTCAGCCCCTCAACCGGTGGTACCTCGACCGTAAGGGGACCACGCGATACCACCAGGTTGACCGGAGTGCCCTTGTCGACCTGCGATTCACCGGGCACGGATTGGCTGATCACCGTCCCAGCCTGGGGTACCTCATCGGAGTATTCCGCAGTCACCTCTCCCAGTCCCAGTTGGGCCTGGGAGATGGCGGCCTCGGCCTCGGCCTGGGTGGTGCCGGTCACCGTCGGCACGTCGACCTGCTCGATACCCAGTGAGACCACCACGGTGACCGGGCTTCCCTGGGCCACCGGATCGCCTGCCGGAGGATCCTGGCGGATGACCGTCCCCGCGGGTATGACGTCGTTGAACTCCTCCGTTGGTGGGTCCACCCGGAAGAAGTTGGCCTCTAGAACGGGAACCAGGTCGGCGTAGGGCTGCCCCTCCAGCGTCGGCATCGCAACGATCGCCGGGCCGAGCGACAGCACCACGCGGACCACACCGCCGGACCGCAGTTCCGTTCCCTCGCCGGGACGCTGCCCGATGATGGTGCCCAGTGGTTCCGGCAGCCGATTTTCCTCCCGTTCGATCTCAAGGGTCAGGCCGAGGTCGCGCAGTTGTGTTGCGGCATCGGCGCGGCTGTCACCAACCAGCAATGGCACGGTGGCGACCGGTGCCACGACCTGGTCCCAGTACAGGAAACCTGCGCCCGCCAGAAGGCCGAGCACCAGCACAATGATCCCCGCGATCCTGGCCAGCCGTCGGGTCCGCCGGGGCCGGCCACGCCCAGCGGGAACGGGTGTGGCCCGGCGCTCGGCCAACGCCTCCTGGGCAGCGTGGCGATCACTCAGGGCCTGCGCCGACAACGCCATGGTGTCATGGTCGGAGGGCTGCAAGATCAGGGTGTGCACTGCGCCGTCAGCGGCCACGGTGGTGACCGCGTCGGGACCCTCAGGGACGGCTGCCATGAGGGCGGTCGCAAAGGCCGGCATCGAGGCATACCGAGCGGAGGGGGCCCGTGCCGTCGCGACCGCCAGGACCGCATCTAGCCCCGGTGACACCTCAGGGGAGTAGCGGCTGGCCGCGGGGATGTCCTCGTTGGCGTGACGCAAGGCGATCGCCATCGGGGTGTCTGCCGGCAGGGGCTTACGTCCGGTCAACAGTTCCCAGGCCATGACGGCCAACGCGTACTGATCGCTGGCGGGAGTGGCTTCAATTCCTCCCACCAGTTCAGGGGCCATGTAATGCACGCTGCCCACCAACGTGCCGGTGGCCGTGTGGTTGGTGGCCGCCATGACCCTGGCGATGCCGAAGTCGGCCAGTTTGGGCGATCCCTGCGGCGTGACCAGCACATTCTCGGGTTTGATGTCGCGGTGGATCAGACCCAGGGCGTGGGCCCCGGCCAGGGCATCGCACAGCGGAACCGCGACGGCCAGCATCTCTTGGGGTGACAACGGCCCATGTGAGCCCAGGACTTCGCGCAGGCTAGGCCCGTCGATGAGTTCCAGGACGATGTAGGGCAGATCGGCCTCGCCCTGGTCATACACCGCCACGATGTGCGGATGGCTCAGCGACGCCGCATGACGCGCCTCGGCTTTGAACCTGCTGCGGACGTGCGGGTCATCGGCCAGATGGCGGTGCAACACCTTGATCGCAACCTGCCGGTCCATCTGGGTATCGGTCGCGCGAAGGATGGTGGCCATCCCGCCGGCCCCGACACGTCGGCCCACGACATAGCGGCCGGCCAGCACCCTGCCCTTGGCCGGGGGCCGCGGGTCTGCGACAGGCTCGGCTGAGGAGTCCTGGCGGGAGTCTGCGGGGGAGGAGGAGGTCACGCCGCGCCAGTGTAGGTTGGCCGGGTGGTATCTCCCGCTGACCTCGACGATGGCGATCCGCTGCACCAGGAGCTTTCAGCGTTGGGGTTCTACCCGACTCAGAGCGAACGTCGCAGTGTGACGCAGTTCTCGCGTCGTCCCAACCGGTTCCTGACACAGTGGGTTCACGATGACGGACGGGAGTTGCTGTTCACCTGGGAGTTCGACCTGGGTGAGTTCTGTGAGTCCATCGGCTGGCAGATCGGGGCCGCCGAGACGTCGTTTCAGATCCTGTTCCCCCAGTACGACGTCCGGATAGCCCGGGATCTGGAAGCCGTGGCGATCGAGGTGCACCGCCTGGAGGACCAGATGCGCCGCCTCGACCTCTCCGACCCCTCCCTCTAATTCCCAGATCTGAGGGGTGGCCGGGCTAATCCCTTCGATTCCTCAGATCTGAGGGGTGGCCGGGCCAATCGCACCCTCCCTCTAGTTCTCAGATCTGAGGGGTGGTCGGGCTAAACCCTGTGAGACCTCAGATCTGAGGGTTGAGAGGGTGGCGGTCAGCCGGAGGGCAGGCGTACGGTGATCCTGGCTCCGTCCACCGCCTCCCGCTGCGGACCCAGGCCGGAGTCGGCCCGGGCCAACGCCTGCAGACTGGCCAGCAGGCCAGCCAGTCGATCAGCGGAGCAGGCTGTCAAGGTCAGCCTGGATCGTGGTCAGCGGGGTACGCACTTCATGGCCGGCCTCCGCCGCGAACGAGCTGATCGCCAGGACAATGACGCCGGTCGCGGTAAAGCCCCCTGCCACCAGCGCCGTGGCCACCAGCGCAACCCGCCCTCGCAGACTATTCATCATCGACGTGCTGCCCTCATCGGGTCTCGGCCGGGCACAGGACGAACCCGATCTGAGGGTGCTCCATCAGTGTTTGCACCAACTCAAAACTCACGGCGGGCGAGTTCACGCCTGACACGCCGCGTCCTGACAACTGTGCCATGACCACATGAGAGATCTCTGAGAGGCCCGCCTCGGCCTTATGGCGCGGAGGCGTGATGGGGCCTAGGTGTCGACACCCCCGTGCCGGATTAGGGTGGCGGGAATGGCAGGCGACGTCGTCATCATCGGGGCCGGGGTGATCGGGTTGTCCTCCGCGGTTGCCTGCGCCGATGCCGGCTTGACAGTGACGCTGATCGATCCAGAACCTGGTCGAGGTGCTTCGTGGGCGGCGGCCGGCATGTTGGCCCCGGTCACCGAGTTGCACTACGGCGAGGATGCCGTGTTGCGATTTGCCCTGGCGGCGTCGAGGCGGTGGGAAACCTGGGCGCGGGACCTGGGCCAACGGGGAGCCGTCATCGGCTATGACAGGTGCGGCAGCCTGATGGTTGCCCGCGACGGCGATGACGCCGCAGAACTCCGTCGGCTGATGGTCACCCAGGTCAGCCTGGGCCTGACGGTGGAGTGGTTGCGATCCCGCGAGGCCAGGGCAGCCGAACCCGGTCTTGCCGCCTCCATCCGCGGAGCGGTTCTGGTTGAAGGCGATCATCAGGTCGACAACCGAGCGTTGGTTCGGGGTCTGCTGGGTGTGGTCGGTCGCACACCACAGATCACGTTGAGTTCCGAGCGCGCCAACGCCCTTCTCACCACTCGTGGTCGCGTCCGTGGGGTGCTGACCTCTGGCGGCACCCAGGTTGGTGCCGGGGTGGTCGTGCTGGCGGCCGGCGCCCATTCCTCGATGATCCGGGGCCTGCCACCCGGCCTGGATGTCATCCGCCCGGTGAAGGGTCAACTTCTGCATCTGCGCAGTCCCTCCGGTCCACTGGCCAGTGCCAACCTGCGCGGTCTTGAGGCCTACATCGTCAACCGCCCTGATGGTCGTCTGGTTGTCGGGGCCACTGTGGAAGAGCGTGGATTTGACACCACCGTGACCGCTGGCGGCGTGTCACAGTTGTTGCGGGCCGCCTGGGAGTTGCTGCCCGGCATCGATGACTGCGAACTGGTCCAGGCCACCGCCGGGTTACGACCCGGCAGCCCCGACAACGCGCCACTGTTGGGACTGGTCCAGGATGTCGAAGGGCTGATCCTTGCGACTGGCCACTATCGCAACGGGGTGCTGCTTAGTCCCGTGACCGCAGACGTGGTGGCAGCACTGGCCACGGGGAAGGATCCCGGCCTGGACCTGACCGCCTTTCGTCCTGGCCGCTTCACCACCGACGGGGTCGTCGTCTGACCCGTGCAGGAGTCATTGCCCCGCTAGCCTTCCCACCAGCCAATGTCCATCACCATCACCTTGAACGGCACCGCCGCGGTGCACCCTGACGGGTCGACCGTGGCTGACATCGTGCGTGCTCTGGGCCACGATCCAACCCGCCCGGGCGTGGCAGCCGCGGTTGACGGAACCATCGTGCGACGCCCCGAGTGGTCGTTGACCACACTGAACGGCGGAGAACACGTCGAGGTCTTGACTGCGGTGCAGGGCGGAGCCTGACATGGCCGACCCGTTCATCCTTGGTGGGTTGACCCTGCCGTCGCGGCTGATCATGGGCACCGGAGGAGCGCCCTCCCATGAGGTGCTGGGGCAGGCCCTGACCGCATCCGGTACCGCACTGACCACCGTGGCTCTGCGACGGTTGAACCCATCCGCCCCCGGCTCCGTGCTGGACGTCATCTCGGGCCTTGGCATCCGCGTCCTGCCCAACACCGCGGGCTGCTACACCGCAGCCGAGGCGGTGATGTTGGCCCGACTGGCACGCGAGGCCCTGGAAACGGATTGGATCAAGCTTGAAGTCATCGGGGATGACCGGACCTTGTTCCCCGACCCGGTTGAATTGCTGGATGCCGCCGAAACCCTGGTGGACGAGGGGTTCACAGTGCTGCCCTACTGTGGCGATGACCCGGTCATCGCACGTCGGTTGGAGCAAATCGGCTGTGCGGCCGTGATGCCGCTGGGCTCGCCCATCGGGTCGGGCGCGGGCATCCGCAACCCCTACAACCTGCGCATCATCGTTGAGCAGGCTGGGGTCCCGGTGATCCTGGATGCCGGCGTCGGTACCGCCTCTCATGCGGCCCAGGCAATGGAGGCCGGTTGCGACGGTGTGCTGTGCGCCAGTGCCGTGACCCGCGCCAAGGACCCCGTGATGATGGGCCGCGCCATGGCTCTGGCGGTCCAGGCCGGACGTCAGGCGTTTCTGGCAGGTCGCATCACCGAGCGGCTGTACGCCGACGCCTCATCGCCTGATTATGAATAGACACCGAACTTCACCGCACACAACTCGTCGTGCCGGACTCGAGTCAACGATGGTCCAGGACCGCCACGCCAGGCAGGTCCGAGTTGTCGTTGCTGAGTACGGTCCGTTTCATCGCCAACGGCCCTGTCATAGGCAAGCACGGGAATCGAGTCGATGATCGAATCGACGAAGGCACGGCGGGGCCCGTGGTGCTGTACAACGCAACTCCACCTATTATCAGATTCGCAGGTTCCGCACCCCCCTGTGATCACCGCTAGGTTGCGTGTGATGCAGGAGCACCGTCCCCTGGTGGATTTCAGTGACGTACCCGGGCGTTTGCAGACGTCGGCGGGCATCCTTTCGGCCCTGGCGGTCCTCGGCTGCGTGATTGATGGGGCGCTGAACGGGTTGACGTTTGCCCTGATGGGCCGTTGGGTGGGGATATTTGCGGTGGCCATGCTCATTGCCACGGCCGTCATCACTGCAGGACACGCCCTGGGCGGCGCGGACCGTGCGGGCAAGCGCGGTGAACGGTTGGCCTCACCCGACGTGGGCCTGTCACCCCGTCGACTGAGTGCAGTCCAAGACCAAGCAGACCGGCCTGCGGCTGAGGATCACGCCAGGGACGAGGCGTCGGATTCCTCGACCACCGACCAGCAGCCGTGACGCCTGCTGGCCGGCGGGACCGGCTGGAGCACGCCGTGTTGTACCTGTGCATGCCCCTGATGCCAGACCTGGACACGTTCCTCGAGGCTGTCCTTGCTGGCGGGGTCGACATCGTGCAATTGCGTGACAAGCACGCCTCCGCCGAAGCCCAATTGCGGGTCGCACCACGGTTTCGAGCCGCCTGTGACCGCCATGATGCCTTGTTCGTGATCAACGATGATCCCCACCTGGCTGTGCAGGGGCGTGCCGATGGCATCCATGTCGGTCAGGACGATATGGCGCCGGCGATGGTCCGAGACATCGTGGGTCAAGACCTGCTGATCGGTCGCTCGACCCACTCGCGTGAGCAGATCGATGTGGCCCAGACGGAGTCTGTTGACTACTTCGCCGTTGGCCCGGTGAACCCCACGCCGACCAAACAGGGGCGCGCGGGCGTCGGGCTTGACCCATTGCGACATGCCAGCGCGGTCGCCACAATGCCGTGGTTTGTCACCGGTGGAATGGCACCGGACACCGCTGCCCCGGTGCTTGCTGCGGGGGCTAGCCGGCTGGTGGTCGTCCGAGCGCTGACCCAGGCCCACGACCCACGGGCGACAGCCCAGCAGTTGTCGCGCCTGCTGCGGGCAAGTCGCGTCGACCCGACCCGCTGACGGGCGCTGTTCAGGCGGTCAGATCTTGGAGCATCGATTCCAGGATGGGCGACGGCATCGGCCCGTCCAACCGGCCAAGGATCGTCCCGTCGCCATGGATGGTGAACAGCCAGGGTTCGCTGGGCAGGCCCCATGCCGTCACCGCCTCGGTGGTGGGGGTTGCTGCAACGTTGGCTCCGCTGGGCTCGGAGGCAAAGATCTCAGAGTGGATGAAGAGCGTGTCGCCCCAGTCGCCGCCCGTACGCAAAGAGTCCAGCGTGGCCACCGAGGGTCCGCAGACGGCAGTCTGGCAGAACTGGGGGGTGGCAAAGATCAACGCGACCGGCTGCCCGGTTGCCAATGCCTCATCCAGACTCATCTCATGCATGCCACAGGGTGGGTCCTGCGTGCAGATCGAGAACACACCCAGGTCATCAGCGGTGGTCGGCGTCGGCGCAGACACGGCCATCGATCCTGGGATCAGCGGATCACCTGTGGAGGGATCGCGTAGCTGTGACTCGGCCGGATCGACGACCTGCAGGGCCGCGGTGCCGAATTCCTCGCCGCTGACCGCCACCACCTCAAACAGTCCGGCCTGATCCAGATCTGTGCGTAGGTAGTACACACCCAGACCGGTCTCCTCAGCGGGGGAGAAGGTGGCGTCCAATGGTCCCGCGACCAGCTCGCCCCGATCATCGGGCGTAATGGGGATGGTGCGCAAAAACACCTGCAACGGTTGGTCCTCGGGTAGCGGTGACAGGTCGGCGTTGCCCGCCCCGAAGGCCAGGTAGCGGTCGCGTCCGGTCAGGATCTCAAGCGACGCGACCTGAACGAACAGTCCCTGCTCCTCACTGATCGTCGGAAGATTTTCCGCCGAGACGCCACCTGTGCCACAGCCGGTCGTGGTCACCCCCGCAACGGCTGCCAGGGACGCGGTTTTGATGAAGGATCTGCGATGCATGGGACCGCCTGCGGAGGTGGGGGAGGTGGGGGAGGGAACACGTGCGCTGCCAGCACGTGGACTTCGGAGACTAGCGTCATGATGTGCCGTCATCCCGGCCCCAGCCCTCCGCAAGCGGATCCTCCCCATTGACATGTCAGACTCGACACTGACCGATGCTGCACCTACCCAGGGGGATGGCCATCCTGTGCCTAGCGGCACTGGTCCTTGCTGCGTGCACTTCGGCGGACGAGGGCCCCGCGTCACTGCGGGTGGGAGCCGGGTCCACCACCGAGCAGCAGATCCTGGCTGCGGTCACCGTCGAGCTACTGGGACGCCACACCGTGGCGGCCGAGATCGTGCCGGAGCTGGGTGACACCGTCGATGTCCGTGATGACGCATTGGATGAAGAGATCGACATCTACTGGGACTACTCCGGTGCTGCCTGGGCCCTGGCACTGGATCTGACAGCGCCGCCGATCGATCCCCAGGAGTCCTTCGAGGCGGTCGCCGCCGAGGAGTTGGAGAACGGGCTGCGGTGGTTGGGTCCAAGTGAGGTGGACGCCCGTTTGGCGTTCTTCGTCCCAGGCCAGGCCGTGCCTTCCGCGGAGGAGGCGACGCTGTCGTGGCTTGCTGGCCAGTTGGGCTCATCCGCCGGATCGCTGTGCGCTGATGCGGAGTACCTGTCCGCCCGGTCTGGTTTCACCTATCTGCTGGACACCTATGCCATCGCCCCCGACACCACCGCGACGCAAGCGGCTGCGGAGGAGGAGGCATTGGCCGGAACGGCGGACGGCACCTGTGTCGCCGGTCTTGCCACGGCGACCTCCGGTCAGGCCCGGCAGCTGGGCTTGGTCCCGCTGACCGACGATCAGGGGGTGTTCCCAGCCCTTGTCCTCGCACCTGTGGTGGTGTCGGGAGGCCTGGCGGATATACCCACGGTGATCAGCCTGTTAGATGCGCTGGCGGGTCAACTGACGTCCGGCACCCTGGCAGGGCTCAATGCCCAGGCAGCGGCGGGCATGCCCATCGATCAGGTGGCGGTGGACTTCATCGACTCCGTCGGCCTGGGTTAGGGTGCAGGTCCGTGGAACGCGTGAGCCTAACCGACCAGGTGGTTGAGTCGATCCGAACCGAGATATTGGGCGGCGAGCTGCCACCTGGTCACTCTCTGCGCGAACAAGCCCTGTCTGATCGCTTCGACGTGGGACGCTCGACCATCCGCGAGGCCATACGGGTCTTGGCCGCGGAGGGACTGGTGACCCAGGAGCATCACCGGGGTGCCGTCGTCACCCGGCACACGCCGGCGGATGTCGACGACCTGATCGCCGCGAGGATCATGATCGAACGTCATGTTGCCGGGGTCGGGGTTCATGACGGGTCGCAGGCGCAGGCGGCGCTGGAGAGGCTTAGTCGTGCGGTGGCGGCCAAGGACTGGCGGGCTGCGGCCGAGGCCGACGAGGTCTTCCACCTGGCCATCGTCGAAGCAGTGGGCTCACCACGAATCAGCGCGTTCCACTCCCAAGTGGCCGGGGAAATGCGGTTGCTGTTGGTCACCGCGGCCCGCCATCTGCCCGAGCCCGATAAGGTCGCCGAACACGCCAAATTGCTGCGCTTGGCCCTATCGGGTGATTCCGAGTCCTACCTGGCGGCGGCGATCAATCACGTCTCTCGTTCTCGGGACATCCTGGTGGAAGTCGCCCAAGGTGTCTCCTCCCCGATTTCTCAGATCTGAGGTCTGGACCCGGAATACGGTACGAAACCTCAGATCTGAGAGGTACGCGGCGGCGCCCCAGTTGCTAGGATTGTCTGACAATCAGACGATCACTGGAATTGAGGTGTCATGACCAAGTTGAGCTGGGGCCGGCGCTACCTGATGTGCCCACCAACGCATTTCGAGGTCGCCTACGCGATCAACCCGTGGATGGGCGGGACCGTCGACCGCGATCTGGCCATGTCGCAGTGGGAGACGTTGGTCGCAGCTCTGCGGATGGCCGGTGCCGACGTCCAGATCATCGACGGCGTCGCGGGACTGCCGGACATGGTCTTCACCGCCAACGCCGGGGTCATCGACGGCCAGACTTTTATCGCCGGGGCCATGCGGCACGACGAACGCACACCCGAGACGGCGCACTTCCGCCGCTGGGCGGCAGCAGGTGGGTTGAGGATCGTGCACCTATCCAGCGGAGCCGTGCTTGAGGGCCTGGGCGACTGCATGCCGCTGGGGGACTGGCTGGTCAGCGGGTATGGCGCCCGCTCCAACCGGATCGCCCACGCTGATCTGACCCGCCTGACGGGACGTCCGGTGATCAGCGTGGAACTTGCCGACCTGCGCTGGTACCACGTGGACCTGACCCTGTGCCCGCTTGATGATCGCCGCGCGATTGTGTTCCCCGACGCCTATGACCCGCTGGGTGCCCGTCGGGTCCTTGACCTGATCCCTGAACCGTTGGTCCTGACGCCGCAGGAGGCAGCCACCTTTACAGCCAACTCCGTCGTGGTGAATTCAACGGTCATCATGCCCTCCTGTCCACCACGGGTCGGCGCCCAACTGGAGGCCTGGGGCTTTGATGTGGTGGAGGTGGACGTCAGTGAGTTCGTCAAGGCCGGGGGCGCGGTACGCTGCCTCACACTCCCGCTGGACACCGTCCTTGCTCAGCAGGACGCCCGTATGGAGGTGGTGGCCTGATGTCTCAGGCGTTGCAACTGGAACAACAGTACGGCGCACACAACTACCATCCTCTTCCGGTGGTGATCGCCACCGCGTCCGGTGCCTATGTCACCGATGAGGACGGTCGCCTGTACCTGGATGCCCTGGCGGCCTACTCCGCGGTGAACTTCGGGCACGGTCACCCGCGGTTGGTGGCAGCCGCCAAGGCGCAGTTGGACCGCGTCACGCTGACCAGTCGGGCGTTTCACAACGACCAGTTGGGCCATTTCTGCGCCGATCTGGCCCAGTTGTGCGGCAAGGACCGGGTCCTGCCGATGAACACCGGCGCGGAGGCGGTGGAGACCGGGATCAAGGCAGCCCGCAAATGGGGCTATGAGGTGAAGGGCGTGCCCGACGGACAGGCAGAGATCATCGTTGCCGAGGGCAACTTCCACGGGCGTACGACCACGATCGTCTCCTTCTCCGATGATCCCGTTGCCCACAACCACTTCGGCCCCTACACCCCCGGTTTCGTCCGGGTGCCGTATGGCAGCGTGGAGGCGATTGCCGCGGCGGTCACACCGAACACCGTGGCGGTGCTGATCGAGCCAATCCAGGGCGAGGCGGGAGTCGTGATCCCACCTCACGGCTTCCTGGGGGGTGTCCGTGAGTTGTGTGACCGAGAGCAGGTGCTGTTCATCGCCGATGAGATCCAGTCGGGTCTGGGCCGCACCGGGCGCACCTTCGCCTGTGAGCACGAGGGAGTCGTGCCCGACCTGTACCTGCTGGGCAAGGCACTGGGGGGAGGCATCGTGCCGGTGTCGGCGGTGGTGGGCAACGACGACGTCATCGGGGTGTTCGGCCCCGGCCAGCATGGCTCGACCTTCGGCGGCAACCCACTGGCCTGCGCCGTCGGGCGTGAGGTGATTGCCTTGCTGAATCAGGGGACCTACCAGTCAAACGCGGCCGAACTTGGTGATCGCATGGCCTCCCGGTTGCGCGCTGCCGCCCTGCCGGGCGTCAAGGAGATCAGGGCCAAGGGGCTGTGGTTGGGTGTGGAGATGGTCAACGCCGACCCGCCCGCCCGCACCCTGTGTGAGGCCTTGATGATCCACCAGGCCGACGGACCCGCCGGGCCCGCCGGATTGCTGGCAAAGGACACCCACGAGACCACCATCAGGTTGGCCCCGCCACTGTGCATCACTGCCGCGGAGGCGGATTGGATCTGTGACCAACTGATCGCGGTCCTGTCAGTGTGAACCGTTAGCCCATTGCATGACTGAATCGAACAGGTGTACGATAGCCAGCTCCTACTCAGGAGACGGCGACATGACGAAGCGGTACCGGGAGAGCGTGCAGGTGCAGACCGAGATCTGCGTCCAGTTCGATGCCTGTCCTGCTCCGACGGTGTTCGTCTGGCGCGGCGGCCGATACCGTGTGCTGGCGGTCCTCGGTCACTGGCGGGAGGACGCGGCTTACTGGTCCGGCGGAGTAGAAGTGCCGCAACGTGACCTCTGGAGGGTTGAGGCCCAGAACGGAACGCCTGCCCGTGGCATCTATGAGTTGGTCGCCGAGGGCCCGATCGATGGGGATCAGATATGGCGTCTTGATCGGATCTGGGACTGAATGTGATCCGCCTATTGCGTTGGCTGCCCCCTTGCTAGCCTGACGCATCCCGAACGCGTCGCGGAGCAAGACGTCATGGACATCGGTGTCGACCAGATACGAAACGTTGCCCTGGTCGGGCATGCGGGCACCGGCAAGACCTCGCTGGTCGAGGCCATGTTGTTCAGGGCCGGTGTGCTGTCACGGTTGGGCCGTGTCGAAGACGGCACCACCACCAGCGACACCTCGCCCGAGGAACATCAACGCACACAGTCAGTGGATCTTTCAATTGCGACTTTTGACAGCGGTGACCATCGCCTGACGCTGTTTGACACACCGGGCTACCCCGACTTCGTGGATGCCGCCGTCATCGGGATGGCCGTTGCCGATCTGGCGGTCTTCGTGGTTGACACTGCCGCAGGAGTGCAGACCGATGACGTGCTGCTGTGGCGCCACGCCAGCCGCATGGGTGTCCCCCGGCTGATTTTTCTCAACCGGATGGACCGTGCCCGCGAGCCCTTCCAGATCATCCTTGAACAGATTCGTCAGCGTTTCGGTGCCGGGGTGGAACTGGTGGAGCTGCCGGTCGGCGAGCAGGCGGCCTTTCACGGCGTCGCTGACCTGTTGACACAGCACGTGTTCCTGTACGACACCGGTCGTCCTGAGGAGTCGGAGGTGATTCCGGAGCAGCTAGTCCAGATCGAGCGCGCCGCCCATGAGCAACTGGTCGAGGATGTCGTGACCACGCAGGATTCGCTGCTCGAGCGCTACCTCGAGGGGCAGGCGCCCACCGCCGCGCAACTGGAGGAGGCACTGCACCAGGGGGTCGAGGCCGCAGAGGTCTTTCCGGTACTGGTCGGCTCGGCGACCCAACCCATCGGTGTGGACCGACTGCTTGAGTTCATCTGCCATGTCGGCCCTGCCCCCTCAGATCTGGCCGGTTTCCCGGTTGACGTGGCGGGCCAGGTGATGACGGTCCCCGCCGACCCCCACGGGCCATTGGTGGTCGTGGTGTTTCGTACCAGGGCCGATGACTACGTCGGGCAGATCACCTATTTCCGGGTGCTCAGCGGGACGCTGCACAGTGACGACGTCCTGGTCAACTCACGGACGGGCGACAAGGAACGTTTCCACGCTCTGCTGCAGTTGCGTGGCATCCACCATGACACCGTTGACGACGTGGTCGCCGGCGGCATCGCCGCGGTCAGCAAGCTTGGTGACGTGCGGACGGGCGACACCCTGTGCGACAGCGCTCGCGGGTGGCAGGCGATATTGCCCGAGGCACCTCAGTCGGTGCATGGCGTGGCGATCAGCAGCGCTCGCAGTGGCGAGGAGGACCGTTTGGCTGTCGCGCTGTCAAAGCTGTTGGTCGAGGACCGGGCACTGAGCCTTCTCCGCAACGACGAGACCCACCAAACCGTGCTGTGGGGGACAGGGGCCACCCAGGTGCAAGTGACGCTTGACCGTCTGCGTCGTCGCTATGGGGTTGAGGTCACGACCGAAGTCGTGCAGATTGCCTACCGCGAGACGATCACGCGTCCGGTCACAGCGCAGGGCAGGCATAGGAAGCAGTCGGGGGGGCGCGGCCAGTTCGGGGTCGCTGAGGTCCGCTTCGAGCCCTGCGAACCGGGCTCAGGGTTCTCCTTCACCAGCGAGGTGGTCGGAGGCGCCATCCCCAAAGGTCTGATCCCAGCTGTGGGTGCGGGCATAAAGGAATCAATGACACGGGGCGGCTTACATGGCTTCCCATTGGTGGACCTGGCCGCGACTGTGATCGACGGGAAGTTTCACTCCGTCGACTCTGATGAGATGAGCTTCAAGATGGCCGGTTCCCTGGCCCTGCGCTCGGCGTTGCCAAATGCCGGCGTGGTGGTGTTGGAACCGATCAGTCACCTTGAGGTGAGTGTTCCGGTCGATCTCCAGGGTGAGGTCATGGGCGACCTCCAGCAGCGCCGCGGCCAGATCGAGGGGACCGCCACCGGTGAGGCCCCCGACGAGGTGATGATCATCGCGTCGGTCCCCACTGCCGAGATCGTTTCCTATGCCGTCGACCTGCGTTCGGCCACCCATGGTCGCGGACGGTTCAGTGTGCGTCACGACCGTCACGACCCCCTGCCCTCACACCTGGTCCGGACCATCAACCCAACCTGAGCCGCGAGGGCGGGCGAATGCGTGTCAGCGAGGCAGATGCTTCCGCAGATGAGCCAACGCCACAGGGTCGATCGTGTCGCTGTCGGTCCAGCGTTCCTCGAGGTTCTCCCAGCCCAGATAGCCCATCAGCGCCTGATCCAGCGGTTGCCCGGCCTGCATCCACCCATTGCCCGTTAGCCTCGCGGACACCTCATTCATCAGCGGGGCGTCCAGGGGAACCCATTCCTGCTGGGGGGCGCGGTCGAAGTAGTAGTCGCGTACCGCCAGCAACTGGACCAGTCGGGTGATGGGGTCATCGTCGTGATCGACGCGTAGGTCGACCAGACGGTCATGGTTGCCGCCGTACCCACCGCCGGGCTGGCACACGAGCAGGGCGGCAGACTCCATCCCCCGCTTCTCTCCGCCCGCGTCCTGTCCGGCCTGGAGGGTGTCCAGCAGGCGGTGCGCCAGCGGCCGGGTGGCCGAGTCGCTGAAGACGCGACCCATCGCCTGAACGACTTCAGGCCCGGCCAGCACGTTGCCCTGGGCGGCAAACCCAGGTCCGGTCAGGTGGCCACGCCATCCAAAGCAGTCCTCTCCGGTGTGGCTGGCCGAACGCCCGTCGGCAGCGACCAACCCGGTCTGGCGCTGCGAGGCCATGGGGTCACCTTCCATTTCCCGGCGCAGGATGTCTGCCGGGTCCTGACCGGCCTCAAGGTGCTCAAGCGCCCGTGGGCCCACCGTCACATCGGGGAAGGCCTGAACCGCGCAGGCACCGACGCCTCCTTTGGCCCAGGGCACGATGGCGCCGACGGCAAGGAACTTTGACTGCACCGCCACCCCGACCTGGTTGGTTTGCGGGTCGGCCCCGACGATTGAGTAGGTGGACAGTCGCACGAGCGGCATCGCAGGTCGCATACCACCACCCTGTCATGGTCGGTAGGGTGGCGGGCACCGTCTGCCGCCCGACATGTCATCCTCATCCAGGGGCCAGCCCATGAGCGATACCACCACCAAGCCGTTCGTCGTCCCAGACATCGACGAGGACACGCGCACCGACGAACGCCTGTCACCGGGGGAGCCCGGCGACCATGACCGGTTCGCCCATTACGTCTGGGGCAAGAATCCCAAGGCCAAGGTCACCCAGTCAATGGTGACCGGCGTGCCGATCCGGGCGCTGTGCGGCAAGAAGTGGGTTCCCAGCCGGGACGGATCGCAGTTCCCGGTCTGTCCTGACTGCAAGAGGATCAAGCAACAGATGCAGAGCCCGGAATAGAAATCCCGGACCTTGACCAAGTCCACTCTCAGCTTTACCCTTACATTCATGGCAAAGGTAAAGAAACGGCGACGAGGTGCCTCCACCATCAGTTCCAAGAATCAGATCACGATTCCGGCCGACGCGCTTCGCAATGCCGGACTCGAAGTCGGCGACCGCGTGGTGGCTCACGCAGACGGAGCGGGACGGGTCATTCTGGAACGCGAACACGATGTCGTCGCCGAGTTCGCGGGAGCATTGACCGGCGCGTACCGTCCCGGGGAGTTGGACGAGCTTCGTTCCGAATGGGACTGATCCACCTCGACGCCGGGGTGATCATTGCCTTCCTCGACCGCGACGACTCCCACCACGACGCCGCACGGGCCACCCTGTCCAATGCTCTCGATTGCAGCGACCGGCTTTCGATCGCCGCCTCGGCTCTTGCGGAGTGTCTCGTCGGACCTGCTCGACACGACCCGAAGGCAATGGAACTCGTCCGCACGGTGGTCGATCGGCTCCCCGTGTCCGTCGTGGAACTCAACGCGGAAGTCGCGACCCAAGCGGCCGTCCTTCGCGCAGGACACCGGTCGTTGAAGCTGCCGGACGCATTGGTCATCGCGACAGCAGCGACCTCCGGCGCCGGCCACCTGATCACGACCGACCGGAAGTGGCCAACAGCCAAGGCGATGAAGTTGACCGTGATCATCGAGCAGATCTGAACTCACGCACGCGCGTGCTACATTCGTTGCATGAGGCCCACGGTGGAGTTCGCGCCTGATACGGCCAAGGAAGTGGAGCGGCTCCGCAAGGAAGAGGGCCGGGGTGTCAGCGACGCGGTCAACGAGCTGATCCGTCGCGGCATGAACACGACGTCGGATCGCCCATTGTTCGTGCCTCGCAGCCATGCACTCGGACTGACGGTTGACGTCTCCAACGTGGCGGACGCCCTTGACCTGCTTGAGGGCGCCGAGGCACGGTAGTGCTGCGGGCGACACGCCAGCCACTCACTCCAGCTGAGGCGTGGCAGCACGTTGAGGAATGGCTTGATGCACCAGCAGCGTGGGTGCCCCACCCCGGACGAGGACATCGCCAGATCTTGGGTCGGCTCCTGGTTGACCTCGATCTACGGGCCGGGCTTGTCAGCGACGCAGCGCTCGCGGCCTTGTGCATCGAGCACGGGATGGGCATGGTCAGCGCTGATAGTGATTTCGCCCGATTCGGCGAGGTGACCTGGACCAATCCAGTCGCTCGTTGAGCGGATCCGACGGGCTACTCGCCGCTGCCGGCCTTGGGTCCCTCGAGCTGGGAAAAGGTGCCGTCGTCCTGGAGGTCGCCGACCAGCAGACACACGATCTCGCGGTCCTCGGCCTGATCCCATGAATCCTGGCTGGGCACCAGCACGGTGTAGTAGAAGGCCGACTGCTCGTAGGGAGTGCCGACGTAGGACTCGAACTCCGACTGACAGCGTTCAGCGGCGAAGGTCTGCAGTGCCTCTTGTCCGGGATAGGCGTCGTCGGCACCCTCAGGACGTTGTGGAAGTGCGAACACCTCGCTGTCGTGTGCCTGCGCACAGTCGACCGTCTCATACTCGTTGATCTCGTTGCCGTCCGGAACATTCACGCATTCACCGATGGTGAAAGCCAAGGCCTGTGGACTGCAGGCCATCAACAGCCATGTGAGGGGCACAAGGACGAAGATGAGGGGTCGAGACAGGTTCATGACGCGGCAGGATACGCCCTCGCCCACCCAGCCAGGCGGGTCCGTCTCCGGTCTGTCAGACGGTACGCACCAACATGGCAATTCGGGTGTTCCCTCGGCCGGCGCGCCGCATAGGCTGTTGCCACCCCGCAAGGCCATGGAAGGCACACCGTGAGCGATCTGCACCGCGACCCACAACGCATCATCACCGACGGGATGCCGACCCAGCTTCCCGATATCGACCCCGCTGAGACCCAGGAGTGGATCGATTCGCTGGACGCCGTCGTCGCCCACCACGGGCGCGAGCGTGCGCGATATCTCATGCTCCGCCTGCTGGAGAAGTCCAGAGAAGTCGGCGTCGGCGTCCCGGCGTTGCGCTCCACGGACTACATCAACACCATCCCCCCGTCACGCGAGCCCGACTTTCCGGGTGATGAGCACATCGAACGTCGGATCCGCGCCTACATCCGTTGGAATGCGGCGGTGATGGTCACCCGTGCCCAACGCCCGGGCGTCGGTGTTGGGGGGCACATCGCCACCTATGCGTCGGCGGCCAGCCTGTACGAGGTCGGTTTCAACCACTTCTTTCGCGGCCGGGAGCACGAGGGAGGCGGCGATCAACTGTTCATCCAGGGCCACGGCTCGCCCGGCATCTACGCCCGCGCCTACCTGGAAGGGCGCCTGACGACCGAGGAACTGGACGTGTTCCGTCAGGAGACGCAGGTCGGGGGCCTGTCCAGCTACCCCCATCCGCGGCTGATGCCTGAGTTCTGGGAGTTCCCGACGGTCAGCATGGGGCTTGGATCCCTCAACTCCATCTATCAGGCCCGTTTCAACAAGTACCTGCACAACCGGGGGATCACCGACACCGATCAGCAGCGGGTCTGGGCATTCGTGGGTGACGGTGAGATGGATGAGCCCGAGGCTCAGGGCGCCCTCACCGTCGCCAGTCGCGAGGAGTTGGACAACCTGGTCTGGGTGGTCAACTGCAACCTGCAGGGCCTGGATGGCCCGGTACGTGGCAACGGCAAGATCATCCAGGAGTTGGAGTCGCTGTTCCGTGGGGCGGGGTGGAACGTCATCAAGGTCGTGTGGGGCCGCAAATGGGACCGGCTGCTCAGCCTGGACGTGAACGGCGACCTGGTTGAGCAGATGAACAAGACGCCTGACGGACAGTTTCAGACCTATACCACCAAAGATGGCCAGTACATCCGCGAGCACTTCTTCAACAGCCCAGAACTGCAACGGATCCTTGACCAGTCCGGTCTGACCGAGCAGGACTTGCCGGTCCTTGACCGCGGCGGCCATGACTACCGCAAGGTTTACGCCGCGTTCAAGGCAGCCACTGAGCACACCGGTCAGCCCACGGTGATCCTGGCCAAGACGATCAAGGGCTGGACGCTTGGTCCCGACTTCGAGGCGCGAAACGCCACCCACCAGATGAAGAAGCTGACCCGCAAGGCCCTGAAGACCTTCCGTGACCGGCTGTACCTGGAGATTCCCGATTCAGAGCTTGAGGGGGATCTGCCGCCCTACTACCACCCGGGTGAGGGGTCAGATGAGATCGAGTACATGCTGCAGCGACGCCACGAACTGGGTGGCTTCATCCCCAGCCGCAAGTTCCAGGTCCGGGGAGTGGAGCTGCCGGGCAAGGAGGTCTACGCAGAGCTGAAGCAGGGGTCGGGAAATCAGGAGATCGCCACCACGATGGCGTTCGTGCGGCTGCTGAAGGACCTGTTCAAGCACAAGGGCCTGGGCGACCGAATCGTGCCGATCATCCCCGACGAGGCCCGCACGTTCGGCATGGACTCGTTGTTTCCGACCAAGAAGATCTACAACGTCCACGGGCAGACCTATGAGCCGGTCGACCAGGCGATGCTGCTCAGCTACAAGGAGGCCATCGACGGCCAGATCCTTCATGAGGGCATCACCGAGGCCGGTTCGATGGCCAGCTTCACCGCAGCTGGATCCAGCTACGCCACGCATGAACAGCCGATGCTGCCGATCTACATCTTCTATTCGATGTTCGGCTTCCAACGGACCGCAGACTCGATCTGGTCGGCGGCGGACCAGCGCTGTCGGGGATTCCTGCTTGGCGCCACGGCCGGCCGGACCACGCTGAACGGCGAGGGATTGCAGCACGAGGATGGCCATTCACCGCTGTTCGCAATGACCAATCCGGCAGTTGAGTCCTATGACCCCTCCTTCGCCTATGAGCTTGCGGTGATCGCCGAGGACGGCATCAACCGGATGATGGGTGAACAGGCCGAGGACGTCATGTACTACCTGACGATCTACAACGAGCCGACCCCGCAACCGCCCATGCCTGAAGGGTTTGACGAACAAGGGGTCCTGGACGGGATCTACCGGTTCAGTCAGTTCGAGGAGGACCGCACCCATCGGGTGCAACTGCTGTCCAGCGGCTCGGCCATGCCGGCGGCGATCAAGGCACAGGAGTTGCTGGGCCAGGAGTGGGACGTCGCCGCCGACATCTGGTCGGTGCCGGGATGGGTACAGCTGCATCGCGACGGTGTGGCCTGTTCGACCACCAACCGTGACCACCCGACGGCCGAACCCAAGGTGCCGCTGATCACCCGCAAGCTGAACCAGTCCCGCGGCGGCCCCTTTGTTGCGGTGACTGATTACCAAAAGGCCCTGCCCGGCCTGGTCGAGCCCTTCATCCCTGGTCGCTTCGCAATACTTGGAACCGATGGCTTCGGTCGCTCCGATACCCGTGAGGCTCTGCGCAGGATCTTCCGCATCGATGCCGAATCCATAGTCGTGGCCGTGTTGCACGAGTTGAGCAAAGAGGGGGAGGTCGACGCCGAGATGGCTGCCAAGGCCATCGAGACCTACGGCATCGACCCAGACCTGCGGGTCTGGGACGAGCTTCACCGCGGCTGACGGGTGTGTGTCGGTACGGCGGTGGGCTTGACCGCACGCGAGATGGGTGCGGCCGCCAACACCGACGCGGTCATGCGGCTGTTGAAGGCCGACCGTGACGCCACCACCGCGTGGGACTGGCTGCAGATGCGCTGGTTCGCGGCGGATCCGGCTCGACCTCCGCATCTGACCTTCTCCGCAGTGGATCCAGACGCCGTGGCTGCAGCCATGACGGAACTGGCCACGATGGCCGACCTGGACCAGGTGGTGTATCTGGACCAATCCGAACACACTGTGTCGCTGTACACCCAGGGTGAGCTGGCGGGGGAGTGGGTCGTCGCGACGGGAACCTCCGGCTTTCCCACCCCGACTGGCGAGTACTTCGTGGAGCTCAAGCGCGAGAATCCGACCTGGGGCAATCCCTCACCCAACGGTTGGGGCGCAAACCTTCCTGCCTTCATCGGCCCGGGACCCAACAACCCGCTTGGGGTCAGCGCCATCAATTGGGGAGGGGTTGACAACATCCGTTTCCACGGCACCAACCAGGAGTGGTCGCTGGGCACCGACGCCAGTCACGGCTGCGTCCGCATGGCAAATGACGACGTCGTGCAACTGTTCGACCTGGTGCAGGTCGGCGCGCGCATCATCTCGGTGGAGTGAGTTCGGTGGAGTGAGCTATCCCGGTGGAGTGGTCTGGGCCGGAACACCACGCCCACGGGCGGCGATCAGCAAGCGTCTGCCCGGGCCCAGCCACAGCACCCCCGCGATCACCAGTGTGACGCACGCCAGGACGGTCAGCGAGGCGTCAAAATCCGTGCCCTCGCTGGTGGCGGCCAGAATGACCGGCACCCCGAAGCCCAGATAGGTCACGGCATAAAACGTGGCGACCAGTGCGCCCCGTGAGGCTGGAGAGGCCAGGATCTGTGTCGCGGTGAGGCCGGCCGCCAACGACAGGCCATAGCCTCCGCCCAGCAGGACGGCGGAGATCAGCAGCAGCAGCGGCGCATCCAGCGCTGCGCTGATCAGCCCAACCACTAGCCCTGCGGCCCCGGCCACCGCCGCCACCGGTGCGGCGACCATCGGGCCAAGGCGCTTCTCCACCTGCTGGATCAGTACCCCGCTGACCATCGTCACACCGCCGATGACGCCGGTGATGACCAGATCTCGTCCGGGCATGGCACTTTGTAGCCGCAGTGGCAGCACCGCCAGAGACACCGACGGGAAGGTGAACACCAACAGTCCGACGGGCACGGCGAAGGCCAGGAAGGCACCACGGGCCGACGGTGGCACCCCCAGGTTGATCAACGGGCCGTCGGCGCGTCGATCAACGTGTGTCTCGGGCACGTGTCGCAGCATCACCAGACCCAGGCCGACCAGGGCCAGGTGCACACCGTAGGACAACTCCAGCGGTGCCGGGCCGTACTGTCCCAGGATCCCGGCGGTGAGTGGGCCAAGCGCAAAGCCCATGCTGAGGGCCGTCGTGGCTCGTCGGGCGGCGCTGCCGGGATCGGTGATCAGTTCACCCATCCAGGCACTGCCGACGCTGAACACCGCACCCGAGACCATTCCCTGCAGCAGTCGGCCGATGAACAGCAGCAGCACCGAGTGGGACGCGAACAGGAACACGGCTGATGCCAGCCCTGACACGACGGCGAAGGGCACCACGACCGCCTTGCGGCCGTAGCGGTCCGACGCCGGTCCGGCCACGAACAGGGTTGGAACCAGACCCACGGCGTAGAAGGCGAACAACAACGTCAAGGTCGTCGGCGAAAGATCCAACTCGGTGCGGTACAACAACAGCAACGGGGTTGGCACGTTGGTCCCAAACGCTACGGCGAACAACGCCAGGGACAGGGCGCGGGTGGCAGTGATGCGGCTCAGGACGATCACGCTACCGCGCGCCATCAGCGCAGTTGAAATCCCGTCCCGAGGTCATCGCGTGGGTCCAGCGTGAACTCATGGGTTCCGGTCCGAAAGGCTGTTCCCCCGATGCGGGTGTGGACTGCCGGGTGGCCGGCGATGGTCGTGGTCCCCTCGATCATCCCTGACATCACGGTGTCGATGATCGACAGGTTCACCAGTCCCTGGCCAACGGCGATCTGGCCATACCGGTGCAGCGCCGCCAGTCGTGCCGAGGTACCACTGCCGGTCGGTGAACGGTCGACCTCCCCATCGGCGAACACGGTCACATTGCGCTGGACCACGAACCCCTCGCCGGGATCGCCAAGGACACTGTCGCCCAGCACCATGTGCACGTCGAGTGGGCGGGGGTCGACCTCCTCCACCAGGATCACCCCGTAGATGTCACGCAGGCGCGGATCCAGGGGATGCACCCATTCGTGATCGGCATTCAGTGTCTGTTTCAGATCGCGCGCCCAGGCAATGATCTGCGGCAGGTTCTGGCGTGTGATGTCCAAACCGGCGTCGACGGCCTTGACGATGGCGTAAAACGCCCCGCCGAACGCGATCGTGGTGCCGCCCGTCCGGCCATTCGGCATGTCAACGACCAACTCACCTTTGACGAACGAGGGGACGTTGCGGAAGCTGACTCCTTCGACCTGACCGTCCTCATCCAGTCGGGCGGTCACGTCCAGACGTCCGGAGGGGGCGTCGATCCGCATCTGGACGCGGTTGTCGCCATCAGGTGCGACACGCCCGGTGTCCACCGCCCAGGTCGCCAGTGCGATGGTGCCGTGCCCACAAGCAGTGGAGTAGCCCTCGTTGTGGAAGAACACCACGCCCAGATCAGCGTCTTCGTCATCGGGCGGGGTGACGAAGCAGCCGTACATGTCGGCGTGCCCGCGTGGCTCGTTGACCAGCAGTTTGCGGATGTGGTCGACGTGGTCGGCCGCCCACAGACGTCGCTCTGCCACGGTCTGGCCCAACAGGTCGGGTGCCCCGCCGGTCACGATGCGAAAGGGTTCACCGCCGGTGTGGTAATCGTCGGTGGTGACGTGCAGCGGCTCCCACTCCGGCGTCACAGTGGCACCTCGGCCGACGCGGCTTTGGTGCCGCCGTCACGTAGTGCTGCAACGCGGTCCAGCAGGTCGTCCAGATCGAACTCATCACAGACTGCTTCGAACTCTGCGGTCGGCCCCGTCCAGTGCAGATCATCCACAGTGGTGCCCAGGTCCGCGTCAGCAACCAGCGTGGCCAGAGTGCAGAACAGTCGTGCCTCGTCGCGCTGCTCGGCCAAGGTCTGGCCCAGCCTTGCTGCACCGCGGATACCATCGCCCCACTCAGCGGGATCGGCGGGGATGTGATCGAGGTGGCCGAACCGTGTCAGCAGTCTGGCGGCCGTCTTGGCGCCGAACCCGGGGATACCGGGAAATCCGTCGGCGGAGTCGCCCACCAAGGCCAGCCAGTCCGGGATGGACACAGGTGGCACACCGTTCTTGTCAAAGATGCCGTCGGCATCACGGACGTTGCCCCGCATCCGGTCCCACTGGATGACCCGGCTCCCGCGGACGCATTGCCCCAGGTCCTTGTCAGGAGTGGCGATGATCACCTGTCTGACCCGCTGATCGGCGTCGGCCTGCGCAGCGGCTGTGGCCAGGGCGTCATCGGCCTCCAGATCGGTCATCGCCCAGACAACCATCCCCAACGCACGCAGGCCGTCTTCCAGGGGGTGGAACTGCGCCAGCAGTTCCGGCGGCATCCCCTCACTTGACTTGTAGGTGGGCCACAGGGCGTTGCGGAAGCTTTCGATCACGTGGTCAGTGGCGACTCCGATGTGGGTGACGGGCGTGTCGTCCGGGCCGCCGCGTTCCAGCAACCACACCATGCTGCGCATGACCCCTGCGACCGCTCCGCGCTGGGGATCGTCATTGTTCGGTGCGTAGTGATGGCGGAACAGCTCATAGGTGCCGTCGATCAGATGTACGTGCATGGCGGCTCCCAGACTCGGGCCTGTCGTCGTCAGTGCCGCCACCCTAAACGACCTGCACCAGTTGAGCCGCCTGGCCGGGATAAGGTCCCGGCTTCCGCATCGACGTCTCAGGGAGGCCACGCCCATGTCCACGACCGACCACGAGCGGGAACGGTTCGTACTCAACGGTCGTCCGGGGGTGCCCAACCCAGTGGGACCGTTCGCCCACGCGGTGCGCTGGGGGGACGTGCTGTACGTCACCGGCCAGATGCCCACCGATCCGGATACCAACGCCATGATCGAGGGGGGAATTGAAGCCCAGACCCGTCAGGTCATGGCCAACCTCGAGGCAGTGGTGCGCGAGGCAGGCGGAGACCTGTCCGACACCCTGATGGCCCGGGCATACCTGCTTGATTTCGGTGACTATGCGGTTTTCAACACCGAGTACGAGGGGTGGTTTAAGCGCGGTCTGCCAGCACGAACCTGTGTCGGCGTGACAGGCCTTGCCGTCGGTGCCCTGGTGGAGGTGGACCTCATCGTCGGCTTGCACGGTGGGACACCCGACGGGGCACGAACCCGCGACTAGCGTGAGCGGCATGCCACCGCCCAGCACTGTTCCGCCCACCCATGTTCCCAAGCCGTCAGTCCGGCCCAAAGTTTGGAATCCACCTTCGGACACAGGGCTGACTGGTCCCTATGAACGCAACCAGGCACTGGCCTCCGCCGAGGTGTGGCCCGTGCCAGGGGAAGGCCCTGAGGACGTCGTCCTGACCGAGGACGGCACCCTGTACACCGGCACCGTGGACGGTTCGATCTTTGAGATCACCGCCGCTGGTAACAGGATCCACCGGGTCGCCACCACCGGTGGTCGGCCGCTGGGCATCGAGTTGCTGGGCGATGGCCGACTGCTGGTCTGTGATGCCGACCGAGGTCTGCTGGCAATCGACCCGGGGACGGGGGCGATGCAGGAGCTGGTAACGACCGTGGATGGCATCGCGCTGAAGTGCACCAACAACGCCACCGTCGGGCCTGATGGCACGATCTGGTTCACCGATTCCAGCCGCCGCTTCCCGGTGCACCACTACAAGGGTGATCTGATCGAGCACTCGGGCACCGGGCGATTGTTCCGGCGTGACCCTGACGGCGATGTCCACACCCTGCTTGACGGTCTGCACTTCGCCAACGGCGTGACCCTGGATCCCCAGGGACAGTTCGTCCTGATCGCCGAGACCGGGACCTACAGCATCACCCGACTGTGGCTGCAGGGGCCAAAGCAGGGCACGACCGACCAGTTCGCCCAGATGCCGGCCTTCCCCGACAACCTGTCGACCGGTCCGGGTGGGACCATCTGGTGCGCGGCAGCGTCAGATCGCAACAAGCTGCTGGATTCCCTGCTGAGCAAGCCGCCCCTGCTGCGCACGTTGGTCTGGAACCTTCCTGATGCCCTGCAGCCGGCGCCGGCCACGATGGCCCTGGTCTTTGGCTATGACCGCGAGGGAACCCTGACACACAACCTGCAATGGCACGATGGCCCATTCATAGTGGCCACCGGAGCCCGCGAGCACGATGGCCACCTGTATGTGGGCTCACTCACCTCGCCCAGCATTCTTCGATACCGCCTGTGACGGCACCACCGCGCGACTGATCAGTTGTGCAGGCCTGGAATGCCACCCCCGGCACCGCCGCCGCCGATCATCAGGAAAGCCCCCAGGATCACCACCACCACCACGATCACGACGGCCCATTCCAGTCGGCGTCGCTGGCGGCCTGAGCAGCCAGCTGTGCCTGTCGCTGGCCTCGCCTGGGTGTCGGGCGGTTCTTAGGGCCCGCAGGTAAATTACATGGTCGTAGTTTGGTGTGAGGAGAGGGTGTAGTTCCACTCGCCGTGGAAGTCGTGGAGGGTGAGTGGTAGCGCCCGCATTTCGGCGTCGCTGATCTTGATGCCCTTGGGGTAGACGCCGTCATCAAGGTCGGCGTCGATTGTCAGTCCGCTGGTTGTGGTCGTGGCCTTGATCGTTTCGATGATGACCTCGTGGGAGGTCAGCGGTCGACCTCGCCAGTTCATCGAGATGTGGCTGAACATGCGATGTTCGATCTTGTTCCACTTCGAGGTTGCGGGCGGCAGATGGCACACGGTGACCTCAAGGCCTGTGTCAGCGGCCAGTCGGGCCAGCTCGACCTTCCACAGCCGGCAGCGGGAACCGTTTGACCCGCCACCGTCAGCGGTGATCAGCAGTCGGGTGGCGTCGGGGTAGGTGGGCTGTCCCATCCGGGCCCACCAGCGACGGATCGATTCGACCGCAAACGCCGCGGTGTCATGGTCAGTCCCCACGCTGACCCAGCCGGCGTCAGCGCCCACGTCATACACCCCGTAGGGGTTCGCGCGGCCCAGCTCAGGATCTTTGAAGTCGTGGACCGACACATCCTCAGGCTCTCCTGAGGGCTGCCACTCGCGGCCCTTGTTGGCGAAGTTGCCGACCAGTTCCTTCTTCTTTGTGTCCACGCTGATCACCGGATCCCCCGCAGCCAGGAACCCAGAAACCCGATCGGCCAGATAGACGAACTGGGCGTCACGATCAGGATGCTGACGGCCCTCCCTGGTCTTTGCGTTGGCCTGCAGCCGGTAGCCCGCCTTCCGCAACAGCTTGGCGACCGTCCAGGCGCTGATCCCACGCGACCGCGCCGCAGTCAGCTCCCGAGCCAACGTCCGGGTCGATTTCGACGTCCACCGCAACGGCGACATCGGGTCGCCACGGGTCGCGGGCGCAACCAGCTTCTCCAACGCCTCCACCACTCCCGGGTCAGCCACCTCTGCAGCCTTGCGGCCAGCCCCAGGCCGACGGACCCGCCCCGTAGGCAACCCCTCACCCTCCTGTGGCGGCATCGCCAGCTCCCCAACCGCCCGAGTCACCGTCGTGCGCGACACACCGGCCGCCCGAGCCACCAGCGACACACCCCCGTGTCCCAACGCGCCAGCCTCAACCGCCAACCACAACCGTCGCTGCCGCTCATCCAGGAACGGCGAGATCGCGCCGTACTTCTCCGCAATCACCTCCGCATCTGTGGGCATGCCACATCGTACGACCGGTACTCATATGTTCAGGTTATTTACCACCAAGCCCTTAGGCCCGATTGAGGTTCGTGGTTCGGTCATGGTTCAACCCTTGACTGGTCGCGGTCCAACGGTAACTCCGCGGGTATGCCGAATGGTTCCTTCACAACGATGTGTCATGGCGGTATTTCTTGGGTCGTGGACGTCCTTGATGTACTCACTGGCCGATACCAACCTGGAATCGTTCATGCTGGCCGATATCGCCGAAATGGCCTCGGTCGGCTCGGGGAACGGCGTCAATGTGGTGGCGATGGTTGACCGCTCGGCGGAGCAGACCGACGAGCCGTTGCTGAACCTGGACGACCGTGTTCTGTGAGTCCTTGGACATCGTCAGCGATGTCGTCCTGGCGGTGGATGAGATTGCCCAGGGCGATGCCGCCGGCATCCCATTGCCGACGGGTCATACGACTACGGCTCATATGACGAGTCCAACTGGCGACGACGGCTACGAGGGCGATTGATCAGGCGTCGCCGGCAGTCCCTCGCGACGGCCGGCGCTGGCCAGAGCCATGGCCAGTTTCGGAATCGTTGCGTGGGCGTTCAGTCCGCTGGGATTGTCGTCTAGCCACCACCCCGGACGGTCTGCCTGTGCGCCGCGGACGGCCTTAGGGGCCTTCGCGGCAATCCGGTAGGCCGTCACCCCCAGCACGACGATGATGGCCGGGTCCAGATCGGCCACCTTCGCCTCCAATTGGCGAAGTCCGGCCCGCAATTCGACGGCTCGCAACTCCGCGGCCGTGACCGAGGGCCGGGCCACCAGATTGGTCAGCCCGATCCCGTATCGCGGAAGCGACCGCTGATCCTGTGGCCCCATGGGATGAGGGATCAGCCCACTGGCGCTCAGGGCTGGCCAGAAGCGGTTGCCCGGGCCAGCGTAGTGCCGGTTGGTCTGTGCAGACAGACCGCCGGGATTGATCCCCACAATCAGCAACCGCAGACCCGGTCCCAACACGTCGTCAATTGGCTGCAGTCCCTTCGGGGGGTCAGTCGCGGCTGCCCCCTAACAGGCGATAGGCAAGCCCTGTGGCCAGGCCGAACACCTGGTGGGCGCTGATATCCTTCGCCAGCGTCTCGGGGCTGTAGGTCCAGATGGGGTCATAGATCCCGGCCAGTCCCAAGGATAGGTAGCTGTTGGTGAACGCCCCTGCCCCGGTCATCAGCCCACCGGTGATCGCCCCACGGTGATGCTGGGTCAGCGCGTGCCCCAAGCCATAGCCGACTCCGGTCAGCCAGTGCATCACGTTGGTGGTGGTGCCTGCGGCAGAGTCGGGCAACTCCACACCGGCGGCGTCAGCCAGTCGCTTGCCCAGCTGTCCCGGGGCACCGGCATCATCGAATGACTCCGTGGAGGTGGCGAACTCCCACTCGGTGAAGCTGTCGGTTCCGCCATCCTTGGAGTAGCGGTTGTACCAGACCAGGTCCATGGCCACGGTGCCGACCGCCCCGGCCAGCGCACCGGCCACCAGTCGTCGTGCAAATGATGTCATCACGTCTGCCTCTCGTTTCGCGGTTCTAGTGTCATCCCCATCCTCACCACGGATGACTCCCTCATTGCAGTTGACGTTGGCGGTTGTCGTACCTCACACGTAGGGTTGCTCGAACATTTGTTCGATCTCACTGTTGAGGATTCCCCTAATGCTTACCCATCTGGCCACCAGAACCTGCTACTCCCTGCGGGACGGGGTAATCCGGCCACGGGAGTTGGCGCAGGCGGCCGCACGGATGGGGATGAAGGCAGTCGGAATCGCAGACCGTGCAGGGCTGTACGGCGGGGTCCGCTTCGCCCAGGCCTGCCGCGACGCCGGTGTCAGACCCATCTACGGCACCACCTTGTCGTTGCGCCCCGAACCTGTCACCGGGGATCGTCGTGGCGCGATCAGACCGGGATGGCAGGTCACGAGAACCGCCGGGGTCGGCTCGCACAAGGGACCCGGCAGTGGGCAGGCATGGCTGGGCGATGATGCGGCCCAGGTGACCCTGATCGCCGCCGACGATCGTGGGTTCGCCACCCTCAATCGCACCATCACCGACCATCAGTTGGAGTCCCCACGGTCAGACCCACACCTGGGCTGGGACCATGTCGTGCACCGCCTGGGCGGAGCGGACCCGGGCGTGTTCGTGCTGCTGGGGCGCCAGTCACCGGTGGGCAGACTGCTGAGTACCGGCCAACTCGACGCCGCCCGCCACGAGACCAGGCGGTGGCTTCACCTGATCGGTCCCCAGCGACTGCTGATCGGGGTCACCCACCACCGGGCACCGGGAGACGATGAACAGGCCCGGCGGACCTTCGCGCTGGCCGATGATCTGGGCCTGCGTGCCGTTGCCCATCAGGCAGCCCGGTATCTGGCCCGTGAGGATGCCCGGATCGCCGATGTGATGGATGCGGTACGTCAGCAGGTGCCGTTGGCCCAGCACCATTCCTCCCGCCGCAATGCCGAGGGCTATTTCAAGTCACCCGCAGAGATGGCCCAGGTGTTTCGTGAACGTCTCGATGCGATGACGGCCACCATGTGGGTGGCCGAACAGTGTCAGGTCGACATCGGTCTGGGTCGCCTGCGGGTACCGGATTTCGTCTCGCCGCACGGCATCGAACAGGAGCAGTCAGACCCGGGATGGGCACTGGCCGAGTTGCGCCGTCGCTGTCAGCATGGATTGCACGAGCGGTTCGCGGAGGTCACCTCCGTCCACACCGATTTGCTGGACCGAGAGATTGCGATGGTTCGCCGGTTGGGTCTGGCGCCCTACTTCCTGACGGTTGCCCAGATCATGGTCCGGATCCGTGACAAGGGGATCATGGCAGCCTGCCGGGGCTCTGCCGCCGGGTCACTGATTACCTATGCCCTGCGGATCTCCGATGTCGATCCCATCGCCCACGACCTGGCATTTGAGCGGTTCATGAATCCCTACCGGGACGAACTACCTGACATTGACATCGATGTGGAATCGGCTCGTCGGGTGGACATCTACCGCGACCTGCTCGAAACCTACGGTGAGGAACGGGTCGCCTGCGTGGCGATGATCGAGACGTTCAAGGCTCGGATGGCCATCCGTGAGGTCGGCAAGGCCATGGGGATGCCCGCCGGCGAGATTGACTACATCGCCAAGTCCTTCCCCCACGTCCGCGCGGGCGATGTCCGCCCGGCAATGGCACATCTGCCCGAACTGCAGGGGCTGAACCTGGACGGCGGTCAGCGTCGCGGCGGGCCACGAAATATCCACCGCCTGCTGTTTGATGTCGTTGAACGGATGGACGGGTTCCCTCGACACATCGCCCTGCATCCCTGCGGGATCCTGCTGGCCGACTCGACCCTGCGCGACATCGTGCCGATGGAGCGCTCTGCTCCCCGCGGACCGGGACCTGAGGAGGCCGGCTTTGCGATGGCGCAGTATGACAAGGACGACATCGAGGCACTGGGCCTGTGCAAACTGGACGTCCTGGGGGTGCGGATGCTGTCCAGCATGGCCCACTGCACCGAACAGGTTCGCCGCACCCGTGGCACCGATGTGGTCTTTGACAATGTCTGCTGGGCCGATGCCGACACCTTCGAACTGATCCGTTCGACCCGGACGTTGGGGATGTTCCAGATCGAGTCGCCCGGACAGCGTGAACTGATCGGCAAGTTCCAGCCCGAGCACCACAGCGACCTGGTCGTGGACATCTCGCTGTTTCGGCCCGGGCCGGTCAAGGGCGACATGATCAAGCCGTTCCTGCGTCGCCGCCACGGGAAGGAGGGCACGGGGGTACCCCACCCGATCCTGCAAGAGGCACTGGGGGAAACCTATGGGGTCATCGTCTACCACGAGCAGGTGATGCGCTGCGTGGCCGCAGTCACCGGGTGTGATCTGGCCGAGGCGGACCTGGTCCGTCGACGGTTGGGTGATCCCACCCAGCTGCCGGTGATACAGCGGTGGATCCTGGACGGCGCGGCGCAGCGAGGGGTGCCCCCCGCTGTGGCTGAGTGGCTATGGACTGCCCTGTCGCAGTTCGCCTCCTTCGGGTTCTGCAAGGCTCATGCCGCAGCGTTCAGTGTGCCGACCTATCGCTCGGCCTGGCTGAAGTCCCACTTTCTGCCCGAGTTCATGGCGGGGGTGTTGACCCATGACCCTGGCATGTATCCGCGACGCCTGATCCTTGATGACGCCAGGCAGTTTGGTGTGGCGGTCCTGCCCTTGGACATCAACGCCTCGGCCAGCGACTACACCGTGGAGATCATCCGGCAGGACGAGGCCTACCACCTGCTCGGGGTGGACGATGGATCGTGGAACCCGCGCGGATGGCGGGTGGGACAGGACGGTCGACTCCTACCCCCCGCGGGGTTTGACAAGGGTGCCGCTGATCCAGGATGGCGCTACGCGATCCGTCTGGGCCTGCAGGATGTCGAACGCATCGATCAGGAGATGATCCAGTCGGTACTGATCGGGCGACCCTTCGTCTCGGTGGCCGACCTGCGGCTGCGGGCCAGGCTGTCACAACCGGTGGCGGAATCACTGACCCATGCCGGGGCGCTGGACCTCATCGGCGGCGTGGGGACACCGGCGGGTCCAGACGGACCTGACAAGACCCGACGGGATCTGCTGCTTGAGATCAGCGAGCGGTGGAGTGGGTTGACCAGACACAAGGTGAGCCGACCCGATCAACCTCAGCAACTGGGCCTGCTTGAGCCCGAGGGATCAGCCGGGCTGCCGGAGTACCGCCCCAGCGACCGGGTCAAGGCGGAGCTCGAGGTCGTGGGGCTGGATGCCAGCCGCCATGTCGTGTCTTTCTACGACACCCTGTTGGACACCCTGGGCGTGACCAGGGCAGTGGACCTGTTGGACTGTCATGAGAACCAGCAGATCCTGATCGCAGGTGTCAAGGTCGCCACCCAGACACCCCCGGTGAAGTCCGGCCAACGGGTGATCTTTCTATCCCTGGACGACTCGACCGGAATCGGTGATGCGACGTTCTTCGAATCCGTCCACGACCGCTGTGCCTGGACGGTGTTCCACACCTGGCTGCTGGTCGTTGAAGGGCGGGTCCACCGCAGCGGTCGACGGGGGGTGTCACTGACCGCATCCCGTGCGTGGGATCTGCGACGGCTGATGACCGCCTGGCAACAGGGATGGCTGGATCAGGCACTGGCCGAGAGGGGCCGACCCACCGATCACGCGATCAGGCCACCCTCCAGCGGAGGACAGCCGCTGCGTGACCACGACGGCGCACCGTCCGAGGGGATCCGGGGTACGCCAGGACGGTCCGGTCTGTGGCATTCCTCCCCGGGATCCGCAGGACGATGACGCTTCAGTTCGCCAGGGCATCTACCTGCTTGGCAGCCAGCCACACATGGAAAGTCGCTCCTCCACCGGGAGTCTGGTCGACCTCGACCCGTCCGCCGTGGGCTTCGGCCAGTGCCTTGACGACATACAACCCCAACCCCAGCCCTCCACGTTCGACGGGATCAGGACCCCGAGTGAACTTGTCGAACAGTCCGTTCAGGTCGTCGTGGTCAACACCCGGCCCGTGGTCGATCACCGACAACCGGATGGCGGCGGGGGTCTGGCTCAGTTTGACCAGGATGTCCGTGCCCTCCGGGCTGTACTTCGCGGCGTTGGACAGCAGGTTGTCCAGGATTCGCAGGACGGCGTCGACATCGATCCACCGCAGCACTTGTTCGGGCGTCTCGACAGGGATGTGATGGCTGGACAGGGCCCGCTGCAGTCCCACCGCCGCACCCCGGATGGTCTTGCCGACGTCGGTCGCGGCCGTCGAGATACTCAACGCTCCCTGCATCGAGCGGGAGCTCTCCAGCAGATTCTCAATCAGCCGGTCCAGCCGCCAGCCCTGACCACGCGCGATCTCGGCGAACCGCGTCACCTGCTCGGGGGCCAGCAGCGTCGCGAACTTGCCCAACTGCTGTTCGTAGGCCCGCGCGTTGCTGATCGATGCGGCTGCAGCTTCGGCGAAGACACTGACCCCCCGAAGGTCGAACTCCGTGAAGGGCTCACGGCTGTCGCCGCTGGTGACGCTGATCACACCCACCAGGGTGCCGCGAACCTCCATGGGCGCCACCAGGGTCTGGCCGACATTGCGTTTGAACCAGTGGGCCGACTCCTGGTCGTTGGCTCCGGCCGACAGGAGGTTGTAGGCCGAATCTGCGATCTGGGACAGGACCGCACGCAGATCCAGTGCCGAGTTCATGGCTTGGGTGGCCTGCAACAGCAGGTTCAGCTCATCGACACGGTTGACCAGCGATGCCGTCAGCACCCGTTCCTCGACCAGCAGGGCCGTCAGTCGGCGGAGGGTCACCTCCCGTTCAGCGACAGACCCCACAGTTGTGCCCGACGTTCGGTCGACCTCCTCGAGTTGTGGCAGGCGCAGGTCTTTCAGTCCCGCGGTCCGCGCCAGCCGTCGAGCGTCGGGAGGTGCCGTGGCTCATCATCGATACCTCAACAGAGAGTCTAGGTGCATCACACAAAGTGATTTCGGCGGGTTCTGGTCCCTCCTGTAGCGCAAGTTGCAGGCCGACGTCCGAAGATGGAGCACACATGGACAACGATGAGGGTGAGATCAGACGGCCCGACGAGCCGGCTGAACCGATCCTGCATGTCGACATGGACGCCTTCTATGCGTCTGTCGAGGTCCGCGAGCGTCCTGAACTGCGCGGTCGACCGGTGCTGGTTGGCGGAACCGGTGGGCGGGGAGTCGTGGCCAGCGCCTCCTATGAGGCTCGTGCGTTCGGAATCCATTCGGCCATGCCGATGGCCCGGGCACTGCGACTGTGCCCGGCCGCCGTGGTGGTCGGCCCGAACTTCGAGTTGTACTCACAGATCTCTGTTGAGATCCGTCGGATCTTTGAGTCGGTGACCCCACTGGTCGAACCGCTGTCCCTGGACGAGGCGTTCCTGGACGTCCGCGGCAGCGTTCGCCTGTTCGGGGCACCGGAAGTCATCGGTGCCGCCATCCGGGCCAGGATCCAACGTGAACTGCAGCTTCCGGCCAGCGTCGGGGTGGCGCCCAACAAGTTCCTGGCCAAGCTCTGTTCCGGCAAGGCTAAGCCCGACGGCTTGCTGCACCTGCGGGTCCACGAGGTCGCTGGCTATCTGGCCCCACTGTCGGTTCGTGACCTGTGGGGTGTGGGGGCAAAGACCGCCGAACGGCTGGACCGCTTCGGGATCCGGACCGTTGGTGACGTCCAGGCAGTCCCCTTTGACACCCTGCGTCGGTTGGTGGGCGAGGCGGCGGCACCCCATCTGGCGGCACTGGCCCACGGTGAGGACCGGCGGGGCGTGGTGGTTCATCAGCCAACCAAGGGCATGAGCGCCGAACAGACCTTCGACGCCGATATCGATGATCCCGAGGTACTGAAGCGCGAACTGCTACGACTGGCCGAGCGAGTTGCCCGACGGCTGCGAAAGCATGACAGTGCCGGCAGGACCGTGACCCTCAAACTGCGCTACGCCAACTTCCAGACCGTCACCCGCAGCAAGACGCTGCCCTATCCCATTGACGATGCAACACAGCTGTTTCGTCGGGTCAGCGGGTTGCTAGATGATCTGCGGTTGCAGCGTGTCAGGATCAGACTGATCGGTGTCGGCGTCAGCAATCTGACGCCTGGGAACGCCGCCAGGCAGCTGAGCCTGACCGCCGATGACCGCTGGCAGCAACTTGAACGGGCAGCCGACTCGGCACGTGACCGCTTTGGCGAGGGCATGGTCACCCGCGGTTCGTTGTTGGAGGACGACGAGGAATGGCGGCGGGCTCACGCGGCTCGGGAGGGGCCTGAATCCGACGGGACTGAATCCGAACGGGCCTGAATCCGAACGGGCCTGAATCCGAGGGGCATGGCAGGGTTGGGGGATAGCCGAACCTGGAGTGCTGCCATGAGCGACCGCGTTGTGTTCACTGTCGAGGATTCCGGGGTCGGGGTGGCGACCTTGAACCGTCCCGACAAGCTGAACGCGATGGACCACGCGCTGTTCCAGGGCTTGCATCAGGCTGCCAACCTGGCCCGGGCAGCGATCGGTGAGGGGCGGGTTCGCGCCGTGCTGCTGCGGGCTGAGGGGCGCAGTTTCTCCTCTGGGCTGGACGTCAGCCTGTTCAGCGAGCAATTGGGCGACGGTGCCCCGGGGGACGACTGGATCGCCTACCTGCAACAGGCGTTCACCGGTATTGAGGACCTACCGGTGCCCGTTGTGGCCGCCGTGCAGGGCGTGGCCTTTGGCGGTGGTTGTCAGCTGGCCCTGGCCGCGCACCTGCGACTTGCCGCCCCCGACGCCGAACTGGCGCTGTTGGAATCGAACTGGGCCTTGATTCCTGATCTGGGCGGACTGACACGGCTGCCTCGACTGATCGGCCTGAGCCGGGCCACGGACATGGCGATCAACGCACGCAAGGTCGACGCCCAAACAGCGCTTGCCTGGGGACTGGTCGATGCGGTTATCGACAAGGACTGCTTCGACGACGCCGCACGGACCTATGCCACCAGGTTGGCCTCCGGGCCGACCGTGGCCACGGGAGCCGTACCTGCACTGCTGCGGCAGTCCTTCACCACCGGCCGTGAGGAGATGTTGATGGCCGAACGGACCCATCAACAGCACTGCCTGGCCTCGGCCGATTTCGTTGAAGCCGCGACGGCCGCAATGCAGGGCAGGCCTGCCAACTTCACGGGTCACTGAGCCCGAGCTCAGGGGTGTGGCGGATAAGAGTTGATGCGAACGGGAATGTCTTGGGTCACAATCAACCCACATGGAACCGCCAGAGGTTCTGAGCTGACGTAGAATCCGACTAGAACCACCCGACTGCGAAGGCCAATGTCCCTGTCTGACCGCGAACGGCAGATCCTCTCCGAGATCGAGTCCCAACTCGCCATCGAGGATCCGAAATTCGCGCGCGCTGTGGCCACGCTGCCCAAGGCACACGGTCGGACGAAGTTGCGGTACGGAATCCTGGGTTTCATCGTTGGCGTGGTGATGCTGCTGGGCATCGTGTCCCACATCATCTGGGGATTCGCCGGTTTCGTGGTCATGTTGGTCAGCGCGATCGTGGTCCTGAACCAGTTGAAGCATCTTGGTCGGGACAACGCCATGGACCTTGGCGGCCAGGTCCGAGGTGGCCTGAATCGCTACATGGAAGGTCGGCGGCGCAGTACCGAGGATGACTCGGCCTGACCTCGACTCAGCGGCCCAGAACGGTGCGGGCACGGACCAGTGCTTTGCGCCACGCGGGGAGGTCCACCGTCAACCGGTGGGACAGGACCTTGCCGGCGGACTCGGCTTCGCCAGCCTCCTCACGGGTGACGGCGGGCGCATAGACGGCCCGGGTGGCCGGGCGTGCCAACGTCATCCCAGCTCGGCTGCCATCGGCGATACGGGCGCAGTACTCCTCATCGGTCTCGGCCGGGTGACGCGGACGGCCCACGGCTCGACCCACCAGCTCGACGCGACGCTTGGCCGTCAGGATGCGCTGCGCAGGCGGGGCGGCGGTATCGATCGTCTCGCGGGACCGCACCAGCACGACGCCTCCGACGCCGGCCACGCCCAGCAGGACCAGCACCAGGGCCCAGCCCACGCCACCGCCACTGTCACCAGAACCACTTGACGCGCCCGGCTCCAGGGCGAAGGGGTCCTGACTGGGCAGCGACTGCGGCTGGTTCAGCAACGAGCTCAGATCCCCAGGACCCACGGGCTCCACGCCCGGACCGCTGTCCAGTCCCTGCTGTTGCGCCTGGGTCTGGCTGGGCACGACCGCCGTCGCACTGGTCACCAACACATTGCCGTCTGTGCGAGGTGTGGGCTCGAACGGAATCCAGCCCGACTCGCCGAAGTTGACCTCCACCCAGGCATGCGCGTTGCCGTTGGTGACCTCCCAGCGACCGTCCGCCTGCAATGTTCCCGGGGTATAGCCGACAGCCAGTCGCGCGGGAATCCCCAGTGTCCGCAGCATGACCGCCATGGTGCCTGCGAACTGCTCGCAGTAGCCCGTCTGCGAGTTGATGAACTGCAGCATCGCCGTTGCTCCCAGCCCCGAGTCAGGCTGAGTGGAGTAGGTCCAGGTCCGCAACACGTTCTGCACCGCCAGCGCCTGGTCGAACATGCTCACCGCTCCGGCCTGATCGACGATCTGGCGGGACAGGGCGCTGACCTCGGCAGGCACATTGGCCGGCAACTCCGTGTTGGCGGTGCCTGGGCCGGGTGCGGCTATCGTGCGCAGGGCATCGGCGGTCGGTTGTGGAATGGCCGCCTCGACCACATAGCTATCCCCCGCGACAAGGGTCGCGTCGCCTGGCACGGTCAGCGTCGAGGACCGGCGGTCATATCGCAGGACCTCGGCCTTGGGACCGCTGACGATGATGGGCTGATAGGGGGCCGGTGCCAGCACCGCACCACCCTCGATATTGGGCGCGATCTCGACGCCGACCTCCACCCGTTCAACCGGCACCGGTGGGGGACTATCCACCACCCCGGAGACCCGTTGCCCGCTGATCGTGCCTGCGGTCCACTGCTCGTCGGAGTCATAGCGGTCCAGGGCCGTGGTGCGAAGGTAGATGGGGCGGGGTGAGTTCACCAGGATCACCGGGCCGGTGTTGCTGGCCACCAACCGCTTGCGGATGTCGACGATCGGGTTGGTCGTGATCGTTGTGCCCGTCCCACCGCGGGCCGCATACAACGGGTCGTCGGTGAACCCGGGAAGAATCGAGGCGAAGACCAGACCGACGACGACTGCGGCCACGGCCAGCGTCCAGCCCGGCAGCGGAATGACTGGCGCCGACCGGGGTCGGCCGTCCTGACCGGGAGCGGTGACCCGCACGCCGTAGGAGCCGGTGAACAGAGCGTTTCCCAGCAGCATCATCACCGCGCTGGCACCCAGGATCGCGGCGGCGGGAAGCGTGATCGAGGAGGACGTCGGCGCAACGGCCAGGGGGACGGCCCACATGACCAGTGCGCAGGCGATGGCCTTTAGGGGTGAGCGCAGGACGAACAGCATCCCATCTGCCAGATAGCTGACGATCCAGGTCCCGCTGACTGCCAGTAGCAGCAGACCGGCCTCTGCGAACGTCGGTGAAGGCCGCAGTTCGACCAGTTCCAGCCCGCGCAGGAACAGGTCTCTCAGCGACGAGAGGGTGGTCGCGGTCGGGAGGAGTCCGCCGATTGCGGTGGTCGGCAGGAAGGCAATGGTGATGAAGATCAACAGGCTGATCGTGGTCATCACCAGGTGGGTGATGGGCCCTACGCCAAGCCGTCGGGCGCCCCAGCCGATTCCCAGGCTGAGAATCACCCCGCCGATGACCGGCCGCACCCACTCGGCACCGATGAAGACGCTTCGCAATGGCACGATCGCCGCGAGCATCAGCAGACCCAACGCCAGTGTCAGCAGATCATCACTGACCAGGGGGCGTGCCTGCGGCGGGGTGGCAGGGGAGTGGTCATCGTGCGGGACCGGAGATTGGGTCGACGGCCGGGGTCGGGTGATGGTGGCACTCATCAGACCGCTGCTCCTCGCCGGATGGCGGGTCGGGTCAGTTCCTGCCATGCCGCAGTCAACGGTTGGGACGGTGCAACGGTGGTTGCCTGCCACCCGGCGCCGCGCAACAGCGCGGCCATCAGACTTCCGCGTGGGTCACCGGACTGCGACACGACCAGAGCCATCCGCTGTCCGAACCCCCGGACCCCGAACAGCGATCGCATGTCGGGGTGGCTGGCCAGATCCTCGCGGCCCGACGGGACGCCGAGGATCCCGACGAAGAGTCCTTCGCCGCCACGGGCAGCCGCAACGGAGGGGGCCAGCCCGGCGTTCTCACTTGGTTCCAGGATGGCCAACTTGTCCAGTGCGCTTTCCCATGACTGCGGACCGATGCGGCCCGCGGTCCCGTCGGTGACCAATCGCATCGCGTAGCCCGCATCGGCCAGGTGGTAGACCATCGATGCGGCAACGGACACCGCCTTCTCCAATGTTCCCGTGGGGCCGGTCCCATGGGCGACCCGGCGGGCGTCCAGGTACACGGTGGCGTGTGCCTGCCAGGGTTGCTCCATCTGACGCACCATCAGTGTCTGACGATGAGCAGTGGAGGGCCAGTGGACCCGGCGTAGGTCGTCGCCGTTGACGTATTCGCGCATCGTGTAGAAGTCATCGCCGGTCGAAAACACCCGACGTGTGTCGGAACTGCCCGAACCCATGTGGGCACCCCGCACGGGTGCAGCGGGCAGCGGCTCGATCCGGGGATACACCAGCACGTCGTGTGTCTGGGTGTAGCGGCGGGTCCGCTCTGCAACGCCGAAGGGATCGCGAACGCGGACCTTCACGGGGCCCAGTTGGTAACGGCCACGGGTCGTGGCGATGGCGGTGTACCGGGCGGACGCCACGCGCCCGGGCCCCAGTCCGCCCACCACGAACCTGGCCTCCCCGCGCTCGGTATGACCGGCTGCGGCCATCGCGCCGGGCAAGTTCTCGCTGATCAGCAAGGTGGGTGAGGGCAGGCGTGCGTCGTTGCGCAGCTCAACCAGCGCATCCAGGTTCGCGCCGGCCACGACCCGCTGGGTGGCGACTTGCCGCCTGGCTGACACCGAACTGGTGGTCAGACGGACGTACAGCACGCCCAGCCCCACCACGGCGGCAGCGGCGACCGCCACCGCGTACAACTCCCCGATTCCCAGCGTCCTGCCGGCCAGCCAGGCCAGGACGGCTGCGGCCAGCAGGGTGATGCCGCGGCTGGTGACCACTACCGCTGAGGGATCGGGACGGCGCCGATCACATCGGAGATCACGGTCTCTGCGGTGATCCCGCTCATCTGTGCATCGGGGGACAGGATCAGGCGGTGAGACAGCACACTGATGGCCAATGCCTTGACGTCATCTGGCACCACATAGTCCCGGGCAGTGGTGGCGGCCGCGGCGCGAGCGGCACGGAGCAGTGCCAGACCTGCCCGCGGCGAACAGCCCAACTCCACCGAGCGGTGCTCACGGGTGGCGCGAACGACGTCGACGATGTAGCGCTTCAGCGCGTCGGCTGTGTGGAGGTGCTTCACCGTCTCGATCAGTTGGGCGACGTCCTGCGCCGATGCCACCGGCTGCAAGGTCGCGGCCGCATCGCCGGATCCGTGGGTGTTCAACACGGCCAGTTCAGCCTCCACGGCGGGATAGCCGATGGTGATCTTCATCATGAACCGGTCGCGTTGCGCCTCGGGCAGTGGATAGGTGCCCTCCAACTCGATCGGGTTCTGCGTGGCCATGACCATGAACGGCGCCGCCAGCGTGTGGGTGGTGCCGTCGACTGACACCGTGCGTTCTTCCATTGCCTCAAGCAGAGCCGACTGCGTCTTGGGTCCGGCCCTGTTGATTTCATCACCAAGGACGATGTTGGCGAACACGGCGCCTGGTTTGAACTCCCAGTCGTGGCTTTCGGCGTTGTAGACCGTGGTGCCGGTGATGTCGCTGGGAAGAAGGTCCGGTGTGAACTGCACGCGCCTGACCGAGCAGGCGACGGACTTGGCGATGGCCTTTGCCAGGAGGGTCTTTCCGACGCCGGGAACGTCCTCGATCAGAAGATGTCCCTCGGCCAGCATGGCGATCAGCGCCAGACGGATGACCTCCGGCTTGCCCTGGATGGCCCGGGCCACGTTCGACTCGATGGCTGTGTACGTTCCCGCCACGGCGTCCACTGCCGGTGCAACCTGCCCGTTTGCCACTGGTTCGTGTCTCCTCGATCTGTCTTGCTGCAACCCTGCCACGTCTTTGCCCCCGCGGCGACGGGTGATGTCATCCGTCTGGACCCGCAAAATCTGTCGGTCCGATCACGGATCGGTGCAGGAGTGGGCCGACTCGACGGTGAATCCTCTCTGCCACGGACGGTTCCACGCTGTTTCCAGAATCCAACGACAACGGTCGTTGGTTGCCCTAGTATCTCGCCCCTGTCGGGTTAGGTGATCCGATGGCACGCGCCCGCTCCCCAGGGCAGGGCGCGATCTTGACCACTTTCAAGGGAGGAAACCCTTATGCGCGCACCCTTTAGCCTGCTGCGCCTGCTGGCGCTGATCGCCGTGTTGGCGCTGCTTTCAACCGCCTGCGGTGGCGGTTCGACCGGTGAGGACACCACCACCGACGACGGGACCACAGCAGCTGACGAGCCGACCGCCGATGACGCGACATCCGCGGACGAACCGGCCGATGAGCCCACGACCGACGATGCCCCGGCAGACGCACCCGCCGGAGGTGATGAGGTCCTGGTGTTCGGCACCACCGAAATGCCATCCTCGATCGACCCGGCTGACGTGTATGAGAAGTTCGCTTCGGACATTCTGTTCAACACCACCAACCGCCTGGTCGAGTTCGGCCCGGGATCCAGTGAGGTGGGCCCCGGTCTTGCAACCGAGTGGGACATCTCCGAGGACGGTCTGACCTACACCTTCACCTTGCGTGAGGGCGTGACCTTCCAGGACGGCAGCGACTTTGACTCCGAGGACGTGGTGTTCTCGCTGAACCGCTCGCTGGACATCAACCATCCCGACGGCGCCTCGTTCCTGATCAACTCCATCGAGAGCATCGAGGCCACCAGCCCGACCGAGGTCGTCATCACGATCAGCGAGGCCAACTCGACCTTCCTGTCACGGCTGAACTACACCGTGGCCTCGATCCTGCCGAGTGACTCCGACGCCTACTCTGCCCCCGACTCAGCAATTGCCGCCGATGACGCTGATGAGGGCGCTGAGACCCAGCGCGCCGAAGCTGATGGCTTCCTGACCCAGGACACCATCGTCGGCACCGGTCCCTACCAGCTGACCGACTACCAGCCCGGCGTGTCGATGACCCTGGAGCGCTACGACGACTTCTGGGGAGACGCTCCCGCGATCGGCACGGTGCGGGTGTCCTTCTTCGAGGACTCCGCCCAGATGCGCAACGCCCTGGCCGCAGGCGAGATCGACATGGTCGTCAACGACTTCGGTCCGACCGAGGCCGCCGGCCTTGAGGGTGAGGATGGCCTGCAGCAGCTGATCGTGGACGGTGGGCGCACCCGCTACATCGTCCTGGACGTGACACAGCCTCCCTTCGATGACCCGGCTGTGCGCCAGGCAATCGCCACGACCATCGACCGCCAGCGCATCTCCGATGAGGTCTTTGACGGCCAGGCTGTCCCGTTGTTCAGCATGATCCCCTCGACCTTCTCTGCCAGCGCCGACTACATCTCCGACCTGGAGACCCCCGAGCTGACCGACACACCCATCGAGTTCGACCTGTGGTACCCGCTGAACAAGTACGGCGACACCGAGGCCGACGTGGCCGAGACCATCGCCCGGTCACTTAACGAGTCCGGTCTGTTCAACGTGACCACCATGTCCTCGGACTGGGCCACGGAGTACTCCAGCAACCTCAATACCGGCACCTACGGCGCCTATCTGCTGGGTTGGTACCCCGACTACCTGGACCCCGACGACTACATCGAGCCGTTCTACGACTCCGTCGACACCTTCATCGGTTTCTACGGGTCCGACGAGATGGACCAGCTGATCACCGATGAGCAGCAGGAGACCGACGAGGACGCCCGAGCGGCCATCTTCGATGAGATCCAGCAGCTTGCGGCGACCGACATGCCGTTCATCCCGCTGTATGCCGAGGGTCAGAAGGCCTTCTACAGCGACCGGGTCACCGGCGTGGAGGACACCGTGACCGCGGCGCAGCAGACCTGGTTCTACGTTCTGGGACTGCAGTAGGCCCCATCTTTTAGCCATCCAGCGGCCGGGTTCCCCCAGGGGAGCCCGGCCGCTGGCACAATGTCGTAGTCCTCGGGGCCCTATCCTCGGGTCAATCGGCACTGCGGGCTGACCGGGTCCGTCGATCTTGTGCGGAGCGTGACGTGGCATCTTCCAAAGGCGGGTCCAGCCTGGGCCGCTACATGGCGGTACGACTGGCCTTGGCCCCCCTGTTCCTGCTGTTGCTCTTGACCCTGCTGTTCCTGCTGCTACGAGTGTTGCCTGGTGACCCAGTCACGGCGGCCTTCGGTGGTCGCGCGACGCCGGCCCGCATCGAGCAGCTGCGCGCCGCCTCCGGCTTGGACGCTCCGATCTGGCAGCAGTACATCGACTACCTGACCGGAATCCTGCGGGGTGATTTCGGCCAGCCTGTGACGGACCCGCGGCCGGTCAGCGCGCTGATCGGGGACCTGTTGCCAGCCACGCTGGAGTTGACCATCGTGGCAATGTTGGTCGCGATCCCTTTGGGCATCATCATCGGAGCGGTGTCCGCTCGCTTCCGCGACACCCCCGCGGACGCCGGCGCACGTCTGTTCGGGATCGTCGTCTTCAGCATTCCGGTGTTTTGGCTGGGCATCCAGGCCCAGCTGGTCTTCAGCAACTGGTTGGGGTGGCTGCCGACTGGCAACCGGATCTCCGCGCGGATCGCCCAGGTCAACGGCCCCACCGGCTTCTATGTGCTCGACGGACTTCTGGCGGGCAATACCGAGTTCGCCTGGACCGCCCTGCAGCACCTGATACTGCCCGGGGTGACGCTGGGACTGGTGATCAGTGGGGTATTCATCCGCCTGGTCCGCGTGAACATGCTTCAGACACTGCGAGCCGACTACGTGGAGTCCGCCTACGCGCGCGGCGTGGGGAACCGCCCGGTGCTGTTTCGACATGCCTTCAAGAACGCCCTGGTACCGGTCATCACGATCATGGGACTCCAATTCTCCCTGCTGCTGGGTGGGGCGATCCTGACCGAGACCACCTTCTCGTGGCCGGGCATGGGCACCAAACTCGTCGACTTCATCAACACCCGCGATTACGTCGGAGTCCAGGGACTGGTGACCGTCATTGCCATCCTGATCGTGGGGGTCAGCGTGCTGATCGACATCCTCAACGGCCTGATCGACCCACGGGTCCGGTACTGATGCGCGCCGTCAGGAGCACCACATGACCGACGTCGCAGCGCCGAAGGTGTTGCCCACCGCCCCGGTGGATCCCGGACCCCGGGGGACCGGTTTCCGGGCGCGTTTCGCGCATGCCATGCGTCCCTGGCACCGGGCGAACCCCGGCGCCCGCTACCTGGTCATCGCCGGGGCGATCATCACTCTGGCCTTCGCGGTGATGGCGGTCTTCGCTCCGGTCATCGCGCCGTATCAGGAGGCCCAGTACTGCGCTGATGAGGTCTACACCGCCGCCAATCGGTCCTGTCAGGCCACGGCTGAGGAACGGATCCCCCGGCGTGAGGCGCCCAGCGTCGAGCATCCGTTCGGCACGACCGCCAGTCGCTTCGACGTGCTCAGTCGGGTGATCATCGGGGCGCGTGTGGCTTTTGCGGTCGTCATCGCCTCGACCGTGTTCGCCATGGTGATCGGTGTGCCCCTGGGTCTGTTCAGCGGCTACATCGGTGGTCGCTTCGACCGGGTGACGGTGTTGATCATGGACGCCGTCTATGCCTTCCCCTCACTGCTGCTGGCCATCATGATCGCCTTTGTGTTGCGGACCAGACTTGAGAGTCTGGGCATCAACGCCCCCTTCGTCCCCGCTGCCATCAGCGTGGGCACAGTCTATGTCCCCCAGTATTTCCGGGTCATCCGCAACCACACCCTCAGCGTCAAAGAGGAACCCTTCGTCGAGGCCGCGCGATCCCTGGGTGCGAAGCGACGCACGATTCTGTCGCGTTACGTGTTCTTCAACGTGGTGTCCTCCATCCCGGTCCTGTTCACACTCAACGCGGCCGACGCCGTCCTGACGCTGGCGGGACTGGGCTTTTTGGGCTACGGCATCACCTTCCCCTCAGCCGAGTGGGGCCTTGACGTGGCCCAGGGCATCAACGACTCGGTCAGCGGGTTTTGGTGGACCGCGTTCTGGCCGGGGGTGGCGATCACATTGCTGGTCACGGGCTTGAGTCTGATGGGTGAGGGATTGAACGACATCATCAACCCCCTGCTGCGTGTCAAGGGGTTCCGGGGCAAGGCCAAGGCCAGCGCCCGCGATGCCGTCCGACTGGCTGGCAATCGTGATGCCACCGCACGGGACGCCGACGCCGCCCCCAATGTCGCGGGGTCGGGGGAGGGCAACAAGTGAGCACTCCTTCCGCCGACGTGGCCCTTGAGGTCCGTGGCCTGAGGGTCGCCTATGCCACCCCGTCAGGTCCCCTGCACGCGGTTGACGGGGTCAGCTTCGACCTGGCCGCGGGTGAGTCATTGGGCGTGGTGGGGGAGTCCGGCTGCGGTAAGACCACGATGGGCAGGGCGCTGATGCAACTGCTGCCAGCGGGGGCGGGATTGGCAGGTTCGGTCAAGCTTCGCGGCGAGGAGCTGGTGGAGATGTCCAGCCGTCGGCTGCGAAAGATCCGCGGCGAGGACATGGCGTTGGTCTTTCAGGAGCCCATGACACGCCTTGACCCGCTGATGAAGGTCAGCGACCACTTTGTCGAGGCCATCCGTGCCCACCGGCCGCGGACCGGCAAGGACGAGGCCAGGCAGATGGGACGGGATGCGCTGGCCCAGATGGGCATCCCGCCCACTCGTGCCAACAACTATCCACATGAGTTTTCCGGAGGGATGCGGCAACGCATCATGATCGCGCTGGGGGTCGTCATGGGCCCCTCGGTGATCATCGCCGATGAGCCCACCACCGCCCTGGACGTCATCGTCGAGGCCCAGATCCTTGATCTGCTGGACCAGTTACGACGTGATGAGGATCTGGGTCTGATCCTGATCACCCACAACCTGGGGATCGTAGCGGAGACGTGTGACCGGGTGGCCGTGATGTATGCCGGACGGGTCGTTGAACTGGGTCCTGTCGAGGAGGTGTTCACCGAGCCCAAACATCCCTACACACAGGGGCTGCTGCGCAGCGTCATCAGTGCTGATACCACCGAGTTGGCCAGCATCGACGGGTTCCCGCCAAACCTGTTGTCCCCGCCACCAGGCTGCCGCTTCGCGCCACGTTGCGACCAAGCCTTCGGGGACTGCCCCTCGGTGGACCCCCTGCTGACCCCCGTGACCAACGCCACCACCGCGGCCTGCCTGCTGTATGACGGCGCGTATCCGCCCGGAACGACTCGTTGTAATGAGGTGTCGGCGTGACCGACATCCAGTCCTTGAGTCCCGGCAAGGAGGGGGTCGACACGACCGACGCCGACGGGGTCCTGGTCAGGGTCCGCAACCTGCACACGCACTTCAGTCAGCGGGGCAACCTGTTCAGCACCCACAAGCCCGTGGTGAAGGCAGTGAATGACGTCAGCTTCGACCTGCGCGAGGGTGACATCTTCGGGCTGATCGGCGAATCGGGATCCGGTAAGACCACCCTGGGCCGATCCATACTGGGCTTGGCTCCCACCACCACCGGTGAGGTGTGGTGGCGGGGCATCAACCTGGCCACGCTCAACGAGAAACGCTTCCGTCCGCTGCGACGCAAGATGGGCATGGTCTTTCAGGATCCCAATGCGTCACTGAACCCGGCGATGACGATCGTGCAGGGGGTGGGCCACCCGCTGCAGATCCACGGGATCGCACACGACCGTGCCGAGGTCCGGGCGATGGTCAGCGAAATGCTGGAACGGTGCGGGCTCACACCGGCCGCGCGCTACCTCGACAGTTATCCGGAGGACGTCAGCGGCGGGCAAAAGCAGCGTGTCGTCATCGCACGGACCCTGATCACCGAACCTGAGTTGGTCGTCGCCGACGAGCCTGTTGCCGCCCTGGACATGAGCGTGCGGGCCAAGGTGCTCGAGTTGATGCTGGACCTGAAGGAACAATTGGGGCTGACCTACCTCTACATCACCCACGATCTGACCAGCGGCCGTTTCGTCTGTGACCAGATCGGCATCATGTACCTGGGGGAACTGGTGGAATGGGGAGATGCCAAAGCGATCTATGACGATCCACAGCACCCCTACACCACGTCGTTGCTGCAGGCCGTCCCCTTGCCCGACCCCTCGCGCAAGGGACGCGACAAGCAACTCCCTGTCGGGGAGATCCCCGATGCTCTGGACCCGCCGACCGGTTGTCAGTTCCATCCGCGCTGCCCCGTGGCGTTCCAGCCCTGCGGCTGGGAGGGGGCTGACCTGATCGATTTCCTGGAACGGCGTTGGACGGAGGTGGATGCCGACACCTTCGAACGCGAACTGGAGGCCACGGGCCCCCTGACGGCAGTGAAGGTCGACCGGCATACCGCACGGTTCACGTCAGCCAGTCCGGACCGGCTGCTGCCCCTGCTGGAGGAACTGCGTACCACAGGGGATCACCCCATCTTCACTGCGGTCACCGACGTGACGCGTGATGCCGGAGATGTGGTCCTGCGCTTCGGTGAGGGGCCCGAACCGGCCTTGCAAGCGGTGAAAGGCCGTATGGTGGCGTGTCACCTGCACGGCGTGACGACGCGCTGACGGGCACGTCAGGTTTTGTTGGCTGAAGCCATGACGGCTGGCAGGATCGCGGGAATGTGGGGACCACCACCTTGAGCTCACGAGGCGAGCGAACCAGGCAGCGTCTACGGATCGCCGCTCGTCAGGCCTTTGCCGAGTTGGGGTGGCAGGGGGCCCGGGTACAGGACATCGCCGAACGGGCCGGTGTCAGTCACGGCACGTTCTACACCTACTATGACAACCGCAACGCGGTCCTGGTCGACCTGGTCACCGACACCATGGCCGCGTTCATCGAGTTGGCCAGTCAACCATGGGAGGGTGAGGACGCCCGCAGCGCGGTGGAGAAGATCATCGGAGGCTTCCTCGACACCTATGAGGCTGACGCGGGGGTCATGCACACCTGGCTACAAGCCTCGCGTGAGGAACCAGAGTTCGGTGCGCTTTATCTGGATCTGCGCCAGCGGTTCGTCGATCGCATCACCGAGCAGTTGGAGGTGGTCGTGCATGCCGCCGAACGTCGTAGGAAGGTACCGCCACCGGCCGCAGTCGCCGGGGCGCTGGCGGCCATGGTTGAACACGCGGCCTACTGCCGGTTCGTGCTGGGCGATGCCGACCATGATCGTCAGACCACGCTTGACAGCCTGGTTCTGGTGTGGGCCAGCACCATCAACGGCCTGGCGGGGTTCAAAGTCATCGTGGTCGGGCCGCAGTGAGGTGAGGCAGATGGTGGTTGTGGGGGTGGGGCCGGGGTAGCTTTGTCCGCGACCGTGTGACGCCACGGCCGTCGCTCGCACCCAGCGGGCATCGCGGACCCTGGCCGACCGAGGTCGGAGGATCCGTGAGTGCGCTCCTAACCCCGCCAGTCACAAGCCCTGCTGCGACAGGGAGACTTGGCTTGCCCGTCATGCGGGGTCACCGGCGGCAGCGGGGGAGTGAAGGTGGGGGCAAGGCGCTGGTGCTGAACGCGTCGATGGAGCCGTTGTGTGTTGTGCCGGCTCGTCGTGCGCTGGTGCTGGTCCTGACCGGCAAGGCCGAGATGCTTGACGGGTACGGCATGACCTATCGCAGCGAGCATCTCGAGATTCCCTGCCCCTCGGTGATACAGCTGCGCCGCTACGTACGGGTGCCGTACCGACATCGCGCCACCCTGACGCGTCGCGGGGTCTTCATACGCGACGAACACACGTGTCAGTACTGCGGACGTGCCGCAGAAAACATCGACCACGTTCACCCCCGGAGCCGCAACGGTGGCCACGAATGGGAGAACGTGGTCGCCGCTTGTACCCGTTGCAATTCCAAGAAGGGCAACCGCACACCGGGTGAGGCAGGGATGCAACTGACGCGCCGACCCTTCGCGCCCAAGGCCGCGTTCTGGATGGTCGTTGCCGTCGGCAGGGTGAAGCCCGAATGGGAGCGCTACCTGGGCGATGCCCTGGACGCGGCCTGAGGGACCCGCCGCGTGCTGCCCAGGAGTTCCTGCGGGTGCTTCGTCCGGGCGGTGTCGCGGCAGCATGTGTGTGGGACTTCGGGGAAGGAATGCAACTCAGCCGGCGCTTCTGGGATTCCGCACTCAGTATCGACCCCTCTGCGCCCGACCCGTCAACAACATTGCGCCTCGGTGCGTGACAAGCTGCTTTTCGATCTTGGTGAACCGCCGGGAGCATTCTCCCTGGCCGCGACGGCCCACGATGCGTGCGGCCGATCACCAGCCTGATCTGTGGCTGGCGACTACTAGATGACATCGGCGGGACTGCGGAGTCTGACCAGACTGAGACGTACCGCGCCGAAGGTGATGTCACACCTGTCCTGTAGTATGTGGGTATGACGGTTCAGATCGAGAACACGCAGGTCAGCGAGGGTTTGACACCCTCCGATCTGGACTGTGACCTGGCCTGGGAACTGACCGATGCTGACGTCCCGTTTGACCCCTACTACCTGCCTGTGGCGACAGATCCATTGGACGTTGCGGTGGCGGCGATGCGGGATGCCGACCGTGCCATGGCCACCGTCCTGCGGGCGGTCGCTGAGGCCGGGCCACGTGATGGACTGTCAGCCCGACGTCACCTCGCCCTCCAAGCCAGCGCGACCGGTGTGGACGTCGGGTTCCTCGACCGGGCCGTGCAGACCCTCTCGGCCATGCCCCGCGTGTGGGCGGCGTTTGATGGCGGGTCGCTGTCATGGTCGCAGTTGCGTGGGATCGTGCTGGAGGCCCGCCGACTCTCCGTTGCGCAACGACAGATCCTGGATGAGGCGTTGCCCGGGGTGTTGGAGTCGGGGTTGGGTGAGCCCGACCGGATCGTTGACACCACCGCCGACCTTGCCGCCCGACTTGACCGTGAAGGTCTGGAGAACAACGAAGACAGCCAGGAACGCTCCCAACGACTGGTCCTCCAACCCGACTTTGACGGGTGGACAGAGATCCACGGCACCCTGGCCCCTGAGGTCGGCGCGACGCTCGGCGAAGCACTTGATGCTGCCGCCGACCCGCCGGTCAGCCCGGATGACCCCAGGCCGGTCGATGCTGACGGCAAGGCGATCCCCAAATCGGTCCGTCCGGTACAAAGCCGTGCCCAGCAATGGGCCGAAGCGCTCGGCCGGATCGCCGCCACCTACCTCGGCGGCACCAGTACCCAGCCCGACGGGGACGGGACGGCTGCTGCGGGTGGGCTGGCCCGGCGTGCCCGACCTCGGGTGATGCTCATCGCCCGACTCAGCGACCTGCTCCCCACCGACCCCCACGCCGACGATGACGCGGACGGCGGGGTGGGCAGTGTGGTCTCACGCCTACTGTTGCGTCGCGGGTCAGGCCAGATGCGGATCAGCCGGGCGTTGGTCCGCTCGATCGCCGATGACGCCGAACTGATCCCACTGTTCACCGACGAGGCCGACATGCCCGTCGCGATCGGTGACGCCTACACCCCGATCCCCCCGGCGCTACGTCGGGCGGTGATCGCCCGTGATCAGGGCTGCCGGGCACCCGGCTGTAATGCACCTGCTGCCCATTGTGATGTTCACCATGTGATCCCACGCGAACAGGGCGGTCCGACGGATATCACCAACACGGGGTTGATCTGCCGTCCCGACCACACCCCCGTGACCCGCGGACGCTGGACCATGCGCATGGACCCCGACGGGACCCTGTACACCACCATCGGGAAACACACCTACACCACCCGCCCACGCCTGAACGCCCCACCCCCACTGAACAAGCCACCCCCAGTGGGCAGACCACCGCCCGGAAGACAACCACCCGACCGACCAGCACAAGGCCTGCCACCACCGACCAGACCGCCCGGAGATCCGCCAGCCAACGCTGGTCTACCGTTCTGATCGCGTGGTCCTGAAGTCCTGACTTCCGCCATGCCGCAAGGCCCGTTGTCTCGTCCAACAGCACCAAAGCCAACAGACCTCGACGTGACCATCGTGAACTGCGCGGCGCCGGAGAACATCAGCAACGAACTGGTTACGGTCATACCCGGACTCATGATCGTGGATGCCGTTGAGCTATAGATCACGCCGAACAGCCCGATGGCCGTCCCGGATCAGATCGAGCGGGGTATCCGGCTGATGGCAGCGCGGATCGCCGACTCCTAGGCCCGACTGGCATGAACGCCGGGTACTCGTATCGTTGATGCCACCATGACCGTCCCCACCCTCAGCAGTCGGTTGTCCCCGGAGTTCCGCGCCCACAGCTTGGCCCGCCTTGCCACTGAGGAGTTCGACATACTGGTCGTGGGGGGAGGGATCACCGGGGTCGGAACGGCACTGGACGCTGCCGCCCGGGGCCTGCGTGTCGGATTGGTCGAGGCCAGGGACTTCGCCGCTGGCACCTCAAGTCGATCCAGCAAGCTGATCCATGGGGGCTTGCGCTACCTGGAGCAGTTGAATTTCAGGCTGGTCCGTGAGGCATTGCACGAACGCACGCTGATGCTGGATCGTCTGTGCCCGCATTTGGTCAACCCGATTCCCTTTCTGTATCCCCTCACCCATCATGTGTGGGAACGGGCCTACGTCGGCGCCGGGGTTGCCCTGTACGACGCGATGGCGGGCAAGACCGGCCTGCCACGTCACCGTCATCTGACGCGCAACCAGACACTGCGGATAGCCCCGTCGTTACGGCGGGATTCCTTCGTCGGTGCGATCCAGTACTACGACGCCCAGGTCGATGACGCCCGTCACACCCTGGCGGTGGCCCGGACGGCAGCGCGCTACGGCGCCGCCATCGCGAACTCGGCACGGGTGGTCGGGTTCCTGACCGAGGGCGAACGGGTGGTCGGTGCACGCGTTCGCGACCTTGAGGGCGGCCAGGAGTTCGTCGCCCGTGCCAGCCAGATCATCAACTGCACGGGTGTGTGGACCGATGACGTGCAGGCCTATGTCGGCCGCGGGCGGATCAAGGTGCGGGCCTCAAAGGGCGTGCACCTGGTCGTGCCACGGGACCGCATCCACTCCGACACGGGGTTCATCACCAGGACAGCCTCATCGGTGCTGTTCGTCATCCCGTGGATGGCCCCGCCCTACACCCGCCACTGGATCATCGGCACCACCGATACCGAGTGGGAGTTGGACAAGGCCCATCCTGCCGCTTCGGCCGCCGACATCGACTACCTGCTGACCCAGGCCAACAAGTGGCTGAGCATCCCGCTCACGCGGGCCGACGTCGAAGGCGTCTACGCCGGGTTGCGACCGTTGCTGACGGGTGAGTCCGAGGCGACCTCCAAACTCTCCCGTGAACATGCTGTGGTGCAGGGTGTCGCGGGCATGCTGACCGTGGCCGGTGGGAAGTACACCACCTACCGGGTCATGGCCCGTGATGCCGTTGATGCGGCATCGCGCGGACTGGATCGCAAAGTGCCGGCCAGCCCGACCCACCGGCTGCCCCTGACCGGAGCCAACGGCTATCAGGCGATCTGGAACACCCGCGAGCAGTTGAGTGATGAGTCCGGACTGCATGTGGCCCGCATCGAGCACTTGCTGCGGCGTTACGGGGCCGAAACCACACGTCTGTTGGCCGTCATCGCCAAACAGCCTGAGCTGGGCCTGCCGATCGATGGCGCGACGGACTACCTGATGGTCGAGGCGTGGTATGCCGCCGCGTGGGAGGGCGCGCTGCACCTGGATGACATCCTCACGCGCCGTACACGCATTTCCATCGAAACCTTTGACCGGGGTCTGTCGGCTGCCGACGCGATCATCCCGGTGGTCAGTGACGTACTGGGTTGGTCCTCGGAGGACGCCGGTCGCGAACTCAGCCACTATGCAGCAAGGGTGCAGGCCGAGCGGGAGTCCCAGACCCAGGCGGACGACCTGACCGCCGACGCTGCACGCCTGGGAGCCCCCGACGTCAGGACAGGCTTTTCCTGAGGTCTTGAGCCGAGCGTGGCCTGCACCTGGCACACGCCACGACGGGTAGCCTGACGCCCATATGGCTGCTTCCGGTGGGTCCAAGGCAATCGTGGCTGCACTGCTGGCCAACGCGGGCGTCGCGGTGGCGAAGTTCGTCGGCTTCCTGATCACGGGGTCGTCATCCCTGCTGGCCGAGTCAGTTCACTCCGTGGCCGACAGTGGCAACCAGGGTCTACTGCTGTGGGGCAGCAAGGCGGGACGCAAGGAAGCCGACGACGAACGCCCCTTTGGTTATGGTCGCGAACGCTACTTCTGGTCGTTCGTCGTCGCCTTGGTGCTGTTCGCGCTGGGCAGCCTGTTCAGCATCTATGAGGGGCTGAAGAAGCTGGCCGACCCTCATGAGATCGAAAGCCTCAGCGTTGCGGTCGTGATCCTTAGCCTGGCGATCCTGCTGGAGGGTTTCAGTTTCCGTACCGCAATCAAGGAGGCCACTCCGCTGAAAGGGAAGTTGGGCTGGTGGCAGTTCATTCGCCGCAGCCGCAACCCCGAGCTTCCCGTGGTCCTGCTGGAGGACTTCGGTGCGCTGATCGGTCTGGTCGTTGCCCTGATCGGTGTGCTTCTGGCAGCGATCGTGGACCCCGTCTTCGACGCGTACGCGACGTTGGTGATCGGAGCGCTGCTGGGTGTCATCGCCGCGATCCTGGCGATCGAGATGAAGAGCCTTCTTATCGGCGAGACCGCTGCGCCGGAGGCGGCGGCCACCATCCGCTCGACCCTGTCGGCCCACCCCGACGTCGAAGCTGTACTGCGCATGCGGACCTTACATGTGGGACCCGAGGACCTGCTGGTCGGCGCCAAGCTTGAGATCACCGGCACGCTGAGCTTTGATGAGGTAGCAGTCCTGGTCACTCAACTGCAGACCGCCGTGCGGGCGGCGGTCCCCGAGGCCACCTACATCTATCTTGAACCTGGCATGGCCCGCGCTGAGGCCTGAGGTCACGCCCAAGCGGCGCAGTGCATGGCAGGTCTCCTCATTTCTGTGCTGGCCGCGGCGTGGCTCAGATCTGGGTGTTTTTCCCGATGACGACAATGCCGTCCTCGGTGACGGTGAATCGTTCGCGGTCAACCGCAAGGTCGACGCCGATCTGGGCTCCGGCGGGGATGTTGACGTTCTTGTCCACGATGGCGTTTCGAACAACCGCATGCCGGCTGACGTTCACGTTATGCATCAGGACCGAGTTGGTGACCTCACTGAAGGAGTGGACGTGGACGCCGGGGGACAGGATGCTGCCCGACACGCTGCCGCCCGAGACCACCACCCCGGGACACACCATCGAGTTGACTGCTCGACCGGTACGGTCCTCTTCAGCGTGGACGAACTTGGCCGGAGGCATTGGTGGCGACCAGGACATGATCGGCCAGCGGCTGTTGTACAGATTCAGCGTGGGATTCAGGCTGACCAGATCCAATGAGGCGTCCATGTAGGACTTGATCGTCCCGACGTCACGCCAGTATCCCCGGTCCGCCTGGGTCTGGCCTGGCCAGGTGTTAGCCGAGAAGTCATAGACGGCTGCCTCCCCCCGTTCGACCAGGACAGGGATGATGTCCCCACCCAGGTCAGCATCGGAATCCTCACGCTTTGCGTCCCGCGTAACGGCCTTGACCAACGTCTCGGTCGTGAAGATGTAGTTGCCCATGGAGGCATAGACCGCGTGCGGATCGTCGTGAGTCGGCCTGGGGTCCGCGGGCTTCTCACGGAAGGCCTGGATGCGTCGGCCATCGGCCGCAGGTTCGATGATCCCGAAGGCGTCGGCCTGGTCGATGGGGACCCGTATACCCGCCACGGTCACTCCCGCTTGGGAGTCGATGTGCTGTTGCAGCATCTGGCGCGGATCCATCCGGTAGATGTGGTCGGCTCCGAAGACAATCACGTGGTCGGGCCTCTCGTCACCGATGATGTTCAGGTTCTGGTAAATCGCGTCAGCCGACCCTGCGTACCAGTGTTTCCCACGACGCATCTGAGCCGGAACCGGCGTGACGTAATGCCCCAGGATGGGGGACAACCGCCAGGTCTGGTTCAGGTGGATGTCAAGGCTGTGGCTCTTGTACTGGGTCAGCACCACGATCCTGGTGAAGTCGGCGTTGACCAGGTTGGACAGCACGAAGTCGATGATCCTGTACATGCCCGCGAAGGGCACCGCCGGCTTCGCACGGTCCTTGGTCAGCGGGGCCAGTCTGCTGCCCTCACCGCCGGCGAGAACGACGGCCAGCACCTTGGAATCGCGCATGCCCGGACACTAGCGCGTGGGCAGTGGGCGGCCACCCTGGGACAACGCGAACAAAACGACGAACACCGCTCCCTCACGGACCGGTGTTCGCCATCGTTATCGTCGTTGCCGACTAGCCCACGTAGCAGGCTTCCTCACCGAACTCAAAGGCGGCAGCGGTGTCGCCCTCGTAGAAGCCCTGTCCGTCAAGTCCACTGGGGAACTCATCGGTCGGGATGGCGATGGAGGTGGCACGGACGGCGCTGCCGTTGGCATCACCGCTCAGGTTGCCCGAGCCCTCGGGCAGCATGCCCTGGTAGTCGACCTCAGTGATCTGACCGACCGCGTCGATCATGCCCTGACGGGTCAGGTCGCCGTTCTCGACGGCCTGGGTGATCACTGCCAGCATCGGATATGACCAGACCCACCCGGAGGTGTAGCCGTCATTGCCTTCGATGTCGCCCAGTGCATCACGCATGGCCTGGTGGCCTGGCGTGTCGGTCTGGAAGGGTTCCCAGGGACCGGCCACGGTGACCTGGCCGATGACCGCCGGGGCGGCGGGGGAGGCCATGAGACCTGGGTTGAACGAGGGGCTGTTGAACAGGAAACGTCCGGTGTAACCGGCCGCAGCTGCCTGACCCACCAGGGTCCCCGCATCGGTCGGACCGGTGGTGATCACGACCACGTCGGCACCACCGCCGACAATCTGGCCGACTGCCTCACCCTGGTTGTCCGCACCCGGAGTGGTGGGGACGTCGATGAACTCAGCGCCGTTGACCTCTGCCCAGTTACGGGCACCGGCAGCGCCGTCGTCGCCGTAGTCACCGGGGAAGTGGACGGCCATGACGGTTTCGATCGGGTCGCCGTTCTCGGCCAGGTAGTCAAGACCGTTCTGTGCTTCGATGCAGTAGGTGTTGCCGGACTCGATGATGACGTCCTCGAACAGCCACGCCGAGGTCCAGGAGGCCGGGGCGGTCACGACGTTGTTGGTACGAAGGTCATCGATGATTGCGAAGGTCGTGGGTGAGCCCAGCGACTGGGCGATTGCCAGAATGTTGCCCTTGATCTCCTCGTACTGCTGTGAGTGGACCTCAGGGTTGTACTGGTTATCGCGGGTGTACTCCGCGGTGTTGATGTCAAATCCACCGATGCCACCGCCGGCGTTGACCTGCTCCCAGAACCGGGTCTGAGCGTCGGTGATCGGCACCGCAAGCGCAGCGAACGGGCCCTGTGTCAAGTCCGAGATGGTGCCCAGGTAGATGCAGCCGTTGTCCGGGTTGACACCCTCTGGACATGCCTCCTCGGTCACGCCGACATCAAAGGCGATGTCACCGGCCGGGGCTGCCGAGTCGTCAGTGGGCTCGTCCGACGCCATCGCGTCGTCGGTGGGCTCGTCCGCCGCTGGCGTCGAAGCAGGTTCGTCGGTGGCGCCGCCACCGGCCGCGTCATCAGAGGACGAGCACGCGGCCGCCATCAATGACAGGACCGCGAGTATCAGGGCCAACCGGGCCCAGCGTGAGTGCAACCTCATGTTCTGTCTCCTTGTGTGTGGCGGACCCTCGCTTCCGCCGGTGTGATGACAACCTACTAGCGTAGTAGGACTCTATGGGAAGTATACGTGGCAGCGCCGGCAGGGACGGAACTGCACCTGACCACTCAATAGCTGAACGGCCAGCCCTTCCAGTAGTTGCGGATTCGAATCCACACCCCGAACAGCCCTCGTGGTTCGAACAGCAGGAAGCCGACGATGAGAAAGCCGTACAGAATGATGGACACCTGAGCAGTGTTCAGCAGACCACCGGGCTGTCCCGGTGGGGGGATGAAACTCGCGAAACGGCTGAGTTCCTCGGCCAGTCTCAACAGGACGGTGAGGAAGACCGCCCCGGCGATCGACCCGCTGATCGTTGAGGCGCCACCGATCAGGATGATTGCGATGAACTGCACACTCAGGCCCAGGTTGAAGGATTCCGGCGTGATCTGCCGGGTGATGGTGTAAAGCACAGCCCCCGACAAGCCCGCGAAGGCGGAGGAGATGACAAAGGCCAGTACTTTGCTTTTGGTCAACTGCACGCCGATGATCTCCGCCGCGATGTCTCGATCGCGCACAGCCTGGAAGGCACGTCCGACAGCGGTCCGGGCGATGTTGCGTCCCAACAGGGCGACGACGATCAGCAGCACCAGTGCGAACCAGAACGTTTTCGCCTGGCCGCTGAATGAGGGACCATTGTCCGTCAGCGAGATGCCGAAGAACGACGCCTGGACACCGGGGCGACCCACACCGAACCCGCCGGTGATGAAGTCGGCCTCGCGGAACAAGTGCTCACCCAAGAACACCAGACCCAAGGTCACGATCGCCAGGTACAGCCCCCGCAGGCGCGTGGCCAGCGGGGCAACAACGGCGCCGATCAGTCCGGGAATGAGCGCGGCGGCAGGCAACCACACGATCATCGGCAGGCCAAAGCCAAGGGTGCGCGATTCAGGGTTGCCGCTGACGGTCGCAGCCGTGAACGCCCCCAATCCCACGAAAAAGGCGTGACCCAGCGAGACCTGGCCGGCATACCCGGTGACCAGATTCATGCCGATCGCGCCGATCGCCAACGCGAACGCACGACTCATCAAGACCAGCAGGTTCGCATCCAAAAAGAACGGCATCAGAGCTGTGAGAATCAGCAGAACGAGAACACTGACGGCCTTCGCCCGGGTGTTGAACAGGGCCATGTCGGCGTCGTAGGAGGTGTACAGCGCGGGTCGCCTGCGAACGCCGGATCCGCCCAGCAGGGCACTCATACTCGTTCGACCTCAGGAGTGCCGAACAAGCCGTAGGGCTTGATCAACAGCACGATCAGCAGCAGGACATAGGGGGACACAGGTGCGAAGTTGTTGCCCAGCCAGGGAAAGTATTGCCCCTGGTAGGTGCCCACCAGAGCCTCGACGACCCCGACCGCCAGACCGCCCAGGACCGCCCCGCCGACGGAGTCCAAACCACCGATAATGATGGCGGGCAGGGCTTTCAACGCGATGATCCAGGTGTTTTGGGTGATGCCCGAGGCACCGTCCACGAACATGCCTGCGACTGCGGCAAGGGCCCCAGCCAGACCCCATGACACGGCGAACACCCGGCCGACATTGATGCCCTGGGCCAGGGCGGTCTCCTGGTCGAAGGCGGCGGCACGCATGCCCAACCCGAAGCGGCTGAACTTGAAGAAGGCGAACAACAGGGCGACGATCGCCAGCGTCGCTACCAGACGTGCGATGTCACGCTGATTGACCAGTACACCTCCGACGCTGAAGTTCTTGAGTCCCCAGGGATCACCGACGAAACGCAGGTTTGTCCCGATAAACCGGTTCTGGATCACCCGCAGCACCAGGTCGATGCCGATGGTGATGATGGCGACGACGAAGACCGGCTCTCCGATCATGGGGCGCAGGGCCACCCGTTCGACGGTCAGTCCAACCACCGCGGTCCCGATGATGGCCACACCCAGGGCCGGCCAGAACCCGATCGATTCGTGCAGGAAGACCATGAGGAGGCTGCCGGTGATCATCAACGCGGGTTGGGCGAAGCTGATGACCAGCGTGGACTTGTAGATGATCACGAAGCCCAGGGCGATCAACGCATAGATCGATCCCTGTCCCAACCCCGCGATCACGGCCTGCAGGAACTGGATCATGTCGAGACTCCCTCGTTGACGTAGGTCGTGCCATCGGCACCTGCGCCGTGGGCTGACCCCGAGTACATGCCCTCCACCAGGTCCTCGAAGATCTCATACAGTGCCGACCGTTTCACCTTCTGGGTAGCGGTCATTTCGCCATCCTCGTGTTCCAGTTCCTTGGGCAGCATGCGGAACTTCTTGATCCCCTCGACACGGGAGAACTTGGCGTTGGTCTTCTCCACGAGTTCCGCGATGAGCTCAACGACCTCCTGCTTCTCCGACAGGTCTCGATAGGTCGTGTAGGAGAGGTTGCGACGTTGCGCCCAGTCACCGACGGTGTCCAGTTCAATTCCGATCAAGGCCGTCAGGTACTTGCGCTTGTCACCGATGACGACGGCTTCCTTGATGTATTCCGAGGCCTTAAGGGAGTTCTCTATCTCGCTGGGCGAGATGTTCTTGCCGCCCGCGGTGATGATGATGTCCTTGATGCGATCCACGATCTTGATGTGGGTTCCATCCACCCACTCACCGACGTCTCCGGTATGCAGCCAGCCGTCTGCATCAATGGTTTCGGCGGTTGCCTCCGGGTTCTGCCAGTAGCCAGCGAAGACCGCCGGATGGCGGGTCAGGATCTCGCCGGACTGCTCGTCGATCTTGACCTCGATGCCGTCATGGGGTTCGCCGACCGAGCCGATCTTCATCCGTCCGGGCCGGTTGGAGGTGGCAACCGCAGCGTTCTCGCTCATGCCGTACAACTCATAGATGGGCACGCCGATGCCCCAGAACCACTGCAGCACTTCGGGGGCGATGGGGGCGGCGCCCGTTCCGGCGGTCCGCACCAGTCGCATGCCCAGACGGTCCTGCAGGGCGCGGAACATGAACACGTAGCCAATGGCATACACGATCCGTGTGGCAGGGGTGTGGTTTCCGCCGTTTGCCACACGTCGTGTACCCAGCCAACGGGCGACTTTCGACCAAAACGACCACGACATGCGCTTGACAGCGGAGGCCGAGGCGATCCTGATCTCCACCGATGCCAGCATCTTCTCCCAGATCCGTGGCACCGCGAAGAACACTGTGGGCTGAACCTCCTGCAGGTTCATGGGCACGGTTTCGATGGACTCGGCGAAGTGCACCTGAACACCCGCTTCGGCATTCAGGTAGATCGTTGCCGCACGCTCGGCAATGTGGCACAGGGGGAGATAGGACAGCGAGACGTCCTTCTCACTTGCCGGCGGATCGTAGAACCCTCCACTGTTGACAAGGGTGTCGATGCAGAACTCGACGTTGACCTGGTTCAGCATGACCCCCTTGGGCGGACCCGTGGTCCCCGAGGTATAGATCAAGGTCATGACGTCATCCGGCTGGGCCTGGGCCATCCGCTCGGCGACTGCCCCCGGATTCTGTTCCCGGTGAGTGCGACCCAGATCCAGGAAGTCCGGCCATGAGATCAACCGGGGATCGTCGTAACGGAAGCGAATCCCGCGAGGTTCCAGGTAGACGATGGTGGTCAGGTCGAGCAGCGAGTCGATGACATCAAGGGCCTTGTCGACCTGCTCCTGATCCTCGGCGATCAAGATCTTGGTGCCCGAGTTGCGCAGCAGATACTGCACTTCCGGTCCCGGGTTGGTGGGGTACAGGCCGACGGTGATGCCTCTGACCGCGGTGCAGCCGACGTCGGCGAACAGCCATTCGCGGCGATTCTCCGAATGGATCGCAACCCGGTCACCGGCCTGCAATCCACGTGCCAGCAGGGCGTGCGCCACGATCTGGGCGCTGTCCCAGTACTCGGCCCAGGTCACCTCCTTCCACACCCCGAAGTCCTTCTCGCGCAACGCGACGGTCTCGGGCGATTTCTGCGCCCAGTCCCGAATGCGGGTGGCAACGGACTTGACGGTGACAGACCCCTCGGCACGATCCAGCGTTGCCGTCATGATTCTGATCCTTCCTTCTGCATTTCGGTGCCAGCGTTGCCATCAGCGTCGTCGGCGGAATGGGCTTCGATCGGGCCCTCGTCAAGCTGGACCTGATCTGAACCCAGATAGGCCCTGATGACGTCGGGATTGCGTTGGATCTCCGCGGGCAGTCCAGTGGCCACCGGTTGACCGAAATCGACCACCATCACCCGGTCGGCCAAATCCATTACCAAGCCCATGTCGTGTTCGACAAGGATTATGGGAATGTCCAGCTCGTCACGGATGTCCAGGATGAACCGTGCCATGTCCTCGGTCTCCTCGACGTTCATGCCAGCGACCGGTTCATCCAGGAGCAGAAGTTTGGGATCCATGGCTAATGCCCGCCCCAATTCCACACGCTTCTGGATGCCGTAGGGCAGCAGGCCGACTGGCATCTTGCGGAACTCCTGGATCTCGAGGAAGTCGATGATGTCCTCGACCACTGCTCGATTCGCCATCTCTTGCCTGTGTGCCTTGCCGACATACAGCATCGCTGCCAGGAACCCGTAGTTGATGTTGTGGTGGCGACCCAGCATGAGGTTGTCCAGCACTGTCAGGTTGCCGAACAGTTCGATGTTTTGGAAGGTTCTCGCCATGCCGGCGTCGGCGATGCGATGGGGTGAGCGTCCCAGGATGGTTTGTCCTCGGAACACCACCTCTCCCTCCTGTGGCGCATAGACGCCCGACAGGACGTTGAAGATGGAGGTCTTCCCGGCACCGTTTGGACCGATGATCGCGAAAAGCTCCCGCGGCCCCACCTGAAATGAGACGTCGTCGATCGCGATGACGCCCGAGAAGGACAGCCGCACGTTGTCAAACCGAAGAATCGGCTCGGTGGTCGCAGCGGTCATGACAGCCACCTCTTGCGGCGTTTGTAATGCTTCACATCCCGGAAGGACTTGGCGCTGCCTTCATCGGCAAGCCCCAGATAGAACTCCTTGACGTCATCGTCCTCGAGTAGTTCCCGTGCCGGTTTGTCCATCACGACCTTGCCGGTCTCCATGATGTAGCCGTGTTCGGCGACGCCCAGCGCCATCGCGGCGTTCTGCTCGACCAGTAGCACGGTGACGCCCTGACTGTTGATCTCAACAATCAGGTTGCGGATCTGGTCCACGAGTTGTGGTGCCAACCCCAGGCTGGGTTCGTCCAGCAGCAGGTAGCGCGGGTTTGACATCAGAGCCCGTCCCATGGACAGCATCGTCTGCTCACCACCCGACAGGTAGCCCGCCGTGGCCTTGCGTCGATCGCGCAGGATCGGGAACAGGTCATAGACCCGCTCCATGTTCTCCTTCATCACGCTGGTGTCGGTGTGGGCGCCGACCCGCAGGTTTTCCTCCACCGTGAACTCCGCGAAGATCCTGCGACCCTCAAGCGCCTGTTTGACACCGACGCCGACGACGCGTTCGGGGGCCAGGCCGTGGATCTCCTCACCATCAAGGGTGACTGACCCCTTGGTGATCTTGCCGTTGTGGACATCCAGCAAGCCGGAGATGGCCCGCAGCAGCGTGGTCTTCCCGGCACCGTTGGCACCGAGCAACGCCACGATCTTGCCTTCGGGCACCTGCAGGCTGACCCCGCGGAGTACCAGGACAACGTCGTCGTAGACCACCTCAAGATTGGATACCTCGAGCATCCCGCCCGCTGGCATCGGGTTGTCCTCGGCCGCCATCACAGCGTCCATCATTGCGTCCATTCGTCTGGGTCGCCCGCGACCATGCCGCAGACTACGGCACCGGCGGGTGGGGGCGACGGGTTGAGTGTCTGTCGAGCCCGCAAAGTTCCTCGGCAGTGGCGATAGGGGGCGTTCGGAAGCATGTGTGGTCTCAGCGACCGGTGGTGGGTGGCGGCGCTTCGGGGACAAATACCTACCTGGTGGTGTCCGGTAGGCACTCGCCTTGGGGAGTGAGCCTAAACACAAATCAGGCGATTGTCGCGTGGGTTGTCAACTTACAGTCTGTGACGTACTGCAGACTGTGATTTCACTAATACCTACGTTGTGTGATCAGACCCGGGGCCCTCTGGGTCACTGTCTCGGCCTGTGCGTGCGATGTGGTTCTAGGCTGCTGCTTGTGATCCATCCCGATATCGCCGCGCTGGATTTCCTGGTCGGTCGTTGGACCGGTCAGGGCCACGGGGCATACCCAAGCATTGGTGACTTTGAGTACCAGGAAGAGGTGCAGGTCATCGCCTTGCCCAAGCCGGTCCTGGCCTACACGCAGCGAACACAGCGGGTTCCTGGGGGCCAGCCACTCCACGCCGAGGCGGGGTACTTCCGGTTGCCCATGGGAATCCCGGAACTGGTGATCGCTCAACCCACCGGCGTCGTTGAGGTACACACCGGCACACTGACCGGCACACGTCTGGTCCTGACAAGCCAGGCTGTGGCGACTACTCCCTCAGCAGCGATCCACGGCATTCAACAGGTGCAGCGGATCGTAGAAGTCGAGGACGACACGATGCGCTACCAGTTGTCCATGGCCGCCGTCGGGCACCCACTGCAGGTCCACCTGACGGCTGAGTTGCACCGCGCTGAACCGTGACAACTCCAGCCACTCCGTGAAGCAGAGTCCTTGATGAAGCAGCTCATCCTGGGGATCGTGGTGCTGGGTCTGGTGTTCGGGGCCGGCGTGTTGACCGGGCTGCGGTTGGAGGATCCACGCCCCGAAACCACGGTCGCCGGCGACGTCCCTGCGGTCATGCCCGGTTCCAGGTCTCACCCGTTTTCTGTGGGCCGATCATCCCTCGTAGGCGCGTGGGAGATGACTGTTCGAGGAGTGGAGAAGAATGGCACGCAGCGAGTACTGCTGGCCAATCAGTTCAACACCCCACCACAGCCGATGGAGAGCTTCGTGCTGATCGAGGTGGTACTGCGGCGCCGTTCACGCGGACCGGGCGTGGTCCAGGGGTCGATCAGTCCCGCGCTGGTCACGCCAGGCGGTCGTGAATATGCACTGCGGCAGGACTGTGGAGTCGTCCCACGAGCCCTTGATGTCCAACAGCTGGTGGGGGAGGGCAGGCAGATCACGGGACAGTGGTGCTGGGCCGTGAAGTCGCTGGACCTCCCCAAGCTCACCTTGCGTATCGCCGGGACTGGCGGTGGCTCGGTGTGGTTCTCCCTGGAGTGAGCGGTACTAGCGCAGCGTCCGCCACACCGCCACGACACTGCGAACCGCGAGGTCGCCCGCGGCGGCGGCCAACGCCACGCCGGCTATCCAGAACGCGACGGTGAGCTGGCTGTGGTACTCCCAGCCGGGTGGACGCAGGAGCTGCGCCATTGTGGGGGACGGAGCCGACACGATCCCAGCCGTGGCGCTGTAGGCCAGAATCGGCAACACGCCGAAGAAGATGAGCACTCCCGCTGCGGCAGCGAAGTAGCCGGGGCGACCTTTGACCACCGCCAGAGCCGTGACAGCCAGGGCCAGGGTCAGTCCGCCGCCGGTCACCCCGGCGGCAGCAGTCAGATAATCAGCGCGGCTTGGGTCTGCCCCAAGCAACATCGAGGTGTCCAGCAGGGCCTGGAACAGGCGATAGGCCAACTGCGCGACGGCCGACCCCATTACGACGATGGCGATAGTGGCACTAATGAGATGCCAGATCGGCCACCTCGGGGGCGCCACCCAGTTCGGTCGACGCCTGATCCTGATGGGCGCAGGGACCGCACGACGTGCGGACGGTCTGCGTGATCGGCGTCGCAGCGGCGACCGACGGGGTGGCCGGGGCCGACGGGTTCTGCGGACAGAGCCACTGCGCCCACCCGTTGACGGCACGACTGGTGGTCGCCGACGGGGCGCCGCCGTTGGGGGAGTGGCCGTTGGGGGAGTGGCCGTTGGGGGAGGGGCCGTTAGGGGAGTGGCCGTTGGGGGAGGGGCGAAGCGAAGCAATCCGTCCTCCCGCGCGGTGCGAGCGCGGAGAGCGGCAAGATCACCTCGAAGTCGTTCAAGGCGGTCATGATTAACGTCAGGAGGCATGAGTTGGTGAGGTCCGGTCGTCCATACATCACAGCGGTGGACATGGGGTATGATGCCATCACGTACTCGTATTGGTTCGACACGGTTTCGTCCGTGTTTCACCCCTCAGGGAGTCAGGTGTCGACGACCCCAATTCTTGCCAACGCGTCCACACAGGACGACGAGGCCGCGCTGATCCGGGCCTACCGGAACGGCGATGTTGATGCGTTCGATTCCCTGTACCAACAACACTTCCCCGCTTTGGTGCGGTTCCTGCAGGGACGTCTGAGGGATCGCGCCACAGCCGAGGATGTGGCGCAGGAAACCATGATTCGGGCCATGCGCAACATCGATACCTTCGATGTCTCGCGATCGCTGTGGCCCTGGCTGCGTCGAATCGCCGGGAACGCAGCGATCGACATCATCCGCGCCAACGGCAGGGCAGATGCGTTGACCACGGCGCTGTCGCAGATGCCCGGTCAGGCGATCCACGAGATCGACCTCGCCGACGACACCGTGGCCGAACAAGATGTCATCCGGCGCGCGATGGAAGAGGTACCCGATCGCCAACGCCGGGCGTTGGAGCGGTGTTACCTGGAGGGGTGGCGACCGACAGATGTGGCCGGCCAGTTCGGCGTGGGAAGCAATGCCTTCGAACAGTTGCTCCATCGTGCACGAGGCAACCTACGCAAGGCCTACCGTAATCAGGAGGGTCATGAGCGCGCGGCGGGTCTGGCTTGGCTGATAGCGCTTGTTGGTCCCCTCCAGCAGTCATTGATCCGTCTTCGCCGACTGGGTCAGATCACCCCTCGACTTGGCGAAGCGGTGGCGGCGACCATGGTCGCTGCGACGATGGTCGTCGTGGCGACACCGCCGCCAGCCGTCGAGGACGCTCCCACGAACAGGCCACCGGCCGTCAGCTCTCCCATCGAACGTGATGTACCGGTGCCACCCGCCACCCGGTTCAGCACTCCTGCAGTCCCCGCCGAGCGGGTTGCGCCAGCAGCCCAGGCGCCCCCTGTGCAGGCAGTGCCGCCATCACGGCCTGCGCCGGTTGCCGAGGACGCCCTACCGTCGACAGAGCCGCAATCCGTGCCCGAGTCGATCCAGGTCGATACACCGGCGCACGCGGATGATCCCGTGCAACCGGCGCAGGAACTGCCTGAATCACTGCCCGAGACCGTTGGCGGCTGCGGGTCCGCGATTCGGGAATTGGTCTGCGCGGTCGATCAGCAGACCTCTGACCAAATCGATCTGTCAGGCAGCTAGTCGGCCCGTCGACCAAGATTGCCGACCATCGCCATCGTCTTCTGACACACTAACCGGTGATGGTCGCGCACAAACGGGCGGGTTCCTGGTGGTAGATGAGGGGGACCAGCAGGTTCTTGCCGATCGCTATCGACTGACCGATTCAATCGGTCGGGGTGGAATGGCAGATGTCTATTCCGCCGAAGACATCCACTCCGGCCGAATGGTGGCCGTGAAGGTCATGCGTGTGGGTGATGCGGCCGATCCGGATCGCTTCAGCTCAGAAATGGCGATCCTGGATCGGTTGAACCATCCCGCGATCGTGCGTCTGTTCGACACGGGAAGGACCAGTGATGAAAGTCCATACTTCGTGATGCAGTTGGTGCAGGGCGAGTCGCTGTCGACTCGTCTACGCGAAGAAGGCCCCGTTCCAGAGGCCGACATCATCAAGATCGCGGTTCGGGTCGCCGGGGCGCTGTCGCACGCACATGACATGGGAGTTGTGCATCGCGACATCAAGCCTGCCAACATCCTGATCGACGAAACAGGTCGCGGCTTTCTGACGGATTTCGGCGTCGCGCGTCTGGTCGATTCGACCATGGTGACCCGTGCGGGTACCACCATAGGAACTGCGGCCTATCTGGCTCCCGAGCAACTGCAGGACTCCTCTGTCGGCCCAGCCGCTGATGTGTATTCGCTGGGTTTGGTGCTGATCGAGGCGTTCACAGGACGTCGGTCCTTCCGCGGTAGTGGCGTGGAGGCCGCGATGGCTCGACTGGGCCGAGACCCCGAGATTCCGACCGATCTACCGGATAACTGGCGAGGGCTCCTGCTGGCCATGACGCGGCGGGACCCTGATCGTCGCCCCGGTGCCGGGTTCGTAGAGGGGGTGCTCCGCGGCCGGATACCACCGCCTCCGCTGGATCCGGTCGAACTGGCAGCCCGATCCTCTCCGGCCAACACCACCGACGACGAACCTACCGCTGTCACACCGCTGACTGGCGAACAGGGATCCGGTTCCTGGGACCCGCCCAGCGGCGAGTCCGGCGCCAGCTTTCATACGCAGGCGCCTTCTTCGGTCACTCCTCCGCCGCCGCCTCCGTCACCGCACCATGATCAACCTGACAGTGGCTCCGCCCGACCAACCGACGATCGGCGACCCTGGCGGCTGCTCCTGCTGGCCAGTACCGCTGCGGTGGTGGCGCTGGCGGTGATCGTGATTGCGGTGGTGTTCGGGGTGACGATGTTGTTTGGTGACACCTCACAGGATCCCGTGGTCGGCAATAGCCGGGTGGATGACGCCACCAGGGAGGTTCTGCGGGTACTGGACGCGTCGGAGGCCCTTCGCGCCACCGACCCATCACTGCAACGTAGGCTGCGATTACTGGCCGCTGAAATGGTGGAATCGGTCAACGAGGACCGCTATGACGGAGCACTGTTGGCCGCGGCCGACATGACCACCGAGATCCAGAGCGGAATCGAGGGCTTGGACATCAGAGATGTGGCATTTCGTCCGTTGCTCAGCGCGCTGAGGGATCTGACACGTCAAATTCAGACCGAGATCGAGTCAAACGCGCCTGATACCAGCTAATTCGTCGAGGGAGACCCTCCAAACCGCTCATCCATTGCTAGCATCCCCCTGGGCCCTTCCCACTGGGGGAGGGGTCAGATCAACAGGAGGAACGGATGGTCCGCGGAGCTCGAGTCGCCGACGAAACGGTGCGCGCGTATCTGGAGGCGCTGCAGGACCCGAACACCGCAGTCGACTGGGACGAGGTTGAGGAATTGGCCTCGCAGATCGCGGAGACGACCGATCCAGTCAAGCGCGTGCTGCTTCGTGCGGAATGGCGCCGGGCGTCAGATCCCGCGACCTATCTACCAGATCTAGAGGCTGATTTTATTGCCTTTGCGACGCAATGGGCGCAGGGCAACAGGGTCAGTGGTGATGACTTCTTCTATGAGGGCGTGCCGCTGCAGGTCCTGCGCGAAGCCGGTCTTGGCATCTCCGACGAAGCCCGTGCCTACGCGGCAGAGGGGGAACTGGACGCCGACGCACAACCGGTGACGCCAGAGACTTCGGCCGCGGCGCCCGAACAGGGGACAGGGTCAAGTCCCTTTGAGGCTGGGAGTGCGATGGAGAAGGTCTTTCAGACCATCGGCCCCGAGCCGTTCACTATCAACGATCTGGTCGACAAGGCTGATGCCAGTCGTTCAACGGTCCGTGCGGTCCTAGACAAGCTTGAGGAGTCGGGACAACTGACCGAGCTTGAGTCCGTCGATACAGGAACGGCTGGCCGCTCGCCGAAGCGGTACCAACTGGTCGGCTGACACTCAGTCAGTGGGCACAATCTCCCCTGCGGACTGCACCAGAGTCTTCAACATCATCACCGCAACCACGAAGATCGCCCCGCCCGAGGCGATATCACGGTGATCGCCGAGGACACGCGCCGGCGACGGCGTGTCGCAGCGCCGCCGCTGTTGGTCGTAGGAGTCCGAGGATGCTGGCCGCCAACAGCACTGGCCAGACCCCACTGGGCTGGGTGCCCGGGTTTTAGGGCGTATGGCAACGTGGAAGCCGGGCACCGTGTCGGTCATGGGCTGGGTGCCCGGGTTTTAAGGCCTATGGCAACGTGGAAGCCGGGCACTGTGACGGGGCAAAGGCTGTCGTGTTTACATAATCTTCATTATGTGCGGATTGGCGGCGGGTGAACCAAGAGGACGCCCAGACTGTTGTCAGGTCTCGCGCAACCTGGCCAAGTCCTACGAAAGGTGGCCAACTGGATGGACAGCGTCGCGCGGAACTTGGCCAGGCCTTCCTCGGCTGCAGCGCCGCCAACCCCTCCCGGTCGCCGGCGACCAGCAACAGCTGCACGGCCCATTCCTGCACGAGTCCTGCACGAGGCCGGCGTCCGACGGTGTCTTCAGGGCTGCGGCACTGTCGGACAGGGCGTGTGCGAACGCTCCGACTCGCAGGTCATGGACGCTGTGGAGGTGGGGAAGAGCGGGCGCCACACCTTTGGCGCGAACACGGTCCCAACACGGCTCGGCGATATCGAGTAGTTGAGCGCCGAGCAGCCCGGTCCCGCACGGGTGCCGACGATCCGATGACGAGCGTCGCATCGATCAGCCTACTTGTGCGCTCGACGGGGTACGTGTGCTCTCGGTCCTCCGGCGAAGGACTCGACCACGACCTGATCGCCATCCGGGCCCTTGGGTAGTTCTTCCTATCGACACCGCCCTGTCGATGTTCCTATGTTGGCTAGATGATCACTCATGTACGCAGGTCGCACGCTGTTTTTCTCGTGGTTCTGGTGGCAGCGATGCTCTTGGCACTGCTCCCCCAGCCGGCGAGTTCGGCGCCGACTGGGCCGCTTGAGCTGATCTCCCGTCTTCAGTCCGGCGCGGGTGGCGACGCGGACTCCTTCGTCCAGGCGGTGTCCGACGACGGGCGTCACGTGCTGTATGCGTCGGCCTCCCAGGGGTTGATCCCGGGGTTTGTGGACAGGAACGGCGCGGGCTTTGACCTCTTCAGCTACGACACCCAGGATGGCACCACGACGCTTGTGTCCCACATCGCTTCCTCCACCACCTCCGGCGGTCTCGGTTCCAGCCCGAGCGCCATGATGAGCGGAGACGGGTCGACCGTGGCGTTCGTGACCGAAGCGACCGATCTGGCGCAGGGGCAGCAGCAGACCGACCTCAACAGCAGCCCGGATATCGCCGTGTGGACGCGGTCGACCGGCAACGTCACCATCATCACGAAGGACCTCGACGGCCGGACGTGCAGCGGATCGTCGTCCCGTCCCTGGATATCGGATGACGGCAGCCGTGTGGCGTTCGTATCGACCTGTGCAAACCTGAACACCACCGTCAACGTCCTCGATACCTCTAACAATGAAGACATCTTCCTTTGGAGCCGCGGGCAGAGCCAGATCGTCCACGTGTCTGCTGACCAGTTCAACGTTGCGGGGAACGGCAACTCTACGTTCCCGGTGGTCTCCGGGAACGGGACACACGTGGCGTTCCACTCCGTCGCAGCGAGCCTGGTCGACAACAACGACGACAACCTCGCCAACGACGTGTACCGCTACACCATCGACAGCGGACAGATGCTGCGAGTCTCAACCGCGCTCTTGGCAAACGAAGCGGGCAACGGGGAGTCGACGTTCCCGCGGATCTCTGACGATGGGCAGCGGATCGCCTATACCTCGGCGGCCAACAACCTGTACTCGGGCTCAGATACCAACGGTGTGCTTGACACCTTCCTCTGGACCGCCGACCCGTTCGGCAACCGGATCGTCAGCGAACGTGCCAGCGGTGGTGACACCGCGAACGGCCGCTCGACGGGCTCTGCGATCTCTGGGGACGGGTCGACCATCATATACATCACTGCCGCAACCGACCTCGTCGAGGTGGGGACCAAGACCACCGACGGCATCGATTCCATCCATCACGTGGTGGCGTCGGGGACCGACACCTTGATGAGCCAGAACGCCGCAGGGACCGACGGCGGGAACTCCAACAGCGTCGCGTTGAACGTGCAAAGCGTGTCCGATGACGGGACCGAGGCGGTGTTCTTGACGACGGCCTCCGACCTTGCGGTCCCTGCAGAACAGACGGACGCCAACAGCGCCTTCGATATGGTGCTCTATGAGGTGGGTCGGGGCCTGCGGTTGCTTGGTGCGACACCCGCTGGACCCGCGGGAAACAACGGCACGATCGACGCCCGGGTGTCCGGGGATGGTGACACGATCGCGGTTACCTCTCGCGCGACCGATTTGACGGCCGATACGTACTCCGCCGGGTCGAACGCCAACATCTTCTTGCTCGGTGGTGCCCCGACGACCGGGGCGATGCTGTCGGTGGCGGATGTGGAGGTGACTGAGGGTCCGGCGGGGTCGTTGACCCCGATGGTCTTCACCGTCACGCTGTCTGAGGCGTCGACGTCTGAGGTGACTGTGGATTACGCGACGGCGGATGTGACGACGAACTTCGGTCCGGACTACTCCAAGCGCGAAGGGACATTGACGTTCCCACCAGGGACGACGTCTCAGACGGTGGAGATTTCGGTGCGTGGCGATGACACGCCTGAGGAGACCGAGACGTTCACGTTCACGCTGTCCAACCCGTCAGCGCCGGTCATCCTCGACCCCGACGGCACCGTGGCGATCGGCACGATCCTCGACGATGACGGGCTAGGCGGTCAGCCTGGTGATGGGCTGTCGGACACGATCGTGATCTCGACCTCCACCAACGCCCAGACCGCGTTGGATCTGTCTCAGGTGACGTTTGCTGACGGTCCGACGCCGACGTTCGCCCAGCAACAGGCCGGCCTTGCGACCGCGGCAGGGGCGATCATCGCCACCGACGGCGGGTTCGCCGACGCGCTGGCCTCAGGCAGTCTCCAGACCGACCGGCCGTTGCTGCTGACCGCCACCGACCAGCTCTACCCGTCCGTCATCACCGAGCTCGACCGGCTGGGCGTGACCGACGTCACCGTCCTCGGTGGCACTGTGGCGATCTCTGACAGCGTCGTTGCGGAGCTTGA
>JBPCKA010000097.1:0-11438 GCA_051004735.1 Euzebya sp. | reverse complement strand
ACCCTGGCCTCCGGCGCAACCGTGGGCTACGACTACTTGATCTACGCTGTCGGCAGCATTGGTGCCGCAGCGACTGTCCCCGGTGCCACCGAGTTCGCCCATCAGATGGCGGAGTTGGAGCACGCGGCACCGTTGCGCGCTGGCAGCCGGGTCCCGCTGCAGTGATCGCTAGGGGCAGTCCACGGTGCAGAGCACGTCCTTGGGCATGTCCGAGCCGATCTTGAACGTGGTGCCGGCGTCGGTGACGTCAATGGCCGGTGCGGTAACCGCCACCAGCAGGGTGCGGACCTCTGCTGCGACCGTCGACACCGACTTGCCCTCGGCGAAGTTGTCGACGTTCAGACGGTAGATCAGGGTGGGGCCGTCGCTCACGGCAGGTGCCGAGGTGACGATGTGTGCCCGCAGGCCGGTGACGCGGTAGTCGATGCCGTCACCGCCGACGGGCACCGCTTCGAACATGGTCTCATAGCGCACGCTGCGCAGGTCGGCCGGGGCATAGTCGGCTGGGGTAGCCTGACCAACGCCGGTCACGAGGCCCTGGCCGTTGATGGCGTTGGCATCACCGGCGATGTCGGTGACCTGGGGGTTGGGGTCCGCTGCGGCGACCGGGCCCGCCAGGGCGACCGTCAGCAGTAGGACGAGGACGCACAAGGCTGCGCGCATGGAGTTCTCCTATAAGACAGGACGACCCGGAACGGGTCGATGACAGCGGAGAAGTTCGCCGTCGCCCTGCTCCTCACCTGCACGCCGGGAACAAAATTTCTGGGCGCGGTAGCGTGACGTCATGACTGCTTCACGTCAGGAGTTTCAGTTGACCGGCAAGGTCGCGGTCGTCACGGGGGCCTCAAGCGGAATCGGGGAGGCCACGGCCATCCGTCTGGCGCAGGCCGGAATGGTCGTCGTTGCGGTGGCCAGGCGCGAGGATCGGTTGGATCAACTGGCCCGGTCGCATGCAGGCATCGTGCCGGTCACCGCTGACGTTGCCGACACCGCCTCGGTGGATGCGTTGGCCGCCACAGTCGCAACAGACCACGGGGCCTGCCACGTCCTGGTGAACAATGCCGGTGTCGGTGGCGGGGGATTTGTGAATCGCTTTGACCTGGATGACGCCATCAACACGGTCAACATCAACCTGCTGGGGACCATGCGATGCATGGCTGCGTTTGCCGACTTGCTGGCCACCAGTGCCCCCGCGCGTGTGGTCAACGTCGGTTCGGTTGCGGGAAAGGTCGGTATCGGACCTGCCGCCTACGCCGCCAGCAAGTTCGGCGTGGTGGGGTTATCCGAAGCTCTTGCGCTGTCGTGGGAGAGCCGGGGTGTCACCGTCTGCCAACTGAACCCCGGCTTCATCGCGACCGAGGGATTCCCCCAGGAGCAGATCAAGCGAACACCATTGCGACCTTTGATCGGTCGCCCCGCGGATGTGGCAGAAGCGATCGAGGAGGTGATCCGCAGCGGGGTGACCGAGCGAACGGTGCCCAGGTGGTATCGAGGATTTGTCGCGCTGCGACACACTGCGACCCCCGTGTTTCGACAGGCGGCCCGCCGACTACCCCGCGCCGGGGGAACCCGCGACTGACGCCAGGGGCTCTCTTTTGTGGACAGCACCTACCCGTTCAGGTGCGGTCGGCGGTGGCTCCTGCGTTGATGGCGCCAAGGATCACGACGGCGGAAATGATCGCGACGATCATCCCAAGGACGTTGAGTTCCCAGACGTTGCCGGTTCCCAGCAGCGATGCGATGGCCCCACCGATGACAGAGGCGACGACGCCGACCAGCAGCGTGGCCAACAATCCCATGCGCTGCTTTCCCGGCTTGATCAACCTGGCGACAGCACCAATGACTAACCCAGCGACAATGAATCCGATCATGCAGTCGTTGTATCCCTAATCGGCAGCTGGTAACCCCCCCGGTATTCACGTGGGCTCCGTCCGACGCTCAGCGAGCCGCCAGACCCTGGACCAGAAGTGTCAACACCAGGTCGGCGCTGTGGGCGGGATCAACCGAGCGGCGCGTGTGTATTCGCAGAATCAGCAGGTTCAGCAGACATGTTGCGACCTCGATGGCGGGCAGTGCGTCGCTGTACACGCCGGCGGTCTGCCCGGGGGTCGGTCGCCCGGTGTGTGGGCGGCGCCAACCGATTGTGTGTGCGAGTGCCCGTGATGGGCTACTGTGGACCTGGCGTCCGGCGTAACAAGCCGTCTGGCGCTTTCTTCTGCGGGTCTAAAAAAGATGACCTGCAACTCAAAAGAGAAGTGATCAACGTGGTTCAAGGCACTGTCAAATTCTTCAACGCCGACAAGGGTTTCGGCTTCATCGCACCGGACGGCGGTGGAGACGACCTGTTCGTGCATTTCTCCAACATCGTCAGCACCGGTTACAAGACTCTCGAGGACGGCCAGAAGGTCGAGTTCGAGATCGGTCAAGGCCGTAAGGGCGACGAAGCCCGCGAGGTCAGGGCGATCTAGGGACGCTCGCGTCCGTGAGGCCGACCGCAAGGTCGGCCTTTCTTTAGTTTTCGAGGCGGGTTCATCACCCTGGGGGCCGGCAGTCCCCAGTTGTCCGATTGGCCGTGTTCAGCGGTTGGACTGGGGGAACAGTGACGTGACGCCCACCTAAGGAGGGATGTTGGCCATGACATCCACTACCAGCGTTCCCGCCAGTTCTGTACACGCCCCTCATGTTGTTCGCACAAAGTCAGGGTCGCGGTATCGCATCGATGGTGCGCGCGTGGACAAGATCACCGGTCAGGCTTCGCCCCAACGCTTCGAGCTGGTCGACATCCGCAACAACCGCCTGCGCTACACCGACGGCCAACGCCTGTATATCTCCTCCCCGCTGGTAGCTGCATAGGAGCCTCCCGGACGCTTGAGAAGTCTGTCGTCGGTTTGCCACAGCCAGGTGACCAGGAGAGTAAGAATCGCAGCCAGATACACCAGACCGGTCGGTACCCACATGATCACGCCAGCGAGCTGCTGGTCGGCCAGGTGGCTGAGGCCCCACGCCTGGGTCGTCGTGGCATAGCCGTCATACCAGGGTGTCCCGGCGAAGGTCAGCAGGGCCGAAAGCAAAACGCTTTGCATGGTTGCAGCGAACACCACCAGCAACGCATGTCCTCGTTCGAGTGGCCGGGCCCCTCGCGCGCCGGCGACCAGCCCCCAAAACATCAGGCCGGTCACGAAGAACGTACCGTGCTCCAGGATGTGCACAAGATCGTTGGACAGCGCCGCGTCGTACAGCACGCGGCTGTGCCACAGCCACAGGGAGCCGACGTAGGCAAGCCACACACCTGCGGGGTGCCATACCCGTCGGGTTCTCGCGGTCGTCAGGCCGACAAAGCCCCGTACCCGCGCCGCGCGTTCTCGGACCGACCACGGTAGGCCGCGAAGCATCACAGTCAGGGGACGGGCCAACACCAGCAACGGTGCGGCCACCATGATCAGCAACACATGTTGGACCATATGCGCGGACGCCAGTGATTGCGCCATGGCATCCAGGGGCGAGATCATCGCGATGCTGATCGCGCCCAGGCCACCGGCGAAACTCCAGCGTCGCCACGCCGGTGGCGGGTGTCGCTGTCCTGTCATTCCCTGACCGTAGGTCCACGCGGTGACGAACAAACTCACCAGGACCACGGGGTCCAGATTCCATGCCGACCACAGATCGTGCGGCTGCGGAGCTACACCGACGTGTGCCAGGATCATTGACATGGGACCAACACCAACGGTGGCAGACCAACGAAGATGATCGCCACGGCGAATAGCGCGTCCAACCACAGCGCGATGACCAACATCGGGTCGGCGTCACTACCCAGCTGGCGGCGGTAGGACTGGGTCCGGACTGCCGCGACACCCAGTGTCACCACGGCGAGGATCGTCAGCACGACCACGCCGGCCTTCAGCGCGGACAGGCCCAGGATCTGTGGTCCGGTCGTGCCTGAGTCACACACCACCTCGGCGATCAGGTACACCGCCATGAAGTGACCGAACCACAAGGAGGGACCTGACAGGACGGCGATCCAGGTCGGGCGAGAGGTGGGTGTCACCACCTCTGGTTCCGGCAGCGGGCCGCTCATGTCGCAAGGCCAGTCATGTGAGCAGTCATGTCAAAAGGGGGCCTGCATAGAGGGTCCCGGTACCGATGATCCATATGATCACCAGCGCCGTGAAGAAGCGGGCGACATTGATCACGTGCGCGTGTCGACGATGACTGTAATGGTCCTGGAACGCCCAGATCAGGGTCATGACCGACGCAATCAGGGCAGCGCCGGCCACGGCGACAAGGAATCCTCCGAGGGTGAAGAAGATGGATCCGTACGCATGGTCGCGCGGTGAGAAGCCCATGTCGGCCAGTTCAAGGATCATCAGGACGACCGCCGCTGTCCCCAACAGTGAGGCGGTGGCCAGACCAGTGCGTAGCCCGCGTTGGTCACCACCCCGTATGGCCCGAAGTCCCCGGTACATGCCAGCCCCGGCGGCCACGAACAAGGCCGATGTCGTCAGTGCCACCACCCAGTTCGGTGAGGGCACACCCGCTGGTGGCCAGGCTGCAGTGTCCAGACGGAGGTAGAAGTAGCCGAGCAAGAAGCTGGTGAACATGATCGCGATGATGAGGGTCGCGAGTCCGGTTCCCCAGGCGGCGATGATCACGCTGCCCCCCGCGCGCACCGGCACACCGTGCTCGGCTTCGAAGGCGACTTCCTCCTCCTCTGTCATCGGGGCCGGCACCGGGCGGTTCCAGATGATGGCCGAGATCATGATCACGATGCAGCTTGCTATGGCCGCCCACCGGATTCCGGTCAGCTCGGCGGCGAAGATACCCACTGTGCCGATTGCCGTCACCAGAGGCCAGATCGAAGGGTCGGACACACGAAAGATCTCCACCGGTCGAGCGTCGGCCGTGCCGACGACGAGCGCGGCCCGCCACTTGAGTGGCCATTCACCCATCCCACGGACCAACTTTTCGATCTCGGTGGGGCCGCTGTGCAGGTCGTCCTGATCCCACAGCGGATGGCGACTCTGCACGATCGGCATGACCGACCAGCCATGCTCGAGCGGCGGTGAGTCGGTTGCCCATTCCAGTGTGTCAGCGTTCCACGGGTTCGGACCAGCCTGCTCGCCCCTTCGGTAGCTGCGCCACACGTTCCAGATGAACACGGCCATACCGGGGATGATGATGAACACGCCTACGGTGGAGATCAGGTTGTAGGTGTCCCAGCCCAGCCCTTCGGAGTAGGTGTAGACGCGCCGCGGCATGCCCAGAAGACCGACCAGGTGCATGGGGAAGAACGCGACGTTCACGCCGATGAATAACAACCAGAAGTTCCATCTCCCCAAACGTTCATCGAGCATCTTGCCGGTGAACTTGGGGAACCAGTAGTAGACACCCGCGAAGATGGGGAAGGCCACGCCCCCGATCAACACGTAGTGCAGGTGGGCTACCACAAAGTAGGAGTCGTGAACCTGTAGATCGAAGGGCACCGCGGCGGTCATCACACCGGTGATCCCACCGATGACGAAGATGACTAGGAACCCGACGACGAAGAGGAACGGGGTCTTCCACACCGGACGGCCCGACCAGATGGTGGCCAGCCAGGCGAACACCTGGACTCCTGCCGGGATCGAGATCACCATGCTTGCGGAGGCGAAGAACGCCAACACGATGTTGGGCAGACCCGTGGCGAACATGTGGTGTGCCCAAAGGCCAAACGACAGCACGCCTATGGCAACCATCGAGCCGACCAGCCAGGTGTAGCCCTCGATCCGCCGTCGGACCATGACCGGGATGATCATCGAGACGATGCCTGTCGCGGGAAGGAACTGGATGTAGACCTCAGGATGGCCGAAGATCCAGAACAGGTGCTGCCACAGCAACGAACTGCCGCCAGAATCGACGACGAAGAACTTGAACCCGAAACCCCGGTCCAACTCAAGAAGCAGGCTGCCCACGATCAGTGGTGTGAACGCGAACAGGATCATGAAGGCCGTGACCAGCATCGCCCAGGCGAACAGCGGAATGCGGGTGAGGCTCATCCCGGGGGCACGCATCTTCAGGATCCCGATGATGATCTCGACCCCGGCGGCGATCGCGGCGACCTCGGCGACACCAAGTCCGAGGACCCAGAAGTCAAGAGCCTTGTCGGGGCTGAACTCGGTGCCGCTCAGCGGGGCGTAGGCGAACCACCCGGCATCCGGTACCAGCCCGAACAGGGCGCTGGAGTAATACAGCAGGCCCCCGAACAGGAACGTGAAGTAGGAGTACGCACCAAGCCGTGGAAACGGCATCTCGCGGGAGCCCAGCAGCAGAGGCAACAGCAGGATCGCAAAGCCCTCGAAGATGGGCAGGATCACCAGGAACATTGTCACCGACCCGTGGTTGGTGAACAACTCGCTGTACAGCTGTGGCGAGACGATGTCGAGCTCGGGCAACGCCAACTGGATGCGCATCAGGAACGAATCGAAGCTGCCGCCAAGCAGTAGGAAGAAGAAGCCTGTCAGCAGCAGGCGCGCGCCGATGGTGTCGTTCTGGATGGCTTTGATCTGGCCCATCAGCCCCGGCGGATCAGCCCACAACGCGTCCAACGTATCGATGCTGGGCGTGGAGGCCGCCAGGGGTGTGTGACGTGGGGCTGCTCCCTCCTCGCTCATTCCAGACCCCGCAAGTAGTCGACCAACGCATCAAGTTGCGCGGCGTCCAGGTCGGCCGCCGGCATTTGAGCCCCTTCCTTGATCTGATCGGGGTCTGTCAGCCAGGCCCTCAGGTCTGCGGTGGTGTTGGCAACGGTTCCCGCCCCGATGGTCCCCCGGCTACCAAAGTGCGTGAGTACCGGCCCGGCCGTCCCCTGCGATTGGGTGCCGGCGATCGTGTGACACTGCGCACAGTTGGCCTGCTGGAACACCTCTTGTCCCAGTATCTCTGCTTGACTGGAAGGCTCGACTGCGGGCTGTTGCTGAGTGGTAACCCAGGCGTCGAAATCCTCCGAGGAAAGCGCGATCGCGGTGATGGCCATACGGGTGTGTTGCAGGCCGCAGAACTCGGCACAGGATCCCGCGTAGGAACCCGGCTCGTCGGCCTGTAACACCATGGTGGTCTGACCGTCGGGCAGCATGTCGGTCTTGCCGCCCAGTTGAGGGATCCAGAAACTGTGGATGACGTCGGCAGACTGCAGGCGCAGTTCAACTGGTTCGCCTACGGGGATGTGCAGTTCGTTGGCGGTGACGATGTCATGGTCGGGGTAGCGGATCTCATACCACCATTGATGGCCGACGATCTCGATGACCAGGCCGTCGGACGAAACGTTCTCGGGAATGGCGCGCATGGCCAGCAGGGTCGCTGCGAACACGATGATGACCAGCACCAGAGGCTGGACCACGCCGCCAACGAGAATCCAGGCGCGAGAGGGGTGCTCCTCATGCGGCCTGGGAACGCCATCCTCGTCGTTGCTCCCCCGGCGCCGTAGCAACGCGGCCACCAGCGCCGTGGCGAACACCAGGAACGCCCCACCACCCAGGCCCAGCATGATCCACCACAGATCCGCCATTTCACGGGAAACGGGTCCGGCCGGATCAAGGGCGCCCCCCATACAGCCTCCTATCCACATAGATTCGCGTCAGGCTGACCATAGACGAGCCTGACAACGTCTGAAAATACCATGTGCTTGCGGCGTCTCTGTGACCGGCACACCTCCCCAGCAGCCATCGAGTCATCGAACCCGTGGCGCAGCAATGGAACCCCCTGAGGAAGCGATCAGGGAGTGTGCGGCCGTGCGCCGACCCATGATCGTCATCCCTCAGGACGGGCATCACGACGAGCAGCGACACAAAGCCCGTCAGTTGGCGCGCGTTGGAGGTCGGGAATGTGGCGGAGACGGTGGGATTCGAACCCACGGAACACTTGCATGCTCGACGGTTTTCAAGACCGTTCCCTTCGTCCGCTCGGGCACGTCTCCAATAGCGCGGAGTGTAGTGGCCCTGACCGGGTGGGTCACCACGGGTATCCGGGGCTGCGGGATGCAAGAAACGCTGGGTGATTCTTCACCCGGTGGCAGGAATCGCGATGCGGCATGGCGAACTGTGCCGACAACTCTGCCCAACATTCGACTGGTCGAAAACATCCGTCACACCAACGCCGTCGGCGAATCCATCGCCGGCGGTAGTGACTTGGAGTTCGCCGACCTGGTCGTGCCCGACGGTTCTGGCGGCACCAAGACCATCACCGTGGGTGCTCTCGGTGTCTACAACCAGGGCATGCACCTGTATGACGTGACCGACCCGGAGAACGTCGAACTGCTGGGCGTGTACCGCTGCAGGATCACCCAGGCAAGCTTCGTCGACACCTTCGCTGGCTTTGACCGCCTGAGCGTGTTTGACGCCACGAATGTCGTCCTGCAGTAGTCCACTATCGAGGTCTGGACGGGATGCGCGTGGGCCCGCCCCGCCGCTACACTCACCTGCCTGAAGGAGGCGTCGCATAGCTCGGCCTAGTGCGCGTCACTGCTAATGACGTTGGGCCTAACAGCCCTCGAGGGTTCGAATCCCTCCGCCTCCGCCATATCTCCCAGCCCTACATGGCGGTGCCGGTGTGAACAAGGATCTGGTGTGGGCGATCGGCCTTGGTGCGCTTGCGACCTTTGTGGCCAATGTCGTAGCCGCCGTCCTGTCGGCGATCCTGACGGTGGCAACCGAAGACGTGGGCGGCGGGACGACCTTCACATTGTTGTCACTGGCGACCGCGGCGGGGGCGTGCGGTGGAGCGGCCGTTACCTGGCGGCGGGGTGGTGACTCGCTGACCAGCGGCTTGATTGGTGCGGCGACTGCCTTTGGGACGCAAATGCTACTGATCGTCCTGGGCAGCCTGGGCGGTAGTTCGATCGGGCTGGTCACCATCGGCGCAGGTGTGGTCGGCGCCGTGCTCGGCGGGGTGTTGATGGTGATGCTGCTTCGTCGGCGCGAGTAGTTCGGAGAGACGGGGGCCTAGGTGATCTAGGTCCCCCACCCCTGAAGGATTTGGGTCCCTGGGCCCACTACAACAGGCGAAACCGTGGTTATGGTCAGTTCTGTGACCAATCGATTCCGCTCCGACGACGGCCAGTCCACGGTCGAGTGGATCGGTATTGCCGCGGTGGTCGTTGCCTTGGCTCTGGTGGTCGCCTCCTTCTCCTCATCCATGGGAGCCTCAGCCGGTGAGGCTTTCGTCTGTCTGGTCAAACAGGCCGCAGGAACCGGCGATTGTGGTCGTCCCGAGGTGGGGGAGAACGGCCCGACCAAGCCCTGCGTCGTCTCTTCGGAGAACACCAGGGTCGAACTGGGCGCCAAGATCGTTATCGTCGATGTCGACGGAAGCTATGGCTACATCGTCGAGGAGTTGTCCGACGGGACTGTGCGGGTCACCGAGGTTGTGAAGGGACAGGCAGGTGCCAGTGTCGGCGTCGGCGGAGGGGTCGTGGTCAATGCCGGTGACGCACGTGGTGGTGAGCGGGCAGCGGCGGGAGCAAAGGCTGCGGGGTATGTGGAGTTGGGGGACAGTTGGGTCTTTCCCAACCGGGGTGAGGCCGATGAGCACATCGAAAACACACTGGTGGACCGCGGTGTCAGCGCGATTCCGGGTGCCAACCTGCCGGGAGTGAACAGCGCGGTGAAATGGGGGCTTGGCAAGTTCGGGGTGGGCGGAAACGATGTGGAGGGCGAGCACGAATCAACCCGGGTCGAGGTGGGTGTGGTGGGCGTAGCCGTTGCCGAGGCGATCGGCGGGGTGTCATCCGGTTCGGTCGGTGCGGGCCTGGAAACCGCTGCCGGCCTGACCAAGTACGACGATGGTCGCATTGACGCAACCTTCGAGGTGTCGCGTGAGGTGGCAGGCAACCTGGGCATTCCGGGTCTGGCCGACCTGGACCTGGGCGTGGGAGGAAGCGCGGAGATCACGGTGTCGTTCAACCCCGACGGGAGCGTTGGCAGTGTGGGGCTGAAGGTCACCGGAACCGTGCGCGGGCAGGCTGACCTGGGAAGCCCGGACCAGGCGCTGAACGACCTCGCCAACAACATCGTGGACCCGCAGGACGCGACACGCCAGGTGGTGTTGGAGTACGAATTGGACACCGACAGCCCAGAACTCCGTGGTGCCGCAGTGGACTTCATCACCTCCCTGGCGCCCGGTGGTGAGTCTGCCGGGGACGGAGCATCGCGACTGGGTGACGCCCTGGTGGACAACTCCACCCTCACCAAACAGATCTATGAGCTGGATGACTCCAGATACGGCGTGGACGCCAACGGAGAGTTCATCGTCGGCGGTCGACTGAGCGCCAATCTGATTCGCGAGAACTCCAAGCTGATCGAAGCCTCCTACTTCGATCCGGCAACCGGAACGTTTCGACCATGGGTCAACTGCACAGGCTGATCCGCATGGGAACCCTGCCGCGCACACTCGCTTGGTTGACAGTCATCATGATCACGATCACTGCCTGCACGACAGGCTCTGATGAGGAGGCTGAGGTGCCTGCCGATTTTGTGTCGCTGGATGGCGGGGAATCATTTTCGCTGTCCTATCCCGGCAGTTGGGAAATTCTGTCCAATGAGGACACCGAGGTGCGGGTGGCCGAGCCGGGCTCAGAGGATGTCAGGCCGTCGGCGGCGGTAACCCTGGACACCACCTACAGCAGCGGCGAGGGGGGTTTTGACACGGCGGTGAGCGGCAGCATGACGGTGCTGAACAACGTTCGCCAGGGGGTTGAAGAGTTGGACGCACAAGACGTCGTCATTGCCGGTGCCAGCACCGCCAGGCTGATCGAGTCGACCTACACCACCGGCTCAGAGGTGCCGGTCCACCACTTCGACCTGTTCGCGCTGTCAGGAGACGGACAGTTGTTCTACGCACGGTCTGAGGCCCCCAGTGATGTGGCCGATCCGGTGCAGCTACGCGCCATCGTCACGTCTTTGGTGATCCGATGACCCTCACCTTGAGCACGGCAACCTGGACCCACCAGCGGCAGGGTCGCTATGTCCTGGTCGATGGTTCGGGTTATGAGCGTGGGACCTATGAGCGGTCCGGCCGCAGCATGCGTCAGGCCACCGCGACGATCGAGGGGGTCCCGATCAACCTCACCGGCCGTGGAGTCCTCAACCGAACCTTGGTGGCAAGCGACTCAGGCGGGCAGCAGGTGGCCCAGATTGAGGTGAGTGGGCTGAGCTGGGGCGGTCGGGTGACGCTCTCCGGCGCCGGGCCCCAGCCGATTTCTCGTCGAATCGGCCTGCCGGTGACCTTCACCGTCGGGGATCCCGACTCGCCACTGCTGGTCATGGGCATGCATCACCGCCGTGCCGAAATGACCTTCCTCGCGCAGTTACCCCAACATCATCCGGCCCTGTTGCCGCTGATGCTGCTGCTGATGCAGCACCACGCCAATTCCGGGTCGCAGTTGTAGGGCCGGCACACGGGGCCGGCGG
>JBPCKA010000096.1:0-72132 GCA_051004735.1 Euzebya sp. | reverse complement strand
TCGCTGAAGCGGTGCCGACCTGTGTCCGGATCCTCGACCACGTAGAAGTAGAACGCGGTGTCGGCAGGGTTGGCCGCGGCCTCCAGGGAAGCCCGCCCGACACCGGAGATGGGTGTCGGCGGCAGGCCGACGTTGCGATAGGTCGACCAGGGGGTGTCGAACTCATAATCGGCGTTGACAAGACCATCGGGGCGTTCCCCCGTTGCGACCTCGATGCCGTAGATGACCGTGGCGTCGATCTGCAGTGCCATACCGTCGGTGATCCGGTTGTGGATGACCGAGGAGATGATCGGCCGTTCCTCAGCCACCCTGGCCTCGCGTTCGATCAGCGAGGCCAGCACGAGTGTGTCGTACAGATCCAGGTCGTTGCGAGTCGATCCGCCGACGCCCTTGACGACTTCGTCGGTTCGCATGATCAGGCGGGTGAGCACGGTGTCGGCGGTCTGCTCGACGGTGAACTCGTAGGTGTCGGGAAACAAGATCCCCTCAAAGGCCTCGGCACCCTCGGGTAGGTCCGGGCGTGCAGGCACCCACTCGGGCAGGGCGACCAGGCCCAGTCCCTCACGTAGTTGCTCCAACGTGAACGGCGAGCCGTCGGCGTCGGCGATGCGGGTCAGGGTTTGTTCGACCGTCAATCCCTCGGGGATGGTCACGGTGAAGGTGTCGGGGCCCGGGGGCCCGGCGACCAGTTGGTCCAGCAATTCCTCGGTGCTGGCCTGCGGATCCAGGTCGTAGGTGCCGGCCTTGATCTGCCCGGCCCGACCGTCGATGGTCGCCGCCGCGGTGAACGCACCCGCCGAGCGAATCACGCCGCTGCTCTCCAGCAGACGCGCGACGTCTCGCGCTCCGGTGCCCTCGGGGATCGTCACGGTGACCAACCCCTCCGCCAGTTGTGCCTCCTCAACCCCGCCGACGTTCCATTGCTGGAAGGCGTAATAGCCCCCTGCGACCAGCAGGATCAGAAAGACCAGGAAAACCTTGGACGAGTTGCTCATGTGGAGATGCTCATGTGTGGGTGCGGGCGGTGTCCAACCAGGATTGCAGCACCACGCTGGCCGCAATCTGGTCCTTCACGCTCTTTGACTGTTTGGTGGTTCTGCCCTGCGCCCGTAACGACCGGTCGGCCTGGACGCTGGTCAGACGTTCGTCCTGCAGGTGAACCTCAAGACCAGCGTCACGCAACTGGTCCGCCAACGCGCGGGCCATCCGTGTTGAGTCAGTCTCACGTCCCGACAGGGCCCGTGGCAAGCCGACCACCACGGCCACACAACCAAGCTCGGTTGAGATGGCGGCGATCCGCCCCGCCGCCCTCTTGCCACCGGGGATGGTCGAATGAGGGGTCGCCACCAACCGGTCGGGATCACAGACCGCCAGTCCGACGCGGACAGTTCCCGGATCGACCCCCAGCACGCGTCCTGGTCGTGAACTCAGGGTCACGACAGCAGCGAGCGTGCCTCGGCGGCGGAAGCCTGGACAGCCTCAGCGATCCGAGAGCCGTCCTTTCCGCCGGCCTGAGCCACGTCACCCTTGCCACCGGCACCACCGCCGACCGCCTTGGCACCAGGCCGTAGGACGTCAGCAGCGTTGGTACCCGCCTGGACCAGGTCGGGACTGAGCGCGGCGATCAGTTGGGCTTTACCGTCCTCCTTGACGCTGCCCAGGACGACGACTCCTCGACCGATCCGGTTGCGAAGGTCCAGGGCCAGACCACGCAGGGCGTCATGGTCTGCCGCGCCGACGACACCGGCGACCAACAGGTGTTCGCCGATGGCTTCCGCCGCTGCCATCAATGCGTCGGCCTGGCCCATGACCGCGTCGCGCCGGGTCTGTGTCAACTGCTTCTCGACCTCGCGGACACGAGACAGCAACTCCTCGACACGCCCGGGCACCTGATCGGTCGGGACTTTCAGCAGTCGTCCCACGCTTTCGGCGACCAGGCGTTCCTTGGAGAGGTGCCCGAACGCTTCGGGTCCGGTCAGGGCTTCAATCCGGCGAACATTGTTGGCGATGGACCCCTCGGACAGCACGGTGAACAGCCCCACCTGGCCGGTCGAGCCGACGTGGGTCCCGCCGCACAACTCCATCGAGTAGTCATCAATCGTGACCACCCTCACCGTGTCGCCGTACTTCTCACCGAACAACGCGGTGGCACCCGCAGCCCGCGCCTCCTCTTGGTTCATCTCGCGCGTGACGACCGCCGGATTGCGGGCGATCCGGTCGTTGACCAGCCCTTCCAGTTCGGCCAGTTGGTCTCGGCTGATGGCCTCGAAGTGCGGAAAGTCGAACCGGAAGTGGCCCTGGTCGATGGCCGATCCGGCCTGTGCCGCGTGATCCCCGACCATCTCCTTCAGGGTGGCGTGCAGGATGTGGGTGGCGGTGTGCCCCCGTCGGATGGACTGTCGTCGGGCGTGGTCGATCTCGGCCTGCGCTTCTTCGCCGCTGGCGACCTCCCCGGCCACGACCCGTCCGTGGTGGACGATCAATCCCTCTGCCGGTGCGGTGGTATCGCTGACCTGGATCCTGCCGGACGGCGTGGTGATCACGCCGTGATCCCCCAGTTGACCTCCACCTTCCGCATAAAACGGCGTGCGCCCCAGGATGACCTGGACCTCATCACCTTCCTCGGCGCGGGGGGCCACCTCACCGCCAACGATCATGGCGGTGATCTCAGAGGTGTCGGATTCGGCCCCGTAGCCGGTGAAGGAGACCTGTCCCGCCTGAGTAAACGCCCGCTTGTAGACGTCGGTGGAACCAGCCTCGCGGTCTGAACGGGTCGACGCGCGTGCCCGCTGCCGTTGGGCGTCCATGTGGGCGGCAAAGGCGTCACGGTCCAGCGTGACACCCTGCTCGGCCGCGATCTCCAAGGTCAGGTCAACCGGGAAGCCATAGGTGTCGTGCAGCGTGAACGCCGTCTGCGGGTCCAGTTCGGTCCCGCCGGCAGCTGTCGTCTGGGTGATCGCATCGCCCAGCATTACCAACCCCGTGCGCAGGGTTCCGGCGAAGGTGTCCTCCTCGGACTGGGCGATCTTGGTGATCAGGTTGGCCTGCGTCTTCAGGTCAGGCCAGGCCTCCCCCATGGTGTCGATGACCGCTTCCATCATGGCAGTCATGATCGAGGTGTCGGTACCCAACTTGCGGCTGCTGCGCACGGCCCGTCGGATCAGCCGTCGCAGCACGTAACCCCGGCCCTCGTTGGCCGGAAGGACCCCGTCACCGATCAGGAAGGCCGTTGACCGGGCGTGTTCGGCGATGACCCGTAGCCACGTGTCGGCATCGTTCTCACCGAAGGTCCCGGTGTAGCTGACGCCCGTCAGGTCCGTGGCCTGCCGGATCAGCGGACGAAAGTCGTCGGTTTCGAAGATGGTGGGCACGTCCTGCAGCAGCATGGCCGCACGCTCGAGCCCGAGGCCCGTGTCGACGTTGCGGTTGGGCAGTGTGCCGATGATGGCATCGGACCCCTTCAGGTCGGGGTCGCCGCCACCGCCGGCTTCGAACTGCATGAAGACCAGGTTCCAGTACTCCAGGTAGCGGGTCTCATCGACGATCGGGCCGCCTTCCCGGCCGTGCTCGGGACCGCGGTCATAAAAGATCTCTGAGCAGGGACCGCAGGGGCCGGCCCCGCCCGTGGACCAGAAGTTGTCGTGGGCGTCCCGTCGCTGGATCCGCGCGGACGGAATGTCGGTTTCTGACAACCACAACTGTTCGGCCTCGTCGTCATCCTGATAGACCGTGGCCCACAGGCGCTCGGGGTCAAACCCCAGGCCCCCCTCGTCCGGGGAGGTGATCGAAAGTTCCCAGGCCCAGCGGATGGCCTCACGCTTGAAGTAGTCGCCGAAGCTGAAGTTGCCCATCATCTCAAAGAACGTCAGGTGCCGCGTGGTGCGGCCAACGTTCTCGATGTCGTTGGTGCGCGCGACCTTCTGCGTCGAGGTGAGCCGAGGATGTTCCGGTGTGGCCTGGCCCAGGAAGTAGGGCTTGAACGGCACCATTCCCGCCACGGTCAGCAGCAACGTGGGGTCCTGCGGGATCAGCGATGCGCTGGGCAGGACCCGGTGGTCACGGGCCCGGAAGAACTCCAGGAAGGACGTGCGGATCTGGCTGGTCTGCATCGGTCCAACGATACTGGCCCGAATGTCTGCGACATCGGTGACCGACGACGCCCGTCCTGCCCGACCTCCTGCCCTGGTCTGGCTGCTGTGTGCGCTGTGCGTCGTGATCGCTGCCTGTGCGGGTTCCGGGGTACAGCCCGACGACGATGCAGTGGCGCCGGCCGACCCCCAGGCCACTGCCGTGCCGATCCCACCGGAGTCAGATGACCCCACCGCACAGCAACCAGGAGTGGGCCTGGATCCGGGGTCCGCCGCCGCAACCGCGTCAGCCCCTCCCCCAGCCACCGCCCCGGCGGCACCACTGAACCCAGCCCAGGACCTGGCGGCACTCATCCAGGGGATGACGTTGGAACAGAAGGTCGGTCAGGTCTTCACGGCCACCGTCATCGGGGACGACGCCACGCAGGTCAGCGCCGGCGCCGCGACCGCCAACCTGACCCTGTACGGCGTGGAAACCCCTGCTGAGGTCGTCCAGCGGTATCACCTGGGCGGCGTGGCCTATTTTGACCACGATCAGGGCGCTGGCACGTCCAACGTTGCCGATCTGTCACGCACCGCCACCCTGTCAGCCGGACTGCAGGCGGCCGCCGCCGGCGACACCGGTCTGGGCCTGCTGATCGGGACGGACCAGGAAGGCGGTCGGGTGGTGCGACTTGAGGCGCCGGCGACCGTGTTTCCCGCCGCGCGTGACATCGGGGACACCGGTCGGGTTGATCTGGCCGAACAGGCCGGGGAGGTCACCGCGACCGAGGCCCGCAGCGTCGGCGTCAACTGGGTTTATGCCCCGGACGCCGATGTCAACGTCAATCCCGCCAATCCGGTCATCGGCGACCGGGCATTCGGGACCACTGCTCCGGTCGTGACGGAGTTCGTGATCGCCACCGCGCGTGGCCTAGCGGCGGGCGGGGTCCTGCCCACCCTCAAGCATTTCCCGGGACATGGTGATACCACCATCGACAGCCACAACTCGCTACCGACGATCGATCACGACCGCACCACCCTTGACCAGGTTGACTTCCCGCCCTTCGCCGCCGCCAGCGACCTTGCTCCGGTCAGCGTGATGATCGGCCATTTGGCGGTTCCCGCCCTTGATCCGTCGGGGACCCCGGCAACCCTGTCCCCGGCAATCATCGCCGTTCTCCGGCAGGACCTGGGCTATGACGGGCTGGTGGTCACCGACGCAATGAACATGGGTGCACTGCGGGGGTTCGGGGACAGTGGCGCACTGGCCGTCCAGGCCCTGATCGCGGGGGTCGACATGATCCTTATGCCCACCGATCTGGCGATGGCGTGGAATGGGGTCCGGGCAGCAGTGCTTGATGGGCGCATCCCGGTGGCCCGACTGGACCAGGCGGTCCTCCACGTCCTGCAGGCAAAGGACGCGATCGGGGTGCTGGACGCCACGACATTGACCGCTCCCACCGATCCCGCCGGTGTGCTCGGCAGCCAGTCCCATCAGGACCTTCGCGAGGCCATCGGCACGGCATGCGGCTGCTGACTCCCTGACGCCTTCCATCGTGGTGATGCGGTAGCATCAGATGCATGCGCACCACATTGAATATCGCCGATGACGTCCTCATCGCGGTCAGGGAGCGTGCGCGTCGCGATGGAACATCCGTCGGCGAATTGATCTCAGACCTTGCTCGCCAAGCCTTGACCGGACGGGGCAAGCCGGGTAACGACCATGCCGAATCGAGCTTCCACGGCTTCGATCCCCTCCCCAACAGGGGTCCGACGGTCTCAAATGACCTGATCGATCGTCTGCGTGAAGAGGATGATGGATGAGGGCACTGTTGGACGTGAACGTGCTGCTGGCTCTGTTGGACGCCGATCATGCCGACCACGAACGAGCCAGAACCTTTCTTTCAACCCACATAGTGCATGGTTGGGCATCCTGCGCGATCACGCAGAACGGTTTCGTGCGCATCATCAGCCAGCCCCGCTATCCCAGTCCGGTCTCGCCTGTCGTGGCGGTCCAACGCCTGGCCAAAGCCTGTCAGATGGACCATCATCAATTTTGGCCCTGTGACCTCAGCTTGCTTGACCCCGAAACTGTCGACTCGTCACGTCTGCATGGGTCACGACAGGTGACCGACGCCTATCTGCTAGCCCTGAGCGCACGTCATGATGGTCGCTTTGTGACCTTTGATCAATCCATTCCTCTCAGTTCTGTCCGTGGCGCGGATGCCCGCCACCTGATCACTCTGTGAGCGACCACCGATGACCATGATCTATGCGACGTTGTCCCGCGAACAGTTGGACGGGGAGATCAAGGACATCTGCAAGGCCAACGTACGCCTGCTGTTGCGCTGTCTGCGCGAGGGACGCACGACCCACGCGTCCGAGCTGGCTGAGCCGGCCGGGAGCGCGACGCGGCGAGCGCCGCAGCGGGTGCCTCTGGACCAGGTGCTGACGGCCTGCATGACCGGCGCCCGCGTCGTGTGGGACGTCCTGGCACGTGAAGCCCGCCCTGAAGAACACGATGAACTGCTGTCTGACGTGCAGTTGGTGTTGGCCTATCTCCGAGAGGTCACCGCCGTTGTCAGCAAGGCCTACGTCGATGAGCAGGCGGTCCTAGTTGGCGACGAACGTGACGCACGTCGAGAACTGACCGAAGCCCTGTTGTCCACCGGCTCAGCCCGGGCCGCTCTGGCCGAGCGGGCAGGAATCCGGGTGCGGGACAGCGATCGTGCAGCGGCCCTCCGCTTGGGTGCCAGCGTGGATGACGCAGACCCGGTGGTGTCGGCGATGGTGGTGGGACGCCGCAAGATCCGCCGGGCCGTTGAGGCCATCGAAACACTTGTGGGGGGACCAGCGCTGACCCTTGTTGGATCCCGGCGGTGGGGCGGCCGCCCTGGACGTGGATCCGACGTTGGTCCACGCGTCGCTGAGCCAGGCGCTGGGAACAGACGTGTTGCTGGAGCGCACGTTGAGCGCCGACCCGGCGGCAGCCAAACAGCTGGCAGAGGTGTTGGCACCGTTGGATGAGCGGGATGATCTGCTCGAGACGCTGGATACCTGGTTCGGGGTGGACTTAGACCGCCGCGCTGCCGCCACCAGCCTGCTGATCCACCCCAATACCCTGGACTATCGCCTGCGCCGAATGTCTGAGCTGATCCGCAGGGATCTGAACAGTGCCGTCGGGACCCATTTGGTCGGGGCAGCGCTGTTGGCCAGAAAACTCGGTCGATGACCGTGGATGTCAGCGCGTTGGTGGAGCGGGTCGCGACCTACACGCCACGGGCCCGGCCGGACTGCTGGGCCGCCACCGCGCTGATCCTGACCGACACCCCTGCGGGACCGGAGGTGCTGTTGATCCGTCGGGTGACACGGGATGGGGACCGGTGGTCAGGCGATATGGCCCTTCCCGGCGGCAAGGCCGATCCCGGAGATCTCAGCGTGGCAGCGACCGCCGCACGGGAGGCACTGGAGGAGACACAGGTGCAGGTCAGCGCCGCCGTGGGACGCCTGGACGACATCGAGGGACGACCCCTGACGCACCGGGTGGCGACCGTGGTGTTCACCGCCGAGGGCCGCCCCGAGCCGATACCGGAACCGTTGGAGGTCGCCGAGGCGGTGTGGCTGCCGGTGGCGGCATTGGCCGACCCGGCCAACCGGACCTGGCACCGCTATGGCGGGGTGGTTCCCTTCCCCGCAATCACCGTTGGGGAGTACATGATCTGGGGCTTGACGCACAGGATCCTCACCCACTTTCTGGCTATTGCCGGCCTGACCTGACCTGAGGGCTCAGTCCTCGACTCCCGAGCCCCGACTTCGCGGAACGCCATGCACGACGTCGGGAATAGGAACCGACGCCGCTGTCACGTCCTCACCCTGGGCATCCAGAAACCGAATCTGGCCGATGTCATAGCCACTCTGGTCGTTGCCTCCACTGATGGCGTGGAAGCGGACGGTGCGCAGGGATTGCGGCAACGGCACGATCACCGTGCGTCCGGCGACTGTTTGCACGGCCGTGACCGCGTCGTCGGGAACACCCACATCGACGCGGCCGTGGATGGCGCCGGTCCGGGTGATGTAGTCATTGCCGACGCTCTGGTCGGTGCCGGTGGTCCGCAGTTCGTCGGCGACCAGCAAGCGGCCCTGCGGGTCGAAGTCACACACCACCGTGAGGGGTACCGACTCATCCCCCGTCCGTTGGGACGGGCCGGTGAGGCTGGCCGTGAATCCTTCGGGGATGCTGATCACCGGCGACAGTCGCGGTGGTTCACGCCACTGATCGGCCTGGTGCTGGCCGCACTCCCCCAGGCCTCCGGGGACCTGCTCAAGTATCTCTGCCGTCGTGGGATCGGTTCCGCCAGGGGCCTGTGGGGCCAACAACAGCAGCGCTGGTTGTGACCCGGTGCAGGCCGAGGCCAGCACGACCAGGGACAGGGCCGCGGTCAGCGCCGACCACCCCGGCCATTTGGGCTGGGACATCTGTTAGTAGTAGTAGGGGTAGGGCGACCAGTCAGGGTCGCGCTTTTCCAGGAAGGAGTCCCGACCCTCAGCCGCCTCGTCAGTCATGTAGGCCAGGCGGGTCGCCTCGCCGGCGAAGACCTGCTGGCCGACCAGACCGTCATCGATCAGGTTGAATGCAAATTTCAGCATCCGCTGTGCCGTGGGGGACTTGCCACAGATCGTCCGCCCCCATTCGAGCGCCGTGGCCTCGAGTTGGTCGTGGTCGACGACCTCGTTGACGGCGCCCATCGCCTGCATCTGCTGGGCGTCATAGGTACGGCCCAGGAAGAAGATCTCGCGGGCAAACTTCTGGCCGACCTGCCTGGCCAGGTAGGCCGAGCCAAAGCCACCGTCGAAGCTTGCGACGTCGGCGTCGGTCTGTTTGAACCGCGCATGCTGCCGACTGGCCAGGGTCAGGTCACACACCACATGCAACGAGTGCCCGCCACCCGCAGCCCATCCAGGAACCACACAGATCACGACCTTGGGCATGGTCCTGATCAGACGCTGGACCTCCAGGATGTGCAGCCGCCCAGACCTTGCGGGATCGATCGTGTCGGCCGTCTCACCCTCGGCATAGCGGTACCCGTCGCGACCTCGGATGCGCTGGTCTCCGCCAGAGCAAAACGCCCACCCGCCATCCTTGGGAGAGGGGCCGTTACCGGTCAGCAGCACACAGCCCACGTCGCCAGTTTGCCGCGCGTGATCCAGCGCCCGGTACAACTCGTCCACGGTGTGAGGGCGAAAGGCGTTGCGGATCTCGGGGCGATCAAAGGCGATTCTGACGACCCCGGCATCGCGGGCCCGGTGATAGGTGATGTCATCGAAGTCAAATCCCGGCACGGGTGACCAGACCTGGGGGTCAAAGATCTCCGACACTGCCTGATGGTCGGTCACGGCTTACGGACGGCCGGTGCGACGCAGCAAGACGGTGCCAGCAAACAGTGCCAGCACGACAGCAAGCGCCAAGGGGGCGGCCGGGATACCGGTCGCAGCCAGATCCGAGGGAGGTCCCGTTTCGGTTGGCATCGGACTTGGCGGGGCTTCACTGGCGGGCGTGTCTGTGGCCGGCGTGTCTGTGGCTGGCGTGCCGCCACCAACCTCGATCGCGCCGGTGATCGCACCGTCTTGACTGGTGAAGGGGAAGGTGCCGGCCACGTCGAAGGTGATCCGGAAGGTTTCGCCCGGTGCCAGGTCGCCGGAATCCCACCGGCCCGCGTCATCGATCAGACGGACCTGGTCCTCACCCGCATTGTTGAACACCACAGGCTCGCCGATGTCGACCTGGACCGGATTTGGCTCGACCCCGTCGCCTGTCACCGTGACATCAGCGGCAAACGCCGCCGTCGGCACGAGCACTACGACGACCAGGACGAGCAGGGCAAAAAGACGAGAGAAGGACATGGCCCGATCAGCATAAGGAACCAAGGACCAAACGCAGCACAGCCATCACGGTCAACTGGCCGATCTCGCCCCCGTTGTTGACCTCGGCCAGGAAATGTCTTGTTCTGTCCCACGTCCTATCAGGGGGGCGACAACACGGGGCCCTCAGCAGGGTCTGCCTGGTCGGGGAACTGACCGCCGGCGGCGACCTCCTGCTGGACCGCGGGGGTGTAGGGGTCGATCTGGGCGACCCGGTCATAGACTTCCGCGGCCCCTTGCGAATCACCCAACGCCGTCAGCAGCCGTGCCACGTTCAAGGCGTGGGCCAGTGACCGGGGTTCACGCCGCAGGGACTCGGCCTGATAATCCAAGGCCCGGCGCGCATCACCTGCATTGGTCAACCATGCCCCGTGGGCGGCCGCATAACGTGACTCCCACGGCGCTAACACCATCGCCTGAAAGGTTGCCTCCTCAGCGGGCAACGGCGCAGCCTGGGCCCGCGCCACCTCCGCGGTCCAGCCGGTGGTATCGGCCCGCCACGCCCGACTGAACGGTCCCATGACCGCTACGCCTGACACCACCACCACGCCAGCTAGGACGATGCGGACCGACGCTGGCCCCGGCAGGACCATCCGGCGCAACTCCACCAACCCCACGTCGGCCGCCACCGCGCCGGTCAACACCACGCCCAGCACCATCAGCGGAGGCACGTCCAGGCTCACCTGCGCCTGCACCAGGTAGCCGACCCAGCCCATCACCATCCCGACCCGCGCCGGGCTGGTCCACAGCTGCCTTCGTTGGCGCCACACCGCGACACCTGGCGCCACCACCATCACTGCCAGCCAGGCCATCAAGAGCAGGGCGCCACCGCCGCTGAACAGGTGCAGCGCGACGTTGTGGGCGTTGTCGACACTGCGGGTCAACCCGGTCCGTGCCGCCAGCTCGGGTGGCCGGAAGGCGTAGTACCAATCGCCATAGGTATCCAGCCCTCGGCCGGTCAGCGGCGACTGGGCACCCATGCCCACCGCGGCCTGCCACTTCGGCACACGGGTCTCAAGACTGCGACCGGCTCCCTCAACGGCTGATCTGCCGGGACCTAGGGCCAACGCTCCCCCCACCACGATCACACCGACCCCGATCAGGCCAACCACCCGTCGCGAGGGTCGAAACGCCGCGGCAACCACCACCGGAACACCGATCGCGGCGACGACAGGGCCCTGCAGACTTCCGGTCAGCACCGCCGCACCCACGCAGCCCAGCGCGACCAGACCCTGGATCCGCCACCATGGCAGCGTCGGCGCGGAGTCCCGACTCTGCAGTGCGGCACCGGACAGCACCACGGCCACGATGCCCAGCCAGGCCGAAGCGAAGTCGACGTTGCCAAAGGAGGCAAACCGAGGGGCTCCTCCCTCCACGGTGGTCCACACGAACGGATCCAGGTCCGCCGACTGCAGCGCCACATAACCCGCGACGGTTACCCCCGCAACGGACACGGCAGCGGCCAAGCCCGCCCGTGCCCGATCCCCATCCCGCTGGACCCAAAGGGCAGTTGCCAGCCCCATGACCAGCGCCGCGGAGTACACGGCGAGACCACCGTGACGCCCGCTCACCCCGACGAAGGACCGCAACGGTGTGGGACTCACCCACACGGCAACCACCAGGGTCAGCCACAGCACCCCAGCAAGGGTGGGCCACACCCCGATGGGCAGCTCGGCGCGTGCCGACCACAACCACCCCACGACTACACCCGCGACCACAATGACCGCACCCAGGACCAAGACGGTGCCCTTGGTGGTGTTGAACACGTCGACCGACCCGCGCCAAAACGCCACCGCCGTGAGGGCGGTCAGCACGCCGGCAAAGCCTCCCGACCACCTGATATCCATGGGGGCACGACTCTACGAGCATCGTCGGCGGCGTAGAGTGATGTAGATGGTGCGGACGCAGATTCACCTGGATGCTGAGGACATCGCGGTCTTGGACCATGCCAGCGAGCGCAGCCGTGCATCGCGTTCAGAGTTGATCCGGCGCGCAATACGTGCGCAGTACGGCGTCAACGACATCACCACCCGTCGAGAGACACTCTGGCGCACCGCGGGATCCTGGAGCGACGAGGGCGAAGACGGCGCGCAGTACGTCGAGCGCATTCGGGGCGATCTGAACCGGCGCTTGGAAGAACTGCGGGCCGAATGATCCCGGTCGATACCAGCGTTGCCATTGACCACCTCCGGGGACGCCGTGAGTCCGGCGCCGATCTGTTCACCCGGAATGTCCGTCACTTCCCGATGTTTGAGGGGCTGACGGCACCGTATTGACGACCAGCGCATATCCTGGCGCTCTCATGATGGACCTTGAGCCAGTGATGGCGCGGTGGGTCGCCCTGACCAGTTCCTAAGTCCTATGTCAACCGACACAGACGCCGGCCTGCCCGGCGGTCCGAACCGCATCGTGGTGGCCACCCGTGCCAGCGATGGATTCGTACAGGTCACCACCGGAGGATGGCCTGACGGCGTGGATCCCAACGCCCACCAGACCATGGCTGCCGCCTGTGTGACTGTCGTGATCGTCGATGACGACTCGACCTGGCCGGCGGATGGGTTCACCGACGCTCGCTCGGCGATGCTCGACCGGGATGACACACCGGCCCTGCTGGCCGCGGTTGCACTGGGACAGTGGCGCATCCGCAACCGCTTCTGCTCACGCTGCGGGGGCATCCTGGCCGCCCAGAACGGTGGTCGGATCCTGCGGTGTGAGCAGGACCACCAGCACTTCCCCCACATCGAACCGGCGGTGATCATGCGGGTGACCGATGCTGCGGATCGGATCCTGCTGGCCCGACAGCCCTCGTGGATGCCTGGCCGGTTCAGCGTCCTGGCCGGCTTCGTCGACCCCGGCGAGTCGCTGGAACAAGCCGTGCGGCGTGAGGTGATGGAAGAGGTCGGGGTGGCTGTGGACGACGTGAGGTATGTCAAGTCCCAGCCGTGGCCCTTCCCCTCCTCTTTGATGCTGGCCTTCTCGGCTAGGGCCATGGGCACCGACCTGCGGCTTGAGGAGGAGGAGATCGCCGAGGCGGCGTGGTTTTCCCGCGAGGAACTGCGTGACGCGCTGGCCGCGGGTGAGTTGGCGATCTCCCCGCCGATCTCGGTGGCCTACCAGTTGATCTGTGCGTGGATGGGGACCGACCTCTAGCCCGCGGCATCCCAGGCGTCGGCGATCGCCTGTTCCAACGACCGGGTGGGCTGCCACCCAAGGACCTGCCGGGCCAGTGTGGCGTCGGCTACAAGTTCGGCCGGGTCCCCCGGGCGGGGGGCGGCTTCACGCACGTCGATCGTGCGCCCGGTCACCTGTTGAACGGCGGCCAGGACCTCCCGCACGCTTGACCCACCGCCGCTGCCCAGGTTCAGGATCCGGTGCGTCCCGGATACCATCGATTCCAGAGCGGCCAGGTGGGCGTCGGCCAGGTCGGCGACATGCACGTAGTCCCGTATCGCGGTGCCGTCGCGAGTCGCGAAGTCGGTGCCGAAGATCGTGAAGGTTTCACCGGTTGCGCCACGTAGCAGGTTGGGCACCAGGTGGGTTTCGGGGTCGTGACGTTCCTGTCGTCCGTGATAGGCACCAACCACGTTGAAGTAGCGGAAGCTGGTCGCGGCCAGCCCATGGGCCGTGGCATAACTGCGGATGGCGTGGTCAAACGCCAGCTTGGTCATGCCATAGCTGTTGACGGGCCGAGTGGGCGTGGACTCGGTGATCGGCAACGTCTCGGGCTGCCCGTAGGTGGCACAGGTGGAGGAGAACAGCAGCCGTGCGACGCCAGTTGTCCGCATGGCCTCAAGCAGTGCCAACCCCTCCCCCACATTGTTTGCCCAGTACTTCTGCGGTTGGGCAACTGACTCCTCAACCAGCGCATCAGCGGCCAGGTGAATCACCAGATCGAACGAGGGGTCGAGCACCTCCGCCGCCCGGGCCAGTGGAAGCTGGATAAGGGGCAGATCGCCCACGGCGTCCAGGTGCCCGTTGCGCAGATCATCAAGGACCACGACCTCGTGGCCCTGCTCAGCGAAGCGGGCGGCGACAACCGATCCGATGTAGCCCGCGCCACCGGCAACGAGAACCTTCATGGTCGTGGCCCCGATGTCAACTCGTCGGGGTTCACGACCAAACCTGTTCGAATCGCCCCGCGATACATCCTGGCGTCCGTGGTCAAGACCTTTGTTCCCCTGATCCGCGCCAAGGCCAGAAACTCCGAGTCATAGGTCTTGGCCCAACCCAACTCTTCTGCCACATGCCACGCAACATCGTACAAACGTCTCGGCGCCACGATCCGCACCCTCAGATCCTGCAATGCCTGGCGGAGGCGTGAGGCGGTAACGTCATCGACCTCACGGCGCCACTGGGCCTCGTGAAGCGCGGACAGCGTTTCGGACCTCCAGATCGGCGGCGCGATGAGGTCATAGGGCGTCAGTTCGACAGCCGCCGCCGACGACTGTGCTGCCCGCAGGGCCACCGAGGAGTCCATCACCAACTCCATCTAATGCGTACGTCGACCGTCGGTGATCAGCGTTTCCCAATCCGGCATGGACTCACCGCTGTCAGTCGTCCTCCATGCATCAGGAAGTGTGAGGGTCCCCGGCGACGTCAGCCTCACCAGATGATCCTCATCAATCAGGTGCTGGGTGCCTACCAACTGTGAGGCAAGACGGCCGGACCGAATCCACCGGCGGATGGTTTCCGGATGCCTGCCGGTGCGGCGGGCTGCCTCCGGTACGGTAATCATGCTGTTGCATACTACAGCACTTTTTCTCGACCTCCTCCTCACCCACGTGTGGTGTCAGCGTAGGCCGCCAGCACGGCCTGGGGATCACCTTCGGCGCGAAGCTTGCCCCGGTCCAGCCAGATCGCGCGGGTGCAGAGGTCAGCGATGTCGGTGCTGGTGTGGCTGACCATGACCACTGCGCCGGCCTGGTCAGACAGTTGATCGATCCGGCGCCGACTGCGTTGCCGAAACTCCGCGTCACCCGCGCCAAGGGCCTCGTCGATCAGCAGGATCTCGGGATCGGTCGTGGTGGCGATCGCGAAGGCCAGACGGGCGCGCATACCGGTACTGAAGACCCGCAGTGGCACATCAGCGAAGGCAGCGACGCCGGCGAAGTCGATGACCTGATCGGTCACTCTGGCGGCCTCGCGACGAGTATGGCCAAGGGCGGTCAGCCCCAGCACCACATTCTGTCGGCCGGTCAGCTCGGCGTTGAGCGCCGCATTGACACCCAGCAGGATCGGGTAGGCGGCTGCCATGACCCGGCCACTGGTGGGGCTGAGCACTCCGGCCATGACCCGCATCAACGTCGACTTGCCCCCGCCGTTGGCGCCCACGATTCCCAAGCGGTCACCCCGGCGCAAGCTCAGCGACACGTCGGCCAGTGCGATGACCTTGCGCAATATGGTCCGATCCGCGCGCTCCTGGACCTCAAATACCATCCCGACCTGCTCGACGCTCAGCAGGACGTCGGCCGCAACCTGGTCAGACACGGCTGTAGTGGTGCTCGCGGGCCTTGAAGAACAGCAGACCGATGATGAGGCTGGTGACCGCGTACACCGTCCCCCATAGCCAGGTCGAGGGGTTGGCACTGCCTCCCAGCAATGCGTCGCGGTACATCCGCAGGTAGATCCACATCGGGTTGGCCTGGAAGATGTCGACCACCACCGGGCCGCCACGCTGGGCCAGCAGGTCGACACCGAACAGGACACCTGACAGGTACAGCCACAGGCGTAGGGCGTGCGGAACCACGTTGATGATGTCACGCGTACCAAACGACAGGCGGGCGATGATCAGGGCTAGGCCCAGGTTGAACACGGCCTGGATGACGGTGGCCGGCAGGATCAACACCCAGGACAGGCTGGGTCTGACCGAGGTGAGCAGTGCCACGACCAGCATCACGGCTAAGCCGGGCACGTGGACGTAGGTCTCGCTCAAGGTGGTGGCGGTGGGCAGCGCGGCCTTGGGGAAACGCAGGGACTGGATCAGCCGGGCGTTTGCGTTCAGGGTCCACATCGCGGCTGACACACTGCGGGCGGTGAACTGGAAACAGAACACGCCGATGACCAGGAAGGTGACGAAGTTGTCGATCCCCCGCGACGTGTTGAACAGCACGCCGAACAGCAGGTAGTACACCCCGGAGAAGAACAACGGGTTCAGCACCATCCAGGCCCATCCCAGGCGGTGCTCGGCATGGCGGGCCCGCAGGTCTGCAGCGGGCATGGCGGCGATGAACCCCCTCACCCGCCACAGGCGACCCAGATAGGCGGCCACAGAGTCGGGGGCATGCAGATCGACCATCGTGATCTCACCGTCGTGCATACCCCGTTGACTGCCCGGACTGAGAGATCCGCCGACATCGGACTTGGACGACGGCTTCATCACGGCGGGACGGTACCGTCACCGATCCGAGCATAGGCGTGCGCGGGTGGCACCTGTGGGTGCTCGCGGGTGAGGATGTCGCTCAACCTTTGACCGGCGGTGGCAGGATGCGCAAACCCAACTCGGTCAACTGTGGGGGGTCAACCGGGGCCGGCGCCGCCGTCATCGGGTCGCCACCGGACTGGGTCTTGGGGAAGGCGATCACATCTCGCAGTGACGCCGCTGCGGTCATCACCATCACGATCCGGTCGATCCCGAAGGCGATCCCGCCGTGCGGGGGGGCTCCGTAGGACAAGCCTCGCAGCAGGAACCCGAAGCGGTCCTGAGCCTCCTCAGCCGAGATGCCCAGCAACTCAAAGACCTGCTCCTGGATCTCTCGCTGGTGGATTCGGATGGACCCCCCGCCCAACTCCGTCCCGTTCAGGGCCAGGTCATAGGCAAGGGCCTGGGCCATCCCGGGGTCATCGCGAAAACCGTCGGGGTCGACCGGCGCGGTGAAGGGGTGGTGCATCGCGTCCCAGCGCTTGGCCTCTATAGCCCACTCAAACATCGGCCATTCGGTGACCCACACGAACTTCCACGCCTGGTCGGCGGGCAGGTCGCTCAGCATCCCTCGGTCGTGAGCCAAAGCCACTCGTAACGCCCCGATGAGTTCCCGGGCGAACGTGGTCTCGCCCGCCCCGAAGAACAACGCGTCCCCCGGCCCGGCACCGGCGGCCTGCAGGATCCCCTGTATCTCGGCGGCATCCATGAACTTGGCCAGGGGTGAGCGCAGCGTGCCGTCCTCCTCCACCACACCCCAGGCCAAGCCCTTGGCGCCGCGCCGCTTGGCAAACTCCGTCCACCCGTCGAACTCCTTGCGCGTCAGCGACCCGCCGCCGGGCAGGCACAGTCCGACCACCGACCCTCCCTGGTCCAAGACACCCTTGAACACGCCCACTGCGGTGTCGGCCAGCACGCCGCCCAGGTCCACCAGTTCCATGGCAAAGCGTAGGTCGGGCTTGTCCGAGCCGAACCGGGCCATGGCCTCTGCGTAGGGCATCCGCGGGAAGGGGGTAGGCAGGGCGACGCCCAGTACCTCCTCCCACAGGGCGGCCATCATCTCCTCGCACAGCGCGTAGATGTCGTCGGGTTCGATGAAGGATGCCTCGACGTCCACCTGCGTGAACTCGGGTTGGCGGTCCGCACGCAGGTCCTCGTCCCTGAAGCACCGGGCAATCTGGTAGTAGCGCTCGAATCCCGCCACCATCAACAGTTGCTTGAAGAGTTGTGGAGACTGCGGCAGCGCGTAGAACGACCGGGGCTGCAGACGCGAGGGAACCAGAAAGTCCCGTGCGCCTTCAGGTGTTGAGCGGGTGAGGATGGGGGTCTCGATGTCCAGGAAACCGTTGTCCTCCATGACACGCCGGATGATTGAGGTGACCTTGGCCCGCGTCTGGATGCGCTGGGTCAACTGTGGCCGGCGCAAGTCCACATAACGATGGGTCAGACGCACGGTCTCCTCGGTGTCGATGCCGTCCTCGATCGGGAACGGCGGGGTGTCCGCGGCGCTGAGCACCTCAACCGATGTGGCGGCCACCTCAACCTCACCGGTGTCAAGTGTTTCGTTTGCCTGGCCGGACGGCCGCACGCGGACACGGCCGGTCACCACGACCACGAACTCCGTGCGGACATGGTGGGCAGCCTGCAGGGCGTCCCCCGCCTCCGGGTCGGCCACCACCTGGCACACTCCGGTGCGGTCGCGCAGGTCAAGAAACACGACGCCACCGTGATCCCGTCTGCGAGCCACCCACCCCGCCAGGCGCACCTCCTCGCCATCGTGGGTGGCGCGCAGGGTCCCTGCACCGTGCGTTCGCATGCTGCCGTAGGGGTTCATGATTAGTGCTCCGATGACTTCGGCAGCGACCGCCTCAGCCCACCGGAGGCGGTGGGTAGTCCTGACCGCCTGAACCCGAGCTATCGCCGGGGCCGGGTGGTTGGCCCCACTGCGGCTGCTGGGGCTGCGGAGGCTGTTGACCCCACTGCTGCCCACCCGGGGCTTGCGGCTGTGACGGCTGACCCCACTGTTGGCCTGCCGGCGGTTGGTAACCGCCCTGAGGCGGCCCGTAGCCACCTTGCGTGCCGTACCCACCTTGCGCGCCGTAGGCGCCCTGCACCGCGTATCCGCCTTGGCCGACATTGGGCCAGCCGGGTCGTGGCTCGGGGCCGGCGGGACCCAGGTAGCGGGCATCACCGAAGGCCAGGATCGGATAGAAGACGATGCTCAACAGGATCAGTCCGATGGCGAAAGGCGTGTCCTTGCCGAAGGACTTGGCAGTGTCGATTGCAAGGATGATGCCGATGACGATGTTGACCAAGGGCACCAGGAGCAGCAGCCCCCACCATCCGGGCCGACCATTGATCTCGGCCCAGACCCAATAGTTGTAGACCGGGACCAGGACCTTCCACCCGTCCTCGCCCGCCTTGGTGAACAGCTTCCAGGCGGTGGCCACCATGAAGACGATGATCACCAGGTAAAAGATTCCAAAGACGATCAGAAGGCCGGTAGCGGCGGCCTGGTCCTGCGCCAGAAGCGTTGAATTCATGTGGGTGAGTCCCCTCGGTTGGAGTGTCCAGATCTGCTATCGCAGCAGGCTACGACACGCAGTCGGCCAAGGCTATTACGTCCCCAACTCCTGGATGATCTGACCGACGAACGGATTGGTGTGGCGCTCGATTCCGACGGTTGTGGCCTCGCCGTGACCGCTGAGCATACGAGTGGCATCCGGCAACGGCAGAACCACCCGGTGGATTGACTTGGCCTGGTCGGGCCACGACCCACGAGGAAAGTCGGTGCGTCCCACCGAGCCGGCGAAGATCAGGTCGCCTGAGATGAGGACCGGGTCCTCGTCAAGCCCGTCGACAAGGAAGACCGAGGATCCGGGCGTGTGGCCCGGCGTGTGCATGGTGTGCACGCCAAGCCCCGCCACCGTCATGGTCTGCCCGTCGACAAAGGTTTCCAGACGATCGGTCGGGGGGTTCCAGTCCAGCCCCAACTGCTGCTCCATTGCGGCCTGCGGGGCCCCGAACGCTGCTGCCGGTGAATCCCACAGCCAGCGATCATCCGCATGCATCCGGACACCGACATCCAGGTCACGGACCAGTTCGGGCACCGACCACAGATGGTCCAGGTGGCCGTGGGTCAACAGGATCGCCTCACACCTCACCCCTCGATCGGTCAGGATCTGCTGGACCGGACCGTCACCCCCTTGGCCTGGGTCGACCACGAACGCCGAGCCCAGCTGTGAATTGCCGATCACGTAGCAGTTGGCCGCCCACATCCCCAGGGTGAGTACCTCGATGAACGTGTCCTGGTATGCGGTCATGGTCATAGACCGTATGGCAGCAAGCGGGAGCCCGCTGAAACGGCTAACGGATCCCCGCCGGCCGACCGGACCCGCGGGGAACGACCCGGTAGGCGTCATACACCGCGTCGACCCTTTTCACCTGGCGCATCACGTCGTCCAGGTGGGTGATGTCGGCCAACTCGAAGGTGAAGCGCAGCAGCGCGACCCGGTCCTTCTTCGTCGTCACGTTGGCACTGACGATGCTGACGAACTCATCCCCCAGGACAGTGGTGATATCCCGCAGCAGGTGTTTTCGGTCGAAGGCCTCGACGTCGATGGTCACGCGGAAGGTCGCCGGCGTCTGGGTGTTCCACTTCACCGGGACCAGCCGGTCGGGTTCGCTGCGCAGGTCATCGGCGTTGGGGCAATCGGTGCGATGCACGCTGATACCCCGGCCACGGGTGACGAAGCCCATGATGTCATCACGCGGCACCGGGGAGCAGCAGCGGGCCAAGGTGACCAGTACGTCATCGATTCCCTCGACGAACACCGCTTCACTGGACCTGCGCGGTCCGATGTCCTCCACCGCCCGGGACTGGTAGGGCTCCTCCTCCTCGGCCCCCGTATCGATGATCCCCTCGGCCTGGGCCAACCGCTCACCCAGTTGTTGGGAGATGGCCTTGGCGGTGACGTGGCGATCCCCGATGGCGCGGTACAGGGCGTCCAGGTCGGTGTAGTTGTGGGCCTTGGCCACCTCCAGCAGCAGTGGCGAGGCGATCTGTGACTTCCACCCCCGCCCTGACTTTGCCAGGGTCTTGCGCAACTCCTCCCGGCCCTTCTCGATGGCGTCCTCGCGGCGTTCCCGACTGAACCACGAGCGGATCTTTGACCGCGCCCGGGCCGATCCGACGAACTCCAGCCAGTCGCGGCTAGGCCCGGAGTCCTTCGACTTGCTCAGCAGGATCTCGACGGTCTCGCCGTTGCGCAACTCATACTCAAGCGGCACCAGACGATCGTTGATCCGCGCACCGATGGTGCGGTGCCCAACCTCGGTATGGATCGCGTAGGCCAGGTCGACCGGGGTGGACCCTCGAGGCAACTGCTGGATGTCGCCCTGCGGCGTGAACACGAAGACCTCATCGGCGTACAGGTCCATCTGCACGTTGCGGATGAACTCCCCTGGTGAATCCCTGGTCGAGGACTCCATGTCCAGCATCTGGTCCAGCCACTGGGTGTCCCCGCCGGCGCCGCCCACGCTCAGGCCGGTCCGTCCTGATTCCTTGTACCGCCAGTGCGCGGCAACGCCGAACTCGGCGGTCCGGTGCATGGCCTGGGTCCGGATCTGGACCTCCATCGTCTTGCCGCCGGCCCCGACCACCGTGGTGTGCAGCGACTGGTACAGATTGAACTTGGGCATCGCGATGTAGTCCTTGAACCGTCCGGGGACCGGTCGCCAGACCGCATGCAGGGTGCCCAGGGCGGCATAGCAGTCCTTCACCGAGTCCACGATCACCCGCACCCCGACCAGGTCATAGATCTCATCGAACTCCTTGCCCCGGACCACCATCTTTTCATAGATCGACCAGTAGTGCTTCTGCCGGCCGCTGACCTCGGCCCGGATCTTGACTGCCTTCAACCGCTCGGTGACATCGCTGACCAACTCATCGATGTATTGGTCGCGACCAGTCTGCCGATCAGCAACCATCTTCTTGATCTCTTCATACCGCTTGGGATGCATGCACTGGAAACTGCGGTCCTCGAGTTCCCACTTGAACTGCTGCATCCCCAGGCGATGGGCCAGCGGCGCATAGATCGACAGGGTCTCTGAGGCCTTCTGCTCCTGCTTCTCGCGGGGCATGTGGTGGATGGTCCGCATGTTGTGCAGACGGTCGGCCAGCTTGATCAGCAGGACCCGGTAGTCCTCGGCCATGGCCAGCAGCATTTTGCGTAGCGACTCGGCCTGCTGTTCCTCCTTGGTCTGAACTGCGACGCGTTCCAGCTTCGTCACGCCATCGACCAGTGACGCGGTGGCGTCCCCGAACTCGCGCTGGATCTCAGCAAGCTCTTGGTCGGTGTCCTCGACGACGTCGTGCAGCAGCGCAGCGCAGATGGTCGGGGTGTCAGCTCCCAGATCGGCCAGGATCTCGGCGACGCCGATTGGATGGATGATGTAGGGCTCACCCGACCGGCGCTTCTGACCGGCGTGGGCCTGGTCGGCAACCTCATAGGCCCTAAGGATCAACTTGAGGTCGACCCTGTTGCCATTACGCCGCAACGCCTGGATCAATGGTGCGAGGGGTTCGGGAACCTGCGGTCCCAAGTCGAACGGCAATCGCGCGAGCACCGCACGGACGCCTGACTGCCGGCGGGCGTGACGCGAACCCGGGGGCGCGATCTGGTCACTCCCCGGCGGAGGGGTGTGAACAGCCGGTGCGACCGGACCGCTGGTGGTGTGCTCACCGGTGCCCGCCACCGATGCGTCGCCGGGACCACGGCGCTTGGTCGATACCCGCTTGGAGCCGCCGGAGGGCGCGCCCTCGTCGTGCTCCGGTGATGACTGGATTACCGGAGGTGTCGGACGATCCTCAGCACTCGTGATGGCCTCCGTGGTTCCTGTATCCACATACACCTGACAGCCTGCTACAAGACTAGTCGGTCTGTCACAGACGTTCTGCGATGAGACTCCGATACGAACCGGTCTAGCGGATCACCGGGATCAATACCGCAGGATTGCGGTCAGCGGGACCTCCCCCAGGCTGCTGACGCCATCGAGTGCCCCCAGTTCGATCAGGACCGCGATCCCGATGACCTGTCCCCCGGCCCGACCGACCAGACCTGCTGCGGCTGCCGCCGTTCCGCCCGTTGCCAGCACGTCGTCCACGATCAGCACCCTGCTGCCGGGTCTGAAGGCGTCGACGTGCACCTCCAGGGTCGCCGTGCCGTACTCCAGGTCATAGCTTGCCGCCAGGGTCTCACTCGGCAGTTTGCCCGCCTTGCGCATGGGAATGAAGCCTGCGCCCAGACGCTGGGCGACTGGTGCGGCGAAGATGAATCCTCGCGCCTCGATCCCCACCACCGCATCGATCCCCTGATCAACGAAGGGGTCGCTCAGGGCCTGCACCGCCGCGGAGAACAATTCCGGCGTGGCCAACAGCGGCGTGATGTCCTTGAAATCGATGCCCGCACTGGGGAAGTCAGGGACGTCTCTGATGGCGCCCTCGAGGGCAGCAAGATCGAACTCAGCCATATATGGCCGAGCGTAGCCCCTACATGGCCTGGCGGTCGTGTCGTTGTTCCTCGAGTCGGGCGGCCTCACCGCCAACAGGGTGGCCCATCGGTCAGGCGGCCTGTGCCCTGGCCTTCAACTCGGCGAACTTGGGGTCCTTCTCCTTCAACCACACCAGCAGGGGTGTGGCGACGATGATCGAAGAGTAGGTACCGACCGTCATCCCGATGAACAGCGCCAGCGCCAGGTCACTGAGTGTCTCGGCCCCCAGCAAAGTCGCGCCGATCAACAACAACGACGCGACAGGGAGGACCGAGGTGATCGAGGTCGACATCGACCGGACCAGGACATTGTTCAGCGCCTGGTTGGCCACCTGCCCGTAGGAGGTGGTGGACACGCTGGTCAGCTTGGCCGAATCCTCGGTGATCCGGTCGAACACGACCACCGTGTCATACAGCGAGTAGCCCAGGATCGTGAGGATCGCGATGACCGTTGAGGGAGAGACGATGAATCCCGCCAGGGCATACAGACCGACCGTGATCGCCACGTCATGGGCCAGGGTGGCCACTGCCGAGACCGCCATGCGCCACTCGAACCGTACGGTGATGTAGGCCACGACCAGCAGCAGGAAGACGATCAATCCCCTGAGGGCCTGGCGTGTGATCGCATCGCCCCACCGTGGTCCGATGGTGCTGACGTTGACCTCCCCCCCGGTCAGCTCACCGATTGCGGCGGCGACCTCAAGATCGTCCACACCGGCCACCTCCGACACCGCGGGGGTCGAGATCTGTGCGCCGGCGCCATCGGCGACCTGCTGCACGATCGCCTCTTGAATCCCCAGGTCCGACAGCAACGCCTCCAAATCGTCCACCGTGTAGTCGTTCGTGGCGTTGTCCACCACAAACGAGGACCCCCCGGTGAACTCGATGGAGAAGTTCAACCCCCGCAGCACCAGTGCAAGCGCGCAGACGGCCAACACGCCAAGGGTGATGTAGAGCCATTGCCGAGAACGGCCGACGAAATCGATATGGCTGCGGCCGGTCAGCAGGCGGCTCAGCTTCGAGTCGCGATCCTCCTGACGAGCGCTGCCGGTCTGCTCAACTGCGTCGGTCACGTCTGCCTCCTGAATGTCATCGGATTCACCGGTACCACTCACTTTCGACCCGACCGCTTGTTGGAGCCTGAGCCGCCACGACCACGGGTTCTGCCACCGGAACTCGCCAGGGCCAGCTGCTCGGTGGTCACACCGGCGCGCAGGCCCATGAAGGGGGCGTTGACCATCTTGGGATTGCGCGCGATCAGACCGAAGACGCCGCGGGTGAATGTGGCGAACAGCAGCGTGTCGACCAGGGTGGACAGGCCCAGCGTGAAGGCAAAGCCACGCACTGGGCCGACTGCCAGCAGATACAGGACAACCGCAGCCAGGAATGACACGGTGTTGCCGGTCAGGTTGGTCCGAAACGCCTTGTCGAAGGCGTGATCGGCCGCAGTGCGGATGGTCCTGCCGACGCGCACCTCATCCCGATAGCGCTCCCGGTAGATGATCGAGGAGTCTGCCGCGATGCCAATGGACACGATGACGCCCGCGATGCCGGCAAGCGTCAGGGTGAAACCGATCAACTCGCCAAGCACGATGATGAGGCCGTAGACCGTCACACCGAACATGAGCAGTTCGATCACGGCGGCCACCCCCAGCCCCCGGTACAGGATGATCAGGTAGATCGCCACCAGGATCAGGCCGATCAGACCCGCCAGCAGACCCGCGTTCAGCGAATCCCGACCCAGCGTGGGTGAGATGGTCTGGAAGGTGCCGAAGTCCAGTTGGATCGGCAGTGCACCAGCCTTGAGCACCAGAGCCAGGCTTTTTGCATCAGACTCTCCGCGGGCCTGGACCACAGCGGTTCCACCGGTGATCCCGGTCCCACAGACGATCTCCTGTGCCACCGGCGGGGCCTGCTCGACGATGTTGTCAAGGACGATAGCCAGTTCCCGCTGGGGGCCCTGGAGGCAGGCCAGCCGGCCGGTGATGTCGGCGAAGGCGTCGGCACCCTCGGAGTTGAACTCAAGGGCGGTCTGCCACATCTCACCCAGGCTGTTTGGCAGCAGCTCAGCACGTGCGTCGCTGAGGTCCGCGCCAGACACCTCCACCGGGCCCAACCGCAGGCGTGACCACTGGTCACGAGGTAGGTCGTTTCCCTCGGCGTCGACTGCCCGCAGGCACAGCACCACCTCCTGATCGGGTTGGGGGACGCTCAGATCGCTGCGCTCATCGCAGGTGGCGCCTGCCGTCGCGGTTGCGGTCTCGCTCAGATCGGTGTTGGCCGGAGGCAACTGTTCGATCACCTGACGGAACTGCAGTTGAGCAGTTCGCCCGATGATGTCGCGGGCCTGTTCCTGGTCGTCCACCCCGGGTAGTTGCACCTGGATGGTGTCGCCCTGACGGGCGATGTCGGGCTCAGACACCCCCAGGGCATCCACCCGCTCGCGGATGGTGGAGACGGTTTGGTCCAGCACCGCCTCATCGATGTCACCCTGTCCGGCGGCCGGCAGCAGGTTGGCGCTGACGCCACCCTGCAGGTCCAGTCCCAGTCGCGGTGACAGACCGCCGATCAGGATCCAGGCCCACATGGCTGCCAGGAAGACGAGAATGGTGACGATGAGCGCGGTCAGGCGTCCTTGTGACACAGCCTTTGACTTTCGGTTGGTGGAGTGTGGGGGACCCGGTGAGGCCTGGCCTACAGGACCGGGACGTCGTTGACGGTGATCTTGAACTCCGCACCCAGGGTGCGACCGGCACGGCGGCACATGACCATCCGTTCCATGAAGATCTCGAAGTACTCAAATACCGGCGTCACCGATGTGTCGACCTCGAGTTCCAATGTCAGGGTCTTCATCGGCGCACCGATTCGCGCTGGTGTAGTGGAGTTCTGCGGCGGCAGCCCCTGATCCTTGCGAACCTCGTCCAATTCCGCTTCATAACCCTCTTCGGGGTTCATCGGTTCGGGCTGGACCGCGTCGGACACACGCAGGAAACTGGACGTCACGGCGAAGTTGACCCGATCGTGGATGTCGGTTTCGATGTCCCCGGTATCACGGACCCGGGAGCGGTGGACGTCGGACTTGTCGGCCACGATGACCGCGGCGCTGACAGGACTGACCGCTACGCCGTACTGCTCCTCGTGATTGCCCGCGGCGCCCATGATGTGGGCGATGTCGCGGATGGGAACGTCCAGTTCCCGCAGGATCGTGAAGGCGATCAGGCCTGAGGATTGCCCGTGTTGGGAGCGGCTGACCACGTTGCCGATGTCATGCAGGTACCCCGACACCGCACCCAGTTCTGCCAGGCGCTCGTCGAAGCCCAGGTGGGTGAGCACGTTGAAGGCGATGTGACCGACCAGGTTGGCGTGACGGAAGCCGTGCTCGGTGAATCCCTGACCGGCCAGGAACTCATCGGCCATCTCCAGCATCCCGCTGACTTCGGAGTGTTCCCGTACGGCCTCTAGCAGTGGGATACGGGCACGTCCGCTGGAGACCTCCGGCGTGGTCCGCTCGCTGCCGTCACTGTCGCGCCCGCCCAGCGGCACGCTGGTGGGCAGCAACTCAGATTCGATGATGTCCATCCGGACCGTTAGTTGTCCTCGTCGACGTCGAGATCGTCCAGGTCGTGCACGCTGTCCAGATCGTCCTCGTCGAACTCGTCATCGTCGAACTCGTCATCGAAATCCACCTCGTCCAGGACCGGCAGAGGATCGGCCAGCGACCGCGACACGGCGTTGCGGGCGATGGTGACGATAACCCCCTCAGCGATACGCAACTCGAAGGCGTCGTCGCCCTCCCCCACGATCTCACCATGGAATCCGCCGATGGTGACGATCTCGTCGCCCACCCCCAACTTGGCGACCATGGCCTGCTGGTTACGCTGGCGCTTTCGCTGAGGCCTGATGATCAGGAAGTAGAAGGCCGCACCGATCAGGGCGAAGAAAAACAACTGTGGGAGTGCGCTGGGAGATGCGGTCGTTGCAGCGTCGCCGTTCTCGGCCAGGAGAAGGGAATGCGCAGAGAGTGTGAATGCGGTGATGTCGGCCATGCTGTGCCCTTGGAAGTCTCGGCGTTGGAAAGTGTGTGCCTTGAAGAAGGTCTTGTGTTCGGCGTGCCGCAGCCACTGTCCGGTGGGGACGCCTGACTCGGGCGACCGGTGAGGCGCCGTCAGCGGGCGCACGACGGGTTGCGCCATGGGAGGCGCGGCAGGCCACGGTAGCACCAAACCAGCCCGATGCCCGACGGCCTAGGCCCTAGGCCCTTGGGCCTACCGTCCGATCGGGAGCGCAGCGAGCTTGGTCGGGCGGAACAGCAACGAGCGCCGCCGTAGGCGGCACCACGCATTGGGCTGGGGCGAAGCCCGGTTACGTGTCGAACAGGCGGGGTGGGGTGGGGCCATTCGGTGGGTCGGGACTGAACGGCAGATCCAGATGGGCGTACGCCGCGGCGGTGGCGACCCGACCTCGTGGCGTGCGGGCCAGCATTCCCTGCTGGATCAGGAAGGGCTCCACCACCTCCTCCACCGTGTCGGCCTGCTCGCCCACTGCCACCGCCAGGGTGCCCAGTCCGACAGGGCCACCTCCGAAGTCACCGCAGAGTCGCTTCAGCACCATGCGGTCCAACTTGTCCAGTCCCGCATGATCGACCTCGAACATCTGCAGGGCGGCTGCGGCGGTATCGCGGTTCACGGTTCCGTCACCGCGAACCTCTGCGTAGTCGCGGACACGTTTCAGCAGACGGTTGGCGATGCGCGGGGTACCGCGGCTGCGACGTGCGATCTCCAGGGCACCAGGCCCATCCATCGGTACTCCCAGCAGGTTTGCTGATCTGGTGACGATGCGCATCAACTCGTCGGGTTCGTAGAACTCCAGGCGGGTGGCGAAGCCAAACCGATCGCGTAGCGGTCCGGTCAGCAGTCCCGTGCGGGTCGTCGCCCCGACCAGAGTGAAGTGTGGCAAGGGCAAGCGGAAGGCCTTGGCGGCTGGGCCCTTCCCGACCACGATGTCAAGAACGAAGTCCTCCATCGCCGGGTACAGAATCTCCTCCACGGTCCGCGGCAGCCGGTGGATCTCATCCAGGAACAGCACATCGCCGTGCTCCAGGTTGGTCAGGATGGCGGCCAGATCACCGGGGCGTTCCAGCGCCGGCCCGCTGGTGGCCCGCAAGGCGGCGTCCATCTCGGCTGCGACGATGTGGGCCAGCGAGGTTTTGCCCAGACCGGGCGGGCCGCTGAACAGCAGGTGGTCGGTGGGGCCGCCACGCTGACGGGCTCCCTGGAGAATGAGTTCCAGTTGCTGTTTGATCCGGGTCTGACCGACGAACTCGTCCAGGCGTCGTGGACGTAGGGAGGTGTCCTCTTCACCGGGCTCGACCACGCCGGGGTCGATCAGCGGGTCATGCCCGTCGGTGTCAGCGGTCATGTGAGAAGTCCCCGCAGAGCCAGCCGGATCAGTTCCTCGGCTGAGACGTCGGTTGGCATCCCACGAAGAGCCTGCTCGATCTCACCGGCCCCATAGCCCAGCGCCGCCAGCGCCATCCGGGCACCGCCCCGCGGATCCGTGCCGTCAGCGTCCACGCTGGCCACGATCATGGCGTCGTCGGTTCCCGGCAGACTGCCCAACTTCCCTCGCAACTCAAGGACCAGGCGTTGGGCGCCCTTGCGCCCCACGCCAGGTATGGCGGTCAGTGCCGTCACATCGTCGGTGACCACGGCCGAGCGCAGGCCACTGGAGCCAAGCGTGTCAATGGCGGCCAGCGCGATCTTCGGACCGATGCCTGCCACACCCAACATCACCCGAAACAGATCCCGATCGGCGGCCAGCAGGAAGCCGTACAGGTCAAGGGCGTCCTCCCGCACGACCAGATGGGTGTGCAGGACGACCTTATTCCCAACGCCAGGGCCCCCAAGGCCACGGTTTGCAACGCCGGGGTCCCCATCGCCAGGTAACCGCAGTCCGGTGGGAACTCGGACCCGGTAGCCCACACCGGCAACGTCCAGCACCACCTCTCCGGGAACCAGGTGGGCCACGACCCCGCTCAACAACGCGATCATCATGGACCGACTTTCCTGCGAACCGCGGCAAGGCCCGGCCCTGCCTGGGCCACGGCGGCAGCCAGCCGCGGGGACATGCCAGCCGTCGCTGAACCAGCAGTTTCGGCACGGCTGACACCAGGCGCGTGCGCGGGTTGGTCCAGATGGCACAGGGCCACAGCCATCGCATCTGCCAGGTCTGCGGGGGTCGGAGGCTTGGGAAGTCGCAGCAGTCGCTGGACCATGAAGATGACCTGGTCCTTGTCGGCGCCACCCACCCCGGTCACCGCCGCCTTTACCTGGCTGGGGGTGTACTCGGCAACCGCCAACCCGGCCTCGGCGCCAATCAGATGTACCAACCCGACCACCTGTATTGCCCCGACGCCCGTGCGTGCCTGAGCGTTGATGAAGACCCGTTCGACTGCCAGCGCCGCTGGCTGGTGACGTCGGACCAACGCTTGAATTGCTGCGTGGATGGTGTGCAGCCGCTGGCCCAAGGCATGGTCCACGGGGGTGCGCAGCACACAGGAGTCGACAGTTACTGCCCGGTGTCCCGGACCGTCCAGCACTGCCACCCCGCACCGCGAGAGGCCGGGGTCGACGCCAAGAACTCGGGAGTCGAACATGTGTACGCGGATGCTAGCAGTGGGGCACCAGCGCCGACGTCAGGCGACACCGGAGTGGGCGGGTCAGTCAGCGGTTACAGCGCTCAGGCAACGGCTTGCATGACGTCATCGGCGATGTCGTAGTTGGCATAGACCTCTTGCACGTCATCGGCGTCGTCAAGGGCGTCAAGGATCCGCAGGACCTTCTTGGCCGCATCGGTGTCGGTGATGGGCACGCTGACGCTGGGCAGCATGGTCTGCTCGGAGGTTGAGACGTCGACGCCGCCCGCCTCCAGTGCCTTGCGCAGAGCCCCGACGTCCTCTGGCTGGCAGGTGATGGTGTAGTAGTCACCGTCGTCGGCCACGTCTTCAAGGCCGGCGTCGAGGCCTGCCAACAGCAGGTCGTCCTCATCGACGCCCTCCTTTTGGACGGTGATCACGCCCGTGCGCGTGAACAGGTAGTTGACCGCGCCCGGTTCGGCCAACGAGCCACCGTTCTTGCTGAAGGCGGTGCGGACATCCGCGGCGGCCCGGTTGCGGTTGTCGGTCAGGCATTCGACGTAGACGGCCACACCTCCCGGTGCGTACCCCTCGTAGTAGACGGTCTCCCAGCTGGCCCCGCCTCCTTCCTTACCCGCCGCACGATCAAGGGCCCGCTGGATGTTGTCCTTGGGGACCGAGGCGTCCTTCGCCTTCTGGACCATGGTGGCCAGGGTCGGGTTCATGTCGGGATCGGCCCCGCCGTCCCGGGCCGCCGCCTCGATGGCCTTGATCAGCTTGGCGAACAACTTGCCCCGGGCCGCGTCAGCCGCGCCCTTCTTCCGCTTGATCGTCGCCCATTTACTGTGTCCGGACATCTGGGGATCTCACCTGACCATCTCGATGAAGAACTCATGAAGCCGTGGGTCGTCGGTCAGCTCCGGATGAAACGAGCTGGCCAGAAGTCGACCCTGCCGACAGACGACGATGGTATCGCCCACCGTTGCCAACACCTCGACCCCCTCCCCGGCACGCTCGATCACCGGCGCCCTGATGAACACGGCGTGGATCGGACCGTCCGTGATGCCCCGAACCTGCAGTTGGGCTTCGAAGCTGTCGACCTGCCGCCCGAAGGCGTTGCGTCGCACGGTGGTGTCCATCGCATGAAGCAGGGGTTGATCGGAGGGACGGCCATCATGGTGCAGGGCGGTATCGGCCAGCAGGATGGCCCCGGCGCAGGTCCCGAATACGCCCATTCCCTCCGCGATTCGCTGACGCAGCGGGTCCATCAGGTCAAACAGCATCAGCAACTTGCCGATCGTGGTCGACTCACCGCCTGGGATCACCAGACCATCCAGGTCTGCCAGTTGGTCGGCATGTTTCACTGCTACCACATCAACCCCGCCACAGGTCAGCATGGCAAGGTGTTCTGCGACATCGCCCTGCAGTGCCAGGACGCCGACGGTGGTGGTCATCGCCTGAAAGGCTAACGGGACTTCGCCCCAACCCAGTGGCTTGGAGCCGCCTGCGGCGGCGCACAACTCCGTTCCGACTCTGTGGCAGGATCAGCGCTGCAATGAAGTCTCTCGTCATCACCCGGCCCCAGCCGATCCGAATCGCCGCGCTGCTGACCTTGGTGGTGATCGTCACCTGGGCGGCAGTCAATGCCAACCTCAGCGACTTCGGCGTGCTGGCCTATCCGGCGCTTATCGCCCTGCAAACGGCACGGGAGTGGAGTTGGCGACTGGAAGTCGGCGGTCAGAAGCTGCACGAACGCCAGGGAATCGGTCCGCCACGTGACATTGACTGGAAAAAAGTCGAGGCGGTGTTGATGCCCGACTCGGCCTGGTGGCGCATCAATCCGGTCCTGAAGGTCGACGGCGCCCCCAATATCCAGATGACGGCGGGTGAGGACATCGATGCCGTCATACGTCTGGCGCAGAAGAAGCGCAAACCGATCGTGGGCGATCCGGCGTCGATCTCACTGGTGCGTTCATTGACCCCCTGGATCGTGCTGCTGGCGTTCGCCTGTCTGCTGCTGGGGTTCCAGCTGTCGGGCGTCAGCTGAGATCGGGCCAATAGGTTGGCGACAGCGGCTCAGGAAGGAACCGAGCAATCATGAATCGTGCCCACGCGATCCTGGAAGGCGTGACCGGAGGGTCTGTTTCGACGGGAAACTTGATTGAGGCGTTCCGCAACGGCGATGAGATTTTTCCCGCGATGCTGCAATCAATCCGTCAGGCGAAGCGAACCATCGACCTGCTGACCTATGTGTACTGGACCGGCGACATCGCCCAGAAGATGGCCGGGGCGCTGGCCGACCGGGCCGGCGAGGGCTTGCGGGTCAGGGTGATCCTTGATGCCGCCGGGTCGGTGTCGATGGACAAGGACCTGGTCCAGACCATGACCGATGCCGGCTGCGTGGTTGAGACCTTTCGGCCCCTGGATGACCGCCCGACCAAACTGCATCACCGTACACACCGCAAGCTGCTGATCTGTGACGAACGCACGGCCATGACCGGCGGGGTCGGCATCGCGGAGGAGTGGGAGGGAGATGCAAGAACTCCCGAGGAGTGGCGAGACACCCATTTCCGGGTCACCGGACCGGTGGTCAGGCCGATGGGCGCAGCGTTCATCGAGCACTGGGTCGAGTGCGGCCATCCCTCGTTTGAGGAGGATGACACCTTTCCTGACCTGGAGCCGGTCGGGGACGCCGACGTTCTGGTACTCAGAGGGTCATCGGGGCCGTTTTGGCACAGCGTCGGAATGGGCATGGACGCGCTGCTGCGTGGCGCACGCGAACGAATCAACCTAACCACCGCCTACTTCGCTCCCGGTGAAAGGATGCTACGTCTGCTGTGTGAGGCGGCGGAGCGCGGTGTTGACGTGACCCTCCTGCTTCCCGGGACACACCTGGACAAGCGGGTCGTGCACCTTGCCAGCTCAGATGAGTACGAGCAGTTGATGGAATGCGGCGTGAAGATCCACCACTACGAGCAGTCAATGCTGCATACCAAGAGCATGACCGTGGATGGACACCTATCGTTGATCGGATCGGCGAACATCGACGAGCGCAGCATGCGGCACAACGAGGAGATTGCCCTGGTGGTGTTCGACGAGGATCTGGCGGCCATCCTCGATTCCCACTTCGCCGATGACCTGTCGAAGTCAGAACCGATCGACCTGGAGCGGTGGCGCGACCGTCCGATCTGGAAGAAGTGGTTAGAGGCGGTCGTGGACCCGATCGAGGATCTGCTGTAACGCCTCTGGTCGCTGCTACCAGCCGCGAGTGGCCAACTTCTGGTTCTCGGGCAGCATGTCCAGATTGATCCCGACCATCGCCTCGCCCAAATTGCGGCTGACCTTCGCCAACACGTCGGGATCGTTGAAATAGGTCGTGGCCTGCACGATCGCGCGGGCACGCAATTCGGGATTACCGGACTTGAAGATGCCCGACCCGACGAAAACACCATCGGCACCGAGTTGCATCATCATGGCGGCATCAGCCGGGGTGGCGATCCCACCAGCGGTGAACAACACCACGGGCAGACGGCCAGCCTGCGCCACCTCACGGACCAGTTCGACAGAGGCCTGCAGGTGTTTGGCCGCGCTGTACAACTCCTCGGGGTTCATGACCGACAGTCGCCTGATCTCACCGGTGATCGCGCGCATGTGCCGGGTGGCCTCTACCACGTTGCCGGTGCCGGCCTCACCCTTGGAGCGGATCATCGCAGCGCCTTCAGCCAGTCGGCGTAACGCCTCGCCCAGGTTGGTTGCCCCACAGACGAAGGGGACGGTGAAGTCGTGTTTGTCGATGTGGTGGGCTTCGTCGGCAGGGGTCAGCACCTCGGATTCATCGATGTAGTCGACCCCGAGGGACTGCAGGATCTGCGCCTCGACAAAATGGCCGATCCGGGCCTTGGCCATGACCGGGATGGACACGGCCTGCACGATGCCGTCAACCATGTCGGGGTCTGACATCCGCGCGACTCCACCCTGGGCACGGATGTCGGCAGGCACACGTTCCAGGGCCATCACTGCGACGGCCCCGGCCTCCTCGGCGATCTTGGCCTGTTCGGGTGTGACGACGTCCATGATGACGCCGCCCTTCAGCATGTCAGCCAGGCCGCGTTTGACGCGCCGGGTCCCGGTCACTTCGCTGGTGGGCTCGCTCATGCGACCATGCTACCCAGTGGCTGACGGGCCACTTCGGCAAGCCATTTACAGGGCAAGCCATTCACCAGGCCCGGGCTGGCGGACCCGGTGTGGATGACTCGTTAGTAGTTGACCACCTGGGTGACCACGATGGCCCCGATGATCATGCCGACGACAGTGGCAACGATCGCGCCGATCATCACCTTCATGCCCCATGGATCGCCCTTGCGGTGGCCGACGTAGCCCAGGACTGCGCCGATGGGGCCAATGATGATCGGGACGAACGCCAAGGCCAGGAAGGCCAGGACGATCCCGATGATGCTGAAGACCCGCCCCTCGTTCTTAGCGGTGACGGTGGTGTTGTCGTATGCCGGTTGAGCCGGGTTCGGGGTGGGCTGCGGTTCCATCGGAGATGACATGTGAAGTCCTTTTGGTTGCCGAGGTCCTGCTCGTTGACTGGATCGGTGAACCCCGTGATTGCATAAATCTGTGGCTGGAGTCTTGCACATCAACCCACGATCGCGCCCGAACTCCGCTATGGGCGCGTTAGGCCCCGATCGTGTCCAAGGACGTGCCGTGCCGTGCCCTCCACACGCGGTCATGCCAGACGGCCGTGGCTATTCGGTGGGTTCCTCGGTGGGTTCTTCGGTGGGAGCGTCGGCGCTGACGGTGCCCTCCGCCGGTTCGGTGTCGATCCCGAAGCCGTTCGGCTGAAGTTCGACGAAGGTGCGTCCCGGTGCCAGTGGGAAGATGCGTCCAGCTGCGTCCAACCACTCGAACTGGGTTTCCCGTGAAGTCTTGCGCCACGACCCCTCAAACATCTGACCGTCGCGCAGGAACACGGCAGGACCCTCCCCGATCAGCGACACCGATACCGTGCCGGACCCGCGCACATCGACCCCGCCACCTGCTCCGATCTGCACCGAGGCATACACGATGTTCTCGGCCGCCACCTGCTCACCCCCTGCCGTCAGGTGACGTGTGCCGTTCTGCCCGCGCTCAAACACGCCTCGGTCCGGCCGCCAGGCCCAGGAATGCCCGTACTCTCGACTGAAGCGAGCGACCACCGCCGGCACGTCCTGACCGTCCTCAGGGACGTCGGCGTCAAAGACCCAGGGCTGGGCGGCGGCAGGCGCGTCCGACCCGGCTGCCCACAGACGTTCCGCGATGGCGTTGAGGTTGTGCGGTGCTGCACGGTCACGGACACGGTAGATCGCACCACCTGCCTGGCCCTCCTCAAACACCGTCAGGCCTGCGCTGAACAGGACGTTGTAGGTCGGGGCTGCAGCCCCGGAAATTGCCAGGATCCCGTCAAAGGCCGGGAACAGGTCGGCATCGACGTCCCGCCCTGACCGGACCGGGCCAGCCTCGCCAGGGTCGATGGAGTTGAAGATCGCCAGGAAACGGGTGATTCCCCCCTCAACCAACTCCTCGAAGATGATGTCGGCCTGGTCCAATCCCAATTGTGGTCGGGCGGCTGGGGAGTTGTCGATCTTGATCCCCAGTGCCGGCAGTTCCAGGCGGGCCATATCGGTGGCCGGGGCGCCCGTCAACGGATACGTCGGTTCAATCGGCGTGGGGGTCGGTGTGGGCGTGGGGGTGAGGGTGGGCGTGGGAGTCGGCGTCGGCGTTGCCGTGGCTGTCGGGGTCGATGACACGACCTCCTCGGGTTCATCGGCTCCTGAACAGGCAGATGCCAGAAGGGTGAGGGCGAGAAGGAGAGCCAGAAGGGGCCGAAAGGTAGTCACGAAGAGGAAAGTCTAACGGGGCTTCGCCCCAGCCCAATGCATGGTGCCGCCTACGGCTGGCGGGGTCACACGGTCGCGTCGTGAATACCCTGCTGTTCGGCCACGAACTCACGGTGGACACGCCGATACATCTGCTCGACCTGGGCACCGACTATCGGCCAGCTGTACTCCTTGGCGGTCCGAATCCCCTCGGCAGCCATGGCCTGCCGCAGCTTGGAGTTGGACAGCAGGGCTTCCAGCGCGTCGGCCAGGGCTATGGAGTTGCCGGGGGTGATCATCCGGCCCTGCACGCCGTCGGTCATCACCGTGCGGTAGCCCGGAATATTGCTTGCGACGACGGGCAGGCCCGCCGCCATCCCCTCAAGCAGCACGATTCCAAACGACTCGCCACCCGTGGCAGGCGACACGAAGATATCGGCCGAGGCGTGATACCGCGGCAGTTCGTCGTGGCTGACGGCACCGACGAACAGGACCTCGGTCCGCAGTGACGGCGGTATCAGGGACTGACATCGTTCGCGTTCAGGCCCCTCCCCCACCACGCACAACCGCAGATGGTGCCCGTTGGCCCGCAGACGCAGGAACGCCTTGATCAAAGTCTCAAGCCCCTTGCGCTTCTCCAGACGACCGACAAACAGCAACAGCGGGAGGGACGCATCCACCAGTCGCTCGATCGGCTGAGCGTCGGCGAAGCGATGATCGTCCACACCGTTGGGCAGGATCGTAAAGCTTCCCGCCGGTACCCCAAGGGCCTTGGCGGCAAAGGTCTGAGCCGACGGTGACACCGCGACCCGTACCTTCAGGTCGCTGACGATTTTGCGGATGAACGGTGCGGTTGCCCGGTAGACGCGGTCGGAGTCCGACCAGGCGTGAAAGGTACCGATCTTCGGCATGGGACCGGCAACGGTGGCAGCCATCGACACCCATGGAGCCAGCGGTTCATGGATGTGGGTGATGTGGGGCCCGTACTCCTGCAGGCGCCGCTTCATCCGGTAGATCACGCGGGGTCCCAACCCCACCGGGGCGACGGAGGAGTTGTAGCGGATCGCGACAGGCCGACCGACATGCTGGACATGCCGGTTCAGCCCGTGGGGTGGCAGATCTCCGCTGGTCGGCGCAAAGATTCGCACCTCGTGGCGTTCCAGAAGGAACTCGGCCAGGTTGGCCACATGCGCCTTGACCCCGCCGGGCTTGCTCCAGTCGTAGGGGCAGACCAGGGCGATCTTCACCGTCCCTCACCCACGGTGGTTCCGGAGTCGGCCTGATGGGTGTCAAGGGCCTGAGGGGTGTCAAAGGACGGCGTCGCGACGCGGTCAGCCTCGAAAATGGGCTGAAACGCGTGCCATTGGGCTGGATCCAGGCGGATGAGGTCTTCCAGAGCCTGTGCCGTGCGTTGCACGCCCCCGCGCGGAGTCAGACTGGTCGTGTCGAAGGCCGGTAGGCATTGCACGTGATACCTCATGTGCGGTCGGTGCAGCATCGTGACCGGGACGATGGGAGTGCCCGTCCGTTTGCTGAGCAAGGCGGGACCCGCGGGGATGCGTGCCGGCTCGCCGAAGAAGTCGACCAGTGGTGCCTTTCCCGACAGATCCCGGTCGCTCAACAGGCCCACAAGGTGGTTGGCGGCCAGTACCTGGCGTAGCCGCACGGTGATGTCGTGTCCCCGAGACAGCGGAACGATTTCCAGGCCCAACTGCTCACGCATCCTCACAAAACGGTGGAACAACCGTCGGGGTCGCAAGACCTCGGCGACACAGGCCAGGTGGTACCCGTGGCTTTCCGCCCACCGCGCCGCGATATCCCAGGAACCGTGGTGGGCCAGCAGCACGATGACGCCGCGTCCCTGATCCAACACCTCATCCAGATGTTCGAAGCCGCCCGTGGTGGTGCGCTGGTCAAGCCACGTCGGGTCAATGTCAGAGGCCCGGAACGCCTCCATGTAGTAGCGGGCGTAGGACGTGAATGCGCCTTGGACGGCCAGGTCAAGTTCACCGGGGGGCACGACGCGGGACAGGTTGGCACGGATCATCGCGTTATCGCCCAGGCGAGGGGCGAGCCTGCCGCCAAGGTCGGACAGACCGAAGGCAAGCGGCCCGGGCAGTTGACGGGCTGCGGCCCAGGCGGCGTCCCATACACGTCCAGAAAGCTTCTGGCGCCCGGTCTCGGGTGTTCTGGGGGCAGGAACACGGTCCACCGCGCCGTGGTTGCGGTCCACCGGCTGGTCGTGCAGGCCGCTGCCGCGATAGTGGTAGCTGCCGTCTGCCCTGGGGCCAAATCCGGAGCGAGGCGCCACGGCAAGACCTGGCACCATCGGTGTCAGGTCGGCGGTGTGATCCTCACCGTGAGCCATCCGAGGGCGCAGCGTACGCGCACAGCGGCCGATCGCCTCCTGACCGCCTGCTCGCCGACTACCAGTTCGTGGCGATGTACTGGGTCTCACAGAACTCATAGATCCCCTCGGTGGAACCTTCGCGACCCAGCCCGGACTGCTTCATCCCGCCAAAGGGAGTGGCGGGATCGCTGAGGAGCCCGCGGTTCAGGCCGATCATTCCAGCCTGGATGCGTTGGCTGATGGCCAGCCCGCGCGTGAGGTCGGCGGTATAGACGTACCCGGTCAGGCCCAACTCGGTGTCGTTGGCCATGGCCACGGCGGCATCGGTGTCATCGAAGGTGATGACCGGCGCGACCGGACCAAAGATCTCGGTGCCGGCGATCTTTGAGGCGTGGTTGACCCCGCTCAACACGGTGGGCTGGAAAAAGTGGCCCGGGCCGTCGATGACCGATCCGCCGGTGACGACGGTCGCGCCGTCTGCGGTGGCGGAGTTGACCAGGTCGGTCAGGCTCTGGACCGCATCGGCGTCGATCATCGGACCACATCCCACACCGTCATCGGTGCCCTTTCCCACCTTCACCGCGCCCATGGCCTTGCCGAAGGCGGCTGTGAAAGCCTCCGCGACCCCGGACTGCGCGTAGAACCGGTTGGCGGCGGTACAGGTCTCGGCCGAATGTCGCATTTTCGCCGTCATTGCCCCCTCCACCGCGGCGTCGACATCGGCGTCGTCAAAGACGATGAAGGGGGCGTTGCCGCCCAACTCCATCACGGTCTTGAGGACCCGGTCCGCCGCGCGGCGCAGCAGCACCCGGCCAACCTCGGTCGACCCGGTGAACGACACCATCCGCACCGGCGTCTGGTCGACGACAGTGTCAAACCACTCGGTTGAGTCGGTGGTGGGGATGATGTTCAGCAGGCCATCGGGCAATCCGGCTTCAAGCATCAGCTCACCGATCCGCAGGGAGGTGAGGGGTGTCTGGCGTGGGGGCTTGATGACGACGGCGTTGCCGGCCGCCAACGCCGGGGCCAGCTTGCGGGTGATCATCGCCGCAGGGAAGTTCCAGGGCGTCACCATCGCCACCACACCGACCGGCGGGTGGTGGACCAGGATGTTTTTGTCCCCTGCAGGTGCCGTGCCGATCTGGCCGCGGATCCGGACAGCCTCCTCGGAATTCCACCGGAAGAACTCCGCCGCGTAGGACACCTCGCCCTTGGCATCTGACAGCGGCTTGCCGTTTTCGGCGGTGATCAGGCTGGCCAGCTCGTCGGTGTGATCGGTCATCAACTGCCAGGTCCGACGCAGGATCTCACCGCGGTCACGCGGCGGCGTTTTGGCCCAGTGCTGCTGTGCCACATGTGCCTTGGCCACCGCCGCCACGACGTCTGTGGGGCCGCCGGCGGCCACCTCGGCAACGGTGTCTCCAGTGGCGGGATCCTCAACGGTCAGGCGCTCACCACTGTCTGCGTCGCTGAACTGGCCATTGATCAAAAGTTGTGTCTGCATGACACGACCCTTCCCGTGCGAAGGGTCCCGGCAACCATGGACGGCGGGGAGGAGGACAGATCGGGTCAGTCCGCCAGCGATGGTCTCAGCCGGGCAGCATCTGGGTCTCGCGTGCCTGCCTGACAACGGCCCTCAGGCGCTGAGCGATCGTGATCAGGCCGCCCACGGCCAGGATCCATGCGCCCCAGGCCAGATACCCGTAGCCGACCGCAGGCAGGATGATCGCCACCCGTTCGGGTCGTTCGATGATCCCGACGGTGGCATCCCACCCCAGCGATTCGGCCTTGGCCCGAATGTAGGAGGTGACCAAGGCCGTTCCGAAGGCGATCATGACCGCGGTGAACACCAACGGTTCGTCACGGGCTACCCACGCGCAGGCACCAAAGATGGTGGCGTCGGCAACCCGGTCGGCCACCGAGTCGTAGAACGCCCCGAGTTGCGTCTGTCGGTCCGTCAGCCTGGCAACCGTTCCGTCAAAGGCGTCAAGGATGGTGGCAACCGCCACGATCCATCCCCCCAGCACCGGGTGGCCGTACAGCAACAGTCCCATCCCGACGAAGACGCCCAGCAACCCCATGGTGGTGATCACATTTGGGGTGAGCCCAACACGCGCCATGCCTTTGGCGATGGGGACGACGACCCGATCGGTGGTAGCGCGGAAGTAGGCGTTGACGGCCATCGACTAGAGCCTACGCGCCGCGCGGCCCCAACCCTGATGTGTGTCGGCCTACAGATCGGTGACGACGGCCCGGAAGCTGCCGGTGGCGTCACCGAAACCCCGCACCTCCAGCGTGTAGGTGCCACGGTCCAGGAGTTGATTCAACCGTGAGGCGAGGACTGCGGTCCCACCGTCGTCGTCGCTTCCCAGGATCGTCCCGCTGTCTGCCACCAGAGTGATTACCGGATCAAACCCTCCCTGCCCGAGCACATCGATCTGGACGTCAGTGCGGTCGGCCACCTCAAAACTCAGCGTCTGCACCCCATTCAGCCCGCTGATGGTGCCGGACGTGTCCAACAACCGCGGCCCGGCGGGCAAGTCCTCGGTGAACTGGGTCGTGCCGAACTCCTGCACGAAATCCCCGGTCCGGTCAACGGCCACGAAGATGAACACGGCCACACCGATGATGAACAGCACGATCAGGCCACCGATGACCCCCAGGATGATGAACAGGGTCTTGTTGGATGACTTCTGCTGCTGCGGGGGCGGCCCGTACGGTGACTGACCAAAGGGGGGCTGACCAAAGGCGGGCTACTGGTAGGTGGGCGGCGGCGGCTGTCCGTATCCCGGCGGCGGTCCCTGTGCCCACCCCTCACCCCAGCCAGTACCGCGGGGACCTCCAGGCTCGCTCATCACCGGATCCTACGCTGTCTTATTCGGGCTCGTCGAAGGCAGGCTTCAGCAACTCATAGGTGTTGTGCATCAGCTCAGGCAGGATGCGGGTCTGACCGATAACGGGCATGAAGTTGGTGTCTCCGCCCCAACGTGGGACGACGTGTTGATGCAGATGGTCCGCAATACCGGCCCCGGCCGCGGTGCCCAGGTTCATCCCCACGTTGACACCATGAGGGGCAACTGTCGCCCGCAGGACGCCAATCACCCGCTGGGTCAATCGGGCCATCTCGTGCGTCACCTCGGCGGTCAGGCAGGTGTAGTCATCGGTGTGCTCGTAGGGGATCACCATCACATGGCCCGGGTTGTAGGGATAGGCGTTCATGATCACAAAGGAGTGCTCGGCACGATGCAGCACCCGCGACTGATCAAACGCCTCATCACCCACACAAAACGGACAACCGTCGCCATCGCGACCCGGATCACGGATGTAATCCATCCGCCAGGGAGTCCACAACCGACCGAAGTGGTCGATCCGCTCATCGTGTTCAGGGCCGGAGGCGTCGGACTGGTCATCCATCGCCTCCACGATACGGGCACACCTATGCCTACGGCTGCGGGCCCACGCCCTTCTGCGACACCTCACGGTTCATCTGCTCGGTGAAGGTGTCGACCTTGACGTCCTTGCGCTGGTCGCCATACCGAGGACGGATCGACACCGTCCGGTTCTTCGCCTCCTCATCCCCCACGATCAGCATGTAGGGCACCTTGTTGCCCTGGTGCTTGCGGATCTTGGCGCCCATCGTCTCATCGCCCAGGTCGAGTTTGACCCGCAGGTCGTGGTCCAGCAGGTAGGTCTCCACCTCCCGGGCATAGGGCTCGTGATCATCCGTGATCGGGATGATGGCTGCCTGCAGTGGGGCCAGCCAGGTGGGGAAGGCACCGTTGTAGTGCTCCAGCAGCACCCCGAAGAACCGGTCCACCGATCCCAGCAGCGCGCGGTGGACCATGAATGGCCGCTCTGCCTCGCCACTGCTCGCGGTGTATTCCAGACCGAAACGCTCAGGCAGGTTGAAGTCGATCTGCACCGTGGTCAGTTGCCACGCCCGGCCAATCGCATCGGTGACCTGCATGTCGATCTTGGGGCCGTAAAAGGCGCCCTCACCCTCATCGACGATGTAGTCAAGACCCGACCTGTCCAGGGCTTCACGCAGGGCGTCTTCGGCGTGCGTCCAGCCCTCGTCGGTGCCGACGGTGTCCGCCTTGCCGGGACGGGTCGACAACGCAACCTTGCTAGGCCCCTCCAAGAAGCCGAAGTCGCGGTAGACGTCCAGTGCGAACTCCACACACGCGAGGGCTTCCTCCACAACCTGCTCTGCAGTGCAGAAGATGTGTGAATCGTCCTGGGTGAAACCGCGCGCACGCATCAGCCCGTGGATCGTCCCTGACCGTTCGTAGCGGTAGACGGTGCCCAACTCGCTCAGGCGTAGTGGCAGCTCACGATAGGACCGCTGTCGCGAGCGGTACACCAGGACATGAAACGGGCAGTTCATGGGCTTGGGGTAGTAGTCGGTCCCGCTGCCCTCCCCGGCTGTCGTTGAGCGGTCCATCTCCATCGGCGGGTACATGCTGTCGGCGTAAAAGCCCAGATGGCCTGAGGTCTCCCACAGCAGCGACTTGCCGATATGGGGCGTGTAGGTCGGTTGGTAGCCACGACGCCGTACCTGGGCGCGGATGTAGTCCTCGATCTCCTGCCGCACGATCGCACCGTCGGGATGCCACACGGCCAGGCCCGCACCCAGTTCCTCGGGGAAACTGATCAGGTCCAACTCGCGTCCCAGCTTGCGGTGATCACGCTTGCGCGCTTCCTCCTGCTGATGCTGGAACGCCTTCAGGGCCTTCTTGGACTCCCACGCGGTGCCGTAGATGCGTTGCAGCATGGGATTGGCTTCGCTGCCGCGCCAGTAGGCCCCGGCAACGCGTTGCAGCGTGAAGGCGGGAATCCATTTCGTCGTCGGCACATGTGGGCCACGGCACAGGTCTTGCCAGTGGCCTCCGTCAGGCTTGTTGTTGCGGTAGATCGTGATGCCCGACTCCGCCGCGCCGACCGTCGGGTCGTCAGCGGCGGCCTCGCCGTCGGTGATGATCTCGATCTTGTAGGGGTTGCCCTCGAAGGCCTCCAACGCCTCATCGGTGCTCACCTCGACCCGTACGAACGGCTGGTCCTCCCGCACGATCTGCACCATCCGACCTTCGATCTTCTTCAGATCATCTTCGGTGAACGGCTGGTCAGGGTCAAAGTCGTAGTAGAAGCCGTTCTCAATCGGCGGGCCGATACCGAAATTGGTTCCCGGGTACAGATCGGTGACGGCCTGGGCCATCACGTGTGCCGTGGAATGACGGATGATGAAGCGACCGTCCTCGGAATCCGCGGCGATGGGCAGGACGGTCTGGCCCTGCTGCAGGGGCCGTGACAGGTCCACCGGTTCCCCGTCGACCCTGGCCGCCACAACCATTCCGCGGATAGCATTCAGCTGCTGTAAGGCCGCCTGCGCCGTCGTGTCGGTGCTGACCTCGACGCTGGCACCGTCTGGTCCGAACACCTTGATCACATCCGACACAGGGTCACTCCTTTGGGCAGATGACGCGGGTTTGCTGGCTTGGCGAAGGATAGCGGTGGGTCTGCGAGCCGGTTCCGGCGAAAGGGTCGCCGCTATCGTTGCCCGGTGTGATTGCCGCGATGGAACCCTCCAGATGACGGTCGGCGGCCAGGACTCTACGGGCAGCCCCTGGCCCGAACCGCGATTGGTGGCGTTCCCATCGGTGCCATGGGATGGGGTTCCAGCGCCACTTCGATACGCTCCGGGACCACGCGGTCAGCCGCTGTCACCCGTGCCTGCGGCTGGCCTGGATCAGGTGGACTTGCACCACCTGTCGCCGACCCGTACCTGGATCAAGCGAGGCGCTGGCCAGCATGTGGCCATCGATCGCGATGAGTTCCATGCCGACCACGCCATCCGGGCTCGCCTACTCCAGTCCCTGGCCCTGTCAGGCATGCCCGTGGTCACCGATCCACTGCCACAGGAGATGCGGGATCTGCTGGGTGAGGCACTCAGCCAGACACTTGAGACGCTCTCCGTTGCCCTGCTGGCCGACGAGGACCTGGTCGACCAGGTGGTTGCCACCGCCATGCGTCAGGCGATGCACCATCGGGTGGGCAGCGCCCTGCCGTCCATCAGCATCATCGCGGCCACCCGACGCCCCGAACGGCTGGCGATCTTCGCCCGCACCCTTGAGCGCCAGCAGAGCAGCCTGCCCAGCCGGGCCCAGGTCATCGTGGCACTGCACGGCCACGCCTTCGGTGCCCACAGCGCGGCATTGATCCGGCGCCACTGCCCGCAGGCAACCGTGCTGCAAGCCGATCCCCGACAGCCCTTCGGGGCGGTGTTGCAGGCAGCCTGCCAACGTGCCGAGGGAGACCTGCTGACCAAGATGGACGATGATGACCACTACGCCGCCCACCACGTCTGGGACCTGGCTCTCACCGCCACGTTCCGCGCTGTCCCCCTGGTCGGTCGGGCAGCGGAGTTCGTCCATCTTCACACACCTGATGTCACCATCCGCCGACGTTTCGCGGTCACCTCAGGGCTGGCCGACACCGTCGCAGGCGGAACGATCATGATCACGCGCGCGATGTTGGGGGCCGTCGGAGGATGGCCTGGAAGCAGACGGTTCGTGGATCGTGACCTGTTGACCGCGGTCAGACGCGCTGGCGGCACCATCTTCCGGTCGATGCCCTTTGGCTACCTGCTGGTCCGTCATGGGCAGGGCCACACCTGGCACGCCTCTGATGACTGGTTCCTGAACGACGCAGTCCGTCACTGGCGGGGCTGCGCGCGGGAACAGGCCGGAATCACCGCGGGGTGACGGCGCGACGCAATCGCGCCCGAAGTGGTCGCAGTCGCCGCCGGAGGGCCACGGCCACGCGGATGAGCCCCGCTGCCGCGGCAACGGCAGGCGCGGGCGCGCGGTGAAGCGCCGAGCGGATCGTGGCCAGGTCATCCTGCGCCCAGCGCCCACCCTGCCGCGCCGCTGACCCTCCCGGCAGGGGCAACCACCGGGCACCGAACAACTCCTCCACCATCCCGGCAATATCCTGCGGAGTGTCGGCACCGCACAGGCGCGCCCGGGCCACCGCACGGGTAAGCCAGGCCGAGGCGACCTCCGCGTGGTCAATCCGTACGTGGGCCACCCCGACATGGTGTCGCAACAACGCCTGCGTGATCGTGTTCAGGTGCTCGGGTGCCGGGTGATAGCCGCGGCGAAGCTCAATGTGGATGGGGACATCGGGATCCCAACCCGCACTGAAGCCGTCCCCGCTGACCGTCACGCTCACCCTGGCATCGCCTCGAAAGGCGGAGTCGACCTCCCTGGCGGGATGCCCCTCCGCTGTGAGGACAACGACCCGAAGATCGGTGAGCGAGGAGGCCAGCACGGCTTCGACAGAACCGGAGATCTCCGAGGGGTCGTCCCGCTGATCCATCGGGATCAGGACGTTCACCCAGGGCCGGGAGAACATGCGGCCGGTGGCGATCGGGCGAAATGACGGGTGGGCGATCAGATCCATCGCCCACACCCGCTGCCGACGGTTGTCGCTGCGCTTGTCAGGGGTCTCGTATCCGGGAGCGCCCAGATGCCGGCACGACGCCCCGGGCTCGGGGACGAAGACACAACCGTGTTGCAGCGCCCTGAAACCGAACTCGATGTCTTCCACGCCGTACCGGTCGAAGGTCACGTCAAATCCGCCCAAGCGCTGAAAGGTCCGGTGACGCAGGCCCAGATTGCCGCCCGAGCAGATGCGAAACAGATCGTCGGCCGGCGCCGTCAGATCGTTGGTCCAGGCCAGATAATTGGCGACGTGGACCGGTTCCTCCCCCTCAGAGTCAGGCTGGGAAGGATCGACATGCCGTCGCGTGCCGACGGTCAGCAGACCGTCATAGGCGGCATGCCACTTCATATGCGAGTCCAGCCAGGAGGGGTCGGGGATCATGTCATCGTCAAGGAACACCAGCACGTCCCCGGTGGCGGTATCCGCTCCCTCGTTACGGGCGGCCGCCAGCGCAAACCCCTCGGGGGGGCGGCGGAGCACCTTCACCAACATCCCCGGCGGGACCGCGACCCGATCTTGAGCGGGTCGAGAGCCGTCATCGACGACGATGACCTGGTCGAGGGATTCCAACTGGGGCCGTAACGCAGCCAGTACCTGAGCGATGGATTCGGGGCGTTCGAAGAAGGGCACCACGACCGAGGCGGTCAGGCCACCTCGGCCCACCGCCGGGTGCAAGAGGTCCCACCGGTTGAAGCCGATGCGTGGCGCCTCCACGCCGACTGTCACCCTGCCTGATCGGGCGTGATGTCAGACGCCTCGATCTGGGCCAGCAGGGCTTTGGCCGAGGCGAGTTGATCCGCAGGCACCAGCAGGGTCACGCTCCACGAGCCGGCGAACAACCCGTAGGCATTGGTGGTATCGGCACCATCCAGCAGCACGGTGATGCCCTCGGCCTCAAGTGCCCCTCGCACGATTGCCGCATGCACATGCGGCAGGCTGGTCAGCGATTGAAAGTCGGCCATGTTGCTCCAGTATCTGCTGCGACGCCGGATCGGTGTGCACCGATGCGCCCCGGGGGCCTACCCTAAGGGGTCAGTCAACGATCTGATGCCACCGTCGGGCCGACGCAAGCGGCCCATGAGGAGTGATCATGTCAGAGCCAGTGATCGTCGCCGTTGCCCGCACGCCGATAGGTCGAGCCGACAAGGGGTCGTTGATCGACTTTCGTCCTGATGACCTGGCCGCCTTCGCGGTCCGCTCGGCCATGGACAAGGTGCCCGAACTGGACCCCTCCCACGTGGAGGATCTGATGTTGGGGTGCGGGCTGCCTGGCGGGGAGTCCGGGTTCAACATGGGCCGGGTGGTCGCCACCTTGCTGGGCTGGGACACGGTCCCCGGCACGACGATCACACGGTATTGCGCCTCCTCGGTGCAGACCATGAGGATGGCGGCACATGCCATCAAGGCCGGCGAGGGCGATGTCTTTGTGGCCGCGGGTGTTGAAACCGTCAGCCGCTTTGCCAACGGGACCTCTGACGCCGGTCCGCACAATCCCAAATTCGCCGACGCCGAAGCCCGTACCGCACAAACCGCGACCGAGGGGGCCGATGGCTGGCAAGCCCCCACCGGCCTGCCCGACATCTACATCCCGATGGGCCAGACGGCCGAGAACGTCGCGTTGGCCAAGGGCGTATCGCGTGAACGGATGGATGAGTTCGCGGCACTGTCTCAGCAGCGGGCCGTTGAGTCGCAGAAGAACGGGTTCTGGGATCGCGAGATCACCCCGGTGGAACTGGCCGATGGCACGCTGATGTCCGCCGACGACGGTCCCCGGCCAGGCACAACGACTGAGAAGTTGGGAGAGTTGAAGCCGGTCTTTCGGCCGGACGGACGTATCACGGCGGGCAACGCCTGCCCCCTGAACGACGGAGCCGCCGCGGTGGTGGTGATGTCTGACACCCGAGCGGCCCAACTGGGCATCCAACCCCTGGCCCGCATCATTGCCACCGGTGTGACCGCGCTGAATCCCGAGATCATGGGGCTTGGTCCCATCGAAGCCTCCAAGCAGGCCCTGGCCCGTGCCGGAATGACCATCGACGACGTCGATCTGGTCGAGATCAACGAGGCGTTCGCTGCCCAGGTCATCCCCTCGGCTGACGAACTTGGTATCGAGTGGGACAAGTTGAACGTCAACGGCGGCTCGATCGCGATCGGTCACCCCTTCGGCATGACCGGTGCACGGATCATGAACACGCTGCTGAACGGCCTGCAGACCGCAGACAAAGCCATCGGGTTGGAAACCATGTGCGTTGGCGGTGGCCAGGGTATGGCGATCATCATCGAGCGGCTGTGAGCGACGTCAAGATCGTCCCCTCGACCCTTCCCGCGGACTTCGCCAACCTGGGCCGCGACTGCCAGGCTCTTGAGGCGGCTGGTGCGGACCGTCTCCAATGGGACGTGATGGACGGCAATTATGTACCCAACGTCACCTTCGGGCCCGACGTGATCGCCGCGTGCCGGACGGTGTGTGAGGTCCCCTTCGAGGTCCACATCATGGCCCACCGACCCGAGGACCAGATCGAGCGCTACATCAAGCAGGCGGGTTGTGAGATGGTGATCTGCCATCCCGAGACCCTGGCGATGGCGCACCGGACCTATCAGCAGATCAAGGACTGGGGCGGCAAGGTCGGCATCGCGCTGTCACCTGCGACTTCTTTGGTCCATGTCGAGGACGTCATGGACCTGGTGGACATGATCCTGATCATGACGGTCAACCCCGGTTTCGGTGGACAGTCCTATCTGTCGTCGATGGAGCAAAAGATCACCCGTGCACGATTGATGATTGAGGCATCCGGACGTGACATCGACCTCGAGGTCGACGGCGGGATCGGGCCGGACACGATCCAGGGTGCAGCCAAGGCCGGGGCAAACGTGTTCATCAGCGGCAGCGCGCTGTGGAAGTACGACACGTTCGCCGAGGGAATCTCAGACCTCCGCGCCCTGGCCACCGCTGCGGCCGACACACCGCGCCTCGTGAGGTAGCATCCCCCGTCCTCGGGCGCGTAGCTCAGTGGGACGAGCGCTCCGCTCACACCGGAGAGGTCGCTGGTTCAATCCCAGCCGCGCCCACCCGAACGGCAGATGGACAGGCTGGCGGTGGGTTTGAGTCCTACTCAGCCAGTGCGCGGAAGATGATGGTTTGGTTGTTCCCGCGGGTCAGACTGACGTCGATGCGGGCCGCCTCGGCCCGTGTGGGACCTGAGAACCAGCGGATCTGCTCGTTGACGGAGTGGATCGCGCTGGCGTCCAGCAGGTCTCCTTCGGCGTCGTAGCGGCTGATCTGATACTGCGCCCCGTCGACGGTGCCCCGGACCATCACGGCCAGGTGACCGTCTTCGATCCGGGCGACGCCCTCCACTCCCGGTGCCACCCTGGCTGTGGTCCAGGGGTCGCCGAAGTTGATGACCTCAGCCGACTCCTGCAACGCGGTGGCGCGTCCCTCAAGGCTGGAGTTCTGCCCTCGCAGTACGAAGTTCCAGATGCTGAGCAGCACGATGAGGAAGACGCCACCACCCAGCAAGATTTTCAACCCTCGACCTGGTTGCTTCAGGTAGCCGTCGTACTCGGTATCGGGTTCCTCTTCACGTTCTTTGGTTTCGACCAACCGGGCAGCACGTTCCCGCCGTTCGTCCCGTTCGACCTCGGCCAGATCCGAGGCAATCGATCGAAGTTCCCCCACCCGCGCACGACAGTCCGAGCAGTCCAGCAGATGAGATCGGAAGGTGCCCGATTCGGCCTCGTCCAGACTGCCCATCACGTGTCGCACCGCGAAATCCTCGTAAGGACGGTGCTCTTCGCTGTCGCCGAGCATCGCTGCTCAGCATACCTATTCCCGTGCCTGACGATCAGTCCGAAATTCCCATCGTTCCCCACTCCGCCGAAGCAGCCGCAAGGCGTTCGGGACCAAACCCGTCGGGCAGCAGGCCGCGACCCAAAGTGTGGGTCGAGGTGGCGCCGTCGGCACCGGCAGCAATGACCACCAGGTCGGGCGCAAACTCAAACAGCATCTGCCGACAGATCCCGCAGGGCGTTGTCGGTCCCGGTCCGGACCCGATCACGGCCAGCGCGGTGAACTCGCGGTACCCGCTGGCGACTGCGCTGACCAGGGCGGTCCGCTCGGCACAGATCGTGGCCGGATAGGCCGCGTTCTCCACGTTGCAACCCAGGAAGACCTCCCCGCTGGTGGTCTGCAGGGCCGCGCCGACCAGGAACCCCGAATAGGGCGCGTAGGCACGCTGGCGCGCCGTCGTGGCCTGGGCCAACAATCCCCCGAAGTCTGGTGTCGTCACGGCTGCCGCGCGTCCGCGGCGTAGGCCTCGGCCACCTCGGTGGGTAGCTCATCCGCTGTCTCACTGGCGTCATGCCGCTCGACCAACACCTCAGCGATGCGTCTGCCACGCACCCGCTCGGCGACCAACCGCAACCCATCGACGTTGACGCTCTCACCAGGCCGGGGAACGTGGCCCAGCACGCCGTACAACAGGCCGCCCACTGTGTCCCAGTCATCATCGGGCAGCCGCGTGTCCACCAGATCTGCCAGTTCCGACACCGACAGGCGGGCATCGACGCGCCACCGACCCTCCTCCAACAACTCCACCAGCGGTTCCTCGGAGTCGTACTCATCGACTATCTCGCCGACGATCTCCTCCAACACATCCTCGATCGTCGCGATACCGGCCAGTGCCCCGTACTCGTCCACGACGATGGCCATGTGCACCTGCTCGGCCTGCAGTTCGCGGAGCAGCCCGTCGACGTTCTTCAGTTCGGGCACCACGTAGGGAGGGCGGATCAGATCTTCCCATGACCCTTCCTCGTCGCCCTGGACGTGGATGCGCTTCAGCACGTCCTTGGCATACAGCATCCCGGCGATGTCATCGCGGTCCTCGCCTCGATGCACCGGGATTCGTGAGTACCCGTGATCCAGGATCACCCCGACGACTGTGGACAGCGGTTGGCTTTCCGACACCATCACGACGTCAGGGCGGGGCACCATGATTTCGCGGACCAGTGTGTCGGCGAGTTCGAAGATGGAGTGGATCATCGCCCGCTCGGACGGCTCGATCGACTGGCCCTCGGCCTCATCGATCATGTCCCGGATGGCCTCCTCGGTCACAAATGCCTCGGCGCCATCCTCGGCACCGGGCAGCACCCTGACCCCCAGCCACACCAATAGGGTGGTGGCTGGGCGCAACAGCATCGACACGGCTGCCACGGTGCCCGCCGTGCGACACGCCACCGTCTCGACCTGACGCAGGGCGATCGAGCGGGGTAGCAACTCAACCACCACGTAGCCAAGCACGGTCGTGGTCAGAGCCGCCACGGCGATTGCGACCCCGGGTGACCACCAGATCATGAACAGTTGGGTGATCAGCGCCACGGCGGTGACCAGGGGCGCGATCACCAACAACGTCAGGGCCGACCAGGTCCGACTGGTGTCATCCAGCAGGCGGGCCAACTTGACCGCCCCGGCTCGATCCTCCTCGACCAGACGAGCGACCCGCGGAATCGTCATGCGGTCCAGGGCAGCCCGCGCAGCCACGAAGTAGCCCGTCACTCCGATCAGGACCAGCGCGATCAGACCCTGAAGCAGTTCGGCATTCACAGCTGTGGTTCTACCCCCTGTGGGAAGTCGGCCAACCCCTGGGCGAAGCCGGCTGACTCATGGGCGAAGCCGGCCAGCAGCGTGTCAGTCAGGTCGAACATCACCGCTTTCTCCTGGGCCTCGGCGTGATCGTGACCCAGTAGGTGCAACAGGCCATGCACCACCAGCAGGTCGATCTCCTGACTTGCCGTCTTCCCATGTTCACTGGCCTGCGCCGCTGCAATTTCAGGGCACACGACGACGTCGCCGAGGATCGCCACGTCGCCCGGCATGGTCTCGCCCGGTTGGTCCAAGGGGAACGCCAGCACGTCGGTGGGGCCATCGGAATCCATGTGGGTGCGGTTCAACGCCGTGATGGCATCACGTTCGATGCACAGCACTGACACCTCCATCCCATCGGGCACCCCGCGGTCGGCCATGACGTAGGCGGTCAGGTCCCGCAGACGATCCAGGTCGACTTCCACGACGGACTGCTCATCGGCGATGAATACGGCCATCAGCGCCGTCGATCCGCGGCCGTCGATGACGCGCTGCCCGGCCGGGGATCCTCTCCGTCCGGTTCGTCCCACCGTTCATAGGCGGCGACGATCTGCTGGACGATTGAGTGGCGAACCACATCGCGACTGGTCAGTTCGGCGAAGGCGATGCCGTTGATACCGGTCAGGATCTCGCGGACGACCTTCAGACCCGAACGGGACGTGCCGGGCAGGTCCACCTGGGTGACGTCACCGGTTACGACGGCCTTGGACCCGAAACCGATGCGGGTCAAGAACATCTTCATCTGCTCAGGGGTGGTGTTTTGCGCCTCGTCAAGGACGATGAAGGCGTCGTTGAGGGTCCGACCCCGCATGTAGGCCAGGGGTGCAACCTCGATGACCCCCCGTTCCATCAGGGTGCCGAGGTTCTCGGCGTCCATCATGTCGTGCAATGCGTCGAACAGCGGCCGCAGGTAGGGGTCGATCTTCTCGAACAGCGTGCCGGGTAGGAAGCCCAGGCGTTCCCCGGCCTCGACTGCGGGGCGGGTCAGGATGATCCGGGTGACGTCCTTGTGTTTCAGCGCCAAGACGGCCATCGCCATCGCCAGGTAGGTCTTGCCGGTGCCCGCCGGCCCGATCCCGAAGGTGACGGTGTTGGTCCGGATCGCATCCAGATACTGCTTCTGCCCGAAGGTCTTGGCGCGGATCGAGCGGCCACGATGGGTCAGCGCCTCGTCGCTGAGCACCTCGGCGGGATGTGGGTGTTCTTCACCCCGGACCATCTGGATGGTTGAGGTGACGGTCCCGGCATCAAGTTCCTGACCAGCGGCGACCAGGGTCGTGAGCTCCTCAAACACCTGGACCACCTGGTCAGGCTGCGGGGCTTCGCCCGTCACCGTGATCTCGTTTCCCCTCACCAGAATGTCAACGTCGAATGCGGCCTCGACAAGCTTGAGCAACTCGTCGTGGGTCCCGAGAAGTCCGACCATGGCATGCTCGCCTGGAACGGTGGTCAAGCGAACCGAACTGGCGGCGTCTGTGCTGGTGGTCAAGCTGTGTTTGCGGTCTTTGATCCGGGGTCAGGTCTGAACAAATCTGGCAGTGGCAGTCTAGCGCGGTCGCGCGCGTCTGCGGTCAGGGTTGCTTCGACCGTGGGTAGCCTGGCGCATCGTGTTCCACCGTCTGGCCCTCACCCTGGTCGTGCTGTCGCTGCTGCTGTCGGCCTGTGTGCTGCCGGGTGTCCGTCGGACGGTGGATCAGGAACAGGCGCGAGACCTGCTGACACGCGCCATCGGTCTGACGGTGTCGGGCCAGGTGGACCAGTTGTGCACTCTGTCCCGCTCCGAGGCGTCGACCTGCTCCGAAACCCTGCAGACCGTGGCGGGACTGGCCCCGACGACCGGTCCGGACATCGTGTGTGTCATTCCCGTGGGTGACTCGGGCCCCCTGCGAGGCGGGATGGTGTTGGTCCTGACCGGCCTGGACGGCCAGGGCGACGCCTACACCAGTGAGTTCGTGGTCTTCGACGATGGCCGCGAGATCGGCGTGCTGGACCCGGTCTACTGGAGCGGCCTGGCCATCCAGAGCTACGAGGTTGACACCGTGACGTGGCGCTTCGACTCGGGGTCACAGGTGTGCCAGCGCGGCAGACTGCCCGGTGACGTCACCCCGGTTGATATCCCTGCTCCTGTTCAATCGCCATAACCGCCGGTCCTCAGTCAACGACCCAGTCCGCGCTGGCGTAGGGGTCAGCCGGGGGTCGCTGTGGCACGACCAGGTCACCCGGGGCCGGAACCTCCATCCGCAGGATCGCGCCGCCCAGTGCCTTGCCCAGGTTGTCGGCGCGCAGGCTTGCGGGACCTCCTCCGCCAAGCGCGTCGCGCAGCAGGAACTTCAGGGCCCACACGCGTGGAACCTCCCAGCGCGTCACCTCGCCCCTGACCAGATCCCCGTAGTGATCGGCGACCCGGTCGGCGGTCAGCACCAGGACCAAATGGTCATACGCAGGTTGACTGCGCGCAAAGACCGTGACATCAGAGTCGTTGCCCTTGTCCCCGGGACGGGCGAAGGCCAGGTCGTTCACCAGACAGGTGGCATCACCGGTCATGATCACAACTCCTCGACAATCACGGTCACGCCGGTATCGACCGGGCCGCGTGGGATCAGATCGGTGTGGATCTGCAGCAGGCCCGAGGGCTTCGGGCGGGCTCGCCCGGCACCGGCAAACCCGGGCGGAGGTCCCGACAGGGCCATCGGAATGATGTGGCGGGCTACCTGCGCACAACTGTCGGCATCCGCGGTTTTCCAGGCCAGGCGAAGCACGACCTCGGCGGGGTCGGGATCGGCCTGGCCCGGGCGGTGCGCCGCCGGACCATGCAGTGCGTTGACCCCGAACAACTCGGTGTGCCAGTCGAGCACCGCTATGCCCGCCTCGGCGATGCGCTTGCGGGCGATGTCGGCCACTGCCCGGGCCTTAGCCGGGGCGTCTGGCCAACCCAGCGCGATTGAGGTATCGGCGGCATACCCGTCGCGTGACGCCCCGACGGCCTTGTACATCCCGGTCGCGGGATGGCCCCCGACGCCGGTCACACGGACCCGGTCATCACCCAGATCGCTCAACTCCACGGTGGTCATGTCCACGACCACATCGGGTGTCAGGTATGCCGTGGGGTCCCCCACCTCATACAGCAACTGCTGGCGGACGGTGTCAAAGTCCACGCGGCCGCCCGAGACCTGCGGCTTGAAGATGATCGCCTCACCATCTGCGGTGACGTCGGCCAGAGGGAACCCGAACCGCCACGGCTGAGGTACGTCCCACCATCGACCCGCGTGATTGCCCCCTGTGGACTGGCCCGAGCACTCCAGCAGGTGCCCCACGACCGTTCCGGCGGCCAGACGATCAATATCGGCCTGGGTCAAGCCGTCAGGACCGATCTCCCAGCCATGCTCGAATATCAACGGTGCCAGGAACAGCGCCGCGTCGGCCACCCTGCCGGTGATGACCACATCGGCGTCACGCTGCAGAGCCTGGACGATGCCACCCGCGCCCAGATAGGCATTGGCGAACTGCAGGTCCTCCACCGCCGGGAACGAGGCGGGCACCAGCCTTGGCTGCCCTCGCAGATCATCGCCCAACACCACCGCGACTGTGAACCCTCCCAACCCGAACTTCTGGGCGGCGTCACGCACCATCTTCAACGCCCCCAGAGGGTTGATCCCGCCAGCGTTGGTGATCACCCGGGTACGCCTGCCACTCTCCCGGCCCGCCAGCACCGACGGCAGGGTGGCCATCAGGTACAGCGGCAGGTCGCGGGTGTAGCCGAGCGTCTCGTCACGCCGGCGGTCCTTGGCAAGGATCGCCAGGGTCAACTCGGCCAGAGCCTCAAGGCAGATGTAGTCGGGCTGCTCGGTCAGCAGGTCCGCGATCGCGGCAGGCGTGTCGCCGTAGAAGCCCTGGCCACCGGCGATCCGCACCGCGCCGTCGGGTCGGGTGATCAACGGAGCTCAAACCAACGCGGTTGAGCGTGGATAGGCCACACCGGGATCGGTCATCACATTGACCATGTAGGGCACACCCGCCTCGAACCCCCGGGTGATGGCCTTGGCGATGTCGCTGGCCTGGGTGACGACCTCACCAGCGCCGTTCATGGCCTGCACGACCTGGTCGTAGCGCAGTTCGGGCTGCAGGTCGGCCGCGACATCCCAGCCGCCATACATCTGCTGCATCGGGTACTTCTCCAACGCCCAGATTCCGTTGTTGCCACACACCATCACCACGGGCAGGTTCTGGCGGACCAGCGATTCGACGTCCATCAGGCTGAACCCGGCCGCACCGTCACCCAACATCAACACGACCTGGGCATCGGGATGGGCGATCCGGGCGGCAGCGGAGTACCCCATCCCGGTACCCAGGCAGCCATAGGGGCCAGGGTCAAGCCAGTGCCCGGGCAGGTAGCTCTTCACGTAGCGACCGGCGTAGCTGACGAAGTCACCGCCATCCCCGATGACGACGGCGTCGCGGTCCAACACCTCATCCAGCGCTCCATACACCCGCGCAGGATGGATACGGTCACCCTCCGCATTCAGCAGTTGTGCGTCTTCGGCCTGCTTGGCCTCCTCGCTGGCACGCAGTTTGGCCAGACGATCACGACGGCCCGCTGCCAGGTCTCCCGTGGGCCCGCCGGCCTGCTGGGTCAGGGCCGCCAGCAGGGGACCCAGTGTCCCGGCGGCGGTGGCCACAGGGTTGGCATGGGTCGAGATCTGATCAGGATGGTCGGCGATGTGGACCACGTCGGCATCTCCAAAACGGCCAAAACCAAGCCGGAAGTCAAGCGGTGTGCCGATAACCACGACCAGGTCAGCACCGTTGAACGCCGCGCCCCGGGCTCGACTGAGCACCTGGGGGTGGTCAGCGGGCAGGCATCCCCGACCCATGCCGTTTTGGATCACGGCGGCCCCGGTGGCCTGTGCCAGATCGCGGAACTCCTCCACGGCGCCGTCAAGCCACACGTCGGTGCCCCCGATCAGCACGGGCGCTGTGGCGGCGGCTAGCCGGCGCGCGATGTCGGCCACCTGATCGGGGTCGTGGTCGTGGCGGTCAGGTCCCGTCACCGTGGGCAAGGTGCTGGTCGCCGCCGGGCTGAAGACCACGTCCATCGGGATGTCGACGAACGTCGGACCCCGGTGGGACGACCCGGCGATACGCAGGGCTTCGGCCACCACCGGTGCGACCTCATCAGGGGTCATCACGGTTGTCGCGTGCTTGGTCAGCGGTCCCATGAAGCTGACGTGGTCGATCTCCTGCAGACTGCCGGTCCCCCACGTGGAGGCCGGCGCTCGCCCCCCGATGACCAGTATGGGCGAGCCGCCGAAACGCGCACTGGCGACCGCGCTGATGCCGTTGGTCACGCCGGGCCCAGCCGTGAGCGCAGCCACTTGCGGGCGACGAGTCAGCTTGGCCAACCCCTCCGCGGCGAACGTCGCGGACTGCTCATGACGGAAGTCCCACAGCGTGACCCCGGTCTGACGACAGCCGTCGTACAGCGGGAAGATGTGGCCGCCGGACAGGGTGAACAAGTGCTCAATCCCCGCCGCTTTCAGGGCATGCATGGCGAGGGCACCGCTGGCGTACTGCTCGGTCATTTTCCTGACTCCATTACCTGGCGGGTACTTTCCAACTGACCCGAGTCATGTCAGCCTACGCCCCCACCCGAGTCGCCAGGAGGTTCCCACGTGAGCACCCAGACCCACTTCCACACCTGCCCCCTGTGTGAGGCCACCTGTGGGCTGGCCATCGAGGTCGACCCTGCTACCCGTCAGGTCCTGAAGGTGCGAGGCGACGATGACGATGTGTTCAGCCGGGGCTTTGCCTGCCCCAAGGGTCTGTCCATCGCCGAACTGCACGAGGATCCCGACCGGTTGCGCACACCATTGGTCGACGGCCTACCGGTGACCTGGGACCAGGCCTGGCAGGCGGTGCAGGACCGCCTGATGCCCGTCATCGCCGAACACGGGCGCGAGGCGATCGCCATGTACCTGGGAAACCCCAACGTCCACAACCTGGCCGGGGCGATCCATGTCCCGGCCCTTGCCAAGTCCCTGGGCTCACCCAACATCTTTACCGCCTCTACCGTCGACCAGCAGCCCAAGCATGTCAGCGCCGCCTACATGTTCGGGCACAAGCTGAGCATCCCCATCCCCGACATCGACCGCACCGACTACCTGCTGATCCTGGGCGCCGATCCGCTGACCTCCAACGGGTCGCTGATGACCGCCCCCGACATACCCGGCCGCCTGCGGGCTTTACGGGCCCGGGGTGGCCGGCTGGTCGTGGTGGACCCGCGCGTCAGCCGCACCGCCAAGGCCGCCGACCAGCACATCGCCATCCGGCCGGGTACCGATGCGTTATGGCTGGCCGCCATCGCCCACACCCTGATGGATGAGGGATGGGCAACCCCCGACCTCCCCCATGTCCGCGGCGTGGAGGCGTTACCGGCCGCGCTGGCCCCGTTCACACCCGAGGCTGTCGAGGCCGCGACACGCGTGCCGGCCGCCGTGACCCGCCAGATTGCACAGGAATTGGCGCAGGCTCCCACGGCTGCGGTGTATGGCCGGATGGGCACCTCCACGGTGGCGTTCGGGACGGTCGGGTCGTGGCTGGTCGACGTCATCAACGTGTTGACCGGCAACCTGGACCGTCCCGGTGGCGCGATGTTCACCACCGCGGCGGCGGGCCAGACCAACTCCTCATCCACCGCCCGCGCCCGCGACGTCGAGTTCGGCCGCTACCACACCTCGGTGCGCGGTCTGCCCGAGACCTTCAGCGAATTCCCCTCGGCGGCCTTCGCCGAGGAACTGACCCAGGGAGGAATTCGCGGGCTGATCACAATCGCTGGCAACCCCGCCCTGTCGGTCCCCAACTCCGAGACCGTGCAACAGGGCATGGCCGGTCTGGACGTGATGATCGCCGTCGACTGCTACCTGAACGAGACGACCCGCCACGCTGACGTCATTCTGCCCGTCCCCTCGGTGCTTGAGCGTGACCACTACGACATCGCCTTCATGCAGTTGGCCATCCGCAACGTCGCCAACTGGTCTGATCCGGTCTTTGACACCGACGCACCGCACGAGTGGGAGATCCTGGCTCGTCTGGCCGGGCTGATACAGGGTCTTGGACCTGATGCCGATCCCCAGGCGGTGGACACATTCCTGCTGTCAGCGGCCATCCAGCGCGAGGTGAGCGCAGCCGGCTCCCCGATCGCGGGAAAGGATCCGGCGTGGGTGCTTGAGCAGTTGGGTGATCTGCGGGGTCCCGAGCGCTTCGTGGACTTCCTGATTCGCATCGGACGGCACGGCGACGGGTTCGGGGCGGACCCGGACGGCTTGACTCTGACGAAGGTGCGTGAGGCGCCACATGGCGTGGACCTTGGTGAGTTGCAACCCCGGCTGCCGGAGGTGCTGTTGACCACCAGTGGAATGGTTGAGGTGGCCCCGGCACCCATTCTGGCCGATCTGCCCCGGTTGGAAGCCTTCATGGCCGACGCCGCCGAGGGCCTGCTGCTGGTTGGCCGGCGACATCTGCGGTCCAACAACTCCTGGGGGCACAACCTGCCCTCGCTGGTGGGCGGGACCAACCGCTCAACCTTGCAGATCCACCCCGATGACGCGCTCGCTGCGGGTGTCACCGACGGGGGCCGGGCCACGGTCGGATCGGCCACGGGCTCTGTGACCGCCGAGGTCGAGGTGACACAGAAGGTCAGCCCGGGCACCGTCAGCTTGCCGCACGGCTGGGGTCACGGACAGGACGGCACCCAGATGGAGGTGGCCGCCGCACACGCCGGTACCAACCCCAACATCTTGACCGGCCCGGACGTGGACCCCCTCAGCGGCAACGCGATCCTGAACGGTGTGCCCGTTGAGGTCGCCCCCGCCTAGATTCGCGGCGACGGCCCCGCCTCGGAAGGCACCTGTCGGTCCATACACACATCGGCCGTTGACCAGCGGCACGCCGGGGTTGAAACTCCGGTGACTATTGGTGAGTCGGCGGCGAGAGGTGGACCAGTGAAGGCCAGCGATTTGTTCCTGCGGTGTCTTGAAGCGGAGGGAGTCCGCTACATCTTCGGCGTACCGGGAGAGGAGAACGCCGATGTGATGATCTCCCTGCTGGACTCCGATATCGAGTTCATCATCTGCCGTCACGAACAGGGCGCAGCCTTCATGGCCGACCTCTACGGCCGGATGACCGGCGAACCGGGTGTGTGCCTGGGGACATTGGGCCCGGGGGCGACCAACCTGATCACGGGCGTGGCGAACGCCGACATGGACAACTCGCCTGTGGTCGTGATCACCGGGCAGGGGGCCACCACCCGTCTGCACAAGGACTCACATCAGGCGATGGACGTACCGGCGATGTTCGAACCGGTGACCAAGTGGGGAGCCACGGTCTGGGATGCACGCAACCTCACCGAGGTCACCCGCAAGGCCTTCAAACTTGCCCGGGCCGAATATCCGGGAGCAACCCACATCGAGCTGCCCGAAGACGTGATGCAGCACGACATCGACGACCAGCCGATCGTGCCAGGGATGAAGGTCCGGCGCCCGGCAGCGGAGACCAAGGCCGTGGAGCGCGCCATCGAGCTGATCGCCGCCTCCGAGCGTCCCCTGGTGCTGGCCGGTAACGGCTGCGTCCGCACCCGGGTCACCAAACAGCTGAACCGCCTGATCGACGAGACCGGCATGTACGTCACCTCCACCTTCATGGCCAAGGGGGCCGTCAGCGACCGCCATCCACGATCCCTGTTCGCTGCGGGTCTGGGTGCGCGGGATCATGTGATCGATGCGTTCGAGGACGCCGACTGCGTCATCTGCGTGGGCTATGACTTCACCGAGTGGCACCCGGACCGGTGGAACGTCGTGGCCGACGGCGCGGAACCGAAGAACATCATCCACATCGACTTTCATCCCGCCGAGGTGGACAGCGCCTACCGTCCGACCGTCGAGGTCGTCGGCGACCTGGCCAATGCCCTGTGGCAGATCAATGAGGGATTGGTCGAGGGATGCCGCAACAAGGGTTGGGAGCGGTTGGAGGTGATGCGGCGCACCCTGGAGTTTGAGATTCTCGAGGAGTTCGCCATGGATGACGGGTTCCCCGTCAAGCCACAACGCGCTCTGCATGACATCCGGGCGGAACTGGCCGACGACGACGTGCTGATCTCTGACGTCGGCGCCCACAAGATGTGGACGGCCCGTCACTACGCCACGTACGAGCCGAACACCTGCATCATCTCCAACGGGTTCTGCTCGATGGGGATCGCCCTTCCGGGTGCGATCGGGGCCAAACTGGTTCATCCCGACAAGCGCGTGGTCGGTCTGATGGGCGACGGCGGGTTCATGATGAACATCCAGGAGCTGGACACCGCGTTCCAGTACGGCATCGCCCCGACCTACGTGGTGTGGGACGACTCCTCCTACGGTTTGATCGCCTGGAAACAGGAAGCGCAGTTCGGCAGGACGTCGAACGTCACGATGAAGCACAACGATCTGGTCGCCGTCGCCAAGGGATTTGGCGCCCATTCGGTGCGTATCGGATCTGCCGACGAGTTGCGCCCGGCGCTGAAGGAGGCGTTCGCCATCACCGACCGTCCCTCGGTGATCGTCGTTCCGATCGACTACAGCGAGAACATGAAGCTGACCAAGCGCCTGGGGCAACTGACCGCCCACTGAACACCCGACTGGTGGACCTGACAGGGGTTCAATCCCGTCAGGTCCCAAGTTGCATTCCCCACGTGGGAGAACGAAATCTGAGACTCGAGGTGGGAAAGGTGTTAGAACGTCCCATGGTCAAGGTGGCACTGAAGGCAGGATCAACCGGCGATTTCCGTGAGGTTCGGTCGCCCTACTCCGGCGAGGTCATCGCGGAGGTGGAGCAGGCCGATTCGGAAGTCATCCAGAACGTGTTGTCATCCCAGCACGAGCTGTTTGGCGACCGGTCACGCTGGTTGCCCCACCATGAGCGTGCGGCGATTCTCAAACGGGCAGCGGGCTTGGCGGCAGATCAGGCCGAGGATCTTGCGCTCCAGATCGCAGGTGAGGGTGGCAAGCCGCTGACCGATGCCCGGGCGGAGGTAGCTCGTGGCATCAACGGTCTCGAACTCGCGGCCGAGGAGGGAGTCCGCCTGCGAGGCCACGAGATACCCATGCGGGGTACCGCCGCAGCCGCGGGGCGGCTGGCCTTCACCACCCGGGAGCCACGGGGCCTGGTCGCCGCCGTCAGCGCGTTCAACCACCCGTTCAACCTGATCGTCCACCAGGTCGCACCGGCCGTGGCCGCCGGGTGCCCGGTGACCGTCAAACCGGCCAGCGCCACGCCCCTGTCCTGCCACGCGGTGGTTGACCTGCTCCATCAGGCTGGGTTGCCACAGGAGTGGGCCGTGGCCCTGCCGATGCCCGGTCGGGTCGCCGAGGACCTGGTCACCGATCCACGCATCTCGTTCTTCAGCTTCATCGGCTCGGGCGAGGTCGGCTGGGGCCTGCGTCGCCGGGTTGCCGACGGGGTGCGCTGCGCCATGGAGCACGGCGGAGCGGCGCCGTTGATCGTTGACCAGGGCGCCGATCTGGACGCCCTGGTACCAAAGATCGTCAAGGGCGGGTACTACCATGCCGGTCAGGTCTGCGTCTCGGTGCAGCGGGTGTTCGCCGTCGGGTCGATCCTGGATGACCTGGTCGCCAGGCTCAAGGTAGCAATCCGGGCACTCGTTACCGGCGACCCGGCGGATCCGGCGACCGAGGTCGGCCCGCTCATCGCCCAGTCGGAAGCCGATCGCGTCGGGGACTGGGTCACCGAGGCCGTTGACGCCGGCGCGGAACTGGTGTGCGGCGGCGAGGCGATGCAGCACCAGTGCTACACCCCCACGTTGCTGGTGGGGACGCCACCGGACGTCAGGGCGCGGGCGCAGGAGATCTTCGGCCCGGTCATGAACGTGGTTGGCGTGACGGACCTTGACGAGGGGATCGCGGCCGCCAACGAAGTGCCGTTCAGCTTCCAGGCCTCGATCTGCACGCCGGACGTGAACCGGGCGATGTACGCCGCGCAGCGCATCGACGCCCAGGCCGTCATGGTCAATGACCACACGGCGTTCAGGGTCGACTGGATGCCCTTCGGCGGCCGTGGGGTGTCGGGGCTGGGTCTTGGAGGCATCCCCCACACCCTGGATGAGATGACGGCGGAAAAGCTGATCGTCCTCCCAGCCCCCTGACCCCTGGACTGGCCCCTCCCAGCCCTCAGATCTGAGCCTTCCTCGGCAAAACCGGGCTAATCCCTCAGATCTGAGCCTTTACCGGCCCCCCTCAGACCCTCAGATCTGAGCCTTGCTACGGCAAACCCGTCTGATCCCTCAGATCTGAGGGTTTGTTCAGGCTGCTCGAGGGACTTGCTCCAATCGAGCGACGACCGCAAGCACATCCTTGACGAACCTGGTCGGGTTGTCATCGACGTCATAGACCGGGAAGCGTTCAACCTGCCAGTCGATGCCTCGAAGAGTGCGGTCGATCCGCCGGTCGATTGCCGCTTGATCTGGCAGCCAGTGGTGGGGGCCATCCAACTCGAGGTCCAATCGCAGGTGCGGCAGGGCACCATCGGCCAGACGCACCGTCTTGCCTTCGTGGACAATCGGATACTGCATCCGAACGGGTAACCCCGCCTCGCGTAGCAGCCGTACACCCTTCGCCTCGGTCGCCGAGAACGGCAGGTCGCTATGCAGCTGAGCCAGTACACGACGCAAGCGTGCGCTGCCTGAGAACCGGTGTCGGACCGAGAAGTACTCCTCGACCGTTCTTAGTGCTGTCAACCTCGCCCCCACTGCCTGCGCCACCACCCGAGCGAGCTCGGCATCCGAGGTATCACGTCCATAGTCGCCCAGCGCCCACGCCAGCGGGGCCGTCGCCAATCCCTGTTGAAGGCCGACGGACATCCCTGCCAGGTGACTGGATCGTCGATATCTCACCCCGCGGACAGGCACGATCGCCACACCTTCAGGAACGACAAGGTCGACAGGCCCCTGGCGGGCAGAAAGGTTGTTCCACCGCAATGCAGTGCCGCCAGTCACGACAGCCTGGCCCTTCATAGCGAGAATTCCTATCGCAGCGGTCTGCTCGGCTCCGGTCGAGGCAGCCTGGTGCCGGTACAAACGGCGCTGCACACGTATCAGCTCCCCGCGACGTACCTTGCCGGCGATGGCGTCTGGCCCGAGCCCGGCGTCTCGCAGCCTCTGCGTGGTAGTTGCTCCATGCACATGTGAATCCATATGGCTGATGGTGGCAAATCACCGCCGCCGCGACGTTGATCGTTCTCTCGGGTTGTGGACAACTGTCCCGGCTGGCCATCAAACCCTCAGATCTGGGCAATCGACCCGATAGTCCGGCCTATCACTCAGATCTGGGAATTCGGTTGAGGCCTGCACCGACCCCTCGAACCCTCAGATCTGAGAACTGAGGGGGAATACCCAGCCGAACCCTCAGATCTGAGGATTGATCGGGGCCGAGGGGCCGAGGGGCCGAGGGGCCGAGGGACCGAGGGCCGAGATCCCGGAGAGGCCGGCCGAGCAGACCCCGGACCCGGTGGTCAGGACTTGAGAAGGCGTCCGATTGCGTTGGTGACCTCGGCCAGATGGGCTTCGGCATCCTCCTCGTCCCCGGCCCGGGCGGCATCCATGACACAGGAGCGCAGATGATCCTCGACCAACAACAGACTGACCTTCTCCAAGGCCCGTTTGACCGCGGTCACCTGGGTCAGCACGTCGATGCAATAGGTCCCCTCATCCACCATGCGATGGACCCCGCGGACCTGCCCCTCGATGCGCTTCAAGCGTTTGAGCAGCGCGTCCTTGTCATCACTCACCACGTACCCAGGCTCATCGTGGTAGGAGGTCCGGCGCCCGTCCGATACCGCCGTGGTCGTGCCGTCCGTCATGACATCCAACCTCCGTCAGGCCTCTGAGGCCGAGAATCGTCGCAGTCGCAGGCTGTTCAGCACGACTGACACCGACGAGAAGGCCATCGCACCGCCTGCAATCGCCGGATTCAACAGCCCCAAGGCTGCCACGGGAATCGCCAGCGTGTTGTAGCCGAACGCCCATGCAAGGTTCTGGCGGATGGTCTTCTCCGTCGCGCGGGCCAACCGCATGGCGGTCGGAACACTGGCCAGATCGCCCCGGATCAGGGTCAGATCCGACGCCTGGATGGCGACATCGGTCCCCGTCCCCATCGCGATGCCCAGATCGGCCTGGGTCAGCGCGGGTGCATCGTTCACTCCATCGCCCACCATGGCGACGGTGAACCCCTCGCCCTGCAGTCGCTCGATCTCGGCCTGCTTGTCCCGCGGCAACACCTCGGCCATGACCCGCTCGATCCCGACCTGAGCAGCCACAGCCTGCGCGGTCCGATGGTTGTCACCGGTGATGAGGGCCACCTCGACGCCCTGCTCCTTCAACGCGGCGACCACGCTGGCCGCGTCATCCTTCAACGTGTCCGCCACCGCGATCACGCCTTGCACCTCACCGTCCCAGGCACCGAAGACCGCCGTGGACCCCTGTGACTCAAGGCCTTCGGCGTCGTCGTCGAACCGCTCTGCCAAGATCTGGCCCGCCTCGGCCATCAACTTGCGGGTGCCCACCCAGACCTGAGTCCCCTCGATCGTCGCGGTGACCCCGTGACCCGACACGGCCTGGAAGTCCGTCGGGACCGCATCGGCGGGCGGCCACGAGACCGCCCCACCGATCCGCTCCTGTGCACCCTCGACGATGGCTCGTCCGATGGGATGCTCGGAGTCCGCCTCGACCAGCCGGGCCACGCTCAGCAGCGTGTCGGGGTCATCGGACTCAACCGCGGTCACCGCCATCTGGCCCTTTGTCAGGGTTCCGGTCTTGTCGAACACGACCACCCCGACCTTGCGGGTCTGCTCCAGCGCCTCGATGCCCTTGACCACGATGCCAAGTTGAGCCGCCCGTCCGGTACCGACCATCATCGCCACCGGTGTGGCCAAGCCCAATGCACAGGGGCACGCGATGATCATGACGCTGACCGCCGCGGTGATGGCCGAGGGGACGTCACCAGTCACCAGCAGCCACACGGCCAAGGTCGACAGGCTGACAAGAATCACCACGGGGACAAACACCGCCGACACGCGGTCGGCAATCCGTTGGGCCTCGCCCTTGCTGTCCTGTGCCCGTTCAACCAGTGCTGCGATCTGAGCCAGCGTGGTGCGCGATCCGACGGCCTGGACCTCCACGGTCAGGGCTCCACCGGCATTGGTCGTGGCACCGGTGACGTCGGAGCCGACCGACTTTTCCACCGGCACGCTCTCGCCGGTCAGCATCGACTCGTCAACCGCCGACGCCCCGTCGACCACGGTTCCGTCAACCGGGATGGTCTCCCCAGGCCGGACCCGGACGTGCATCCCGACCTCGAGGGTGGACACGTCGACCATCCGTTCGGTTCCATCCTCACCGATCAGGCGCGCTTCCTTGGCCCCAAGTTCGAGCAGAGACTGAAGAGCCTGCCCGGCACGCGACTTTGCCCGCGCCTCCGCATAGCGACCGGCCACCAGGAAGACCACGATGAACACCGGGGCATCCCAGTACCGGGGCATGCCACCGATGGCCCACTGAACCGTTGAGTACGCCCAGGCCGACAGGGTGCCTAGCGCGATCAGGGTGTCCATGTTGGTGCTCAGTGCGCGGGCCCGCCGGGCAGCCTCCACAAGGAAGGGCCAACCCAGTCCGAACACGGCGACGGTGGCCAACAGCGGGGCAGCCCACTGCTCGAACCACATCGGCATGCCGATCAGCATGAACAGCCCGAACACCAGGGCGATCGGCGCCCCGATGATCAGCCGCCTGCGCCAACCACGCTCGTGGGACTCCTGGGAGGCGCGGCGTTCCTCGGCCCGTCGGTGAGGTACCAGGGCATAGCCGATCTTGTCCACCGCAGCGGTCAGCGCCTCGGCCGACACCGAATCGGGATCGGTCAGGCTGACGTGGGCCATGCCTGTGGCGTAGTTCACCCGTGCGTCGGTCACGCCGTCCTGTTGACCCAGGATCCGCTGAACCCGCGCCGCGCAGGACCCGCAGGTCATGCCCTCGACATCAAACTCGAGTTCAGCCTGGGCGGTGGCGGTGTCGGCGGTCATTGCGGTACCTCATATCCCTGGTCGGTGATGGCCTGCACCAGCTCGGTACGGCTGACGGCGGCGTCATCGAACTCAACGGTGACGTTGGTCGATTCCACATCCACCACAGCCGAATCGACACCCGTCAACGGACGTAGCGCCCCCTCAATGGAGTTCTTGCAGTGATCGCAGTGGATCTCGGGAACGACGATGGTTTCAGTCTGGTGTGCCATAGACCCCAACTTATACCCCCCTAGGGTATATTTCAACCTCCACTTAGCCTCGGTCCGACACCCCCGCCCCACCCATCTCCCGCAGCGCCTGACGCAACCGATCCGCCGCCTGATCCAGCGCCTCGTCCCCGGGATCGGGGTCCGCACGAGAGAAGTCCAGGTCCGCCAGGTGGTTGATGGCGGCCAGGTGCAGATGAAGGTGGTCCACCTCAACTCCGGCGATCATCAACCCGACCTTCTCAGGCTGCCACACCTGTTGAATGGCCGTCGAGATCGTGTGCGCCACCTCAAACAGGTGTTCACGCAAGTCCGCCGGCGCATCCAGCCAGTGATCGACTTCCTGGCGCGGCACCACCAGCGTGTGGCCCGGCGTCAACGGGTTGATCGTGAGAAACGCCACGCACACCTCGTCCTCCCACACAAAGCGCCCGGACAGTTCGCCGTCGATAATCTTGCTGAACAGGGTCTTGGCCATGGCGGCAACCTACCCCCTGGACTGCTGCATTAGGCTCGTCCAATGAGCGCCGACACCCAGACCATCCACCCGTTTCAAGCCGCTGTCCAGAGCGAAGACTGGGCGGCCCTCACCGAACTGTTGCACCCCGATGTGGAGTTCCGCTCGCCCGCCGTGTTCACCCCTACCGTGGCCGCGAGGCCTGCCTCCACCTCCTGAAGCATGTCAAAGAGGTCTTTGAAGACTTCCGCTACGCCGACAGGCTGGACGGCGACCCGGTGCCGACGCGGTAACCGCGGCCGCCCCCAGCCAGGCACTCGGCCGACCGGGATAGTGACAACAGGTTTACCGACCTGTAACTTACGGTACCGTAACCTACGCATCCGTAAGTAGTCAGCCCAAACGCGACAGAACGCCGACAAGGACATCCCATCATGGCCCAACGACTCTCCGACGCAGACCTGTTGATCGAGCTGGAACCAAAGGCCGAAGAGTTCCTCGAACGCCACCTGAACACCACCGAAACCTGGTACCCGCACGACTACGTGCCCTACGGCGACGGTCGGGACTTTGAGTCCGAACCATGGACCCCCGACCAGCCGTCGCTGTCAGGCGTGGCCCGTACCGCGTTCTTCGTCAACCTGATGACCGAAGACAACCTGCCGTCATATCACCGCGAGATCTATCACATGTTCGGCAAGAAGGACTCGGCGTGGACGACCTGGGTGCACCGCTGGACCGCCGAGGAGGGACGCCACTCAATCGTCCTACGCGACTACCTGGTGCTGACCCGCAACGAAGACCCCGCACGGCTTGAGGACGGCCGCATGGCCGTGATGCAGGAAGGCTATGACCGCGAGGGCAAGAACGCCCTGCGAGGCATGGCGTACGTGTCCTTCCAGGAGCTGGCCACCCGGATCAGTCACCGCAACACCGGCCGCTACTCAGGCGACCCGGTCGCTGATCGGATCATGGCCCGGATCTCGGCCGATGAGAACCTCCACATGATCTTCTACCGCGACATGATGGAGCAGGCCAAGCACCTGGACCCCAACGCCATGGTTGAAGCTGTGGCCGACGAGGTCATCGGATTCCAGATGCCCGGCCAGGGGATGCCCGACTTCAACCGGATGGCCATCCAGATCGCCACCGCCGGCATCTATGACCTGCGCGTCCACCACGACGACGTGATCTGGCCCATCCTGCGCAAGTGGGGCATCTTCCAGATGGAGGGCCTTGACGCCAGCGCCGAAAAGCGGCGGGAGGAACTGGCCGGATTCATGGACGGTCTGGACGCGATGGCCACCAAGTTCGAGGAGAAGCGCGCACGCCGCCAGGCCGCCGCCGAGGCCCGCGAAGAGGTTCTGGTCTCATAACCCCGGACCAGTAGCAGGAGTTCGACCACCCGCCGTCGAACCCAGGCGTATGAAACAGCTGTCAGGCAACCATTCTCCTGCTCATCATCGCCGCCCTGGGGTTGGCTGCGGCCACTCCCACTTGGATGGTGGAGGAGTTACGGGCCGGCGACCACAAGGCCAAATCGCTGTTCGCGCAGTCCAAGTTGACACCCAGTGAGCGGGTCGGCCCCTCACCGTGCGTCGATGGACTGGCCGCCGACCTGTGGTCCTGCGACGGTGGAGTCGGGCTTCGCCTACCTGGTCGGCAGCAACGCCGGCCTGGTGGTGCAGGACCAATGCCGTAGCGGCCAGCACATGGTCGACATCCGCATCCCCTTGGCATCGGTCTTCGCCGGCTGCTACCTGATGGATGGCGGTCCAGCGACCGGTGCCGGGGCAATCGGCTACAACTCCCCCAGCGTTGCCGGGGTGCGTGTCACCGGCGCCTACGTCGACCTTGCTGGCCAGCTTCACCTATCCCGACGCGGCCTACACCCACCAGGGTTGGCTGACCGAGGACCAGCGCTACTGCCTGCTAGGTGATGAATTGGACGACCTTGACGCGCCCGACGAGGCGATGATCTATGAGCACGACTACGTCTCCATCGATCACAACATGTACACCCTAGGTCTGGCCGGTCTCACGGGTCGGCGCGCCTGGGGACCTCCATGGTCTGCACCGGGTTTGCGGGCAGGTCCTTCAGACCGAAGTAGGCCAGCGCCGTGATGTGGGCCGCCACGGCGTCGGCATCCGGAGTGCGCTGGGTCGCCCACCAGGATCCGACGTAGGCCACCATGCCGACCAGCGCCCCGGCGTACAGCGGGGCGGTGTCGGGGTCAAGGCCCGAACGGCTGAAGAAGTCGGCAAGCACACCGGTCGCCTTGTCAGCAACATCAGACAGCAATCCGGCGATGCCCGGCGTGGTGACCGCGGCAGGTGAGTCCCTGGTTAGCACCCTGAAGCCCTCCGGGTCCTCCTCGATGTAATGCAGGAACGCCAGGGCCGAGGCGTTGACCATCTGTCGTCCGCCGGCCTCGTCGTGGATGTAGGAAGTGATCTTGTCCAGCAGGCGGGTCGACTCGCGGTCGACCACGACCGCATAGACGCCTTCCTTGCCTCCGAAGTGCTCATACACCACTGGCTTTGACACCCCCGCTCTGGCGGCTATCTCCTCCACACTGGCGCCGTCGTAGCCCAACTCGGCGAACACCGCCTTGGCCACCCCCACCAACTGGTCGCGTCGTTCACGTGCAGTCATACGGGCCATGTCAGGGGATCCTGTCGGTCAGCTCGGCGCCGGGCAGTATCTGCTCAAGAAACGCGATCACGTCGGCGCGGGCCTCGATCAGCTTGGAGGTCGGCGTGCCGGCACCATGTCCCGCGCGCGTGTCGATACGGGCCAGGATAGGCGCCTGGCCCTGCTGGGCCGCCTACAAGGCCGCGGTGAACTTCAGCGAGTGAGCCGGGACCACCCGATCATCGCGATCAGCGGTCACGATCAGCGTGGCCGGATAGCTCCCCGGGGTGTCCAGTGCCGTGTGATAGGGCGACATCGAATGGATGAGGGGGAAGTCACCCGGATCCTCCGGATCACCGTAATCGCTGGTCCATGCCCAGCCGATGGTGAAGCGGTTGAAGCGCAGCAGGTCCAGCACCCCCACCTCGGGGACGCATGCGCCGAAGGCGTGCGGGGCCCGAAGCATCGTGGCGGCCGCTGTCAGACCGCCGTTTGACCCGCCCGTGATGGCGATGTTGGCGGGGCTGGCCCAGTCATTGGTGTCAAGCCACCGCGCACACGCCAGGGCGTCATCGAATGTATGGGGCTTCTTGTCCAGTCGACCGTCATCGTGCCATCCGCGGCCATACTCGCCGCCGCCGCGATAGCAACCGACCGCGACCGTTCCGCCGCGCACCAACCAGGTGATCCACCACAGGCGAAACTCAGGGGAGAGCGGGATGTTGAAGCCGCCGTAGCCGTACAGGATGGTCCGGTTGGTGCGGTCGGGAACCGCATCACGACGATGGATGAGGAAAAGTGGCACCATCGCTCCGCCGGTCGAGCCCACGAAGACCTGCCTGGTGACCATGTCGTCGGCCTGCACGGCGGGTGGCCTCACCTGCGTCAGCGTCGGTGGGACGCCTAACGGTGGCCGCACAGCAAGGCGGTGGATCCCCGAGGAGGCGGTGAAGGAGGACAGCGACAGGTGGGCCTCCTCATCGTCATGGCGTCCGGTGATTTCACCGACGCTGGCCAGGTCGGGCACCGCAATCGCGCTGACCTCGGTGCCGTCGGACTCTCTGACCGACAGTCGGTGGACCGCGTCGACCATCTCCACCACGACGAACCGTCCGCCGATGTGGCGCACCGCCAACAACGGGTTGGGTGATTCAGCGATCACCTCTCGACGCTGGCGCGGATCGGTGGCAGAGATGGCCAGCAGCCTGCCGTTGGCCGCGTCCAGGTCGGTCTGCACGAACATGGTGTCGCCGTCGTTGCCGACGAAACCGTACTCGGCGTCACAGTCGTCCAGCCAGGGCTGGACCGTTACAGCGGTCGGATCCTGGCCGATCCTGGCCAGGTAGACACGGTTGCGCGGCTGGGTGCCCTGCCAGATCTGTACCACCAACCAGCGGCCGTCCTGGGTGATGATGGGACTGAAGCCCCAGTCGGGCTGATCCGGTCGGGCATAGACCAGCGTGTCAGGGCCCACCTGGCCCAGTCGGTGGAAGCGCAATTGATGGTTGGTCGTGGTGGCGGCCAACTCCTCTCCTGGGGGCGGAGGGTCGTAGGCGCCGTAGAAGAACCCACTGGAGTCTGGCGCCCAGGCGGCGCCTGCGAACTTGGCCCACCGCACCCGGTCGTCGTGATCAACACCGCTGGCGATGTCACGGACGGACCAGGTGATCCAATCCGACCCGCCGTCGCTGGTGCCGTAGGCCAGCAGTGCCCCGTCGTCGCTGACCGAGACCTGCGACAACGACACCGTGCCGTCGGCGCTGAGCTCGGTCGGGTCCAGCAGGACCCGTCCGACCTCCCCCGGCGCGTCCATGGTCCACAGCACCGATTGTTGCTGCAGGCCGCTGTTGCGGAAGGCAAACCACCGGGGTCCCCGGTGCCAGGGGACCCCGTGTTTGGGATGGTCCCAGATCGCGGTCAACTGCTGGCGAATCGCGTCGCGGTTACCTAGTGAGTCCAGGTAGGTGCGCGTGAACCTGGCCTGCCGGTCGACCCAGTCGGCGACCTCCTCGGCGCCGGGATCCTCAAGCCAGCGGTAGGGATCGGGCACCTGGACGCCATGCAGGATGTCGACCTTGGTGCCCGTGTGAGTGGTTGGGTATTCCATCCGGTCCCATCCTGCCCTAGCCCTAGGGTCTGACCGATCGACTCACTGGGGCGTGGGAGCACCAGAGGATGACTCGTTCATCTCGCCGTTGTGTCCGCTCCATCCGCCATTGGTGTGAGTCGTCTTGACTCATCCCCGGAACCCGCCCCGCAAGCCCGGTACCTGCCGCGAACAATGGAACCCGCCGTCATGACCCTTCGCCGATCCATCAGCACCTTCGCCCTGCTCAGCCTGCTTGCAAGCATCATGGCGTTGGCACCCCTGGCGCCAGCATCAGCCGCGACTGCAGTGTTCATCAATGAGCTGCACTACGACAACGACGGCGCCGACGTCGGGGAGTTCGTCGAGGTGGCCGGACCGGCCGGCACGGACCTGACCGGATGGTCGATCGTGCTGTACAACGGCAGTGGTGGGGCCTCCTACGCCACCGTGGATCTTTCGGGAACGGTTGATGATCAGGGCGAGGGCTTCGGAGCTGTGAGCTTCGCGCAAGCGGGCATTCAGAATGGGTCCCCTGACGGCCTCGCCCTGGTGAATGGCAGCACTGTCGAGCAGTTCCTGTCCTATGAAGGGGCCTTCTCCGCCACCAACGGCGATGCCAACGGGATGATGTCGGTCGACATCGGAGTCAGCGAACCCAGCACATCCCCGGTCGGT
>JBPCKA010000095.1:0-7647 GCA_051004735.1 Euzebya sp. | reverse complement strand
CGGCCTCGAACGACCCTGCCGTGCTGGTGACCTGACCGCTTTCAAACTCGGCGGTGTCCTCGCCCAGATACCAGATGTTGCCCTGGCTGTCCTGGGCATACCAGTCGAAGGTGTCCTCGATGATCTCGCCTTCCAGGCGGACGGTGTCGCGGACGACCCGTGCGGTGATCCCGTTCGCAATTTGCTTGGTCTGGTCCGTCACCACGATCACGACGGCGACCTCGTTGCCATTTTCGTCGATCTCGCGATAGGTCCAGCGGGTACGCACGTCCATGGGCCAGTAGGGGTTGTCGATCTCGGTGGTGAAGTCGGCGGGGTCCAACTCGACGGGATCGCTGCCCTGGGGCAGTGGCGAGGTGGCGGGGGTGTCGGGCATGGGGGCGACGACGCCGGTATCCGGCGTGCTGCCGCAGGCGCTGGCCGCCAGTGCCAAGGTCAGCAGCAGCCCGACCAATAGTGCTGCAGAGCGGTGGGTTGTGGAGTACATCGTTAGCGGTCCTTCCCGATTGCCGGCATAGGGGTGGCCGTCAGTGTGGAAGCGGCCTTGGACGCACGGTAGGTAGGTGACCTGACCCTGGGCTGAAGGGGTCAGAAGCGGCACCGGCTGCCGATGTGCAGGATGGTGTGCCCAGACGGCAGCGGCAGAGGACAGCGACATGGCAGGACCACACAGCACTCAGGCGGCCCACGGAACCGGACTCTTGGCGGGCAAGGTGGCGTTGGTCACCGGCGGGGCACAAGGCATCGGCCTGGCGGTGGCACAGCGGTTCGCGGCCGAAGGAGCTCGACTTGTCCTAGCTGACCTGGACGCCGATGCCGCTGCCGCGGCGGCACAAGGACTGGCGGGGGAGGCGACGGGGTGCCGGGCCGACGTGGTCAGCGATGCCGACGTGGCCGCCATGATCGCCACGGCGGTTGACACCTTCGGACGCCTTGACGTGCTAGTGAACAATGCCGGGATCACCCGGGACGCCTCGATCAAGAACATGACCATCCAACAGTTCCGGCAGGTGATCGACGTTCACCTGCAGGGCACCTGGTTGGGCATGAAGCACGCCCTGCAGGTGATGAAACAGCAGGTCAGCGACGGACGGGCGACCGGCGCCGCGATCGTCAACATGTCCTCGATCTCGGGCAAGATCGGCAACTTCGGCCAGTCCAACTATGCCGCCGCCAAGGCGGGGATCGTCGGGATGACCAAGTCGGTGGCCCGTGAGGGCGCCAAACACGCCATCCGGGTCAACGCCATCCAGCCCGGCCTGATCGATTCCGCGATGACCCGCGCGATGCCGCCCGACATCTTCGAGGCCAAGGAAGCGGAGATCCCCATGCAGCGGGCCGGGACGCCGGACGAGGTCGCAGGAGTCGCGCTATTCCTGGCCAGCGACCTGTCCAGCTACTGCACCGGCATCACCATCGAGGTCGCCGGTGGGAGGCACATGTGATGGTGGGACAATCAGCACTGCGACAGGCCGTGATCTGCCAGCCGGTACGCACCGCGGTGGGTGCCTACGGCGGGGTCTTTCGCGACGTCGCGGTCACCACGCTGGCCGCGACCGTCCTGACCGGTGTGCTGGAACGCAGTGGGCTGGACCCCACGGCGGTCGATGAGGTCATCCTGGGGCAGGGCTATCCCAATGGCGAGGCGCCGGCGCTTGGCCGCGTGGCTGCGCTTGACGCGGGGCTGGGTGTGGAGGTTGCGGGCATGCAACTGGACCGCCGCTGTGGCTCGGGCCTGCAAGCCATCCTGGATGCGGCCATGCGGGTCCAGACAGGCGTGGCCGAGGTGGTCATCGCCGGTGGCGCCGAGAGCATGAGCCAGGCCGAGCATTACGTCACCGGCGCGCGCTGGGGGTTGAAGGGGCGGCCGGCTGAGTTCATCGATCGGCTGGCACGGGGACGGGTCACCGCCGGCGGTACCAACTACCCGGTGCCCGGGGGGATGATCGAAACCGCCGAGAATCTGCGGGCCGACTACAAGATCGGCCGTGAGGAACAGGACCAGTTGGCGGTGCGATCCCACCAGCGGGCGGTTGCCGCCCAGTCGGCCGGACGCTTCCAGGCGGAAATCGTCCCGCTCAGCGTTCCCCAGCGCAAGAGCGACCCGGTGGTGGTTGACACCGACGAGCACCCTCGCCCCGACTCAACCCTGCAGAAGCTGGCGTCGTTGAACCCGATCATGCGCCACCTCGATGGGGCAACTGTGACCGCGGGCAACGCCAGTGGCCAAAACGACGGGGCCGCCATGTGTGTGGTGACCACGCCCGAGGCAGCGCAACGGCACGGGCTCCAACCTATGGCGCGCCTGGTCAGCTGGGCGGTGGCAGGTGTCCCTCCCTCACACATGGGGTTGGGGCCTGTGCCCGCAACCGCCCTGGCGCTTGACCGCGCCGGGTTGGGCCTGGCCCAGATCGACCTGATCGAGCTGAACGAGGCCTTTGCCGCCCAGGTCCTGGCCGTGACCCGTCAGTGGAACTTCGGCGAGACCGATTGGGACCGGACCAACGTCAACGGTTCGGGCATCAGCCTGGGTCACCCGATCGGTGCCACCGGTGCTCGGATCCTGGCGACGTTGGTGCACGAGATGGACCGGCGGCAGGTCCGTTATGGGCTTGAGACGATGTGCATCGGCGGCGGACAGGGGCTGGCTGCGGTCTTCGAACGCTGGGGGTGATCGCCGGCGCTCAGCCGGCGAGATCAGCCAGGAACCTGGTCACCGCGGCCACGGTCTGCAGAGGTTTGTCCAGATGCGGGGAGTGCCGACAGTCAGGCAATTCAAGCCGGTGGAACTCGCCTGACACGCCGTGGGCGATCAGGTCCAGCTGGCGCATGGTGGCGTACTGGTCCTGCTGGCCCTGCACGGCAAGAACGGGGCAGGTCACGCCCGCCAACAGCGGACGCAGGTCCCAGTCGGTGAACTCCTCGGACAGCCAGATGTCGTGCCAACCCCGAAACGTCGCGTGCGCATCGGTGTGGTAGCGGCCCAGACGTTCGGGCAGTGCCGAGGTGCCAAACTCAACGCCCGTCTGCCGGATGCCCTCCAAGGCGACCTCCTCAACGATCACGTGAGGGGCCATGGCCACGACCGCTGCGGTGGTGGTCGACGTTGCCGCCCTGATCAGGGCGATCGAGGCCCCATCGCTGTGCCCGATCAACACCGGCGATTCATAGCCTAGGCGATCAAAGACCTCGGGCAGGATGACCTGGGCCTCGTGGTGCATGTAGTCAACCGTGTGAGGTTCGCTGATGACGGCAGACGCGCCGTAGCCATGGCGCGAGTAGACCAACGCTCGGCGACCGGTGGCGTGGGCCACATCCGCCGGGAAGGTGCGCCAGAGGCGCAGTGAGCCAAGTCCCTCGTGCAGAAACACCAGGGGGGCCAGGTCGTGCTGCCCGTCGCGGGCAGCGATCTCGTAGTACTCCAGGTGACCACGTCCGACGTGGATGGTGTCGACCTCGGCGGGGACGGTCATGGCGAGCCAGGCTACGGGTTTGACCTCGCCGTGGACGGCTGGTTCCGGGCGGGGATCACGTAAGTCGCCGGGGGTCGGTGACGTAGGTCACGGCAAGGTCATCTAGCCTGCTGATAGCTGCTCTGCCGTGCGGAGCCGTGCCCCCTGTGCCCTGTGCCGAAAGAGCCTGCCATGCGCCGCGTCTTTGTCCTTGCGACCGCGATCGGACTGATCGCCAGCCTGCTGTCCCCGGTGGCCAGCGCCCAGGACGGTGTGGCGGATGACGGGCGGTATCGCGGCAACGGCGACGTCGGCGGGTTCGCCAACATCATGCCGCCAGGACAGGACGGCGTCCTGAATGGGCTTGAATTGGTCGCCGGCCAAGGTGGGATGTTCCCCGATCACTTCAATGACCAGACCGCGATGTATGAAAGCCTGGTCTATGAGGGTGGTCTAGGAGTCCCCGGTGAGGCCGGCGAGCCATTCCTCGGGGTCACCGACGGGGACCTGGCCCGGTTCTTCAAGGACGGGCAGTTCGGCACCGACACCGACATCGTGCCGATCGACGTGTCGGCCTGCGGCGAGGACGTGATCGCCTTCCGCGACGTCGAATTCGGTGTGCCCCACATCTACGGCCAGACCCGCGAGGCCGCCCAGTGCGCCAACGGCTACGCCACGGCCGAAGACCGGCTGTTCCTGATGGATCTGCTGCGCCACATCGGCTACGCACGGATGAGTGAGTTCCTGGGTGCAAGCGATGCCAACAAGGCCATGGACCGCGGGCAGTTGCTGGTCGCCGGCTACAGCGAGGACGACTACGTCCTGCAGCAGGCGCGCCTGTGTGACTCCTCTGACCCCGAGCGCCAACTGGTCTGCTCGGACGGGACCGCCTACATCGAGGGGGTCAACCACTACGTCGCCGCCGCCCAGGCTGATCCCAGCATCCTGCCGGGGGAGTACCTGGCCCTGCAGATCGCCCCGGAGGACTTCATCCTGCGTGACATCATCGCCATCGGCTCGCTGGTCGGCGGCATCTTCGGCAAGGGCGGGGGGAACGAGGCCGCCAACTCGATGTTCCTGGCCGAGTTGAACGAGCAACACGGCCCGACGCTGGCCCGACAGATCTTCGATGACCTGAAGGCCGCCAACGATCCCGACGCCAGCCTGACCATCCAGACCCCGTTTGAGTACAACAACCCCACCAACGTCGATGCGACCACGACCGCGCTGCTTGAGCCCGGATCGTTCGTCGGGGCGTTCGCCGAGCCGTCAGGTGGCGGGGGGCTGCCGGGACTCCCGGCACCGCTGACCGGGCCAGCGGCAGGTTTCCGCAACGATGGGACCGAGACTGGTTGGCCGGCAGCAGTTGAGGGCGAGACGGTGACCCTGGGCATCGTCGACGGTCCCTTCGGACCCATTGATCTGCGGACCCCCTTGGCGATGTCCAACGCGATCCTGGCCACCGGAGAGGTCAGTGATGGTGGCGTGCCGATCGCGGTCTTCGGCCCACAGACCGGCTACTTCACGCCGCAGTTGCTGGTCGAAAACGACATCCACGCACCGGGACTGGACGCCCGTGGCGTGGCCTTCGCGGGGACCAACATCTACGTCCAACTGGGTCGCGGGCGTGACTACGCGTGGTCGGCCACCTCGGCCAGCGGCGACCTGGTGGATGAGTGGGCCATCGAACTGTGTGACCCCGTTGGTGGCCAGGTGACCATCGATTCGCCTGGCTATGTATGGGATGGCGTGTGCAGCGAGATCCCCGTGCTCACGCACACCCAGATGGCCAAGCCGACAGCTGGTGGAATCCCCTCCTCTCCCAGCCCGGACAACATCATCTTCACCCTCGAACTGGGGCGCATCCCCGAACTGAACGACGCGGCCGTCGTCGGCCGGGCACTGACGGTGGAGGGCACACCGGTCGCCATCGCCGAGCAACGTTCGACGTTCAAGGACGAACTGGCCAGCGCGATCGGCTTCGCCCGGATCAACAACCCGGACTTCATGACCAACGGGGCCGAGTCCTTCAACCGGGCCTTCGATGGCCTTGACTTCACTTTCAACTGGTTCTACATCGACACCACCGACATCGCCTACCGGCACACTTGCCTGTGCCCCATCCGTGATGGTGCCACCGATCCTGACCTGCTGAGCTTCGGCGGTCGCGGTCACCAGTGGACCGGACAGTTCCTGACCCCGGCGCAGCAGCCCCAGGCGACGAACCCCGACGAGGGGTTCTTCGCCAACTGGAACAACAAGCAGGCACCCGGTTTCCGGTCCCAGGACGACACCTGGAAGCACCACTCCACCGATCGGCGCGAACACCTGGCCGTGCGGATGGAGCAGGCCATCGCCACCGGTGTGCCGCTGACCCGTGGCGACATGGTCAACATCATGGAGGACGCCGGCACGGTGGACACCAACGGACAGGAGATCTATCCGCTGGCCCTGCAGATCATGGGGAGCACTCCTCCCTCCTCGCTCAGCGGTGACGCTCAGAGACTGGGCCAGATGCGAGCGGTCCTGGCCGAGTGGGTGGCTGCAGGCGGCCACCGGCGCGACGTGGACCGCGACGGCGTGTATGACCACGCCACGGCGGTGGCCATCGGCGACGCGTTCCTGCGCCCGATGATCGATGAGGTACTGGGCGATGACGTGCCGTTGGAGTTCTGGCCCGAAGGGACCGAGAACCATCCGCGTCAGGGTGTCGGCTCCTCCTACAACTCCGGTCGTGTGCGGTTCCTGCAGAAGGACTTCTGGCAGGTGTTGGGGCGTGACATGCAACAACGTCGCAGCCGGACCTACTGTGCCGACGGCACGGTCAGCGGCTGCGCCGAGGTGCTGTGGCAGGCGCTGGAACAGGCGGCATTGGTGCTTGAGTCAGCCCCCGACACGGCCGACAGCTGCGACTTCCCCGATGCCTACCGCTTTGACACCCCGATGGTTGAGGGGTGGGTCTACAACGCCGACTGCGACAACATCATCCAGACTGCCGCGGGCGTGGTGGCCGCACCGTCGATGCGCTGGGTCAACCGGCCAACCTTCCAGCAGGTCGTGCAGGCAGGGACCCGCTCAGGCCGGATCAACGGGCCGGACCGGGTGTCCACCGCGACGGCCCTCAGCCGTCACGTGTTTGCCGAGGGGGCCGAGACCGTGGTGCTTGCCGCCGCGGGTAACTTTGCCGATGCGGTCGCAGGTGCGCCACTCGCGGCGTCCAACGACGCGCCGTTGTTGCTGACCGATAGCGCGGCGTTGAGCGGCGCGACCCGCCACGAGATCAGCCGTCTGGGGGCCACCACGGCGATCGTGTTGGGCGGCACCGCGGCGGTCAGTGAGGCCGTGGTGGAGGAACTGGACACGGCCGGCGTGACCGTCACGCGTGTCAGCGGGGACAACCGCTTTGCCACGGCGGTGGCGATTGCTCAGGAGTTGGGTCAGACGCAGCGGTTCATCGTGGCCAATGCCGGGTCCTTCCCCGACGCGCTGGCGGCCGGCCCGTTCGCGGTGGCCGATGACCGAGCCATCCTGCTGGTCAACACCGACGACGTTCCGGCCGTGGTGCGTACGGTGCTTGACGGGGCCCAGGATGTGGTGATCGCCGGCGGCACGGCCGCCGTCAGCCAGGCGGTGGCCGACAGTCTGGCTGGCACGGTGCAGCGGATCGGCGGCGCCAATCGCTATGAGACCGCTGACGGGTTTGCCCGACGTGGAGTCGAGGCGGGCCTGGGTGATGGGCTGGTGTATGCCGTGACCGGCGAGCAGTTCCCCGACGCGCTGGCCGCGGGCGTGGTGGCAGCTCGTGCCGGTGGGTCGTTGGTCCTACTGCAGCCCGATTCGTTGGACAACGCGCCCGGGGCCCTGTCGTTCATCACCTCCTCCTTCGGTGCCTCTGGGGCACAGCAGGTGTGGTTCGTCGGTGGTGAGGCGGCGCTACCGTCGGCTCTGCGGGCGGCCTTGGAGGCGCGTATCTGAGTCGGCCGTGTGGTTGCGCTCAGCGCTGGCGTTGGCACGCGCACGGCGTCTGGGCGCACCGCGGGCAGCCGTCGGCGTAGCGGGTGGCGGCCTGGGCCAGGTCGACGCCTGACTGGGCCGCCAGAGACGCCAGCCAGGCCAACACGTCGGCGAACTCATGCATCCGCTCTTCGTGGCCGCCCCGGAACAATGCGCGTGACAACTCGCCCACCTCCTCGGT
>JBPCKA010000094.1:0-70023 GCA_051004735.1 Euzebya sp. | reverse complement strand
TGTAGTAGCTGGCATCGCCCTTCCACGGGCACACCGTGGAATGGTCGGTTTCGCTGAAGAACTCGGTGTTCAACGATGAGGGTGGGAAGTAATGGTTGCCCTCAACGATCTCGGTGGTGGGGCTGTCGGCCAGGACGGTGCCGTTGAGAATGGCCTTGGGCATGACGGACTCCTGCAGTAGAACTGATGATGGGCTGCGATCAACGCCGTGACGGCGGTCACCATTCCATCCAGCCAGTCCAGCCATTCCTACAACGGGAGCCTGTGCATGCGCACCGACCCTTTGCCACGCACGTGCATCATCGGTGCCGGTTCCTCGGGCATCACCGCTGCGAAAGCGCTGCGGGATGCTGGCGCCGCCTACGATCACTTCGAGGCATCGGACCGCGTCGGTGGGAACTGGGCTTTCGAGAATCCCAACGGCATGTCCAGCGCGTATGACACCCTGCACATCAACACCTCCCGCGAGCGGATGTCCTACGCCGATTTCCCGATGCCGAAGTCCTTCCCCACCTTTCCTCACCACAGCCACATCAACAGGTACTTCAACGACTATGTCGACCGTTTCGATCTACGGGGCGGCATCACCTTCAACACCCTGGTCACGCACTGCGTCCCCACCGATGGCGGCGGCTGGAACGTCATCCTTGATTCCGGGGAGTCGCACCGCTACGACGCTTTGATCGTGGCCAACGGTCATCACTGGGATCCACGCTGGCCAGAACCGGACTTCCCAGGGGAGTTCTCAGGCCAGAAACTGCATGCTCACCACTACGTGCGGGCCGAGCAGGTCAAGGACAAGCGGGTGGTGGTCATCGGGATGGGCAACTCCTCGATGGACATCGCGACCGTGGCGTCCTACGTGGGCGTCTCAGCGACAGTGGCTGCCCGCAACGCCGCCCACATCATCCCCAAGTGGTGGTTCGGCAAGCCCTTGGACCAGTGGGTCACCATTCCACTTCTGCACGTGGTTCCGTGGCGCTGGGCGCAGGCCTCGATGAATCTCATGGTCACGCTGGCACGAGGGCCTCTGAGCCGTTACGGCCTGCCCGAACCCGACCACGGGCTGATGCAGTCACACCCCACGGTCTCTTCTGACTTCCCGGTTCGAGCCGGGCACGGTGCCATCGATGTTCGCCCCAACGTCCAGCGCTTCGATGGTGATCGGGTGGTGTTCACCGACGGCTCCAGCGTCCAGGCCGACCTGGTCATCTATGCAACCGGATACAACATCACCTTCCCGTTCTTTGACGACCAGGTGATCGCGGTCAAGGACAACAACATCGGGCTGTTCCGAAACGTCGTCGACCCGGACCGGCCCACGTTGTTCTTCGTGGGACTGGCTCAGCCCCTGGGGGCCATCATGCCGATCGCCGAACGACAGTCACAGTGGATCGCCGGGGTGTTGTCCGGCCGGATCCACCTGCCACCACGTCAGGTCATGGTCGACCAGATCGCCAAATCCAGACAGGCGATGCAGCAGCGGTATCGCCGCTCGGTTCGTCACACCATCCAGGTCGACTTCGATGACTACATGTTCGATCTTCGTCTGGAGATGTGGCGCGGTCGGCGGCGGGCCACACGCGCAGGGCACACGCTGCAGATCCCTGCCACAGTGTCCGGGACGTAGGCTGCCGGGCTATGACTGTTTCCAGTGAGGTCGGCCGACTGCGCGATGTCATCCTGCATCGGCCTGGCCTTGAGTTGCGGCGCCTGACCCCCGCAAACAAGGACGCCTTGCTGTTTGATGAGTTGGTGTGGGTCGGCCGAGCCCAACAGGAACACGACAGTTTCGTCGAGGTGCTGCGCAACCGCGGCGTCCGGGTGCGTCTGTTCGCCGATTTGCTGACCGACGTGGTGAGTGAGGCAGAGATCGCGGCGTCGCTGATCAGACTGCGGGCAACCGAGGAAACCTGCGGGGTGGAACTGGTCGACCGCGTCCGCGGCTTTCTGACCGACCTTCCGGCACCTGACCTGGCCGATCACCTGATCGGTGGCCTGACCGTGGATGAGGTGCCTGGCGCCGGCGACGGGTTCGTCGGCGGGTTGCTGGGTCCCACCGCATTCCTGGTCCCGCCGCTGCCCAACGCGGTGTTCACCCGCGATCCCAGCGCCCACGTGTACGGCGGCCGGGTGTTGTCGCCGATGCACAAGCCCGCGCGTCAGCCAGAACGTCTGCTGTGGCGCACGATGTATGAGAATCATCCTGATCTGGCCGGGCGACCGGTGTGGTACGGCGAGCAGGTGAAGGACTACTTCCCGGCCACGATCGAGGGTGGGGACATTCTGGTCCTTGGCGAGCGCGCCGTCGCGATCGGCGTCAGCGAGCGGACCTCACCCATAGCGGTAGAGAATCTCGCTGCGACCCTGTTCGACGCGGACGAGGTCGACTTCGTCCTAGCGATCGAACTGCCGCTGGGCCGTGGAACGATGCACCTGGACACCGTCATGACCCAACTGGACACCGATGCCATCGTCGTCTGGCCACGCCTTACGTCGGTGTCGCGTACCTACCGGATCGAACCGGGCGGCGGAGCAGGTCCGGCCAGCCACAAAGGCACCATGACCGTGCGGGAGGAACCGGACCTCATCGCCGCAGTGGCCGGTGCGGTGGGGGTATCAGACCTGCGAGTGATCACCACGGGCGAGGACGAGGTGACCAGCGATCGGGAGCAATGGGACGACGGCAACAACACCCTCGCGATCGCCCCCGGTGAAGTCGTCGCCTACGAACGCAACGTCGACACCAACCGGCGCCTTCGCGATGCGGGAATCATCGTGCACGAGATCTCCTCCTTTGAACTGCCTCGCGGTCGGGGTGGTCCCCGTTGCATGTCCTGCCCGGTCGAGCGCGATCCGCTGACATAGATGCGACGTCCGCTGACATGCGTCGCGCGATCTAATTATCATGGGCAGTCCACGTCAGACGCCCCGGACTCTGCACCTGAGCCGGCGCCGGAGTCCGCCCCGACCACGACCGGACCTTCGTCGAAGTTGCTGACGCTCGATTGTCTCAGGCGGATGGGCAGAGCGGTCGGTCGGCTGCCTGACCCAGCGGGGTTTTTTTGAGCTCTTGGCGTAATCCTCCAGCGGCCGGGCTCGTAGTGTTGGCAGTACGCTATCGGAGCCGCCCTGGTGGCTTGACCGATCCCCTGGGGGTATCACGTTGTCCCGCCACAAGCACGTCCTGTCCGCATTCCTAGTCCTTGCCGTCGGTCTGTTGCCGTTCTTGGCCGCACCCGTCGGTGCCCAGGAACCCGGCGACATCCTGTTCGCGTCATTCCAGCCGAATGAGGTCGCGCGCCCCGGTCAGACCGTGGAGGTTCGCGGGATCCTGGGCCAGGGCGAGTTGGGAGTGGACACACCGGCGCCGCTGGCAGGATTACTGGATCTCCAGCTGCATGCTCCTGACGGCCGACGGATCGACCTGGGTCAGGTGTCGGCAGCAGCAGACGGTGCCTTTTCCGTCAGCATCCCCGGGGCACTCACCGCAGGACTTGAGCCGGGGACCCGACGCAACGGCTTTCGTGAGACCTGGGCCGTCCGCGCGGTCACGGCTGAGGGACAGCCGGTGGCAGGCGCGGCGGCGGTGACCTTCGCCCAGGAGGCAGGCCTGCAACTGGACTACGACTTCACCTCCTCGGTGGGATGGGTCAAGCCCGGCGATTCCTTCCCCGCCCGCGTGATCCTGTCAAACTTCGATTCGACCGCCGTGAGTAACCAGACTGTCACGATCGCGCCGGTGGACGGGCGCACGGTCACCGAGGCACGTTCTGCCACCGGCACGGTCGAGGTGGCCGACGACGGATCGATCACCTGGACGGTGCCAACATTGGGCGCGGCTGCCGATGAAGGACCCGCCCGCGCGGTGATGGTCGTCGAAGCCGACGCGGCCAGCACCGCCACCGACCCGATGATCGTGTGGAAGGACCTGTCGGCGACCGCCGTCCTGACCGGTGGGCAGTCCGTCGCCTCGCACGGCCCCAAGGTCATCCCACCCAACGAAACCTTTGAGACCGCCCGCTACGGCGACCGCCCATTCCCCGTGGTCCCCGTCGACTTCCGCGACTTCAGCCACCTGGAATCAAGCGATTCCAGCGAACTGGACCAGATCATCAACTCACCCGAGCTCGACGGTTCGACCTTCAATCTGTACCAGGAGATGAGCTACGGCCAGTTGTTCCCCACCGGCACCGTTGGATCCGCTGGAATCGAATCAGCCGATTTCACCTACGAGGGCACCGACGGCGAAGGCTTTGACTTCCACAGCCCCCAGGTTCCCCCGCCGAGTACCTGTCTGGGCACCGACAACCCCGAACTTGCCGGCACCCCGCTGTATCCCGAGCGCATCCGCGACGGCTGGTATCAGCTTCCCGGCGACCAGCGCTACTACGGGTCCGACTCCGGCGGCTCGGCGATCGCCCCCGCCCTGGGCGTGCCGGTGCCCGCCAACATCGACGCCGGCTGTGGTGACACGGGCAAGGCCGTCTATGACGCGGCCGCCATTGCCGACCCCGAGATCGACTACAACCTGTTCGATACCGACAAGGACGGTGTCGTCGACTTCTTCATGATGATCTTCGTCGGCTGTGGCGGCAATGGGGTCAGCCAGCTGGCACCGGTGCCCGATCCCAATCCCGTGTTCAACGAGATCGAGTGCAACAACTACCCCAACCCGACGAACGCTCCGCTGCCGTATGACAACATCTGGCCGCACTCCTCGACCCTGGAAGGTGGGTTCCGCGATCCCGAGACAGGCCTGCTGGGCTACGTCAGCGATGACCGGTTGACCGACCTCGAAGGCAACCTGCTGTTCTACACCGACCAGACCTACACCATCACCACGACCCAGCAGACCGACTTCCCCGCCTACGTCCGGGTGGGCCCCTACAACGTCAACCCCGAGACCATCTTCGATGCCGCATCGGTCATCAGCCACGAGTACGGCCATTCACTGGGGCTGCCTGACTTCTACTCAAACGCCGGGCTTGACCTGTACGCCGACTGGAACCTGATGGCGTCGGACTACAGCCAGAACATGGATGCGTACGGCCGTCAAGAACTGGGCTGGGCGATCCCTGTCGAGATCCCCGAGGGCACGACCACGCTTGACATGATCGGCTCGAAGACCGACATCAACTCCATCCAATGGCAGACCCCCGACGGGACCCCCTACACATTGGAGGGCGAGAATGTCCACAACGGGATGATGTATCGCGCCGGTCTGCCAAGCCGGATCCTGATCGACCCGGCACTGGTTGAAAATGGTGCGTCGCCCTCGCACGTGTACTGGTCGACGTCGGGCAACGACTATGCCTGTCCCACCTCGCCAAACGCCCGTGCGCTGGACATCCGGTTGCCCCAGTTGGCCGATCTGGCCCCCGGAACCGCCACCGAGTTGTCCTTCGCGTCATTGTGGGAGATCGAGTGGGAGTTCGACTACGGGTTCGTGATGATCACCACCGACAACGGCAACACCTACCAGTCCCTTCCCTCGCAGGAGGGGTTCACCACACCGGCGACCAACAACCCGAACAACGTGGTCTGTCAGGCGACCTATGGCAATGGCATCACCGGCACGACGGCCTCCTACCAGGCGGGCACCGAGCAATTGGACCGTCTGTTAGGTGATTATCCAGAGAACACCGGCTTCGCGACCGACACCTACGATTTGACCGAGTTCGCCGGGATGGAAGACGTGGTGCTCCGCTTCGGCTACGTCACCGACGTCGGACTGGCCGAGCCGGGCTGGTTCATCGATGACGTCGCGGTCACCGCCGATGGTCAGGAACTGTTCGCCAGCGACTTTGAGGACGGCCCCGGTGGCCCCCTGATCTTCAACGGAGGTTGCCAATCCGATTCCGGGTTGGGTACCGCGCCCCTGTGTTCGAAGGGGTTTGAGTACGTGTCGGCCACGCAGGGATCCTCAGCGGACCACGCCTACTACTTGGAGTTGAGGGATCGGTCGGGCTTCGACCTCGACGGCTTCGGTCAGAGCGACCGCGGTGAGATCACCTGGGAACCTGGCTTGTCCCTGGGCTTCACCGACGAGGCGTTCAGTTACGGCAACATCAGCAACGGCGACCATCCCGGCCAGCACATCCTGGACGCGGTTCCCGACCCCGGTAACGCCTCACCGGACCTGATCGACGCCGCCTTCAACGCGGGCGAGTCGTTCTCCGATGCCGGGGAGGGCCACGTCGACAACTACAGCGATCCCGTGAGGGAGGACGGGCTGTTCCGGTTCGACTTCGAGTGTTTGGACTTCGACGTCACCGACATGTCCGGCGACACCGGCACCGACCGCGCCGATGACCTGACCTCGACCGTTGAGGTCACCCGGGGAGTAGGGTGCGCAGACCGTGACTACGGCTATGGCAACGGGTTGGTTGCGGTTCGCCTGGCCGGTCCCGGACGTATCCAGACGGCCGTGGAGATATCCAAGGCCGCCTACCCCGACGGGGCTGACACGGCCCTGATTGCCCGAGCCGGTGACTATCCCGATGCGCTGGCCGCCGCACCACTGGCAGCAGCGGTCGATGGTCCCGTGCTATTGACCAACACCGACACGCTTGCCACCGATGTGGCAGACGAACTCGAGCGTCTGGGCGTCAGCAATGTGTATCTGTTGGGAGGGGAAGGAGCATTGTCCCCCGCCGTCGAACAGGCTCTGAGCGAGTTCGGAGTCACCCGACTTGCTGGCGTCGGACGAGTGCAGACCGCAGTGGAGGTGGCCCGGGAGTTGGCCAGGGTGAACGGAAGTGTGGATTCAGCGATTCTGGTGCGCAGCGACAACTTTGCCGATGCGTTGGCCGCCGCGAATCTGGCCATCCCCGGTGCCGACCCGATCCTGCTGACCTCCTCCGACGGTCTGGATGCCGACACCGGCGCTGTGCTGGATGATCTGGTGGCCGACGGCGCAGTGGTCTATCTGGCCGGTGGCACCGCAGCATTGTCTGAGGACGTGGCAACCGATGTGGCGGCGGCCGGGTACAGCGCCAAGCGTGTGGCCGGCGCCAACCGCTATGCAACGGCCAGTGCGATCACCTCCGAAACGCTCAGCCGGTACAACGTCGGATTCGCCACGGCCATGCTGGCCAGTGGTGCCAACTTCCCCGACGCCCTGACTGCCGGGCCGGCTGCGGCCAAGTTGGGTGGACTGCTGGTCCTGGTCGATCCAACAACACTCGACAACTCACCCGAGTCGCTGGCATTGTTGAGCGCCAGTGCCGCAGGCATCAGTCGGTTGTATATCGCGGGTGGTACGGCAGCTGTCAGCGAGGGCGTGCTGAACCAGGCGATCTCTGCTCTGGGCGGATAACTCCCTGGACGTTCACACAGGCGAGGTCGGCCGCCCTCACCCCTCAGGGTGGTCGACCGTTTGTGTTCAGTCCAGATGCAGGGCTGATCTTGCGGGCACCACGACGCCGGCTTTCGTCGACGGCTGCCTGAACCAATGCGTGGCCGATGCCAGGTCCGCTGAGAGCCGGGTCGACGGCAAGTCCCTGGATCTGGATGACATGGGCGCTGGCGTTCGGGGGCGGTGCCCGGTGACACCAGGTGGGAGAAGGTCAGCAGGTCCAATTCCCAGAGGCGGTCCCCGTCCTCACGCCTGGCAGTGCGGATCAGCGGATCCTGCGTCATGTCAGGCAGTCAAAAGGGTTCGTCCCACGATGACAAGTCCACCAAGGATGATGAGGGTGGAGGTGACGATCGGCAATGCGACGCTGACCCGGGCCCAGGTGGTGCTCTCAAGCCGGTCCATCACGCGGAACCGGACACGATGCAGCAGATAGCCGACTCCGACCAGAGCCAGCGCCATGCCGATCCCATAGGCCAGCACCAACAACACCCCGAACCAGGTGCGACCCAGGGCGATGCCGCCCAGCAGCACCAGCAAGGCAGAGGGACTGGGGACCATTCCGCCTGCAAGCCCCGGAAGGATCAGCATCCGCCAGGTGGTCTGGGGCGGTTGGGAGCGGGTCGGCGAGTGCTCGCGATCGTGGTCGTGGTCGTGAGCTCGCTCGGCCACCAGGACCGCCGTGGGCCCGTGATCGTGGTCCAGGGCGGTCAGGACATCCTCTGCCGTGGACGTGGGACCGTGATCGAAATCGGTAGGCGCCGCCGGTCCATGGTCGTGGTCGTGATCATGTGGGTGGTCATGGTCGTGGGTGTGGCCGCGACGCACGATTGCGCGGTACAGCAGGACAACGCCCAAACCGGTGAAGATCACGCCTCCCATGACACCCAGCAAGGGATACAGGGACTCTGGTGCCAGGGAGGTCGAGGTCTGCACGATCAGACCCAGGATCAGCACTCCGATGGTGTGGGTGATCGCGACGGTGCCGCCCAGCGCGACGGCCTGAGATGCCTGGCCCCCCTCTCCCAGCAGGTAGGCGGCGATGACGGTCTTGCCGTGACCGGGGGCGATCGCATGCGCGGTGCCAAGGGCGATGGCAAGCACGAAGGCCAACAGCACGAAAGCGGGTGTCAGGGTCTGTCGTGAGATCAGGTCGGTGTAGGACTCGACCAATCCCTCCAACCCGCCTGGACGTGCTGCAACGGGCTCCAGTTCGGTGGAACGCACAAAGTCCTGCGGGGCTGGACCTGCGGTCGGATCGAAGGTGACCTCCGCTGTGGTCACCCGCATGATCTGGGTAGTCTCATAGGTTCGCAGCTGATCGGTGCTGGAGACCGACGGCACATCGGCGGAAACGATCGTGGAGTTGTTGGGCGCCGCGATGATCTCACGCCACCCGATACGCCCGCTGGTGTAGTCATCGGTGTAGGTCAGCGCTGAAGGATTTGCCAGGCCGGCGGTCTGCGCAGTCAGCGAGCAGGTCAGCCTCAGGGTCTTCAGGCCCGCCTGCCCGTCGGGGAACGTGATGGCGGCGGCCTGGGCCGTCAACTCCCTGGCCTGCTCGTTGATGTCCAGACTCTGCGCAGCAGCGATGCGCACACATTCCTGCTGTGCCCATCCTTGAGGTCCACCCGCCTCATCGATGTCGCTGCCGGTCTGCTGGGTCGGGATCTCGGCCAGGTCAAGGACGTACACAACCTGGGTTTGGGGGTCTGCGGGCAGGATGGTCGCCGAGGTGTTGGTGGTGAAGTTGCCCAGGGGATGGGCCATCGCCGCGGGAGCGCGCATCACCATCAGGGCCAGTATCAGACCCAGCAGTGTCAGGGTGAGGGGCAGGGCGGTGCGTCGGGACGAGATGCTCATGGCAGGAACAGTTCTTCAGCTAGGGGGTTGCGAGCCAGGAGTTGATCCAGGCCCTGGCCGGTGATCAGAGCGATGCGGAGTTCGTGTGCCGTGTCGACGGTTCCCAGACGGGTGGCTTGGTCCGCGAACTCAAGCGCCTGCTCCTGTTGGCCGTCCTTGAACAGCGACCAGGCCAACGCGCCGGCCGCAAAGACGTTGTCGGGTCTGGCGTCGTATGCCTGTCGGGCCAGTTCGATCGCACGTGCTGGATCGCCGTAGGAGGCCTCGAACAAGGCCAGTTCCAGGTCCACTGTCTGACCGTTGGCCTGCTGCAGGGTGGCGATTGTTCGACCGAGTTCGACGGTGTCAGCCAGGCCCTCCTGGTCGCCCTGTCGGGTCTGCACCTCGGCCAGGGCGGTGATCACGGCGGGGAACGGGGTCTGGCGCGACACCTGGGTCAGGATCACCTCGGCGCGGTCCAGATCACCTCTGGCGATGTCGATGCGTGCCAGTCCGGCGGCCGCCTGGCCGCTTTGTGCACGCAGATAGGCCGCTTCGGCGTCGTCCAGGTCACCGCGTTGCAGCAGCAGGTCGCCCAGCAGGCCAGAGATGATGCTGGTCTGACCGAACGCTCCGCCTCCGGCAACCTCTGCCTGACGCATGGCGACGATCGCGCCGTCAAGATCGCCGTTCAGCTGACGTAGGTAGGACGCCCGGGCCAAGGCGGACAGGTCGGGACGTAGATCCAGCATGGTCTGCAGAGAGTCTGCGGCCTCCTCATACATCCCCAGTTCAACCTGGGCATCGACCAGGACACCCCAGCCGTCGGCGGTACTGGGCAACACCGTGGTTGCCCGCTGGCCCAGGTCCAATGCCTTGTCGAAGTCGTGGAGGGACAACGTGAGTTGGCCGCGGGCGATCGTCAGAAAGTCGTTTGTGGGGTCAAGCTCTTCAGCGCGGTCATAGGCGTCACCGGCGATGGCATACCACGCGGGGTCGGCGGTGACGATGGCTTGACGGGTGGCGTTGATGCCCAGTTCCTGCCACGCCCGGGGGCTCTGCGGATTGGCTTCGGCGTCGGCCTGCAGTGCCAGCACTTCATCATCGGGGGGGACCACGACGGTCGGCAGGTCGACACGGGCGGTGTCGCTGTAGGTCGCGAAGCGTCCTACAGCCAGCCCGACCACGGCCGCGATTGCGACGATGATGAGGGGCAGGACCCAACGAGGGGAGGGGCGTGACCCCCTCCCCTCGGAGGTGGCGGCAAGTGAATTGCTCACCGTTGAAACGCTACCTCTTTGTCGTTATCGGCAATTAGAGGTTGTTGGTGGCCGGCGTGATCTGCGGGCTGTAGTAGCCCGAGTGCGCCTGTGCCAGGTACGGGAAGGTGTTGATGAACGGCAGGTCGTTGGTCAGGACGCCGTCGCTCAGGGGAGCGAAGTCGTCGGGGCTGACCACGGCGCCGGCGAGTGCCTGCAGCGTGATGTCGGTGGCGTCGTCGTACAGACGACGAACGTTCGGGAAGCCCTGGACGTCGCCGCCAAGGACACCGAGGCGGTTGTCGTTGTTCAGGTCACCGTCGGCCGGGGCGACCGAGGTGTTCAGACGGATCATCTCAGACGGCAGCGCGTCGGCGCCGAAGGAGTTGAACGGGGTGCAGCCGTCCGTGCCCGGGGTCAGGCAGAGCGAGCCGTCGTCCTGGGTACCAACACCGGTGAGGTAGATGGCCAGGAGGTCGTTACGCGGTGCCACAGGCAACGGGAACGGCGGGGTGGAGGGGTCGCCGCCACCGTCGCCGCCCGGGTCGAAGGCGTTCGGATACAGGACCGGGAACAGTTCCAGCAGTTCGGGGTCGGTCACGATCGGGACCGCACCCTCTGTGGAGTTCGCGCCCGATGCGCGCTCGAAGGTCACGCCGGCCAGGGTGGCGGCGTCCTGGTCAGGACGAAGGGTGTTGAAGGCGTCTTTCAGACCCAGTGGGATGATGGCCTCGTTGACCAACGGCATACCCAGACGGGAGACCTGACGGAACGGACCGGTGTAGACCGGAACGGCCGAGGATCCACCACTGAAGGTGCGGGTCTGGCGACGGGATGCGGTTGCCCAGACACCGACGACCGGCTGGTCGCTGGTGGCACCCAGGAAGGAGGAGGGAACCTCAACGACCAGGGAGTGGGTGTTCTTCCCGGCGACGGCGTCAATCGGGTCGGTGTCAGGCTGGGGGATCAGGTGGAACTGCTCGAACGGACGCAGGGCGCCCAGGTCGAAGACTGAGCCTAGGTCGACCCAGAACGGGTCATCCTTCTGACCGGCGAAGACCTGCATGTCGCCACCGTCGACACCGATGGTCTGGACGGCCGCGTCGCTCAGGGCGGCATAGTTGGGGGTGGTGCGCGGACCGACGTTGTTCGGCGGCACGATCATGTCCTGGCCCAGCACGGTGCGGACACCGTCGACGACGACCGACAGGTCGTAGTACTGGCGGAGGTTCCAGGCTGCAGCACCGTCACCGGTCAGCGAGGTGATGGGGCCGAAGGCGTACAGGAAGCTGTTGGGGTCGGTGAACTCGGTGGTGAAGTTGAACTCGAAGGTCACGTCTGCGACGGCGTCACCGTCGTTGTCGACGTTGATCTCATACAGGACGTCGTCACCGAAGTTGAAGAAGTTCGGGCCGCCATCCGGCACCTGAAGCGGGATGTAGTTGGCGATGAGGACGGTGTTGTTTGAGTCCTCGGGGGACACAAAGGCGTAGGTGTCGGTGTTGTCGGCAACCGGGTCCTCCGCGATCAGTGGGGCTTCACGGTGACTGGAGGCGTCGACGGTCGCGAGCGACGTCAGGGCCAGCAGGGCCGCGAGACCCACCGCGAGGAACACCCGGAACGTCCGGGGGCGTGCAGTGGTGGTCATGGTTTCTCCTTGGTTTGGCGAATGATGAGTGCGAAGTACGTTCAGTGGGGTGTTGTCGGTGAAGGCCATCAGCTGTTGATCGCTGCTTCGGCGGCATCACAGGCGGCCGGCTCGACGCCAGGACCGCAGATCAGCGGACGGTTGGCACCCTGGATGAAGGCCAGGGTCTCAGGCGGAAGGTCGGGACCGTTTGAGAGCACGACCGCCGCACCGTTGCCGGCCTGCACACCGGCCGGGAACCCGGAGGCCCACGAGGTGTCGTTTTGTCCTTCGGACAGGATGATGCGAGGAGCATCCGCGCCTGAGCTGTATCTCAGTTCCGCGTTCAACGCCACTGCGGTAGCAAAGCGGTTGGGACCATCGATACGGGTGACCGACTCGTCGGTCTCGTTAACTCCGTCATCGATTGCTGCGGCGGCAGCCGAGGCAACGTTGTCACTGACTGCGTCGGTACCACCGACAACCAGGACCCGTTGGATCGGCAGGGCACTAAGTGCCTGCGCCGTGGGGTCATCAAGCGTGTCGGTGGAGGTCAGCAGCGACGGGATGTTGCTCGCGGCTGAGAATGGCGCCACGGTCAACGAGTCGGCGAATGCCTGGGTGCTGTCAGTCTGGGTGCCGAAGGCACGTGCCAGAACGACGTCGGTGGTGTTGGGGAAGAACCGGTTGACGATCGCGACAGCTGTTTCCAGCCGGGTCGCGCCCGCAATTCGTTCGGTGTCAAGGCCCAAGACATCAAGTTCAGTCTCAACTGTGGGCGCAATGGCATCTACTCCACCCAAGATGATGACCTTGTCGGCCCCTAGCCGGGCAATCTCTGCCGCGGTTTGTGGTGATAGCAGCAAGGTGTTGGTCAGCAGCAGGGGAGCTTCGAGAAGTCCCTGCACTGCGCCTGAACCCAGTGCGTCGGCGAAGTCGTCATCTCGGGCGAGGATGACATCTGGTGCGCTGCCGGCGGCGAAACTTGCCATGCTCCATGCGACTGCTTGATCCACGGGGGTATCCCCGCTGAGTCGCGTGGTGGTCGTCTGCGCAAACGCAGGGACCGCAAGGGCAAGTAGCGTCACGACAACCGCGACCAGCGCCATGGGCGCTCGTGCGACAGTGTGTCTACTCATAAGTATAGGCCTCCAAGGCCGTGTTCTGATCGGATGTTGCAGGCACGAGCTGACACTTGGACTATGGAGATCTCCACAAGTCGCGGTGTTGGCTCGGCCTGGGTAAGTAGTTCGGAGCGAACGCCCGTCCGGGTTGGCTCCTGTACCGAACCGTACGTGCACTTGTGCCCGCTGGTCACCGCCCCCAACCCCAAAGGATCAAGGTTTGTCTTCCAACTCCGGTACGTCCCGTGTGGTGGTCATCGCCGCCGTCGTGATCGGTCTGGCCGTCGGTGTCGGCGCTGCGCTACTGCTGCGACCCTCCAGCGGCGGGTCAGACACCCGTCTGCCCGCGGCGACCGGTGACACCACACGGGATGGTGATCCCGATGCGGCAGCCGAGCTGCCCGAACCCGATCCGGTGACCTCCGCGGACCAGGCTGAGGACCCCGAAAGCGCAATCCGGGGCTTCCTCGCTGCCGAGGCGATCCAGGATTGGGATACCTCCTACACGTTTTTGACCCAGTCCCTGAAGGACGTCGCCTACACGACCCCGGCTTCATGGATCAGCCAGCACGCCGACTTTCCGACCGTGACGGGCTACCGCGTTGATGACATCCAGGTCGACGAGGACGCTGGGACTGCCCGGGTGCTCACCCTGACGGGCTTTGATGCCAAGCTTGACCCGGTCATCGGCCTGGTCGCCGCTCGAGGGCGGACCACCTGGTCGCTGGAGCAACAGGACGACGGCCTGTGGCGGGTCAACACCAACGGCACCGAGAACCAACCGCTGTACCCCAACTCCGAAGGGGCAAGTGATGCGGTCCGCAACTGGGTTGATGCCCGGGTCGCATGTGAGGACACCAGTGATCTGGAAGCCGGCCTGGTCGGCAGCCCGAGCCAGGCCCGGCTGCTGTGTGAGGAGGATCAGGACGACCCGGTGCAGATCGAGGCGATCGGACCGCTGACCGATTCCTCCGATGTGGCAACGCTGCTGGCCCAGTTCGGCCCGGACGTCTTCGCCTGGGCTCGCACAGCACGGGTGCAGGCCACGACCCCGATCGTGGCGGTCCTGGCTCCCATCGGCCAGGAATGGCGGGTCGTGGGCGTCCTCCCCGCTCGCTGAACCCCCCAACCCCTCAGATCTGAGCTTTGGCCGGGGAAACCGCCACTAACCCTCAGATCTGAGCTTTGGGTGGGGGCAGGGCAGCCCTTTCCAGTCCTCAGATCTGAGCCTTGGGCGGGGAAACCCCTACTAACCCTCAGATCTGAGCTTTGGGTGGGGGCAGGGCAGGGCAGGGCAGGGCGGGCCGGGGCGGGCGGGGCGGGCGCGCGTCAGGCGGGCTTGAGGTCGGGACGGCCCAACTCGTCCAGCCGGTCCAGTCTGACCTTGATGGATCCGCCCAACGTGAACTGTCCGTCGACGGTCGACAGTTCGGTCGGATCAAGTTCCAGCGCAGCCTTCTGCTTCGGCGGGAGGCCCAACGCGCGGGCGGCCGACATGAAACCGACCAGGCCAGGCACCGTCATCCGCACCCGCAGCCCGGCCTTGGAGAGGCCCACGATCGTGCCGGGGGTCGGGAACGACAGGGCCTTGCGATCCAGCAGCACCGCCCACAGGGCATTTCGCTCCAACGCCTGAGCGTGCCCGGCGGCGCCACTGCGGGCGTCCAGCCAGGTTGCCAGAGCAGTCAGGGCCGCGGTGTCGTACGGCGGGGTTTCCCCGGCCAGGGCGGCGCGGAGCTGGCGGTGCACCACCAGGTCGGCGTAGCGACGCAGCGGTGAGGTGAAGTGCGTGTAGGCGCCCGATCCCAGCGCGTCATGGGACACCGGCAGGGCGGTGTATCCCGCACGCGCCACCACACCGGTGGCAACCGTGGCCAACGCCGATGCGGCGTCGTAGCGACCAGCCTCCTGAAGTCGCTCGACCAAAGCGATCAGATCGGTGGTTTGGATGTTGTCGGGGTCGGCGAATGGCTCGCCCAGTGCGTCGGCGGCGGCCAGCAGTCGGGGCAGTCGCTCGGGCGCGAACCCAACGTGTCCGCGGTACAGCAGTGGCAGACCCTGCGTTGACGCCCATGACGCGACGGCTTCGTTGGCTGCCACCATCAGGCGCTCAACGACCCGCTGGGCACCTGGATGAGGGTCGGCATGCACCGCGCGGATCTTGCCGTCGATCACGGCCGCCTCGAGGTCGGCGTCGGTGAACAGATCTTCCAAGGTGTCCCGGGCATCACGCTCGGCGCCAAGACGGCGGGAGGCCTCGGCCAGTGCCATGACCGCGACCAGCACGTGCGGCAGGTCCTCGGGATCTGCACCGTTGGGGCCGTGGGCACCGCGGCTGAGCGCCAGCGGACCAGGATCGGCCAGGTATCCCTCGACGGCGGCATACGACAGGCGGGCTGCGGGCCGGATCCACGACAGACCCAGGTCGATGCCGGTGACACTGCCGTCGGGTGCGACCAGCATCTGGACGGTCACGGCGCGACGGTCCTGCTGCGGCAACAGGCTCAGCGCCCCTTCGCTGAGTTCTGGATCGAGCATCGCCGCGTTTGGGCCGGCGGTGAAGTACGCCGTCGCGGCCATGGTCCTGGCATAGCGATCGGCCGGGGAATCGATTCCGATGGACCCCGCCACATCAGCGATGTGCACCTTGATCAGCACCGGGTCCTGTGCCTGGCCCGACCACGCGCCTGAGAGCGCGTCGTCAAGATCCATGGAGGAGTCGGAGTCGATCGTGACCTGGATCTCGCCCCGGCGGTCCTCAAGCGGGGCCGAGGGGCCAGGGACCGGACCATCGTCGGAGGACAATCCTGCGGCAAGCCCTGCCTGCCCCGCAGCCATTCGGCCGGTGGTGCGAAGCACGTTGGTGTTGGTCTCAACGGCAGGCAGTCCCACTGCCTCGGGACCACCTGGAATCGAATCGGGGGTCGCGCCGCCGTGGGCGATGACCACCGAACGTGCGCGGACAGCCGAGGGAGAGAAGGTGGGAAGGGGGCCCGCCACCAGGGCGACGCAGGTGCCCTTGCCGCTGGGAGCGAGCGTCGCCACGATCTGCTTTCCCTCGCTGCGCAGCAGCTTGACGCTCATGTCGGTGCTCATCGGCAACTCGCCGTGGCCCAGACGGGCGTCGGGTTGCAGGACCATCTGTCCGGCGAATGGCTGTAACACCCCGACCACGAAGCGGCGCTGGCGTGAGACCAGCGCCATGCTGGTGACGTTCAGCCGACCCCGGTCGTCCACCTCAAGCTGAGCGGTGACGGTGTCATCGGCGATCCAGCCCCGTGCCGCGTCCGGCGGAACGAACGCCGAATCGACCCGATGGGTCTGACCGGCGTCGTCCATGACGACCGGCGCGGTGCCAGCAGCCGTAAGGGGAGGCTCGACAAACGCAAAGCCGCGGGGATGGGGGGTGAAACGACCGGTGACCTGCACGAACGGGGTCCTGGAGGAAAAGGGACGCAGGGAGGACATCAGGCCCCCCGCAGAAGGGACGTCAGGCAACGTACCCGCCGGGCACCGGCTCGGCCAAAGCCGAACGGCCCATCAGGGCTATTCCGGGTCGCGGACGGGCAGGAATCCGGCCGGCATGCCACGGCGTTCCGCCAGCACTCCATCAACCCGTTCGAACACCACGCAGACGCGCCGAGGGGACAGGGGAACGATCAGCAATCCGCTCTCGCTGAGTTGGTCAGACCATGCCTGTGCAACTTCGCTGGCCCCGGCCGTGACGATGATCCGGTCAAACGGTGCGTGGTCCGGCCACCCCTGGCGACCGTCACGGACCGCGAGTTGGATCTGTTCGTAGCCCAACTGGCCCACCGTGGCGGCTGCTGAGTGAACCAGCCCCGGTTCGATGTCAACACTGAACACCTGTCCCCGCGGACCGACCAGTTCGGCCAGCAAGGCGGTGTTGTAGCCCCTGCCGGTTCCGATCTCCAGCACGCGGTGGCCGGCGGCAAAGTGGCCGGCTTCAAGCATCTGGGCCACGATCGAGGGCTGGGACACCGAGCTGAGCGCAACACCGCGGCGAATCAGGGTGAGTTGCGCATCGTTTTCGTAGGCCACCCTGCTGTCCACCTCGGGCAGGAACTGGTGACGGGGCACGGTGTGGAGCGCCCGGACAACGTCGTCGGACACGCAATCACCGCGGGTGAGCAGATCGGCAACCATCTGTCGCCGCAGGCGATCGGTTCGCTGGGTCGCGCGTGGGCTGTCGCCCCTCAACCGATCGTGCTTGCGCCCAGCCATGTCGCCCATGCCTCAAGCTCTGCCCGCAGAGGACCGTGGTCAATCGTGAGCGGCGGTCCCTGACCCAACGGGGTCAACTGTTGGACGCGAAGTCGGTCGGCCTGGCGGTCGTGCTTCAGGTCGACCAACGCCACCAGTTCCTCGCCCAGCAGGAACGGCAGGGCGTAGTAGCCGAAGCGCCGCTGCTGCTTGGGCACATAGATCTCGATGCGGTAGTCGTGATCGAACAGCCGCAAGGCCCGTGCCCGGTTCCAGATCAGGGGATCGAATGGGTTGATCAGGGTGGCGGCGTCGATGCGCCGGGGCACGACCAGCCCGGGGTCGGCATACACCGGGCCTTTCCATCCCTGGACCTCGACCTGATCGATCTCACCTGCGCTGGCGAGTTCGGCCAGCTGGCGCCTGGCGGTGGGCACGTGCTGACGATGCCAGTCCGCCACGTCTGCCGCCGTGCCGACCGCCATCGCCCTCACGGCCCGAACCAGCAGCGCCTTTTCAGCCACTTCCTGGGGAGGGATCTCCGCGGTGTGCCATTCCGCGGGAATCACCCGCTGGGCCAGGTCGAAATATGCCGTCATGCGATCATCACGCCAACTGATCGCCAGTTGTCCCCGGTGATGCAGGTAGTCCAGTGCAGCCCGGCCCATCGAGCGTGTGCCCCAGGTCCCCAGACGCTCGCCCGTGTCGGTCAACTGGGCGGCCGACAGTTCACCGCGTTCGGTGATCTCCGCGTGTACCTGCTCCAGGAACTCGGGCCGTTGTTCCATCACCGATCGGACGCCTCGCCACGGCATGGTGTGTGCCCGGCGGTGGGCCAGCAGCGGCCAGGTGTCAGACTGCGCAGTGGCGTCGACGTGGACCCATCCCTCATACACCTCACCTGAACGCCATAGCCACTGGTCCAGGGCATCGCGATCGTAGGGACCGAGTCGGCTCATGAACACCTGGTGATGCGCTCTTGCCAGGACGTTGATGGGATCGATCTGGACCACCCGGATCTGGTCATAGACCCGTCTGAAGTGCCTGGTGTCGATTCGTCCAGTCGGGCGTTGACGGCCGAATCCGAGTGCGTCCAATACCGCCCGTCGCGCCTGGGCACGGGTCAGCCTGCGCATAACTCAGCGTCCCACATGCCTGAGGTCATCAGGCGTGGTCAAGGTGCGGTCGCTGATCCAGGGGGCCGGTGGTGCCACGGTCAGGTTGGCCAGGCCCAGCAGCACGGCGTCGTAGTTGACCCGCCAGCCGGCCCAATCACGCCAGGCCTGATCGCGGTCGGCACGCAATGGCACTCCGCCGGCCGCCATCTCCTCCCAGGCGGAGTCAAACTCCTCCCGGGAGACCGAGATCGGGTCATCGGGTGCAGGGTCTGGGTCATAGGGCAGGCCGAACTGGTCGGCGACCCGTCGCAGCGCCAGATGACCCGCCCGGATACATGTTTCAGCGCGAGGCATCCGCACGATCTGACCGTCGTCCAGCCTGACCGATCGCTCCCCGACGTCCATCTCGGAGAGGTCAACGACCGCTGCGATCATCGCCGCGGCGTCCAGTGCCGCACCGGCAGAGGTGATCCAGGACTGCCGTGGATCGGGAGAGCGGAAGAACACCAACGCCGGCAGCGCCGTGTGTGACTCCGCGATCCGGGCGAACCACCGCTCCCAGTCGATCCAGATCTGCTCGATCTGGTGCGGCAACAGCAGTAGCGTGACCGGCGCGTAGTGGCTCATCAGGCGGTCACGGGACTCGTAGGTGTCCAGGAACCGCAGCAACAGGTCAAAGACCATCCGTACGACCTTGAACAACCCGCCGGTCAGGCGCACCGGTTCACCCCGGGGCAGGACCACAGTCCGCAGGGCTGACAGCACCACCCCGATGACCAGCACCGTGCCGACCAGACCCACCAGCACGCGCAGAAAGATCACCTAGTCCGCCGGGGTTGCCAGGACAACCCCGAACCACCCGCGCGGGTCGGTGTCAAAGCGGGTGACGTCCAGTCCGGCCGCGGCCAGTCGCTGGGTGATCGACTCGCGGGTGAACTTTGAGGAGATCTCGGTGTGCATCTCCTCGCCTTCGCCAAAGGTCACGTCAAGGCCCAGGTCCTTCACCCGCACCGTCATCGCCTTGCTGGCCCTGAGCCACATCTCGATGCGCTGCTCGGCGGCGTTCCACTTGGCCACGTGCTGAAACAGGTCGGGTTCGAAATCCGCACCGAGGGTCGCGTTGACATTGTGCAACACGTTGCGGTTGAAGGCGGCGGTCACCCCCGAGGCATCGTCATAGGCATTGATCAGGCTGACCGTGTCCTTGACCAGGTCCACGCCCAGCAACAGCGCATCTGCGGGTTCAAGCATCGCCCGCACGTCGCTCAACAGGCGGATCTGCTGGTCGGGCTCCAGGTTGCCGATGGTTGATCCCAGGAAGGCGACCAGACGCCGTCCGGTACGCGGGACAGTGCTCAGGTGATGGTCGAAGTCCCCGACGATCCCGTGCACGTCCAGCCAGGCATAGTCATTGGTCAGGGCCTCCGCCGCTCCGACGATGGCGTCCTCGCTGACGTCAAATGGCACGTACAAGGTGCGCTGGTCGCCAAGCTGAGCGTGCATCTGCTGTAGCAGCACCCGCAGTTTGTGGCTGTCACCAGATCCCAGCTCAACCAGTTCCCGGGGCTTCACCGCAGCGACGATCTCCTCTGCGACACGTTGCAGGATCGCCGTTTCGGTGCGTGCCTGGTAGTACTCATCCAGCTGGGTGATCTGGACGAACAGGTCCGAGCCGGTTTCGTCATAGAAGTACTTGGGCGGCAGGCTCTTGGGTTGTGAGGTCAGACCGGCACAAACATCAGCGGCCATCTGGCCGTGGTAGTCGCTCTCGACCGCGATGCGGGTCAGGGTGAAGGTGTCGGTCATGGTCAGCACAACTCCATACTTGTCGGGGTGATAGCGACGCCGGCACCGTCGCCGACCGGATCCCAGTCAAGGCGTGGATCCAGTGGCTCAGAGGCCACCAGCCGGTGGTCGCCCCCATCGTGGACGTACAACGAGTTGGCGGGCCGCCCGCAGGCGGCGTTCATCACGGCGACCCCCGTGTGGTCGGCCAACGCCAGGGTCAGGGTTGCCGTGGCCCCAAGCTCCGCACAGACCTTTGCCGCCACATCGGTGGCGTGCCGGGCGGCGTCGATCAGGGTGGCGCCGTCGCGGTAGGCGTCGGCGGCCAACAGGAACAGCACGTTGGCATCGCTCATGCCGTCAAGCATCCCGAAGGAGTCGTCGCTGAGCCGCGCCATCAGGGGACGGGCAACCCGCGGACGAAAGTCAGAAATCCAGCCGTTGTGGGTGCCGGCCAGGTTCCCGGCGACGAAGGGGTGGACGAAGGCCTGGCCCTGCGGGATTCCTGCGGTGCTCGACCGCACCGCCGCCAGGATGATCCGGCTGGTCATTCGAGGGGCCAGCTCGACCAAGGTCTGATCGCCCCAGGGCGGCAGTTGGGTGCGGTAGCGCAGCGGTCGGTGGTCCGGCTCAGCGTTGGCGGACCCCTCATCGAACCACACGATCCCGGTGCCGTCGACATTGACGTGTCCGCGCTGCATCTCATGTGGGTCATACGCCTGGACCTGCAGTGATCGAGGAGGATCGAACAGCACGGAGGACAGCGATGCGGGTGGTCCCGCAAACGCGGCGAGTCGGCACATTATCAGCGAACCTTCATGCGGACCGCACGGCCATCACTGACGTCGTAGGCCACTCTGATCCCGCTGAAGATCTGGCGGCGGTAGGGATGATCCCAGTTTCGGAAGGTGGTGCGGGTGACCTCGGCGCGACTTGCCCACGACGCGCCGCGCAGGACCAGCCAGTCACCACCGAAGAACACCTCCGAGTACTCCGGATAGGGAAAGGTTCGGTAGCCGGGGTAGGGCTCGAAGGCCGATGAGGTCCATTCGTAGCTGTCGCCCAGCAGATGGTGCACGCCATGGGCGCTGGCGCCCCGCGGGTAGGACCCCGCCAATGACGGGCCCCACAACGCGCGGTCGATGTTGGCCAGCGCCCGCGACGGTGGTGCATCACCCCAGGGGAACGGATTGGAGTGGCCGGTGGCTGGATCATGCGCGGCGGCTTTCTCCCACTCGACCTCGGTCGGCAGGCGACCTCCGGCCCAGGCAGCAAACGCCTCGGCCTCAAAGAACGTGACGTGCTCGGTCAACTCGCGCGGATCGAGGACCTCGATCGAGTTGAAGCGGCGGATGCGCCACTGACCGTCACCGCCGGCCAGCCACCCCTGTGGCGCGGTGTGACCGGTTTCGGCCTTCCACTCCCGGCCGCGTTCGCTCCACCACTCATCACGTGTGTATCCGCCGCCGGCGATGAAGGCGGCGTAGCGCCGCACTGTCACCGGGTAGCAGTCCATCGCGAAGGCGGCGACGTCCACGGTGTGAACGGGACGTTCGTTGTCATATGCAGCCACGGCCGCCTCGCGGGCGGCGATGGACGTGCCGGGAGGCAGGTCCGAGGGATCAGGTGCCCCCAACCTGAATGGGCCAGCGGTAATGACCACCGTCTGGGTGTCATCCACAGCCGCAGGCGGGTCTGGCACGCGTCGGGCGCGGGACGGTAGGTACAGACTGAGCCGTGGATCATCGTGGTCAGCGACTTCCTCGGCGTCGGATTCATGGGTGTCGCCCCGCAGATCCAACGCCTGCAGCATCGTCTCCTGATGCTGGGCTTCGTGCTGGACCACCATGTGGTACACGAAGCCGTCGGCCAGCAGGGGTTGGTCAGGAGCGAGGTCGCCGTGCTTCAGCAGACGCAACGCCTCGTCGCGAATGTCGGCGATGTAGGACGTTGCCTGGGCGCGGGGCAGCAGCGGCAGATCCGCCCTGATCCAGCGGGGGTTGTCAAAGGGGTTGTAGATGCGGTCCAGGTCAGGGTCGGTGAATGATTTCTCGCCGAGGGCGCGCAGCAGCCACAGTTCTTCAAAGTTGCCGATGTGACCCAGGTCCCAGACCAGCGGGGACATGATCCGGTGGTGCTGCCGGTTCATCGCCTCGTCATCGAGGGGGTCCAAGAGGGCGAAGGTCCATCTGCGCCCCGCGTCCAGCCGCTGGGCAAGACGCCGTTTGACCTGGCTCATGGCCTGAGCTGTGGAGGGATTGGCTGTGGTGGAGAGCATGGACATAAGGACTGCTCCTTCGTCGTCGACGGCGTCAGCAGGTGGTGTAGGAGCCGACGGGTTCGCGCGCCCAGGCCAGCGCTGCGGCAGGGCCTTGCGCCACGCGTTCACGCAACTCATCTGACGGACTTCGGCCTCTGAGGGTGAACTGGTCCAGGAAGCGCTCCGCCCGGGAGATGTCGGCGATGTTGATGAACCCGGACGGCAGTCTGTGGGCACCCTCGGCCGCGGCTGTCCACACCTCGACGGCCAACGCGCACAGCTGGGGGTCGGCCACACCCAGATGAGCCGCCCGGCGCAGCAGTTCTGGCAGGTGGGTGCGGTGGGCGTGCATCAACGCGCGGACGTACTCGCGGGTCCGTTGGTCATACAGCAGCCCGCAGTACAGCACCACCGGGACCATTCGCCACCGCTCAGGTAGCGCATCGATGCTGCGGATCTCAAGGAACCCTCGGGCACGAACCTCAGGAAAGAGCGTGCTGAGGTGATAGCGCGCATCAGCCAGTGTGGGCCGACCGTGGATCGGGTGGCCGTCGGACAACCAGCGTGCGAAAGCAAAGCCGGGCTCGCCCGGATGTGTCACCGTCTCGCGGTTGACCAGCAGCACATCAGCTGCCATCGCAAAGTCGGTGATGACGGTCACGGGGTCATCTTCTCCCGCCACGAACGCCGGGGGGATGCCCGTTCGCGTGGGGTCCAGCCACTGCCACACCACGGCCCGTCCGTTGACGGCGCCGGGCGTTGGGCTGCAGGCAAATGCGGCGGTCGCCAGGGGGGCCACCTCCAGAGCGGTGGCCCAGCGTGAGGCTGCCTGCTCCGGCCCGCCGAGATCCAGGTTGACCTGGATGGATGCCGACCCGGTCATCATCGAATGTCCATGCGTGGAGCGGCGGGTGAGGTAGCGGTGCATCGCGGGGTAGCGCGGGCAGGTCAGGCCCTGAGCGACCGATTCGGCCGGGTGCCAGGGATCCAGCCCGGTGCCGATCAGTGCCACCCCACGGGTGTCGGCGTAGGTGGCCAGGTCCCGGATCGTGGCAGACATTTGTGCTGCCGCCGCGGCAGCGGTTGCACATGGAGGGCCGGCGTATTCAAGCTGTGCTCCCGGCTCGGGCATCAGCCTGGCGCCGTCGCCGACCCGCCAGCCGGTCAGCTGGGTCGCGCTGGGAGGTTCGGCTTCAAGCCCGGGATGATCGTCCAGAAGACCGGTCAGCTGATCAAGGGAGACCCGACCGGCAGGCGCACCGTCGCGGACATGGATCGCGAACATTTCCGCTTCGATGCCGACGGCATCTGCTTCCTGACCCCCCTCGCGCCGGTCGGCATCACGATGGCGGGGTGAGGACAACGTGTCCGCGACGATTGACCGCAGATCATCGATGTCGGACAGCAGATCGGGGTCCACGGCCATCCCAACGGTTGTACGGAGGTGGATCGGTCCTTGCAACGTCAAACCACCGCGGGGATGTTCCCCGCCAGTGACCCTACCCAGCAGGTGAGGTCGTGGAATCACGCCACTGTCAGGGCGCGCGCACTCCGATTACCTTGACCTGGAAGCCGGTTCCCGTTGGGCCGACGTAGGCGACCTTGTCACCCTTCTTGTGACCCAGCAGGGCCTTGCCCATGGGACTTGACACGCCGACGACGTCGACGCCGCTGGCGGGACGATCTTCCAGCGACCCGACAAACAGTTCCTCGGTCTGGCCGTCATCCTCGATCGTCACGATCATGCCCACGGCCACCTTGCCCGACGAGGCGTCGACATGGGAGATGGTGGCGTTGCGCAGGCGGGCCTCGATCGAGCGGATGCGGTCTTCGTTCATACCCTGCTCGTCCTTGGCGGCGTGGTACTCCGCGTTCTCCTTCAGGTCCCCGTGAGCGCGTGCTTCCTCAATCCGCTTGGTGATCTCCTCGCGCAGCTCAGTCGACCGGTAGTGCAAGTCTTCTTTCAGCCGGTCGAATGCGTCCTGGGTCAAGATCTCGGCGTCGTCGCTCATAACGGCGGCAGTCTAGGCGCCCTGACCGATCGGCGCGCAGCAGGCGTCGGGCGGCGCGGTGCAGAATGGCGTCATGCCTGAGTTGCCCGAGGTGCGAGCACACGCTGAACGAATGACGGCCGCGCTGGCCGATGACGCACTGCGTGCCGTGCAACTCATCAGCTTCACGGCGCTGAAGACCTACGCGCCCCCCGTTGACGCTGCCGTCGGGCAGGAACTGGTGTCGGTCACGACGCGGGGCAAGCATCTGCTGCTTGATTTCGGTGGCACGATCCATGTGGTCCATCTGATGCAGGGAGGGCGGCTGCGACCCGATCCCAAACAGGCGAAGCGACCCCGAGGCGGCTTGGTGCGCTGGACGTTCGCCGACAGTGGGGCCTGGCTGTTGACCGAAGCGGGGACCGAGCACAAGGCGGGCCTGTGGGTGGTGCAGGGTGACCCCATCGTGCAACCTCCACTTGACCACCTGGGCCCCGAGGCCGACACCGTTGACGTCGACAGGATGACCGGGTTGTTCGCGCAGCACTCGGCCAGATTGCACACCTTCCTTCGTGACCAGCGGATCCTGGCCGGGCTGGGTCGGCTGCTGGCCAACGAGATCTGTCACCGTGCCAAGTTGTCACCCTTTGCCCAGACCAAGAAGTTGGGCAAGGGCCAGGCGCGGGCGGTGGTGGATGCCACCCGGCAGGCAATCGACACCGCGCTGCAGGCCGAGCGAGCCCGCGATGACATGTCCTCCTCTGCCCAACGGCCATCGCTGGTGCACAACAGAACAGGCGAGCCGTGCACGGTGTGCGGGGATGAGGTGCGTGCGGTTGAGTACCGCTCCTACACCGTCAACTACTGCGCGACGTGTCAGACCGAGGGACGGGTCCTGGCGGACAACACCACCAGCAAGTTCCTGAAGTAGGCCGTTCTGAAGTGGGCCGTTCTGAAGTGGGCCGTTCTGAAGTAGGGCCCCTCAGCGGGCCCACTCCAGCAGGGCTGCGCTACCGCGACGGCGCATCTCCCGCTGCTCATCACCCGGGTGTCGCCGCCGCCGTGTGAAGCGGGCCAGGAACTCATCGGTCTCGTCAAGCCATTTCTGGCCAGACCAATCCGCCCCCAGTCGTCGCGCCCCAGCCAGAGCGATCTCCCACAGTGCAACGGCCTGCGGCCCGACCAGCGGGTCGGTCAATCCTCGCCGCGCCGCCCGGTCCTGCAGCCGCGGCAGGTCACGTCGGCGTGGCTCCAACAACTCCAAGGCCTCCTGCGTCGCCTGCCGGTCATAGACCAACCCGGTGATCAGCACGGCGGGCGCGGCCCGCCAGCGCCGCGGAAGCTGGTCGACCCCGCGGACCTCCATGTAGCCGCGTAGCACGACCTCGCTGAACAGCGTGGTCATATGACGGTCCAGGTCGTCGATGGTGGGGTGGCCCAGACGTGGATGACCCTCCCTGACCCACTGACCGAAGGTGAAACCGGGCCGGCCAACCACAACCTCCTCGCCACGCTGGGCAATCAGGACGTCTGCCCGCAACGCATCCCACAACAGGTGTTGGACGGGGTCGTCCTCACCTGCGGCCAGATTGCCGGCCACACCGGTCCTGGTGGGATCCAAACGCTTCCATGCCAGGGAGCGCCCAGCCACGACCTCGGCGGTCGGTGAATTGGCGAAGGTGGCGACGATGGCTGGAGCAGCCAGGTTGGCGACCAGCCACCGGTCCCACGCGACGGCGGGAGGTCCCAGGTCAAGATTGATCTGCACCGACGCAGAAGCACACATCAGCGCGCGTCCGTTGGTCCCACGCCGCTGGAAGTACGTCGCCATCGCCTGGTAGCGCGGTAGGTCAATTTGGATGTCCAGGTCCTCGGCATCATGCCAGGCATCAAGTCCCGTTCCCGCCATCACCAACCCGGCAGCCTCCAGGGGACCCTCCAGCCGCCCGGCCAGCGCGTCCAACTGGTCAAGTGCGAGCGCCAAGCTGTCTTCTGGCCGGGTGATCAGCTCCAGTTGGCCGCCGGGCTCCTCGGTCAGCAACCCCTCGACACAGCTCCAACCGGGGCGCGAGTCATCGCCAGTTCGCTCCAGGCCGGCCACGGTTTGCAGTGCCGCCACCAACTCCGAAAGATCGCTGCGGCGCTGGTCGCAGGCGTGCACGACGAATGTCTCGGCCTCAAGGCCGACCTTCCCCTGGAGTGGCGCGGAGGGGTCAGAGCGGACATAACTGGCCGCCAGATGATCTGCGACCTGTCCGGGCCGCGTCAGGCGCGTGGTCAGGTCAACAAGTCCCATGGTCGGTCGTAACCTACGCGGAACGCGCGCGGTGGCGCTGGCCACGCCTCAGCTGGCCAGTCGGTGCATAGACTCTGAAGCCAATCCACCCATGGTCCTACACTTCGATCCCGTTCCCGGCCTGCTGTACCGGTTGTATGACCGCAGGCTGGAGCAGGCGATCCGTCAGGGACCTCTGCCCCGCCATGTGGGTGTGATCCTTGACGGCAACCGCCGTTTCGCCCGGGAGCGGGGCCTGTCGACAGCGGCCGAAGGACACCGGATCGGCGCGGAGAAGATCCCCCAGTTGCTTGACTGGTGCGCGGCATTGGAGATCCGCTACGTGACGTTGTGGCTGCTCAGCACCGACAACCTGGGGCGGGATGCGGCTGAGCTTGACGAACTGGTGCAGATCATCTCCGACAGCGTGACCAACCTGATCGCCCAGCCCGAACGGTGGCCAGGACTGCGGATCACCGCCGTCGGCGCTCTTGACGCGGTGCCCGACGACCTGCGGACGGTTCTGAAGCGCGCCACCGAGCAGACCGCGGATGGCCAGGGACTACATGTGCAGATAGCCGTCGGGTACGGCGGCCGGCAGGAAATCATGGACGCGTTACGCACCCATCTGGAGGACCGGGCTGCCGACGGGGACACCATCCAGGACGTCATCGCCAACCTGGACGTGGATCACATCAGCGCGAATCTGTATACCGCCGGTACACCTGATCCGGATCTGATCATCCGCACGTCAGGGGAGATCCGTCTGTCAGGCTTTCTGATGTGGCAATCCGCCCACTCCGAGTTCTACTTCTGCGATCCCTACTGGCCCGAGTTTCGCCACATCGACTTCCTGCGCGCGCTGAGGGAGTTCCAGCAGCGCACCCGACGTTACGGACGGTAAGCACCCGACTTGATCCATGGGCAACGGCAACCGACACTGCCGCCCATGCCTGTACAGACCACCGACATCGACGGACTCCTGGTCATCCGCTGGGATACCCACGGCGACGAGCGCGGCTTCTTTCGTCAGACCTATCAGGTCTCTGAACTCAGCCAGGCCATGGGGCGCGAGGTGGTCCTACGGCAGGGCAACCACTCCCACTCGGTGCCCGGGGTCCTACGGGGTTTCCATGCGGAGCCCTGGGACAAGCTGATCTATGTGGTCAAGGGGGTGGCCATGGCCGCGATCGCTGACATCCGTCCGCAGTCGCCCACCTTCGGGGAGGTTCGATCCTTCATGTTGGGGGAGCCTCCCGAGGGTGAGAGGACCAGGCTGTTCATCCCGCAGGGGCTGGCAAATTCATTCCTGACGATGGGTACGCAGGACGTGGACTATCTGTATGACGTCAGCGGCTACTGGCAGGCGGGTGTGGCCCAGCCGGCCGTGGCGTGGGACGACCCTGATCTGGCGGTGGAGTGGCCCGTGGCTGACCCGATCCTCAGTGACAAGGACCGTGGCAACCCGACGCTGCGCGAGATGTTCCCCGACCATCCCCGTTTCACCGGTTGAGGTTCCTGTGGGTGGGTGGTGTGGAGGCGTAGGGTTCGCACCACCACGGTGACGACCACTATCGAACTCCTACGACACGCCAGGGCGCACAGCCGCGACCGGTGGTGGGGACGACCGGATCGGGAACGTCCGCTGACCGAATCCGGCATGGAACAGGCGCGCGAGTTGTGTCGCGAAATGGCCGCTGAGGGCCAGGACATCGCGGAGTTGTTCAGCAGCCCGTGGTTGCGGTGCACCCAGACCTTGGAACCATTGGCCGACAGCCTGGGCCTCAGCGTGAAGGATTCCGACCACCTGGGCGAAGTGGTCAACCTGCCGGTGCACGACGGTGGTGACGCCTGGGTCACCTCGGCATGGTTGGGCGGTCGCGCGGTCGCGTTCCTGGACCGTGTCGTCGCGGAGTATCCGGGCAGGCGGGTGGTCGCGTGCTCGCACGGCGATGTCATCCCCGCCGTCATCGCCCTGATCGTGGGTCGCGACGGGTTGGCCGTCACCGACGTCCGCTGCCGCAAATCGGGCCGGTTCACCTTGACCTTCGAGGGCTCCCGTTGCATCCAGGCCAGCTATCACCCACCCCCCGAGTAGACAACCAAGCTCCAGCCAACCGCCAGCCAAGGACAGAAAGGTCTGACATGTCCCTCCCCCCCAGGACGTCGCGGTAGCGGCGTGATGGACCAGCACCACTCAAGGAGCGAACCACGATGCGCACGTATGTACTCGACACTTCCGTCCTGCTGGCCGTCGGCGCCAAGGCGCTCACCGCGTTCGACGAGCACGCGGTCGTGCTCCCGGTGGTGGTCCTGCAGGAGTTGGAGGCCAAGCGGCACCACACCGACCTGGGCTACGCCGCCCGCGACGTGCTGCGTGCGTTGGAGAGCCTGCGGGTGGCCCACGGCACCTTGACCCAGCCGTTGTCGGTCAACGATGTCGGTGGGACGGTGCGGGTGGAGCTGAACCATCAGGACGCCTCAGGCCTGCCGGAGTCACTCCGCGGGACGTCCAACGACCACCGGATTCTGGCTGTGGCGAAGAACCTTGCCGACGAAGGTGCCGCGGTCACGTTGGTGACCAAGGACATCCCGTTGCGGCTTCGCGCGTCGATTGCCGGGGTGGCTGCTGAGGAGTACCGCAACGAACAGGTCGTTGACGCGGCCTGGTCGGGAGTGGTGAGGATGGAGGTGCCGGCGGAGATCATCAACGCCCTGTACCGAGAAATGGGTACCGACGTGGCCGACCTCGCGGTGTTTGCCGATTTGCCGATCAATGCCGGTGTGGTGATGACGTCGGGTTCACAGTCCGCGCTCGCACGGGTTCACCCGGACAAGGTGCTGCGGCCGTTGTTGAACGAGGGATCGCTTAACGGTCTGACTGGTCGCTCCGCGGAGCAGAAGATCGCACTGGCGCTACTCGCAGACCCTGAGGTGGGGATCGTGAGCTTGGGCGGTAACGCCGGGACCGGAAAGTCCGTTCTTGCCTTGGCCGCGGGGATCGATGCGGTGACGCGGTTGCGGAGTCACCGCAGGATCATCGTGTTCCGGCCGATCTACGCCGTGGGTGGGCAAGACCTTGGGTTTTTACCGGGGTCGGCCGACGAGAAAATGCGGCCCTGGGGCGACGCTGTTCACGACGCGCTGGAGGTGATCTCCGATGGTGACATGGCCAACGTCCTGAAGTCGCGCGGGGCTCTGGAGGTATTGCCGTTGACCCACATCCGTGGGCGCAACCTGACCGACACGTTCGTGATCATCGACGAGGCGCAGAACCTTGAACGGTCGGTGTTGTTGACGGCCCTCAGTCGTCTCGGGGAGGGCTCGCGGGCGGTGCTGACCCATGACGTGGCGCAGCGCGACAACCTTCGCGTTGGCCGCTACGACGGAATCGTGTCGGTGGTCGCTAGCCTGAAGGGGCATCCGCTCTTCGGACATGTCACCTTGACCAAGTCCGAACGGAGCCCCATAGCCGCACTGGTGAGCGAGGTGCTGGACGACCAGTAGAAGCCCCGAGTCTTCATGTCCGTCGACAGCATATCCCTGATCCGACGATGGCGATGAGCAGCAACGCGGTCCCGAGACCTTCGGCGATGATCGCCTGGACCGTTGGCCAACGACGCTTCGCTGATGGTGGCGGTGATGGCGTCATGGGAGGAACACCCGACCGACGACGTGATCGATACGCTCGGCGATCTCCTCGAAGGTCGCGTCGAACCCAGACTGGGTCCCGCCGAGCGGATCCGGGATGGACCAATGCAGTCGGGGACTGTCGAAGGGGACGCCGTGCTCACGGGCGACGTCGCATACCGAGATGACAAGGCCGGCGGCATGCTGGATCTCGTCATAGGACCGAGGTGGCGATGACGGTGCCGGCAATCCGTGGGCGGCGAGCACCTTGCGGGTTGGCGATGGGATCGTCTTGGCCGGCTGGTGCCCCGCCGATGTAGAGGGCACTGGGGAGCGCTGGTTCCACAGGGCACTGGCCATCTGGGAGCGGGCCGCGTTGGCCGTGCAAACGAATAGAACCGAGTCGACGGTCCATGAAGGCTGCTGGACAAGTCCGTTCAGCCGTGGTCGGTGAAGCGTCAGGTAGCGACGTCGCCGGTCCCCATGGGAGGTGTGGGTGTCGACCAATCGGGCATCACGAAGGACACGAAGATGATGAGCCAGACCGTTGGTGGCGAGCCCCAGGTCACGGGCGACCTCATCGGGCGCGAGGTCGCTGTCGAGGAGGGCCTCAACGATGGCAAGGCGGGTTGGGTCGCCGAGCGCAGCGTGTACGGTCGCCCGACCTTGGCGTGCCGGGTCGTCGGGGTCACCGACCACTCGGCCGGTCACGCCAAGGTCGGGATGTTGAGACTCGCCAGCAGGCCCTCGACGCGGTCACGCAGTTCATCACGGATGGTTCGGACTGCTTCCAGGGTCTGTCCAGCGGGGTCGGGGACCGCCCAGTCCTCATATCGCTTGCCAAGGATGACGGGGCAGGCATCGCCACATCCCATCGTGATCACGACATCGGCAGCCTCAACGATCTCGTCGGCCCACGGTTTGGGGTAGGCGCCGGTCATGTCGATCCCGACCTCTTGCATTGCGGCTATCGCGGCGTCGTTGACGTCGTTGGCCGGCATCGATCCGCCCGAGAACACCTCGATCGCGTAGTTGGCGAGGTGGGTAGCCCACGCGGCGGCCATCTGGGACCGGCCGGCATTGTGGACACAGAGGAACAGCACGTAGGGCTTCTCATTCACCACGACGTTGCTTCTCGTTCAGGGTCATGAGGCAAGTAAACACGAGGATCTACTGAGTCAGCAAATCCTCGTCCAAATTTAAGAGTGTATGGCACTAGCCCTAAATGACCCCCGGAACCCCTCAGAAGGATCATGGTGCCCTAGGCCATCACGCCTCATCATGATGACGACACGGTTGCCGGCGACATCTTCTCGCTTGTGGGCTTTCTGGAAGGGTTGCGGTGATTCAGTTAGGCGAGGGGCCGACGGGGGCACTGATTCAGTCTGCGCCGGAACACGCTGGCGACGCGCGGGCCACGGCGGTGTTGGCCGTCCTGGGCGGGGTCAGCCCTGAAGCCGTCGCCGAACGCTATGGGGTGGCCCGGGGTGTGTTGGACCGGTGGGTAGGGACGTTCGTGGAGGCCGGTCGAGAAGGAGTTGCCGCTGGGGGCTCCACCACACAGGCAATCGCACTGCACCGGGACCGCTATCTGGGATTGATTGCCCACGAGTTGCGTTCACCGTTGACCATGATCAAGGGCTGGACGGATGTCCTGGATCATGCCGAGGATGATCGGGAGTTGCAGGCCCATGCACTCGGTGGCATCAACGTCCAGGTGAGCAGGTTGCAGCGCCTGGCCGATGACGCCTTGGATGCAACCAGCGTTGCCCTGGGCCGCCTGGAACTCAACGTCGAGCCACATGATCTGGGCCAGGCGGTCCGTGAGGTCGTGGACGCACGGTCCCTGCAGGTTCCCGATCTGCAGGTGAAGGACGATGTCCGCGTGATGATCGACATCGACCGCTTCGGGCAGATCCTTGACAACCTGCTGGAGAACGCCCGGAAACATGGGCACGGCACACCGCGGGTGACGGTGCGTGGCCGAGGGTTGTTCGGCGAGGTGGCGATCAGCTCTCCCGGCGCTCCCATCCCTCCCCAGGTCGCCCGCCGGATGTTCGAGCCTTTCGAACGGGGCAGCACGACGGTTGAGGGGCTGGGCTTGGGTCTGCACGTCTGCCGATCACTGATCGTTGCACATCACGGACAGATTGGGCTTAAGGTCGATGACGACGGCAATCACTTCTGGTTGCGTCTTCCAATCAGTGAAGGAACTCTGTCATGACCTACGAATTCGCCTGTGGCAATGTGATGCCAGGCTGCGCCGCAACCTTTGACGCCGAGTCCAAGGACGAACTGTTCGGCAAGGTTGCCGCCCACGCCAAGGACGAGCACGACATCGCCGAGGTCACACCCGAGATCCAGCAGGCGGTGGAGGCTAAGATCACGACCAGCTGAGGTGACCAGGTACACCAGCCGAGCAGGTTCTCAGCCTGAGCCTGCGGGCGGTCTCTGACCGGTGACGACATAGGAGGTCTGGTGGGCGATCTCCACGCCGTGATCCGCGATCCGTTCGTAATAGCGCGCGATGAGGGCCAGGCTGACGGCCTCCTCGACTGACTGGGTGCCCGTGTACAGGTCGGTGAGCAGGACTTTCTGCAGCAGATCCACCTGATCGTCGTCCTGTTCAAGTTCGTTGGCGGCTAGCGCGTCCCCAACCTGCCAGGAGCGCAGACCACGGGTGAACAGATCGTGGCTGATGTCGCCCAGTTGCTGAACCGTTTCGCGAAGCTTCGCGGGGAGCGACGGCGGGTGGATCCAGGTCAGCGACTCACCGACGTGCCGTAGCAGATCGCCGGATCTGGCGACATCCTGCACGCACTTCAGGACGGCCACCAGGCGTCGGAGGTCACTTGCCACCGGGGACTGGCGGGCAATCAGCAGGAAACACCGGTCTTCCAGCGCGTGACAGGCCCGGTCCACCTGCCGGTCGGCACCGATCAATCTGGCTGCCGTGTGGGCGTCGCCGGTCAGGAATGCCTCGGTCATGGGCTGTATTGCCTGGGCCACCGCTGCGCCAGCCGCCAACAACGCCTGATCGCAGTCCTTCAGTGCCTCCTGGAAGTCCAGACGCAGGCTGGGACGAGCCTGTTCACTCTCCAACCCCAGCAGCGGGTCGTAGGCGTTGTCGTCATCGGCATCCATGGTCCCGGACACTAGCCGAGCAGCGTCCCCCAGACTTCTGCTTAGGCTGTTGTGATGTCACAACGTTCCTGGAGGTTGGTCGCACGCCGTAGCGCGCCCTTCCTGGTGGAACCCGACTGGACATCTCCGCTGCAGGAGTGGGACCAGGAGTCTCTGGTCGAGGTGGCTCGAGGGACCCACAGGCATGTGGTGCGCTTCCTGGCGACGGACGATGCGATCTACGCGCTGAAAGAACTGCCTGGCAACGACGCCATGCGGGAGTACCGGCTGCTAGGCGCCATGGCAGAGGATTCGCTGCCCGTCGTCGAGCGTGTCGGGGTCGTCCAACGCCAGGAGCTGGATGACGTGCTCATCACCCGCTACCTGGACTACAGCCTGCCTTATCGACATCTGTTCAGTCAGCGCTGGGGGACGCTTACCGCCACCTCACAGGTCACCGAGGGGCTGCTGGACGCGTTGTCGTTGCTGCTGGTCCGCATCCACCTGGCGGGCTACTACTGGGGCGACTGTTCGCTGAACAACACCTTGCTGAAGCGCGACGGTGGTGCGCTGGCCGCCTACGTCGTCGACATGGAGACCGGCGAACACCACGCCATGTTGAGCGATGGGCAACGCCGGGAGGATCTTGAGATCGCCCAGTTGAACTTCGCGGGCGGCCTGATGGACGTGCAGGCCGAACTGGCCATCGGTGATGGTCTGGACCCCGTTGAGATGGCCGACCAACTCGATCTTCGCTATCAGCGGTTGTGGACCGAACTGACCCGCGAGGAGATCGTCGGGGTTGGTGAACGGTTCAAGATCGACCAGCGGATCAGGCGGTTGAACCAGTTGGGCTTCCATGTCAACGAGGTGGAGATCGAGTCCATCCCGGGGACCGAGAACGGCTTGATGCGGTTGCGGACCTGCGTGACCGAGGCGGGACATCATGCGGCCCGGCTGACTGATCTGACTGGTATCCGGGCGCAGGAGAACCAGGCCCGCCTGTTGTTGAACGACCTTGCCAGCTTCCGGTCGTGGCATGAGAACATCGAGGGGCGCCCGATCCCGCAATCGGTCGCCGCATACCGCTGGCTGGCCGAGGTGTTCGAACCGACCATTCAAGCCATCCCCGAGGAACTGCGTGATCGACTGGAACCGGTCGAGGCCTTCCTGGACATGCTGCGACACAAATGGTTGCTCTCCGAACAGGCCGGTGAGGACGTGGGCATTCCCCAAGCCGTGCGCCATTACATGGACAGTGTTCTGCCCGCTGCACCGACCGAACGAGTTGTCGCCGCGGACGAGGCCGAACTGGACACCGGTTGGATCGGCTTCGGCTGACCTCGCGGTCGTTGCTGCCCGGGTCTCAACTTGCCTTGGGCACGTGGCGATCATCGATGTAGGCCGTGAGGTCCTCATCCGGTACGCGCCAGCAGCGACCGACCTTGGTCGCACCCAGCTCACGACTTGAGATCAGGCGGTACACCGTCATCTCCGATACCCGGAGATAGTCGGCCACCTCTGACACGGTGAGCAGCGGTTGGAGCACTGACTGGGGAAGCGCGGACATGTGAATTCCTCTCATGTGATTCACGAACAGACGTTCTACCACACAAGCTAACCACACGGGTGTGACATCGCACCTGGACCAATCGGATTACATTTGCCGCAGATGCGATTTCGACGGTTTGTGGCGCTGGGAGATTCGCTGACCACCGGAGTGGGGGACTACTACCCGGACGGGAAACTGCGCGGATTCGCCGATCTGCTTGCCCACAGCGTGAGTGTGAATAACCCCCCGGCGGTCTATGCCAACCTGGCTCGTCCCAGCGTCCGGGCAGCAGAGGTACTGGCCGACCAGGTTCCCGCTGCCGTCGCACTGTGCCCAGACCTGATCAGCGTCGTGGCGGGCATCAACGACATCATCGCTGTTCGCTACCCCGTGGAGTCGATCGCCCGGGTGATCCAGCAGATCTTCGCCGAACTGCATGAGCAGTGCCCCCAGGCGACGATCGTGACGGCCCTGCTTCCCGATCTTGGTCATGCCAGCCTGGTCGCGCGTCTGTTGAAAGGGCGCGTGGCTGCGCTGAACGACGCCACCAATCGCGCCGCGAACCGCCACGGCGTGATCGTGATCGATCTGGGACAGCCGCATCCCCTCAGCCGTGGGGAACTGGCCCTCGACCGGATCCACCCCTCTGCCTTGGGTCATCTGCGTTTTGCCCGCGCCTATGCCGAGGCGCTGGGTCTGCCTGCACCGAATCCGCAGTATGTGGGTGACAGGCCGCGTGCCGAATCGCTGCGACGCGCCTATCGGACAGCAGTGGTTGCACCCAGGTTTGTGACGCGACGATTGGCTCGAAAGACCTTCATTGTCCAGCAGCCGGCCAAGCGAGGAGAACTCTCTGCCCTATGAATGCAGCGCAGGAATCACCTGAGCGCTTGGCGAGCTGACCACGGGACACGCCGCGGCTGACGCCCAGTGGTTGCTACCCGCGTTCTTCAGGCCGGTGGGCGGGCAGTCCCCACACCCGATGCGGTAAGAATCGTCCCCGGGTCACAACCAGCCGCTGCGGTGCAGCCGCCAGTACAGGTATCCCGATACCGACGCCATGATCAGGATCAGGACCGGAAATCCCAAGAACGAGTCCGTGAAGGGGAGGGATCCGACGTTCATGCCCCAGATCCCTCCGATGATGGTGGGGACCAGGGCGATGGCCGCCCAGGCGGAGATCTTTCGCTGATCCCGGTTCTCCTGCAGTCCGATGAAGGCCAGATTGGCTTGCAGCGCGTCGCTGAGAAGTTCGCGGAAGTTCTCAGCGCTCTCCTGGACCAGCTGCGCGTGATCGGCCACGTCGCGGAAAAACGGGTTCATGCCCCTGTCCACCCCGGCGATCCTGCCCTTGGCCAGGTCATCCAGCGGCAGCAGCAGATTCGAGGTGGCGCGTTGGAATTCGAGCACCTCACGGATCAGGCCGTAGATTCGCTCGGTCGGTGGCTGCTGATCCTGATCGAACACCGCCCGTTCGATCTGCAGGATGTCCACCTCAAGACCCTGGATGACCGGGATGTAGGCATCAACGACCTGGTCGGCGACGGCGTACAACACCGCAGCTGAGCCCAGCGCCATCAGTTCGGGGGTTGCTTCCAACCGCTGATGAACGTCGCTCAGTTGACCGATGTCCCCATGCCTGACCGTAATGCAGAACCCCCGTCCCTGGAACACGTGGATCTCACCCAGTGAGATGGTCTCGGCCTGATCGTTGTACTCGGCGGGCTTCAGGACCAGGAAGACGGTGTCGTCGTAGCGTTCCAACTTCGGACGTTGATGGGCCGTGACCGCGTCCTCGACCGCAAGTTCCGGCAGTCCGAAGACCGCCGTCAATTCCCGGATCTCGCCGGGAGTCGGCTCGACCACCCGGATCCACACGAACTCGCCGTCCGAGCGTTGTGGCCTGACCTCGGCCAGCGAGGTGCCGCTGTCGACTTCCTTCCCGTCGGCGTACACAAACCAGCCCAGCAGCACCGTTACCTCCGCCCTGTTCGTCCAATGTCAGTCTCAAACGCTAGCGGTGAGCGTTGGTCAGTGACGGCTGAGGGACACCGCTGGCCGCTAATCTGCGGGCCCATGCCACTAGTCCAGATTCACGACATCTCCGCCGCCAATGCCCAGGGGATGGTGATACGGACCGTCACCCTGTCCCGGCCACAGGCTCGAAACGCGATGAACACCGCGCTGCTGGCCAGCTTGCTGGACACCCTGACCGACGCCGTCAATGACCACCGGGTGGCCGTGGTCGTGCTGCGCGGCAACGCCGGGCATTTCTCGGCCGGAGCCGATGTGAAAGAGCCCCTGGACCTGGCGGGGCAGGTCCGGCGTATGGAGTTGTTCAGTCAGGTCTATGAGATGGTCGCGACATGCCCCAAGGCCACCGTGGCCGTGCTGCAGGGGGCCTGTGTGGGGGGTGGCGCCGAGGTTGCGATGGCAGCCGACATCCGCGTGGCCGCACCCGACACGGTGGTGCGCTTCCCCGGTGCCTCTCTGGGTTTTCCCGTCGGGGCGGCCAAGTTGGTCGGGTTGGTCGGGCATGGTCAGGCCAAGGACCTGGTCCTGACATCACGGACAATCGACGTGACCGAGGCCCACCGCCTGGGCATTGTCCAGCGGCTGACGGGCGCTGACCCGCTGCCTGTCGGGTTGGAGGTTGCCCAGTCGATCGCCGCCAACGACCTGCGCACCGTGACATTCCTCAAAGCGCAGTTCGACCGCTTCACGGGCTTGGGAGACCGGGTCGCGGCGGAGAACGACGGCTTACACGCGTTGGCCGAGGCGGGTGGGGACTACACCGCCCTGACCGCCCCGAATCCCAAGACCACGTCGGGCTGGTCGGCCACGGCCTGGAAGCACCGCTGATCCACGTCCCCACGGGGGGTCTGCTGATGCCGACGGAGTAGCCTGCCAAATGATGACCAAGCCTGATCGCAACCTCGCCCTTGAACTTGTCCGTGCCACGGAGGCCGCCGCCATCGCGGCCGGCCGGTGGATGGGACGCAACAACAAGGAGGCCGGAGACCAGGCCGCCGTGGATGCCATGCGCAAGATGCTGACGACCGTGCAGATGGACGGTGTCGTCGTGATCGGCGAGGGCGAGAAGGACGAAGCCCCGATGTTGTTCAACGGGGAGCAGGTCGGCTCCGGCAACGGTCCCGAGACCGACATCGCGGTGGACCCCATCGATGGCACCCGGCTGTTGGCGCAGGGTCGGCCCGGTTCCCTGGCCGTCCTGGCGATGGCCCCTCGAGGCTCGATGTTCAACCCCGGGCCCATGGTGTACATGAACAAATGGGTAGTGGGCGCCGATGCGGCGGGGGTGGTCGACATCGACGCCCCCCTGGCACACAATCTGGCCGGAATCGCCAAGGCGAAGGGCAAGAGCGTCAGTGACCTGACCGTCATCATGCTTGACCGTGACCGCCACGCCGACATGGCCCAGCAGGTCCGGGATGCCGGGGCCCGGCTGCGATTGCTGATGGACGGCGATGTCGCGGGAGGGCTGTTGGCGGCAATGCCCGACAAGAACGTAGATGTCCTGATCGGCATCGGCGGTACCCCCGAGGGGGTCGTGACGGCCTGCGCCATCCGCGCGTTGGGGGGGCAGATGCTGGGCCGTTTGTGGGCACGTAGTGATGAGGAAGCGCGAGCTGCCGCCGACCAGGGCTATGACCTGAACGAGGTGTTGACCACCGAACGCCTGGTGTCAAGTGAGGACACCTTCTTCGTCTGCACGGGCGTCACTACCGGGGACCTGGTGGACGGGGTCAACTACACCGGCCGGGGCGTGGTCACCGACTCGCTGTGCATGCGCGGAAAGTCCGGCACCGTCCGCTACATCAAGGCCAGCCACACCACCACCAAACTGAAGGAGCTGGGTGCCGACGGCGCCTGACTTCCCCTCCCCTCCCAAACCGCACCCCGCCCCTCCCAAACCGCACACATTGAACAGGGAGTGCTCTGGTCTGCCCCTCAACCATGGTCAATGTGTGCCCCGGGGAGGCACCACGGGTCGTTGACCTGCGGGTATGACCCTTCGTCATTTGCGCCACCGAGGGTCATGTTCAATGTGTGAGGAATTGGTGCGCGCCGACGGCGAGGCCGGACCACCAGGTGGCCGGTGATCGACTGATGACCGGTCGCCTACAGGGGTGGTCAGGGGCCGCATCCGCCGTGGCTGGAGTGGTAGCACAGGACGCGGTATGGCGCCCCTGGCGATCAAGTCCTCACGCACCTGCACCTGGCGGTAGATGTAGTTCGACAGCTGCGTGGCTTCGCGGAGCATGCCGGCGACCACGACGATGACGATGAACCCGGCGGCCTGAAGGGCATGCAGACGCGTCAGATCCGCGACGAATCGATCCTTATGGGTGGCTTTGCCGAAGTACTCAACGATCACCCCGGCGGAGATGAAAACGAAGTCGGCGCGCAACGCCCCCAGGACCACGACCTGACAATCAGGAACTGGCCAGCGTCCCGCGAACAGGAGTCGGAATGCCTCGCGCTCGCCGTCGCTCTCCTGTTCAAGAACCCCTCGACGTTCAAGGTCCAGGAATCGGCGGGCACCAGGCGTGTCAAGTTGCCTCCACCGATCACACAGTGTCGGCACCTCCAGCTGAAGGCCGTTGCGGGCCCGGTCGAAAGTGGGTCTGAGGGTGTTCTCGTCTGCCATCAACGGAGCCATGTCCGCCAGGGCCTGGGCCGGATCAACGATGCGAGTTGTCGTACATCGCATGACTGTTGGCCACGTCTGCGTCACCACGCCGGGGATTTCTCTCGGGCCTGTGGATAGCTCGGCGCCCCGTCTCACGGCCCGCACAGATTGAACAGACCGCCGCCGGCTTCAGCAGCCGATTTTCAGTCAGAACCGTTGATTTGACTGGCCCGACCCCACAGATTGACCACGCTCGGCGGCCACCGGACCCCACTCCTTGTTCAATCCGTGCGGTTCGGGGGACCCAGCAATCCGTGCGGTTTGGGGGGAGCAAACGCCGTGCGGTTCGGACCAAACCAACTGAGCAACGCAGCTTGGACACCTTCTGTTTGCTTGGATCCGCTAGATATGGGGGGGATGGAGCAACTGGATCCGCTGATCCCCTTTCCCCCGACCCCCGAGGGGGCTCGGTACGGCGACCGCGAACTGTCCCAGTTGGCGTTCAACGCACGGGTGCTGGCCTTGGCGTTGGATCCGACCAAGCCGTTGTTGGAGCGGGTCAAGTTCTGTGCGATCTACTCCGGCAACACCGACGAATGGGTGCAGAAACGCTTGGACCTCATCCGGCAGGACGCCGACAACGGCAACGATGCGCGGGGGTGGCTCAGCGCCGCCGGCCAGCTTGGGGCGATCCGGGCGATCCTTGGTGAGGTTGCCGTCCGCCAGGCCAAGATCCTGAACGAGGTCCTCTGCCCGGAGCTTGAGAAGGAGGGCATCCAGATCATCGACTACAGCCAGGCGACCGCTGCTGACCACGAACACTGCGCAGAGGTGTTTGAGCAGCGGATGTTTCCGCTACTGACCCCTCTGGCCATCGATCCCGGGCGTCCCTTCCCTCACATCTCGACACTATCGATGAACCTGGCTGTTCGTCTGCGCCTGCAAGACGGCCGCCCCTCACTGGCCCGGATCAAGATTCCCCATCAGCTGAAGCGGTTCGTGGTGCTGCCGGGTGAGCACGACCGCAGCGTCAGGCTGGTCCCCACCGAGCAGGTGATCGCCACGTTCCTGCCCCGGCTGTTCCCCTCGGTCACCGTGATCGAGCACGGCTTGTTCCGCGTCACGCGTCACGCCCATCAGGCCTTCGCCGAGGAGGAGGCCGAGGATCTGCTGGAGACCATCGAATCCGGGCTGCTGGAACGTCGGTTCGGCAAGGTGGTGCGGATCGAAGCCGCCGCTGACTGTCCGCCGGACCTGCTGCAGCCGTTCACCGAGGAACTGGATGTCGAACCGGCGGCCATCACCCACATCCCCGGCCTGCTGAACATGGACGGGCTGTGGCAGTTGGCCCACCTTGACCGCCCCGACCTGCTGCACCCCAAGTGGACGCCCCAGGTGCCCAGCACTCTGGGCCGGGGAGATGAGATGTGGTCGCGCATCAGGGCCGGTGACGTGCTGGTTCACCATCCCTATGAATCATTTGAGGACACCACCCAGGCCTTCATCGAACGGGCGGCCGATGACCCGCAGGTCGTGGCCATCAAGCTGACGATCTACCGGACGACGGGCCGTGACTCACCGATCGTGGCCGCCCTGATCCGTGCTGCGGAGGCCGGCAAGCAGACGGTCGCCCTGGTCGAACTCAAAGCGCGGTTCGACGAGGAGGCAAACATCAGACGGGCCAGGAACCTCGAATCCGCCGGGGTCCATGTCGTGTACGGCCTGATCGGGTTGAAGACCCATACCAAGACCTGCCTGGTGGTCCGCGAGGAACACGGCCGGTTGCGCCGCTACGCCCACATCGGCACGGGCAACTACAACCCGACCACGGCCAGCATCTATGAAGATGTCGGGGTTTTCACCACTCGTCCCGAGGTCGGCGAAGACCTGTCGCACCTGTTCAACATGCTGACCGGCTACTCCGCGGCGGACGGGTACAAGTCCTTGCTGGTGGCACCGGGCAACATGAGGGAGGGGTTGTTACGACTGATCCGCCGGGAAGCCGAGGCAGGACCCGATGGCCGGATCATCATCAAGTGCAACAACCTGGTGGACCGCGACGTCATCGATGCCCTCTACGACGCCTCCCAGGCCGGTGTGCCCATCGACCTGATCGTCCGCTCGATGTGTGCCCTGGTGCCGGGAGTTGCCGAGCTGAGCCCGACCATCACCGTGCGCTCGATCGTGGGGCGGTTCCTGGAGCATTCCCGCATTTTCCGCTTTGGCCAGCCCGACCGTCAGCTTGACTATCTGATTGGATCGGCCGACATGATGAGCCGCAACCTGGACCGTCGGGTCGAGGCGATCATCCCCATCCCGGACCCTGGCAACCGGGCGCAACTGCAGGAGATCCTGGACATCCTGCTGGCAGATCGGGCCTCGGCCTGGGACTTGTCAGCCGATGGCCGCTGGCACCGCGAAGCCGTCGAGCCCGACGGTGAGACCCACGAGGTGCTGCAGACACGCGCGATGGAACGGGCCCACGGCCAGTAGCGGATCTTTGGCCCTCAGTCGCTGGGCCCTCAGTCGGTGCGTTCGGCGTGGGTGCAGACACAGATCCGGTTGCCCTGCGGGTCGGCCAAGACGGTGAAGGTGGGCGCGCGGGTGTCCGAGATCAGCGTGCCGCCGGCGGCCAGCGCCTCAGCGATGCGCTGCCCCGCCACCTCGGGTGGCACGCGGATGTCCAGGTGGAACCGCTGGTGCGGCTCGGGGTGAGGTTCGCAGTCCTGAAACCAGATTGTGGGCAGGTCGCCTTCGTCGTCGCGAAGGTCATCGAAATCGGTGTCGTGCCGCAGACCGAGCACCGCCTGCCAGAACGGCCGGATCTCGGCGGCATCCCAGGTGTCCAGTCCGATCTCCACGCGGGACACGCAGGCCGGATCAGCCTCTACGCCCAGATCGGCAGCGATGTGACTGATCTGCCGGGCCAGATCGACGTCTCGTTGTGTCTTGCCGCCGATGTCGTGGCTGATCAGCCGGATGTTGACATGGCTGTAGCGCAAGTCGATGTCGGGGTGATGGTTGGCCTCCTCGGCGGCCTGGCCGATCAGGTTGACCATTCGCAGCCCGGTGGCGAAGTCGCCCGTTCGGAAACGTGCCTCCAACGCCTGATACATCGACCGCCAGTCGGCAAGGTCCATCTGTGCAATCTGATCGCCGCTGATTCTCTGTGTGCTCATCGTCCAATCCTCCCTGTCACACACCGCCTGGTCTACTGGTCGGCGGTGGCGGTGCATGGCCCGTAGGACTGGACGAAGTAGTCGCCCGACAGCGTGCGGGCATGATCCTCATAGCTGCGCACGTTACAGGTCCAAGGTGGGGGAGCGGTACGCCCCGGTCATCGAGGTCATGCACAGGATGCGCGTGGGGTCCAGTCGCGCGACTGGGCGAAGTGCTCGATTGACAAGGGCCCTCGGTCCGCCACGGTGGGCATGGTGGAGCTGGCAATGCCACAGTAGTGCCCCAGCATCAGAGGCACTGTGCTCAGTGGCGTGAGACTGGGGAGGGTCGGTGGCCCGTTGCCACGAACGCGCCCTCTTCAGCGATCTTGACGGCGTGGTCCCCGATGCGTTCCAGATGCCGGCTGACCAGGACCATGCGTATCGCCCACTCCGTCTGTGCCCGGCCGAGGGTGGCGTGCTGGATCAGCCGGGCGGTGAGACCGTCGTGAAGCAGGTCGATCTGGTCCTCCACCGCACCGACGGAATCGACGGTGTCACGGCGATGCCCGAATGAGTCCAGGCCCGTCCGAACAGCGCGCTCAGCACGTCTGCCCAGCTCGTGCATCTGAGCCAACAGTTCGGTTGAGGATCCTCCAAGCCCCACCAGATCTGCTCCCAGCCGCGCGATGTTGACTGCTCCATCCCCGATCCGCTGGATGTTGCCGAGGACCTTCTGCAAGCCGACCAACAACCGCAGATCCCGAGCCATCGGGCTCTGGAGGTTCATCAGTACGAAGATGTCGTGTTCCAACTGGTGGCAGTCCAGATCGACCTGATCGTCGGTTTCAAGGATCTGTTGACACAGTTCGCCTGACTCAGCCTCCAAGGACGTCATTGCCAACCCCACCGCCTGCTGGACTCGTCGTCCCAGCAGCAGCACCCGGTCCTCCCCGGCGGCCAGTGCCGCGCGGAACTCGGTTCGGAGTACGCGCGCCGTGTCCATACGACCCATTGTCGCCCAGTTCGCAACCGTTTGATTCCAGCTTGCCCCGACGCATCCGGACAGGGCAGCATCGTGTGAACAATGAACGCCGAGTGACGGGATGACGAACCCCTCGTGAAATCACCTTCGCAGCGTCGCGCCAGCCGTCTGGATCGGGGCAGCACCCCCTACGCTGCTGAATCCATGCCCAAACTCATGGTTGTCGAAGACGAACCCGCCATCATCGAGGCATTGGAGTTTGGCCTCACTGCGGAGGGGTTTGAGGTTGTGGCGGTGTCAGACGGCAAGAAGGCCATCGACGTCTTCGACCGCGAGCGTCCCGACCTGGTCGTGCTGGACGTCATGCTGCCCGGCATGTCAGGCACCGAGGTATGCAAACATCTGCGGGCCGTTTCCGCCGTTCCGATCATCATGTTGACCGCGAGGGACTCAGAGATCGACACCGTGGTCGGGCTGGAGGTCGGGGCCGATGACTACATGACCAAACCGTTCTCGATGCGGGAGCTTGCGGCCAGGGTTCGTGCGGTGCTGCGTCGGGGTGGGGAATGGGACCTGCCCGATCTGGGCGCCCCGCTTGAGATCAGGGAAGTACGAATTGATCCCGAACGTCACGAGGTCAGTATCCGAGGTGACATCGTCGATCTTCCTCCCAAGGAGTTCGTCCTGCTGGAGATGCTGGTGCGCAACGCCGGTCGGGTGATGACGCGCGACCTGATCATCGATCGGATCTGGGGCGCGGACTACGTGGGGGACACCAAGACGCTTGACGTGCACATCAAGCGGATCCGCGGACGGATCGAAGCCGATCCCCATGATCCCCAACTGATCGTGACCGTCCGAGGTGTCGGCTACAAGTTCGCCGATTGACCTGATTGCACGTCTTGCGTGCCCGGGGGCGAGGGCATGCGCGACGATAGGCAGGGATGCTCAGACGAACCCGGTTCACGCTGCCTCTCCTCGCCGCGGTTGCGGCCCTGGCGGGCAGCCTGCTGCCCAGCCTGCGGTGGGGTGTCGTTGCGGTGATGTTTAGTCTGGGACTGCTGATCGATGCCTTGATCGCCCGCGTCGAACAACGGCGGCTAGACCATGTCGCCGATCAGGTCGTGGCTTTCGCCTCCTCTGAAACGCAACCCCCAGCCCTGACCACCGAGGGCGGCCAGGAATGGCAGCGGCTGGTCTCGGCGCTGAACGAAGTCGCGCAGGTGATGCGAGATCGCTTCGTTGCCCTGCGGGCCGTTCGCGAACGGCAGGAACGACTGCTGGATGCCATCCCGACCGCGGTCCTGTTGTTCGACTCCCACGGGCTGGTCTATGCCAACCCGGCGGCCGCCGTACTGTTTGACCTGGACCACGCCGAGGGACTGAGCCCACTGAGGGCCTTGGGGGTGCCGGCACTGCAGCAAGCCGTCACCCAAACCGATGAGACGGGGGCGGATGTGTCGATCACGGCACGCCGGGACGATCGCGAACTGATGGGACATGCCACGCGGGTCGGGCCGGACGAGACCGCGTTGATCGTCACCGACCTGACCAACATGACCCGGGTTGAAGACATGCGCCGGGACTTCGTCGCCAATGCCTCACACGAATTGAAGACACCGGTCACCGGGATTGTGGCGTTGGCTGACTCGCTGCACATGGCCATGCAGCGCGATCCGCAGCGAGCGACGTCGATGGTCAAGCGGATCCAGACCGAGGCAACCCGCCTGGCCCAACTGGTGCGCGAACTGCTGGACCTGACCCGGCTGGAGGAGGGAACCGACGGTCGCGTTCGTCAGCGTGTTGACCTGCAGGAGTTGTGTTCCGCCCAAGTCGAACGACTGCGCCTGCTGGCCGAGCAGCAGGACGTGACCGTGACGCTGGTTGAGGGGGGCGAGGGTGCGGTGATCGGCATCGTTGAGGATCTCAAGCTGATCGTCGGCAACCTCATCCTCAACGCCATCCAGTACAACCATTCAGGCGGGCAGGTCTTCGTGACGGTCAGTCGGCACAACTCCTGGGGGCAGGTGGAGGTGAGCGATACCGGGATCGGCATACCCGAGACTGATCAGGACCGGGTCTTTGAACGCTTCTATCGGGTCGACAAGGCTCGAAGTCGGGCGGCCGGCGGCACTGGTCTGGGCCTGTCATTGGTCCGCAATGCCGTCCAGCGACACGCAGGCACGGTGGGGGTCTCAAGCGTCCTGGGGGAGGGCAGCCGGTTCACCGTCCGGCTCCCAGTCGACGGAGGAGCGCACTGAGGGAGTGGCAACGGCGTTCACAGGCCTTACGCTGCTGCGTCAATGGTGAGCACTTCGGAGGCATCCCCGACCGACCGTCCACTGGATCGCGACAGCGGCAAGACGCTTCGTGCTCCTCGCATCCTGGCCTGCCTCATGGAGGAATACGACGGAGGGGTCATCGAACTGGATCATTCCTCGCCGTTCGAACTGCTGATCGCCACGGTCCTGTCGGCGCAATCAACCGACGTGAAGATAAACCAGATCACCAAGAGCCTGTTCGTCAAGTACCGCACCCCCGAGGACTATCTGAGCGTGCCCGAGGAGGAACTGCAGCACGACATCCTGTCAAGCGGTTTCTACCGCCAGAAGACGAAGTCGATACGGGGGCTGTGCCAGGCGCTCATCGACAACTTCGACGGCGAGGTCCCGCTGGCAATGGCCGACCTCATCACCCTGCCAGGGGTGGCGCGCAAGACTGCCAACGTGGTCTTGGCCGGTGCGGCACCACAGCATCACCTGGCCGATCCACAGGCAGGGATCGCGGTGGACACCCATGTCACCCGGCTTTCGAAGCGGTTCGCCTTCACCCGCCACACCGATCCGGTGAAGATCGAGAAGGACCTGATGCGCCTGTTCGACAAGGCCGACTACAGCCCCGCCAGCCTGGTGATCATCCTGCACGGCCGACGGGTCTGTGACGCGCTGCGTCCCCGCTGTGGCAGTTGTGTGGTTGAGCAGTGGTGCCCCTCCTCACTCATCGACGGGCGCCGCGACAAAGCCAAGCAGGCCAAGGGGCTTGGCGCGGGGATCTAGGGCCCCCGCCACACGCCGCATGTCTCGCCCGGCACGCCGTCAGACCATTGCCAATCGGCTGAGGGTGGCAGGGTGCATCTATGCGGACGAGGAGGCCCGACTGCTGATGAGCGCGGCCCGTGGCAGTGGGGATCTGGCCGACCTGGTCGATCGTCGGGTCGCGGGCGAGCCGCTGGAATATCTCCTCGGCTGGGCCCAGTTCCGTGGCCGGACGATCCTGCTGGAACCCGGTGTGTTCATTCCGCGCGAGCGGACCGAGTTCCTGGTCGATCAGGGGGCGGCCCTGATCGAGAAGGGTCCAAAGCGAACTGTCGTGGTGGACCTGTGCTGCGGATCCGGTGCGGTCGGTGCCGCGCTGGCAGCAGCGTGCGGGCCCCTTGAACTGCATGTTGAACTGCATGTTGAACTGCATAGCGTCGACATCGATCCCTCAGCCGTGCGCTGTGCGCGTCGCAACCTTGCGGTCTGGGGCGGCACCGTCTATCTGGGCGATCTGTACCAGCCCCTGCCGTCGGCGTTGCGCGGTCGCGTCGACGTCCTGGTGGCCAACGCGCCGTATGTGCCCTCCGCCGCGATTGCGATGCTGCCGTGGGAGTCGCGACGTCACGAGCCGTTGATCGCGCTGGACGGTGGCGCCGATGGGCTGGATGTGCAACGTGGGGTGATTGCCGGCGCGTCGGAGTGGCTGGCGCCGGACGGTCACGTGCTGGTGGAGACCAGCCGGGACCAGGCCAGTGCAACGCTGGACATCGCTGACCAGGCAGGTTTGCAGTCCCGCCTGGCGCGTCAGGAGGCGATCGATGCGACAGTGGTCATCGCCGCGCCTGCTGGCCCTCGACGTCAGCCGTAGGCGCGAGCGTTGCGGCGCCGAACCGCGATCAGCAGGGCGACGGTGATCGCCACGGCGAAGGGGACAACCAAACGCAGGCGCGTGGGCACGGGTCGCTGTGCCGTGCCTCCGATCCGTTGTGTGACCACCGACTCCGCGATGATCGCGGGTCCCCCCTGGTCAGCGCTCGAGGCGAACTGGAATTGCCCGGTGACCAGGACCAGGTCACCTCGTGTGCCTGGCCCGCCCAGCCACTGTGGCTGCTGTCCAGAGGGAAGCAGCACAGCAAGTCCCGAGTTGGTGCCCAGGCGCTGGTGGTGGGAGTCAAGTGGCCCGATCTGGGCGTAGACGTCGTCGTTGACCAGGACCCAGTTGCGGTCGCCCGGACCGTTGAACAGGTCGCCAATCGTTTCGCCCAGCAGACTCACCTGACGTCCGTCGAACAGCTCAGGGCAGCTCAGCACGACCGTGGAGACGACCTCGATCGGCGACTGGGCCGGCAGGTCCTGTTGGCAGGTGACCCGTGGCCCCTCCACCGAGGTCTCGATCGGCACGGATTCGGGTAGCAGCAGTGGCAGCAACTGGACCCCGAGAATCACCGCGGCCAGGGACGCGACGATGACCGTCACGCCCAGCCGTCGCCCTGGGGCCTCGCCGTGCCAGCCCGGCATCAGACCCTGCCCCTCATCATGGCCCCCAGGTATCCCATGAGGGTCAGCGCGGAGATGAACTCCAGTCGTCCCAAATACATCTGCACGATGTAGGTGGTCATCAACCCGGGTTCCATGCCCGGCGAGGAGATCCCGACGCTCAGGCCGACGCCGGCGGCCGCGGACGTCGACTCGAAAAGGGCCTCTTCGAAGGGATAGCCGTAGAACAATCCCGCCACGGTCCCCGCAAAATACAGGAATCTTTGTCACCAGACCGATGCGGATGCCTTTGATCCCCCCGGTCGTCGACCCTGCCATCCCGCCGATCGTCATCGCCAGGATCAACGCCCCGGGTGCGAGGAACCCCCAACCGCTGGAGAAGATGGCACCCGGCACGGAAGAGAACCCGGCGCCCGTGTGGGCGCTGACCAACTGAAAGATGCCCCGACGAAAACAGCGCACCGAAGATCAGCGCAAGCCCCGAGTCGATCTCACCCGAGACCAAGCCGATGACCGCAGGGATCAACATGGCGCCGCTGACCACCGCGATTGCGCGACTGACCAGCGTGGCCACCGTGGCCAGATCGGTGCGCCCCGGCCGGAACGCGACCGTCATGGGCGGCTTCGTGCCCTTTTCTCGACCACCGTGACCACCAAGGCCATCAGCGCGACAAACGCTGCAACGATTGGTCGCAATCGCGACGTGGGAATGTCCAGCTGCCGTCCGCTACGCAGGATCTGGAAGGATTCCGCACGGATGATCGTGACTTCGCCGGTGGGCTCATCGACGCGGACGAACTGGCCGGTGATCTGTGCGACGTCGCCATGCAGGGCGGGTCCGCCGATCCACTCGACCTGCCGGGCCATGTCGGCGGTCAACAGCACGCCGATTCCGGCATTTCCGCCACGGAAGTCGCGATGTGTGGGCAGCGGCGCTCCCTGATCGCCATAGACATCGTCGTTCAGTTGGGCCCAGACCAGCGGCCCCCGCTCCAGCAACGCGCCGACGACCTCGCCGGTGTACAACACCCGACGGCCGTCCCAGGTCTGCGGACAGTCATACAACTCGTTTGAGGTGACCTCCTGCGGCAGCGCCGGCTCGGCCAGCACCTCCTCGCGGGGCTCTCCCTCGCGACCCTCCTGAAGTGGGCACAACACCTCTTGGCGCAGTGAGTCCGGCGCACCCTGCGCCTCCGGGGTCAACGGGCCGGTGGCAGGATGCTCCAGACGCAGCATGTAGGCGGCTCCGACGAGCCCCGCCAGAACCAACAGGATCAGTGCCGCGTAGGCAGCCACGACGGGCCGCGACGTCGGGATGCGCGAGCGGTCGGTCACACCCGCCCCCTGATGACGCTGATCACGTAGCCGACCAGCGCGAACATGCTGATGAACTCAAGGCGACCCACCACCATCTGCAGGATGTAGGTGATCTTCAGCGGCGTCTCCAGGTCGGGCCGGACCAGTCCGACGCTGAGTCCGCCGGAGCTTGCCGCGGCGGTCGATTCGAACAGGGACAACTCCAGCGGATAGCCGTAGAACAACCCCATCAGTGCGCCGACCATGTACAGCAACAACCACAACAGCAGGAACAGCGCGGCATCGCGGACCTGCGAGGACTTGAGGATCTGGCGGTTCGAGGTGTGGTAGGTCTCAACGACCACGGCACTTTCGGGAAGCAGGACACGGCGGATGTCACCCTTCAGGCCTTTGAGGATCAGTCCGATGCGGATGCCCTTGATTCCGCCCGCAGTGGATCCCGCCATGCCGCCGATCGCCATCGCTGTCACCAGTGCCGCCGGGGCCAGCACGCCCCAGTCGGTGACGAACAGCCGTCCGGGGACGGTGCTCAGACCCGTCGTCGTGTGCGCGCTGATGGTGTTGAACAGCGCGTGGCGGTACAGCGGCCCGAAGCTGTCGAACGTGCCGGACCGGACCAATCCGACGACCATGACCCCCAGCAACACCAGGGTCGAGGTGAACACGGTCTTGGTTTCGGTGTTGCGCCACAGTTCGCCCCGTCGGCCCTGCCACAGTTGGTAGTGCAGCGCGAAGCTGAAGGCCCCCGCAGTCATGATGACCATCAGCACGACTTCAACCAGTGGTGAGCGGTAGAAGGCCACCGACGTCGACTGCGTGGCGAAACCGCCGGTGTCGAACGCTGCCATGAACAGGTTGCCCGCGTGGTACAGGCCATCCACAGGCGACAGGCCCGCAGCGGTGACGGCGGCCCACAGGACGCCTGTCCCGATGACGCCGTAGATCAGCGCGACACGCCAGATGAACCTGGCAGTTCTGACGATGTTGGGCAGGATCACATCCTCTCTGCCCTCACCGCTGTACAGCGTGCCCAGCCGTGCTGCCCCCGAGGAGAACGCGGTCAACACGATGACGACGATGCCCTGGCCTCCGATGAACTGCATGAAATGGCGCCAGAAGTTGACGCTGCGGGTCATGTGATCAAGGTCGTTTGCCAGGGTCAGACCGATGGTGGCAAACCCCGACATCCCCTCGAAGTAGGCGTCCAGGAAGCTGGCGTAATGGCCGCTCATGAACAGTGGCAGGCCAGCGAAGAAGGGTGCCGTCAGCCAGGCCAGGGCAACCGATGCCAACCCATGACTGGCGTCCAGCCGACGGGTGGTTCGCAACGCCAACTCTGCCACACGGCCCACAGTGATCGCGATTGAGCCGGCGATGATGAAGCTGTAGGCGTCGGTGAACTCGCCGTAGGCCACTGCCACCGCCAGGGGCACGATCATGGCAAGGCCGATGCCGAACACGACCCTTGCCGTGTACAGCATGATCAGGCGCAGATCCCCGCGATCAGGGCGGAACAGCACCGCTCAGCCGATCAACAGCAGTGCCAGCAGACAGATGATGGCGCCGACTGCGGCCAGCCCCACGGTGGCCAGTGCCACCAGGCCGATTCCGACCAGGCCCCCGCGCAGTGGGTGCTCCTCGATCCCCTCGTCCAGACGGGGTGACTTGCCGGGCGGCGAGCTCATCGGTACCTGCTCATCGCGGCTCGGAGGGGTCCAGGATGGCCTCGCGCAATGCCGACTCCAGATCGGGGGTCGTCAGGGCGATGACCTGATCGCCGGGTTGCAGACGGGTATCACCCCGAGGGATCACAGTCTCTTCACCCCGAAAGACACAGACCAGCACCGACCGCTGAGGCAACTCCAGTTGCGACACGTCCCGGGCATAGTCGGCAGAGTCGCGTGGTACATCGATCTCGACCAGGTTCACCTGCCCGGCTCGCAGGGTGTAGAGGTGGATCAACTCTCCCACGGTGGCCTGTTCACGAATCAGCCGCGAGATCAGCGTGGTGGTCGAGACCGCCTCGATCCCCATGGCCTGGAACAGGTCCTCGTTGCGGGGGGAGTTGACACGGCTGAGGACGCGTTTCACGTCGAAGCTGATCTTGGCCAGTTGGCAGGCCACGTAGTTGACGTCATCGACCCGGGTCGTGGCCACGAACACGTCGGCGCGTTCGGGGCGTGCCTGTTCCAGAAAGGCAACGTCGGTCGCATCGCCCTTGATCACCAGCAAGTCGTAGGTCCGCTGCAGGGCCTCGGTGCGTTCGGGGATCAGTTCGATGATGGTGACCTGATGCCCGTCGTGCAACAGATCGGCGGCGATGGCCCGGCCGACCTTTCCACCGCCGGCGATGACGGCATACATCTAGGGCTCTCCCACCAGCAGGCGACGCAGACGGCCGGTCCGCGAGCGTCTGACCGAGCAGACCACGACGTCGCCGGTCAGGAACCTGTCGTCCTGTTTGGGAATGCGGCTGCGGGAGCCGCGGATGATCTTGCAGACCCGGGCATCGCCGTCACGCTCGACCTCGGCGACGCTGACGCCTCGTCCGTGGGCTGCCACCTCCACCTCCACCACGGCGATGTCATCGTCGCTGGCCGCAAGGTGGACGGGGAAGGACTCAGGCTGGACGTCGTTGCGGATGGCCGCCACGATCATCGAGGTCTCGGACACATACCGAACGCCCATCTTGCGGTAGGACACCTCTCGCTGTGGATTGAACAGCCGCGCCACGGTATGGGGCACCTCGAACAGCTTGGCCGCGATCTGCACGGCCATCAGGTTGGCGTTGTCCGACGGTGTCACCGCCGCCAACGCATCGGCACGTTCGATACCGGCCCGGCCCAGGATCTCTTTGTCGGTGATGTCGCCGATCAGCGATTCACCGTTGAAGGTCGTGCCGATCTTGGTGAAGCTCTCCACAGAGGTGTCGATCACCACGACGTCGTGACCTTCGTCACTCAGGCGCTCGGCCAGTTCGGCGCCGACGCGACCACAGCCTCCAACGATGATGTGCATGCGTGGGGGAGTCTAAGGCGTGGACGGGCCTCTTTGATGATGCAGTCCCCTCCCGGAAGCGGCCTCAGCCCAGTCCGTCACCGATCAGCATCTCCGCGGAGTTGCCGTATTTGGCCAGCATGCCCATGGCGTGCTTGCTTGCTTCCATCAGGCTTGGGTCCCCCATCGCGCCTTGCAGGTCGGCCATGGATTCCCAGGTCCCGACGAACATCAGGTAGTAGGGGGGTTCCCCGCCACGTGGCGTGCCGCTGAACACCGTGGTGGTGTAGTCCGTCATCTTGGGGAACTTCTTGGCGATTGCCAGATGATCGTCCCGGTATTCCTGCAGGAACGCTTCGGCATCATTGTCGGGTTTGGTGTACAGCACGGTGAACGTGGCCATGGTGAAACTGCCTTTGATCGAAGATGAACTCCAACGGTAGCGGCCCGCCCAATCGCGAGCGCAGCGAGCTTGATGGGGCGGAACAGCAATGAGCGCCGCCGCAGGCGGCTCCACGCATTGGGGCTGGGGCGAAGCCCGGTAGGCGGCACGACGCATTGGGGCTGGGGCGAAGCCCGGTAGGCGGCTCCACGCATTGGGGCTGGGGCGAAGCCCGCTAGATTTGGGGGTGATGGCACACTCCTCACCCTCATCGGCTCCTCGCACGATCCTGCTGGCCGCCCCGCGCGGGTTCTGCGCTGGTGTGGACCGGGCCATCGAGATCGTTGAGATCGCCTTGGCCCACTACGGCCCACCGATCTATGTCCGGCATGCCATCGTGCACAACACCCATGTCGTGGCCGATCTGGAATCCAAGGGCGCCATCTTCGTTGAGGACACCGAGGAAGTGCCCGAGGGAATGCCGATCGTGTTCAGCGCACACGGGATTCCGCCACAGGTTCGTGAGCGCTCCGCCGCGCGAGGGTTGGAGCAGATCGATGCCACCTGTCCCCTGGTGACCAAGGTGCACTATGAGGCCATGGAATATGCCGGCAAGGGCTACTCCATCATCCTCATCGGCCATGAGGGTCACCAGGAGGTGATCGGCACCATGGGGCACGCCCCCGAGTCGATCAACCTGGTGGAGACACCCGAGGACGTGTGGGCGTTGGACCTGCCCGATCCGGACAAGGTCGCCTACATCTCCCAGACCACGCTCAGTGTCGATGAGACCACGGGTGTGATCGCCGCGGTCAAACAGAGGTTCCCGAAGGCCCGCGGGCCAAAGGGCGATGACATCTGCTATGCCACCCAGAACCGTCAGGACGCGACCAAGGTCCTGGCGGAGCGCAGCGACCTGGTGCTGGTGGTGGGTAGCCCCGACTCCTCAAATTCCATGCGAATGGTCGAGGTGGCGTTGTCTCACGGGGTGCGCTCAGCCCACCTGATCGATCACGCCAGCGACATCGACCGGGCCTGGCTGGATGGTGTCGACACCGTCGGACTGACCAGCGGGGCAAGTGCGCCGGAGGGTTTGGTCCAAGAGGTCATCGAGTACCTGCAGGCAACCGATCGTGGTGCGGAGGTGGAGCGCCTGACCGTGGTCGATGAACAGGTGCATTTCGCCCTGCCAGCCAAGCTTCGCAACCTACCCCTGGTCACTCCTCGTCGGTGACGGGTTCATCGGTGACGGGTTCATATGTGAACAGTGCGTCGATGAATTTCTCGGCCAGCAATGCCCACTGCCAGTCACGCAACCCCAGGGCCTGCTGAAGTTCCTCGGGGGACTGCGGGTCGGTCATCACCGCGTGAAGCAGATGGCGGCTGGGGCACAGCAGCCCGGCGTCCAGGCCATGTTCCTCGGCGACCTCTGCGCGGATGGCCCGTAGCTCGTCCGCCAGTTCCCGGTCTGATTCCACGGCACGGCGACCATCTCGCGAAACGGGAACCGGATCGGTGTCCGAACCGGTCTGCAGTGCCTGCATGATGTCGGTGCCAAACGTTCGCACCGCATGTCGGCGGACTCCCCGCCGGGCCAGTTCACGCAGTGCCACGGGAGGCTTGTGCGCAAGGTCGACCAGCACCTTGTCATTGATGATCCGCCCTGGTGCGGTGTTGGTGTCGCGAGCCAGGTGCTCGCGGGTCTGCCACAGCACCTTCGCCCGAGCACGGGACTGTGGATCCAGGCGTCCCACGCCCTTTGTGCGTTCCCAGTCACGACGATCTTCAACAGTCGGCTGGCCAATCGTTGCCTGTAACTCTTGCAGATACCACTCCCACCGGTCAGCCTGATCAAGCCGTGCTCGCAGGTCCTCCCACAGTCGCGGCAGATCCGCCACGTCACCGGCGGCATAGACCAGCATCTCATCGGTCAGCGGACGGTTTTCCCAGTCCGCACGTTGCATGCGTGATTTGTCGCTGTCCATGCTGACGTCCAGCACGTCGCTGAGAAGCGTCTCAAGCCCCATGGGCATGCCCAGGACTGCTGCGGCGATGGCGGTGTCGTGGAGCTGCGGTGGGTCAACGCCCAGAGCCTGAAGCGGGGCCACGTCATTCTCCAGGGCATGAAGCAGCACAGTTCGCTGGGCCAGGAACGTGGCCACCGGGGACCAATCGGTGAAGCCCAGGGGGTCAAGTAGGGCCACCCGTCCGTCACCGCCGATCTGCACCAGGGCTGCGGCACGGTAGTAGCGGTTCCAGTCTGCGCGTTCGACGTCGACCCCGATGGGATCCAGGTCGGCCAGCCAGTCCAGCGCGGCGACCACGTCGGACTGTGCATCAATCAGTCGGTATTCCTCGAGGGGCATTGTGAGGCCGATGGTAGGCGCGGGAGGATCAATCGGCGGGACACCTGTTCCGCGGCGTCGATGGCAAGCAGATGTCCTGCGTCAGCAACAACCACCAACTCGGCATCCGGCATTGCTTTTGCCAGAGCCTGGCCATGGGTCAGGGGAATCAGCGCGTCCCTTTCACCCCACATGATCGTGGTGGCTGACCGCAGCCGGCCGACGCGGGCCAGCAGGGAGGGGTCCATGACATAGGGACTCCATGACAGCATGGCCGCCGCCGTCATTGTGGTGATGTAGGCCTGGGTGGCCTGGGGCTCATCAGGGGCACGGTGGCGTTGCAGGAGAGGGCGCAGCAGCCCATCGTGGCCCGCTTGTCCCTGCCCGTCGGTGAACAGCCCGAACAGGTAGCCGCGGGAACTGTGCAGCCCCGCAATGTCGAGCAGCAGCAGCGGACCCACCACCTGTGGGTGTGCCAGCGCCAATTCCAGGGCGAACCAACCGCCCAGACTGGTGCCGACCAGCACCACCGGACCCTGGCACAGCTCTCGCACAGCGCCGGCCAGCAGATCGGTCACCCAGGACATGTCCACCCCGGTCGGGGGCCTAGGTGATTCGCCGACCCCGGGCAGCATGATCTGTACCACCGGCCGGCAGGCCGCGACCAGCTCCCAGGCGGGCGCGTCGACCGATTCCGCCCCAGCGTCATGCAGGATGACGACCGGGTCACTGGCCGGTCCACAGGACGGTCCCGCCCGACGCAGGTGCAGGCGAGTGCCCCCCACGTCCATCAGCTGGTCGGTCCAGGTCATCGCCATCGGATCATCGGTCTCCATTATCCTGTCGTGTCCATGACTGATGCTCCCGGACTTCTTGCGGTTCATGCCCATCCCGACGATGAGGTCATCGCGACAGGCGGTGTGTTGGCGCGGGCGGCGGCCGAGGGCCGGCGCGTGAAGGTGGTGACGTGCACCGATGGGGCGCGGGGTGAAATCGTTGGTGCCGGCATGGACCCTGATGAGATCCGCCCGCGTCTGGCCGAAGTCCGCGCCGGCGAGATCGCCAACGCGCTTGCCGCCCTGGGAGTTGATGATCACCAGTTCCTGGGCTACGCAGATTCAGGAATGATGGGGGTGGATGGCAACCATGACCCCGCCTGTTTTTGGCGGGCAGACCTGCACCAGGCGGTCGGCCGTCTGGTGGCGATCATCAGGGACTTCCGACCTGCCGTGGTGGTGACGTATGACGCATTCGGGGGCTATGGCCATCCCGATCACATTCAGGCCCACCGGGTCTGCACCCTGGCGGTCGAGGCGGCCACCATGAAGGCGCTGTACCCGGAGGCGGGGGCGCCCTGGCGCACTGCAAAGTTGTATTTCGCCTCCCTGCCGAAGTCGGCGATCGCCCAGGCGAATCGGATGTTTGCGGCGAACGGGTTGCCCTCACCCTTCGGGGAATATGACGACCCCGCCGACATCCCGATGGGCATCGATGACGAATTGATCACCACTCGGGTCGACGTCACCGACTTCATGGACGCCAAGCAAACGGCACTCAAGGCCCACGTCAGCCAGATCGACCTCGACTCCTTCTTCATGAACGTGCCGGATGAGATGATGGAGGGGTTCTACGGCACCGAGTGGTTCGTGCGCAGGATCAGTGAGGTCGACGTGCCGCAGGGCATCGAGGACGACCTGTTCGCTGGCCTGTGAAGGACCCCCGGGCTCAGAAGGTGCCGAACAGCCGGTCCCCGAAGTCGCCCAATCCCGGAACGATATAGCCGACGTCGTTCAGCCCCTCATCGATGGCTGCGGTGACGATTCGGATATCGGGGTCTGCCTGGGTCAGCCGGGCTATACCCTGCGGAGCGGCGATCACACAGATCAGGGTCAGGTCCACCGCACCGCGTTCCCGCAGCAGGTTGGCGGCAAATGCCGCGGTGCCCCCGGTGGCAAGCATCGGGTCCAACATCAGCACCCGTGAGGAACTCATCGAGGGGGTCTTGAAGTAGTACTCCGTCGGTTGCAAGGTCTCCTCGTCCCGTTCCAACCCCACATATCCCACGCCCACGTCGGGAAGCAGTTCGGTCACGGCTTCGAGCAACCCCAAACCCGCGCGCAGGATCGGCACGGCCACCACTCCCTTGCCAAGACGTTGCACCGCGGCCTCTTGCAACGGGGTCTGGACCCGGTGCTGCACCGTGGGCAGATCGGCGGTCGCCTCCAAAGCCAGGACCATCGCCAGACGCCTGGCAATCACCCGGTACCGCTCCGGTGTGGTGCCGGTGTGGCGCAGGTCTGCCAGCAGGTGACCAGCGAGGGGGTGGGAGGCGACGGTGACACGATCCATGACGGGCACTCTACGGCACACGCTATTGCACACCCGGCGGCCACTTCGGGGGCCCTGCCGGATGCACTTTACGGCCGGTGTAGTAGGCGCATAGACTCCTCGCGACTGCGTCCTGCACCATGACCGTCAATGCCCTTCGCTGAAGGGCCCGCGGACCACGCACTTGGACGTGTCCCGCCAACCAAAGGGAGATAGCCCGAATATGACGACGTTGAACCGCCGTGTGGCCGCCTTGGCCCTGCTGCTGATCCTGTCCCTCGTTGCTGCCGCCTGCGCCGACGATTCCGCTGATACCACTGCTGACCCAATCGCGGACGAGTCGGCGATGGCCGATGAGCCCACCGACGATGCGACGGCCACTGATGAGCCCACCGAGGATGCGACGGCATCTGCTGAGCCCACCGATGACGCGACCGCCTCCGATGAGCCAACGGCCGACGCCACCGATGGTGACACTGTTACCGCGACCACACTGGACGAGGCCTGTGACGCCTACGGCGACGTGACGGTCGCAGAGGACTTCAACGTCGGACTGGTGACCGACATCGGCCGCATCGATGACGGCACCTTCAACCAGTTCGCCAACGACGGCATGGAAGCCGCTGCCGAGTGTCTCGGCTTTGACACCGACGTCATCGAGACCGCGTCTGAGGCCGACTACGACTCGAACATCGAAACCATCCTTCAGGGCGACCCCGAGATCGTGGTGACGGTCGGATTCCTGATCGCTGACGCCACGCTGGCGGCGGCTGAGGCCAACCCCGACGTCAGCTTCGTCGGCATCGACCAGTTCCAGCCCGAGTACCCCGACAACTACGTCGGAATCCTGTTCCGTGAGGACCAGGGCGGATTCCTGGCAGGCGCCATGGCAGCGCTTCTCAGCGAATCCGGCACCATCGGCGTCGTCGGCGGCCTGGAGGTCGTTCCCCCGGTCGTGCGGTACGTCAACGGGTTCCAGACCGGTGCGCAGAGCATCAACCCCGACATCAACGTCCTCAGCGTCTACACCGACTCCTTCACCGATCCGGCGCAGGGTGCCTCGGCAGCCCAGCAGTTCCTGGGTGAAGGCGCCGATGTCATCTTCGGCGCAGGCGGCCAGACCGGGTCGGGTGGAATCCTGGCAGCGGCCGAGGCCGGCGCCTGGGCGATCGGCGTGGACCAGGATGAGTACAACACCACCTTCGGTGGTGGCTCCTCACCGGGTGCTGACCGGCTTGCGACCTCGGCGATCAAGCGTGTCGACCTGGGTGTGTTCATCCAGATCGGTGACTTCCTGGCCGGATCGTTCCAAGGTGGCGTGTTCATCCTGGACGCTGCCAACGGCGGGATCACCTACGCCGACGTCCACGATGCCGACATTCCCTCGGACGTGCTCACGCAGCTCGAGGAGATCCGTGCCGGCCTTGCCGATGGTTCGATCGAGACCGGGGTCGACCCCGTGACCGGCGAGTTGCAGTAGGGGCGATTGCCCGCAATAGGTCTACGCGGAGCAGCGTCTGACCTCTAGGCTGCACGACCCGGCTCCCTGCACAGGGAGCCGGGTCGTTGCCGCTCGCCGCCCGACCTTCCACCGATCAGCTGAGGTGTTCATGCCAGACACCCCCGTGCTCGAAGTCATCGATCTCACCAAACGCTTTCCCGGCGTGGTAGCCAACGCCGACGTGAACCTGGAGCTTCACAAAGGTCAGATCCATTGCCTGTTGGGCGAGAACGGCGCCGGAAAGTCGACGCTGATGAACATCGTCTTCGGGCTGTACCAACCCTCCGAAGGTCACATAAAGGTCAACGGGCAGCCGGTCGCATTCCATTCCTCCCGTGACGCCATCGCCGCCGGCATCGGGATGGTCCATCAACACTTCCAGTTGATCCCGGTGCTGACGGTCGCCGAGAACGTGATACTCGGCAACGAGGTCACCAAGGGCATGTCGCTGGATATGGACCTGGCCCGGTCGCGCATCCTCGAACTGAGCAAGAGCTATGGCCTGGCGGTGAACCCTGATGCGCTGGTGGGGGACTTGAGTGTTGGCGCTCAGCAACGGGTTGAGCTGATCAAGGCCCTGTATCGGGACGCGGAGATCCTGATCCTGGACGAGCCCACGGCGGTGCTCACCCCCGGCGAGGTCGATGAGTTCTTCGCCGTGGTCCGCAGCCTTGTCGATGACGGAAAATCCATCGTCTTCATCACCCACAAGCTTCGCGAGGTGGTGGCGGTGGCCGATCAGGTCACGGTCCTACGCCGCGGTCGCGTGGTCGGCAGTGCCGATCCCAAGACCACCACGACCAGCGAGTTGGCCCGCTTGATGGTTGGCCGCGAGGTGTCCTTCCAGGTCGCTAAGACCGCCGCCGAGCCGGGAAAGACTGTGCTTGAGGTGAATGAACTGGGGGTGACCGACGACCGCGGGGTGGTCACGGTGGCTGCCTGTGACTTCCAGGTGCGTGCGGGCGAGATCTATGGCATTGCTGGTGTCGGAGGCAACGGCCAGCGTGAGTTGGTCGAGGCCATTGCCGGCATGCGACCCGCATCGAATGGGACCATCACCGTCGAAGGACGCAACATCGTCGGGCTCACCCCACGAAAGGTCGAACGGCTGGGTGTCGGCCATGTGCCCGAAGATCGCAACAAACACGGGATCGTCGGGGCGTTCACGATCACCCAGAATCTGGTGCTGAACACCTACAACCAGGCCCCGTTCGCCTCAGGCTGGATCCTTAACCGAGCGGCCATGGGAACGCAGGCCACGAAACTGGTGCAGACCTACGACATTCGCACGCCCGGGACAGAAGTCCTGGTCAGCACCCTGTCCGGCGGCAACCAACAGAAGGTCGTCATCGCCCGTGAGTTGTCCCGCAAACTGCGACTGCTGATCGTCGCCCAGCCCACGCGAGGACTGGACGTGGGCTCGATCGAGTTCATTCACAGCCAGGTCGTGGCCAAGCGTGACCAGGGAACCGCAGTGCTGCTGGTCAGTGCCGAACTGGACGAGATCCTGAGCCTGGCTGACACCATCGGGGTGCTGTACCGCGGCAAGATCGTGGCGAGCATGCCACGCGCTGAGGCGAACCGTGAGCGGTTGGGGTGCCTGATGGCCGGCCAGGAGGATCCGGGACCACCCTCTGGTCCGATCGAGACCGTCCAGGAGATCCCGGCGTGAGTGAGCAGCCGACACCACCCGACGCCGACGACGACGCCCCGGCGGAGGAGCGAGGCCTGACCCACCGGTGGCGATCCCTGACGCCCTTCATTGTCCTGGGCTACGCGCTGCTGTGCGCAGTCGTGCTGGGCGGGTTGGTCATGCTGGCGACCGGAGCCAACCCCTTCGAGGCCTACTGGGCGCTGCTGCGGGGGGCCGTCGGATCCCCCGACCGCATCGCTGCCTCGTTGGCGCGTTCGACGCCGTTCATCGGTGCCTCCATCGCCATCGCATTTGCGTTCAAAGCCGGCCTGTTCAACATCGGAGTCGAGGGTCAACTGCTGATCGGTGCGCTGTTTGCAGGATGGGCGGGAACCTGGTCGTGGCTGGAGGGCACACCGGGGGTGATCGCGATCGGTGTGGTGTTGGCCATGGGGGCGTTGGGCGGTGCGCTCTACGGCGGGTTCCCGGGGTTCCTCAAGGCCAAGACCGGTGCGCACGAGGTGATCGTGACGATCATGCTGAACGTGATCGCCCTGCGATTGGTGGAGTGGCTGGTGCTCAGCCGCGATCCGGTAATCCTGGTGGACACCAGTTCGTCGGTGCCGCACTCCAGACCCATCGCCGCAGCGGCGCGTCTGCCACTGATACCGGGAGGAGGAGGCGGGCTGCACTGGGGTCTGGCGTTGGGAATCCTGGCCTGCCTGGTGATGTGGTTCATCATGCAGAGGACCACCACAGGCTTTGAGATCAAGACGGTGGGCCTCAACCCGTCCGCTGCGACCTACGCCGGTATGAGCGTGTCGCGTGTGTGGATATTGGTGATGGCGGGCGGCGGTGCCTTCGCCGGTCTGGCCGGAGCCGCGGAGGTGTCCGGAGCGGTGGGATACATCCAACCCGGGGTGTTCCGCAATATCGGCTTTGATTCCATCGCGATCGCTTTGCTGGCCCGCGCCAACCCCTGGGCGATCATCCCGGCGGCGATCCTGTGGGGCTCATTGCTGTCCGGCGCTCCCCTGATGCAGTTGGAGGCCGACCTGTCGATCGACCTGGTTCGCATCGTGCAGGCGCTGATCCTGCTGTTCGTCGCCGCCGACCTGATCGTCCGGCGACTGTTCCGCGTCCGGGGCGACGACGGCGAACCCCGGGCCGCGCTGGCCTCCGGATGGGGAGGTTGACCTGATGAGCGCAGTAGCCGCTGACTCACCCGTCGTCGCTGTCGAGGCCCAGCGCGTGCATCCCCGGCGCACCAGGTTCGTCATCATCGGCTGGATCTATGCCGTCCTGGGGGCCGGGTTCCTCGAGTTGGCCTCCCGTGTCCCCGAAGACGACATCACCTTCACCGTCGGCATCCCCCCTGATGTCCCGCAGTTCACGTTGGACCCCGGCGGGGCCGTGCTGTTCATCGGATTGCTGCTGCTGATCGGGGGTGTCACCGGAATCTTTGAGTATCGACTACGGGACATCACGCGGGTCGGTCTGGGCCTGGCGACCGCGCTGTTCGTGCCGCTGATCCTGATTCTGTCCCTGGCCTACTCCGCCTCCAGCAATCAGACCAACCTGGTGCCACTGGTCGTGGAGTCCCTGCGCCTTGGTACACCCATCGCCCTTGGGGCGCTGGCCGGGCTGTGGTCAGAGCGCTCGGGAGTGGTGAACATCGGCATCGAGGGGATGATGCTGGCGGCCGCGGGCGCGGGCTTTCTGACCTACGCGGTGCTCGGGGGCGGGACCGGCGGGTTCTGGCTGTATGCCTCGGTGGTCGTGGCCGTCGCAGTCGGCGGGCTGATGGCGGCACTGCATGCGGTGCTGTCGGTCACCTTTCGCACCGACCAGATCATCTCAGGCGTGGTCATCAACCTGCTGGCCCTGGGTGGCACGTCATATCTGCGGCAGCAGGTCATCGTGCCCAGCGGTGTCGGCAACGGGATCACCCTGCCGACCTGGAATCTTCCTGTGCTCAGCCACATTCCGATCATCGGGCCCCTGTTCGTGGGCCAACCGATCTACTTCACGATGTTCATCCTGCTGATCGGCACCACGTTCGTGCTGTTCCACACACCATTTGGCCTGCGCGTCCGTGCGGTGGGCGAGAACCCCCATGCGGCTGAGACGCTTGGCATCGACCCCATCAAGATCCGCTACCTGGCGGTGATCCTGGGGGGTCTGATCGCTGGACTGGGCGGGGCCTGGTTCTCCTTGGAGACCGTCGGGTCGTTCCAGGACAACATGACGAACGGGACCGGATTCATCGCGCTGGCGGCGCTGATCTTCGGCAAGTGGCGGCCGTGGCAGGCCTTCGGCGGGGCCATGCTCTTCGGGTTTGCCGGAGCTCTGGGGGTTCGGTTGCAGATCCTGTCGGTGACCCTGGAGGACTTTCGTTTCCTGTTCGTGCCGGTACCCAACCTGGAGATTCCCAGTCAGTTACTGCAGTCCCTGCCGTTCGTGGTGACCATCATCGTTTTGGCCGGAGCGATCGGCCGAGCTGTCGCCCCCGCCGCCGACGGGCAACCGTTCGAGCCCTCGAAGTAGGCCAGTCGCCCAGCAGGGTCAGTACACCAACCCGGTTGACGGGGGAGGGATCTCGCGGATCAGTTCTGCGGTGATGATGAGGTTGCCCAGATAGGACCCGTCGTCGAAGTTGCCGTCACAGGTGACCAACCGCAACTGGGCGTCCGGTGTCTCGCCATAGACCAGGTCGGTGGGGAACTCCGACTTCTCTACGTTCAGGGTGCTGCGCACCGCGAAGACCGCCGCTGAACCGTCCCCGCGGATCACCGTGATGGCATCGTCATAGACCAGTTCCTCAAGGCTGTAGAACACGGCGGGCCCAAGAAAGGAGTCCACGTGTCCGACGATGACGGCGGGGCCGACCTCGCCGGGTTCGGGGCCGCCGCTCCACCACCCGGTCTGGGAAAAGTCCTCGGGCACCTGCAACGCCCCCGAGTAGTCGGTGTTCAACGAGATGACGGAGGCGTTAACACCGATCGCAGGGATCTGGACCACCATGGGATCCGGCAGGTCGACCTCCGGCGGCACGACCGGAGCGACGAATCCCTCCTCCTGGGTGATTTCTGACCCGGTCAGGGGGGCTGGTTCCTCGGGGGTGATCTGGACCGCCGGTGGCCAGGCGTTTTGCTGGGCTGCCAACACGGAGGCCGCGATCTCCCGCTGCGATATCCGGGGATCAAACGCCCCCGCGCCCCACATCACCAGCACGGCGATCAGCGCGCCCACCGACAGGTAGGACACGGCACTGGACACCGTAGCCAATCGGCGGGCAGAGCCCTCGCGGTCTGTCGTCGTCTCCTCCTCCTCGGCCAGCGACACGTCCTGGACGGTCGCCTCGGTGTCATCGGGTTCGATTTCCACCGAGTCGAGGTCCGCAAGGGTTGGCGCGTTGACGGCGAGCAACTCAAGCTGTGGAGTGCGGCGTGGGGTCCGCTTGCTCTTGCGGCCGATCAGCGCCGAAACGGAGGCACCCACCGCGGCTGCCAGCACCGCCACACCGATTCGTTCGTTGTTCTTCATACCAGGGATTCGATCCTGCCACGGACTGGGTTGGGACGTGAACGACCGTGGGCCGCCGGAATGTTCCGACGGCCCACAGTGATCATTGTTCGCCGACTACGACGACTTGCGGGCAACCACTGCGCCACCAAGGGCCAGCAGTGCCAGGAAACCAACCGCGATCAGCGGCAGGGGCAGGGAGGAACCAGCGGTACCGCCGGCACCGGTGGCTACGCCGCCGGTCGGAGCAGCAGCATCGTCGCCACCCTCGGTTGCGGCCGGGCTGGCCTCATCGGTTGCGGCCGGGCTGGCCTCATCGGTGGCGGCCGGGCTGGCCTCATCGGTGGGAGCCGGGCTGGCGTCGTCCTGAGCAGCCTCGGTGACGCTCGGGGGCAGCATGACCGTGTCGATCAGGTGCACCGTGGCGTTTGCGGTCATGATGTCTGGGACAAGGATGGTGGCCTGGCCGTCAACATCGTCGCCGTTCACGGTGATGGTCTCGCCGGTGAACGCCTCGTAGTCGCCTGAGAGGTCGGCCATCGCCAGACGCTCGCCTGGGATCACGTGGAAGCCAAGGACGGTGGTCAGCAGACCGGAGGGGTCAGCCATTGCCGCATCGAGGGTCGCCGGGTCAAGACCTGCGAATGCGCAGTCGGTCGGTGCGAAGATCGTCAGGGATTCCGCGGCGTTAAGGGTGTCAACCAGTCCGGCAGCCGACGCAGTGGTCACCAGGGTGGTAAGGACCGGGTTGCTGGCGGCAGCCGTGCCGACGGGATCGTCGGCCATACCCGCCAGGGTGCCGTCTTCAGGACCGCTTTCGACTGCGTCGACCAGTCCTGCGGCATCACAGATCTCGGCGGAGTCCTGGGCCGATGCGGCTGAGGGGAAAAAGAGGAGGCCGGCCAACAGGCTCAGCAGCAAAGCAATTGAACGAGTGCGCATTTTTTCAGATCCCTTGTCGCGGGTATTGGAGCGGTTCATCCGCACCTTCAATGAGGGTTCGTTCCCAAACCCGGCTTGGATGATGCCAGACAAAGATTCTCCAGGACGTCCAATCTCGCCAGTTGATTGGCTGAGGCACCCCACGCGGACGAGCTATGACAACAGAGTTGCCCTAGGCTGCACCACGATCTGTCCCGGCTGCCCGTGGATCCGCCATGTCCCGCAGAGCAAAAATCGTCGCAACGCTAGGTCCAGCTCTGGACGACCGGGAAACGCTGCGCGCCGCGGTCGAGGCAGGCATCGATGTGGTACGGCTGAACTTCAGCCATGGTGAGCACGACACCCACGCACGACGTCTCGAAGCCGTTCGTGAGTTGGGTGTGAGGTTGGGACGCAATGTCGGAAGCCTGGCCGATCTGCAGGGACCCAAGATCCGCTTGGGCATCTGCCCCGATCCCGGTGTGCTGATCGAGACCGGTTCAGAGGTGTACCTGTATCCCGGGGTCGAGACCCTGGACAGCTACGAAAGCGAAGGCATTCCCGCCCTGCCGGTGGTGTATGAGTCGTTGGCCGAGGACGTCACCCCAGGCGCCCTGATGCTGATCGACGACGGATCCCTGCGTCTGGTCGCGTCCCGGATCGAGAACGGCGTGGTTCGTGCCAGGGTGGTCGCCGGCGGTCTGGCGAAGTCGCGCAAGGGGTTGAACCTGCCGGGTGTGGCCGTGTCGGCGTCATGCATGACCGACAAGGACGTTGAGGATCTCAAGTTCGCCATGGAACTGGGGGTGGACTGGGTGGCCCTGTCCTTTGTCCGAAGCCCCGAGGACATCCACGACCTGCGGCGCCGTATCGTTGACCTGGGAGGAGAGTCGCCGGTCATCGCCAAGCTGGAACGGCCCGAAGCGATCGACTGCCTGACTGACATCATCGATGTCACTGACGCGGTCATGGTCGCTCGCGGCGACCTTGGTGTGGAAATCGGGCCAGAACGTGTCCCGGCGATCCAAAAGGAGATCATCGCCGAGGCCAACGCCGAGGCGCGACCCGTCATCACCGCAACGGAGATGCTGGACTCGATGATGAACTCGCCGCGGCCCACGCGTGCCGAGGCAAGCGACGTCGCCAACGCTGTCTTCGACGGCACTGACGCGGTGATGCTGTCGGGTGAGACCGCTGCCGGGAAGTTCCCGGTGGAGGCAGTCCGCACCATGGCCCGGATCGTCGAGGTCGCCGAACGCTCGCCACATCTGGTGCATCCCACACCGCCACCACATTCGGAGTTGAGCGTCAGCCGGGTGGTGGCCCAGTCCGCCGTCCAGGTCGCCCGCGACGTGCGTGCGACGGCGATCGTGGTGTTTTCGATGACAGGGTGGTCTGTCCAGTTGGTCAGCAAAATGCGTCCCGAGATGCCCCTGCTCGGATTGACCCCCAGCACCCGCACCCGCGGCAGGACCTCCATGATGTGGGGGACCGAGGCGGCCTTGGTGCCGATGAAGGACCGCGCCCAGGAACTTCTCCAGTCCGCCGAGCGTGTGCTGGTCGACGGCAACTGGGCGGCACCGGGTGACACCATCGTGTTGGTCACCGGACCTCCCGGGTCGTTGGGCGGAACCAGCCGCATTTGGGTCCACCGGATTGGCGACGAAATCATCAGCTGAGGACGATCAGGTTTCAGACTGTCACGGAAGGATCAGGCATGCCACGAGCAGTGGTCATCGGTGGGGACGCAGCCGGGGCAACGGCAGCCACCCGGATCAAATCCTCGGTGCCCGACGCTGAGGTGGTGATCCTTGAGCAGGGGGGTTGGACGTCCTACTCGGCTTGTGGGATTCCCTACTTCATCGCTGGCGACATCGCCGAACCGAATGCGTTGGTGGCTCGCTCGCCCGATGCCCACCGCGACGGTGGATTGATCGTGAAGTTGCACACCACGGCGACCTCTATCAACCGTGAGGACAGGGTCGTGTACACGATCGATGCTCGCACCGGCATCACCGGCCAGGAGCCCTATGACGTGCTGATCCATGCCACGGGAGCGCATCCGGTGACCCCGAAGGTGGACGGGTTGGACACCTTCGGGCTGCCGGTCCACACCCTTGATGAGGGAGTGGTGCTGCGGGGCAGATTGGAAACTGAGGACCTGAGCCACGTGGCCGTGTTGGGTGGCGGCTACATCGGCATCGAGATGGCCGAGGCCTTGGCACAGCGCGGGATCAGTGCCACGGTCATCGACCGCGGACCCGAGGTGATGCGCACCCTTGACCCCGACATGGCCGCACACATCCGCACCCGGATGGCGGAACTGGGTATCGAGGTCCGGGTCGGCCAGGAGGTGGTCGGCGTCACACGCGATGGTGAGCGCTGCCAGGCCGTCCTGACCCGGGCGGTGGACGGCAGTGACACCCAGCCGGTGCGTGCCCAGGTGATCGTCATCGCGCTGGGCAGCCGCCCTCGGGTTGATCTGGCGGCTGATGCTGGTCTGACCATCGGCCCGTCGGGTGCGGTGGCGGTCGACTCGCGGATGCGGACGGCTGATGAGCGGATCTGGGCGGCGGGGGACTGCGCCGAATCCATCCATGTGCTGACGGGGGAACCGGTCAATTTCCAGCTCGGCACGCATGCCAACAAGCACGGCAAGATCGCAGGGCTTGACGCGGCGGCATTCCTGCTGGGGCAGGGTCGGGGAGAGGCGGAGTTCCCGGGCGTGGTGGGATCGGCCGTCACCAGGCTGTGTGGCCTGGAGATCGGACGTACAGGACTGACCGACGCCGAGGCGAAGGCAGCAGGGGTGGAGTTCGTGTCGGCCAGCTTTGAGGGGACCGTTGCGTCGGGCTATATGCCCGAGGCCGGCTGGGTTGCGGTGAAGATGCTGGCAGCACCCGAATCGGGGCGGATCCTCGGCGCACAGATCGTGGGCCGCGGCGCGGTTGCCAAACGGATCGATGTCCCCGCAGTGTGGTGCCAGTTGGGCACCACGGTTGCCCAGGCCCAGCTACTGGACCTGTCCTACGCGCCCCCCTACGGCGGCGCCTGGGATCTGTGGCAGGTGGCGGCACGCAAACTGGTGGCAGCCATTGACCGGTCACCACAGCTATGAGCGGGCGGATCCGCGGATATCTCGGGATGTCACTGGATGGGCGAATCGCCGGTCCAGATGATGAGCTGGGGTGGTTGGAGGAGCCGCGACCACGCGCGGTGGACAGTCCCCTGCCGACGGCCGGCGGGGAGTGGTTGACCTTTGAGGGTTTCACGGCTGACGTCGGCGTGATGCTGATGGGACGACGGACCTTCGATGTGGTCGCCGACTTCGATGAATGGTTCTACGGCGACCTGCCGGTGATCGTTGCCACGAACCGGCCGCTGCCCGCAGAGATCCCCCCGACCGTCACAGGGGCAGCGGGAACGGTTCACGAGTTGGTGAGCGCCGCGCGGGCCCTGTCACAGGGCCGCGACGTCTACGTCGACGGAGGACGCCTGGTGAGTGCGGTGCTGGATGCGGGTCTTCTGGATGAGCTCACCACGACCGTGCTACCGACGATCCTCGGACCGGGCATCGGCCTGTTCGATGCCCTGGCTGGTCCCCATCATCTGGATCTGACCAACGTCGCGATCAACCAGGGCGGTGCCGTCCAGCTGACCTGGGCAATCCAGAATCCGGGCGCTGGGGACTGACCCGAGCAGGGGGATGTCACACCCCCTCTGTAGTATGTGGGTATGTCAGTTCAGGTTCAGAACACGCAGGTCAACGGGGGTTTGGCTCCTCTTGACCTGACTGTGGCGACCGACCCGTTGGACCGTGCGGTCGCAGCGCTACGGGATGCCGACCGGGCGATGGCAACCGTCCTGCGAGCGGTCGCTGAGGCAGGACCGCGTGATGGTCTGTCGGTCCGCCGCCACCTGGCCCTACAAGCAGACGCGACCGGTATGGACGTCGGGTTCCTCGACCGGGCCGTGCAGACCCTCTCAGCCATGCCCCACGTGTGGGCGGCCTTTGATGCGAACCGGCTGTCATGGTCACAACTGCGGGGGATCGTGATGGAGGCCCGCAGCCTGTCGGTGGCACAACGGCACGTGCTGGATCAGGCACTGACCGGGGTGTTGGAGTCGGGGTTGGGTGAGCCCGACCGGATTGTTGACATCACCACCGACCTTGCCGCCCGACTTGACCGTGACGGCCTTGAGAACAACGAGGACGTCCAGGAACGCTCCCAACGGCTGGTCCTGCAACCAGACTTTGACGGGTGGACAGAGATCCACGGCACCCTGGCCCCCGAGGTCGGGGCGACGCTCGGCGAAGCACTTGATGCTGCCGCCGACCCGCCCGTCAGCCCCTCGGTGACTCCTATTCCCCGATAAGCCCGGCGCTGCGTCGGGCGGTGATGGCCCGTGATCAGGGCTGCCGGGCGCCAGGCTGTAGCGCACCTGCGGCCCACTGTGACGTCCACCACGTGATCCCACGCGAACAGGGCGGTCCGACCGACATCACCAACACGGCATTGATCTGCCGTCCCGACCACACCCCCCTCACCCGTGGACGCTGGCGAATGCGCA
>JBPCKA010000093.1:0-124474 GCA_051004735.1 Euzebya sp. | reverse complement strand
GTTCCTCCACCGTCGGTCCCCTGACCGACGCCATCGCCGAGGAGTTCGCCGGCGAGGCGCCTGACGTGGTGGTGAACCTGGGAATCTCGGGCACCGGCGGTGGCTTCGAACGCTTCTGCGGCGAGGGTTCGACCGATATCTCCAACGCCTCGCGCCCAATCAAGCAGGAAGAGGCCGACCTGTGTGGTGAAAACGGTATCGAGTTCACCGAGGTACGCGTGGGCACCGACGCACTGACCATGGTGACCAACCCCGACACCGACTTCCTGGACTGCCTCACCACCGAGGAGCTGGTGGCCCTGTGGGGCCCCGACGGCGCATCCACCTGGGATCAGGTGAACGCCGAGTTCCCCGCCGAGAGCATCGACATCTTCGCTCCCGACGCCGACTCCGGCACCTATGACTTCTTCAACGAGACGATCCTTGAGCCAAGCGACATCGAGGTGCCCCGCCAGGACTACAACTCCTCCGCCGATGACAACATCATCTCCCAAGGTGTGGAGGGAACCCCCAACTCCTGGGGATTCTTCGGCTTCGCCTACTTCGTCAACGAGGGAGACCGGCTGAAGGCCGTGGCCTATGACGCCGGCGACGGCTGCGTCGAACCCTCGGTCGACACCGCGCAGGACGACAGCTACGGCCTGACCCGCCCCCTGTTCATCTACGTCCGCAACGACGCCCTGGCTCGCCCCGAGGTCGCAGGGTTCGTCACCTTCTACCTGGACATTGTCGGGGACATCATCGAAGAGGTCGGCTACGTGCCCGCCCCCACCGAGACCATCGATCAGGCGCGTGCAACCGTCGAGGCTGCCCTGTAGCGGCAGTACAGGTCAGGTTGCGGATGTTCACCTTCCCGCAACCTGACCGGCCCGGCCGCGTCGGTACGATTCCGACGCGGTCGCGTTGTTGCTCGCGCGGCCATCTCCACGCTTGGGCATCAGTTGAGCTCCAGATCACCTGACCTCCTGCCGAACCCACTGGTGAGCAACCGATCGCGAACCGGTGAGCGGATCATCTTCAACCTCCTGCGTGGTGCGGGACTGCTGTCCATCGCGACCACCATCGGCATTGTCTTCATCCTGTTCACCGAGGCGTTCAGCCTGTTCTTCGACGTCTCGATCGTCGATTTCTTCACCGACACCGCCTGGCGGCCGTTCATCTCCCCGGAGTCAGACAGCTTCCAGATCGGGATCTTCGCGCTGATACAGGGCACGGTGATGGTGACCATCATTGCCATGGCCATCGCCGTCCCACTGGGCTTGGCATCAGCGGTGTACCTGGCGGACTACGCCGGGCCGCGGGTCCGCAAGGTCGTCAAACCGGTCCTTGAGATCCTGGCCGGGGTTCCCACGATCGTGCTGGGCTATTTTGCGTTGACCGCGATGACTCCGGTCCTACGCAGCGTGTTCGGGGCCGACACGGTCGACTTCTTCAATCCCCTGAGCGCCGGGATAGTGATGGGGATCATGATCGTGCCCACCATCGCCTCGTTGTCAGAGGACGCGATGACCGCCGTGCCTGACGCACTGCGTCAGGGAGCCTACGGACTGGGCGCGACCAAGCGCCAGGTGGTCACCAGGGTGGTGTTCCCTGCCGCCCTCTCCGGCATCGTGGCCGCCGTCATCCTGGGTTTCGGTCGTGCGGTCGGAGAAACCATGATCGTGGCCGTGGCGGGTGGGAACCAACCTGTTGACCTGGGCGGCAACCCGGTCGACATCATCAACCCGTTTCGCCAGGTCCAGACCATGACTGCCTACATCGTCCAGGCGGTGCAGGGTGAGGCACCCCGAGGTTCGGTGACGTATGAGTCCATATTCGCCGTGGGGGCAATGCTGTTCCTGATGACCTTCTCGCTGAATGTCGCCGCGCAGCGGTTCGTCCGCCGGTTCCGGGAGACCTACTGATGAGTTCCCCCGCATCGCTGTTGACCCGTCCGAAGGTCGATCTGTTTCCCTCACCCAAGAAGGTGGCGCGAGAACGACGTTTCCAGGCCGTGCTGATCATCGCGACCGTCATCTCGGTGGCCGTGCTGGCCTGGCTGATCATCGATGTGGTCTTGGACGGGGCGGGCCGTGTGAACGCGACGTTGTTCACCCAGTACACCTCACGACGAGCCGAAAGCACCGGTATCCGCTCTGGCCTGACAGGCACCTTGTCGCTGATGGTCCTGGTTGCGGTGATCGCCTTCCCGTTGGGGGTCGCCGCGGCGCTGTACCTGGAGGAGTTCAGCGCCGAGTCGCGGTTCAGCCGACTGGTGGAGGCCAACATCAACAACCTGGCCAGCGTCCCCTCGGTGGTCTACGGATTGCTGGGATTCGGGATCTTCGCTCAACTGCTGGGCTCGCTGCCCGGGTTCGGGCGTACATTGCTGGTCGGGGCATTGACGCTGAGCCTGCTGGTGCTGCCGGTGATCATCGTGGCCAGCCGGGAATCGCTGCGCGGGGTCCCCAAGAGCATGCGTGACGGTGGGCTGGCACTTGGCGCCACGCCGATTCAGGTCGCCTTTTCCATCACCCTGCCCGCCGCCATCCCAGGGGTGTTGACCGGGACCATCCTGGCGTTGTCCCGTGCCATCGGGGAGACCGCCCCGATCCTGGTCGCAGGCGCCGTGTTCTCACGCCGCGCGGACAACCTGCCGTGGGCTGTCGGCGATGCCTATTCGGCGCTGCCCATCCAGATCTTTGACTTCGTCAAGCGTCCGCAGCCCGAGTTTCAGATCGAGGTGGCCGCCGCCGGGATCATCGTGTTGATGGCGGTCCTGCTCACCATGAACTCCGTGGCCATCTACCTGCGCAACAAGTACTCGAAAGGGTATTGAGACATGTCCGACCACGCCGAAGCCACCGTGACCGCCGTGCAGTCAGACGTGCGTCTACACCTGGAACTTGACCGTTCGCAGGAGAAGGAGGGGACGACCGAAACGCTGTTCGACCTGGCAGACGTGACGATCAACTACGGCGACTTCCCCGCCATCAAGAACGTCTCCATGGAGATCCCCAAGAACCGGATCACCGCGTTCATCGGCCCATCGGGCTGTGGCAAGTCCACCCTCCTTCGCGCCTTCAATCGCACCAACGATCTGATCCCCTCGTCGTGGATGTCGGGCCGGATCCTGTATCACGGCCATGATCTGTATGGACCCAAGGTTGACCCGGTCGAGGTCCGTCGACTGATCGGCATGGTGTTTCAGAAGCCCAACCCGTTCCCGAAGTCCATCTATGACAACGTGGCCTTCGGGCCCCGTGCGCTCAAAATGAAGGCCGACACCGACCAGGTGGTCGAGGAATCGTTGCGGCGCGCGGCGTTGTGGGATGAGGTCAAGGACAAGCTGGACGACAGCGGATACAGCCTCTCCGGTGGGCAGCAGCAGCGGCTGTGCATCGCCAGGGCGATCGCCGTCAAGCCCTAGGTCATCCTGATGGATGAGCCCTGTTCGGCGCTGGACCCGGTGGCAACACACCACATCGAGGATCTGATGGCGCGGTTGAAGCAGGACTACACCATCATCATCGTCACTCACAACATGCAGCAGGCTGCCAGGGCGAGCGATCGCACCGCCTTCTTCACCACTGAGATCGTGTCTGATTCTTCGGGGCGCGACCACCGATCCGGTCGTCTGATCGAGTACGGACAGACCGGCGATCTGTTCAGCGATCCCTCCGACACCCGGACCCAGGATTACGTCACCGGTCGCTTCGGCTGATCGTTCGTCACCGCTGTTGGTGGGGCGGGTGGGGATATGACCAAGCGGTGACAGCTCCACCCGTCTGGACTGGCACCTGGGGTGAGGTACTAAGATGCGTCGCGGCGGCAAGTTCGTGCCGTATGCCTCTTTCTGTGGTTGTCACCCCATGCAGGAGAACGTTCAATCATGACCAGCCGATCATCATTGCGGTCCGTCGTCGTCATGGTTGCGCTACTGGCTTCACTGCTGGCGGTGTCGGCAGCGCCGGTGCATGCCCAGAACGACGGCAGCGTCTCGATCATCAAGGACAATGAGGCACCCTCCAACGCCGAGATCGCAGTTCGGCTGAGCGAGGCGACGGATCTGGCCTCGGTCCAGCGCGTGGTCATCAGCCGCGATGACAACTTCGCCGATGCGCTGGCCTCCGGGTTGTTGCAGCGCAACGCACCACTGCTGTTGGTGCCACCGAACGGGCCTGTTCCGCCGCGAGTCCTGGGTGAGATCCAGCGCGTCGGCGCCGGTGAGGCCCTGATCCTGGGCGGCAGCGGCGCGGTTTCCCCCACCGTGGCCGACGAGCTGGTCGCGGCTGGACTGTCGGTGCAGCGACGCCAGGGCGGCAGCCGCATCGAAACGGCGATCGACATTGCCGATCAGGAGGCGGGGTCGGCCACCACGGCGATCCTGGCCAGGGCGTTTCCGGCCGACCCGGACAACCCCACGCAGGCCTTCGCCGACGCCCTGGGCGCCGGTGCCCTGTCAGCGGAGATGGGCTGGCCGATCCTGCTGTCCACCACTGAAGAACTGGCACCGGCCACGCGTGAGTATCTGGCCGAATCCGACATCACCCAGGTGAAGCTGGTGGGTGGCACAGCCGCATTGTCGGCCGCGGTCGAGAACCAGATTCGCGAGATGGGGATCGACACCTCCCGGATCGCCGGGGACACCCGGGGCGGAACGGCCCTTGAGATCGCCAAGGAGCAGGGTGCCGACACCGCCGCCGACGTGTCCCATGTGATCCTGGTCGACGGGACCGGCGATGATGCCTGGGCCGGCGGGTTCGCCGCGGCGGGTCGGGCGGCGCTGCTTGATGCCCCAATCCTGCTGGCCGACGGGGTCCGTCTGCTGCCTGAGACCGATGCGTTCCTCACGCCGGGTACCTCCTTCGCCCAGGCAGGCGACCTGACCATCACCTGTGTGGTCCACCCGTTGGCCTGCACCGAGGGTCGCAGGGCACTGGGTCTGATCGATGTTCCGATCCTGGCGTTGGACCCCCCACGCGGAGTCCGGGTGGATCCCGGTCTCCTCATCACCGCCACGTTGACACCGACCGAGGAGGGCGCGGGTGTGGAGGTCCTGGTGGACGGTGACTGTGTCGGTGACTCACAGTTGCTGACCACCGACGCCGCAGGGCAAGCGACCTTCTCGATGGCCTCGGAACTCCCACCGGGGCGGTGCCAGTTGACCGTCAGCTATGCGGGGACCGCCAGCGACGCGTTCCTGCGCTCGACCGTGGTGTATGACACCGAGGGGCCGGGTGCTCGCAGCGTCGAGCAGGCCTTCGTCGGATCAGATGTCTTGGCCTACGGCGAGGTCGTCCCCGATCAACCGGTGATCGTCAACGACACCATCACCTGTACGCCTCCCGGCGGCCAACCACAGACCATGCAAGGGTCGGCCTACCAGGCGCAGAACCAGCAGCCGGGAGCGCCGGGCTATGACTTCGTCAACCTGGGCAGCGACCCGCTGATCACCAGTCCGCAGTCGGCCTGCACCGTGTCAGTGGAGGTCCCGCCGCAGACCCAACAGGTGCTGTGGGGCCTGTACAGCTTCAGTGACTCCGGCCTGCGCGTGCCGCTGCTGTTGGGTCAGGGGACCACCGCGAACTTTGATCTGGCAGCGGTCGCCCAGAACACCGGCGCAGATGTCCGTGACGTCTCGGTCCGTTGGGTGCTGCAGATCGACGATCTGCTGCCCAGCGCACCCCAGCCTCCACCTCCCGGTGAGTCGGGCATCATCAACAACCCCGACAACCTGTTGATCATCTGTGACGGGGAATCGGTGGGTCCGGGCTTCCGTATCGTCGAGGTCGGCGCCCAGTGCTCCTCCTCCATCAGCGCCCCCGGCTTCAACATCCTGCTGGTCCAGCCCGACCGGGTGAACCAGAGCCAACCGTCGGTCACCTTCGAGGTGCCGGCCGACACCCGCATCACCACGCTGCGGGCCCAGTTCATCTACATCCCGTTCGTGCCTGGCCAGGATGGCCTGACCTGCCCGACCGCGCGTCCGCTGCAGATTGGTCGGTTGACGTCCGGGGCGCTGACCCAGCCCCGCGAGTCCCAGTACTTCCGCTTCGACGGGGTGGCCGGGGAGTCGCTGCGGATCCGTTTGGATGACGCGTTCGGTAACCAGGGCCTGGATCCCATCGTGAGCCTGTTCGGCCCTGACGGCACCCGGATCGCTGAGAACGACGACGGCGACGACGGACTCAACAGCCGACTGGACGTGACGCTCCCCGAATCGGGTTCCTACTGCGTGCAGGCACACGGCTATGAGACGTCCTACGGCGATTTCCTGCTGGCCGTGGACGACGCGCCGGTCTTCATCGACTCAGGCGTGTTCAGCCCCGAGTTCCCAGTTGCTGAGTACACCTACAACGGCGTGGCTGGGGATCTGCTGGTCCTTGAGTTGCGGCGCGCCGACTTCGACCAGACCGACCCGATCCTTGAAATCTATGACTCGGTTGGCAACCTGGTTGCCTTCGATGACGATGGTGGGGGGTACCCCAACTCGCGGATCGAGTTCGTGTTGCCCTCAAGCGGAGACTTCGTGGTCGCCGGCTCGGTCTTTGATGACTTCTATGGGGCGTTCACCTTCGAGGCGACCTTCCCGACCGGGGGGTATGCGGCGGCGACCACGTCCGGATCAGGAGGGCTGGCCCGTCGAACTGCTGGGAACTGAGATGTGGAGTGGGTATGACAGCGTCGGCTGCTGGGACGAGATGATCGTCTCGGGCGGCGGTGCCCGACCGGGGTGTGGCCCGGTTGCCCGAATCCTTGACAGCCTTGGTGAGGGCCTGCTGCAACGGCAGGCCGCCGCCGACGTGGCCATCCAGGCGATGGGGATCACCTTCACCGTCTACTCCGAGGGCGAGAACATCGACCGCAGTTGGCCCTTCGACATCATCCCGCGGGTCATCACCACCCATGAGTGGGAGAAGGTCTCGGCGGGGCTGATCCAGCGCTTGGACGCCATGAACCGCTTCATCGACGACCTGTACCACGATCGCCGGATCATAGCGGAGGGGATCGTTCCTGAGGAGGTCCTGGCCAGTTCCACCAATTTCCGGCCCGAGTGTGTCGGCGCCAGTCCCAAGGGTGGTGTGTGGGCCCACATCAGCGGCAGCGACCTGGTGCGCGACGCTGCGGGAACGATGTATGTGCTGGAGGACAACCTGCGGGTGCCCTCGGGTGTCAGCTACATGCTTGAGAACCGGGCGGTCACCAAGCGTGTGCTGGCCGAGGCCTTCTTCGACCTGGACATCCATCCGGTCGACAGCTACCCCAACGAGTTGCGCAACATGCTGGCCGACCTCTCCCCTCGTGACGTCGACCAACCGGTCATCTGCGTGCTGACGCCGGGGGTGTTCAACTCCGCCTACTTCGAACATGCCTTCCTGGCGCAGGAGATGGGGGCCTACCTGGTGGAGGGCAACGACCTCATGGTCGACGGCGACGACTGCGTCTACATGCGCACCGTCGATGGACCGGTTCGAGTCGATGTCATCTACCGCCGCGTCGATGACGCCTTCTTGGATCCGGACGCCTTCCTCAAGGACTCCGCACTTGGGGTTGCCGGGCTGATGCGGGCATGGCATGCGGGCAACGTGGCGTTGGCCAACGCGCCGGGAGCAGGGGTGGCCGATGACAAGGTCATCTACGCCTACGTCCCCGACATCATCCGCTTCTACCTGGATGCCGATCCGCTGATCCCCAACGTCCCGACCTTCCTGTGCGCCGATGTTGCCCAGCGCAGCCATGTGCTGGCCAATCTTGATGACCTGGTGGTGAAGCCGGCGAACGAGTCGGGCGGCTACGGCCTGTTCATCGGCCGCCAGTCGACGGAGGCACAGAAGGCGGAGGTTCGTGAGCGGATCCTGGCCGACCCGCGCAACTACGTGGCCCAGCCCACCTTGCAGTTGTCTACCGCACCGACCCTGCGGGACGGCAAGGTCGTGCCACGCCATCTGGACCTGCGACCGTTCATCCTGTCCGGCCCACGGCCCTACGTCACCCAGGGAGGGTTGACCCGGGTCGCCTTTGTCGAGGGGTCCCTGGTGGTCAACTCCTCCCAGGGCGGTGGCAGCAAGGACACCTGGATCATCGACCCCGCAGTTGTGCCAACCCACACCGCCGCCCAGGCGTAGAAGCCCGGTCTGACCATCCGCCGCTAGATTGAGTGCGACATGCTTCTTTCGCGACTTGCCGAACACGTGTACTGGGCCGGTCGGTACCTGGAACGAGCAGAGGCCACCGCCCGGCTGTTGCGCTCCTCCACCGAGTTGTACCTGGACATGCCGAAGGCAGTCAGCGTGGGGTGGCGACCGACGCTGGCGGTGACCGGCAACGCCGATGCCTACGAGCAGGTCGTCACGACCGATGATGGTGGCGTGGTGGCCACCGAGGAACACCAGATCGTCTCCTTCCTCACCACCGCCGAGGACAATCCCGGGTCGATCCTGCAGTGCGTGACCGCTGCCCGGCAGAACCTGCGCTCGGTTCGGGCCCTGCTCCCCCGGTCGGGGTGGGAGACGGCCAACAGCCTGTACCTGTGGGCCCAGGACAACACTGACCGGGCGGTGCCCCGGCGCAGCCGCCTGGAGTGGCTGTCGGAGGTCATCAGCCGGTGCCAGACATTGGCCGGCCTGCTTGATGGCACCATGAGCCACGACCAGGCCTACGCCTTCCTGCAGGTCGGCCGTCACCTTGAGCGCGCTGACATGACCACCCGTGTCATCGACGTGCAGGCTTCGATCCTGCTGGGCCACCGCATGGGTGAGGGAACACTGCCCTATGCCGATGTGACCTGGATGGCGGTGTTGAAGTCGGTGTCGGCGATGCAGATGTTCCGCCGGGTCGCCCGGGCCGGGGTCAGCGGCCCCCGGGCGCTGCAGTTCCTGTTGAGCGATCCGCAGTTCCCCCGCTCGGTTGAGTTCAGCCTGACTGAGTTGTCACGCCGGCTGCTGGAGTTGCCTCATCACGACGAGATCATGGCGGCGTGCGCGGTCGCGCAACAGGAGTTGGAATCGGCTGATCTGACCGGGCTGTCGGGCGCGGAACTCCACTCCTACATGGACGTCCTGCAGGGACAACTCGCCGGCGTGCATCAGGCGGCCGCGGCCACCTGGTTCGCCCCGCCGGCCGTGGCGGTCACCGGCAAGCAGACACAAACCCAGTCGGCCGGGGTCTGATCCAGCCCGTCTGATCCACCGCCGGCTGCCAATGTGGTGGCGACCCTTCACTGTGCTCTATTTCACAGTGTAAAATAAGCCAATGGCTGAGCTACCCGATTCGACATACGCCGTTCTGGGGCTGGTTGACCGCCTGCCCGGTTCCTCTGGATACGACCTGATCGCGGTTGCCGACCGGTCGTTCGGGCGGTTCTGGCCGATATCTCAGACTCTGCTGTACCGCGAGTTGAAGCGGCTGAGCGAGCTTAGTTGGGTCAGCACCACGAAGATCGATCAGGAGTCGTCCCCACCCAAGTGGGTCTATGAATCCACCTATGACGGCAAGGATGCGCTGGTCCAGTGGTTGGCGATGCCAGCCGCAAACCCCACGATCTTTCGCAGCCCGGTCCTGTTGCGGTTCTTCTTCGCCACTCACATGACCTCGCCCCAGATCGCCGCCCTCCTCGCGAGCTACCGTGAGACCCTGGACCACGAGTGCGGGCGCCTGGAGGTCCTGATCGAGAAACTGACGAACAAGCCGAAGCCTGGCAGGCGCATCGGACGGCTGACTGCCATGCACGGCCTGATGACGGCACGGGCCCGGTTGCAATGGGTGGCCCTGGTTGAGGCCGAACTGGTCGACGGAGCGGATCGATGACCGCGGAATGGCACCGTCCCTTGATGATCTTTGCGGGGGCCAACGGGGTCATGGCCGTGATCGGCCGCCAACCCGTGCACCAGACCCTGAGGTACCCACCTGGGTGGGCACCACGTAGTTTGGAGACGCCTCATCGACCACAGGAGCTGGACCGTGGCCATCCACGTCGCCCTCACTCATCGCACCACCTATCACTACGACCGTGCCGTGGCACTGGGCCCGCATGTGGTCCGTCTGCGGCCGGCACCTCACACGCGGACCCCGATCCTGTCCTACTCGCTGAACGTCCAGCCTGAGGAACATTTCCTGAACTGGCAGCAGGACGCGTTCGGTAACTACCTGGCGCGGTTGGTCTTTCCCAGCAAGTCCAGCAAGCTTGAGTTCGAGGTCGACCTGGTCGCCGACATGACCACGATCAACTCCTTCGATTTTTTCGTGGAGGACTCAGCCGAGCACTATCCCTTTACCTACGACGCGGCGCTTGCCCGCGACCTGGCGGTGTATCTGGACTCGGCCGAGTCGGGACCACTGCTGACGCAGTGGCTGCACGACCGCACGTCAGATCTCACGGCGGACCGCTCCGAGGGGCTTCGTACCATTGATTTTCTGGTCGCGGTGATCCAGCGTCTGGAATCCGACATCGCCTACACCACCCGGATGGAACCGGGGGTGCAGACGCCCGAAAAGACCCTGGACAAGGCGCTGGGCTCCTGCCGTGACTCCGGTTGGCTGTTGGTGCAGATCATGCGCAATCTGGGCATCGCCAGCCGCTTCGTCTCGGGCTATCTGGTGCAGTTGTCCTCCGACGTCAAACCCCTTGACGGGCCCAGCGGTCCCGAGCAGGACTTCACCGACCTGCACGCCTGGACCGAAGTCTTCCTGCCGGGGGCCGGGTGGGTCGGTATGGATCCCACCTCGGGACTGTTCGCCGGTGAAGGCCACATCCCCCTGGCATGTACTCCCGAGCCGCGTGGTGCCGCGCCTGTCGAGGGATCAGTCGGTGAGGCAGAGGTCACCTTCGACCACGCCAACCTGGTGACCCGGATCCACCAGGATCCCCGGGTCACCCTGCCCTACACGGTCCAGCAGTGGCAGGCCATCGACACCCTCGGCCGTCAGGTGGATGACGACCTGCTGGCAGGCGATGTACGGCTGACCCAGGGCGGGGAACCCACCTTCGTGTCGGTGGACAACGCGGGTGAACCCGAATGGGACATCGCGGCGGACGGGCAGGACAAACGGGAACGGGCCTGGGATCTGGCGCAGCGATTGTTCGTTCGCTTCGCCACCGACGGCCTGATTCACCACGGGCAGGGCAAGTGGTATCCCGGTGAGCCGCTGCCGCGCTGGCAGACCAGCATGTGCTGGCGGGCTGACGGGGATGTGCTGTGGCGCGATCCCAAACTGCTGGCCGACCCGTGGACCGCGGGAAGCGCCACCTCAGCGCAGGCCGAACGTCTGGCGCGGGGGATCGCCACGGTGTTTCGGATCCCACTGGACTTCGTGCACCCGGCCTTCGAGGACGAGATGTATCGCCTGTGGAAGGAGTCGACGCTGCCCGAGGGACCGCCACCGTCGGCCGATGTGGATCCACAGGACCCCCGGTTGGGCGACACCGACGAACGCCGTCGTCTGCTGCGCTTCCTGGACGCACGCGACCCTGATCCCAGTGGCTTCGCCGTGCCATTGCATCATGACGGCAGCCAGTGGACGACCGCACGATGGGCCTTCCGTCGGGGTCGCCTGGTCCTGATGCCCGGCGATTCGCCCATGGGTCTACGCCTGCCGCTGCCAGGTCTGAGCTGGGAGGACGCTCACCCTCAACCGGAGCGGTCAACGTTCGAGCCACGCGCCGTCGTGCAGGGGCCACGCTCGACGGTAGAGGGGGTTGACAGTCCCGCTACGCAGATCGCGATTGACGACGGTCCTTTCAGCGCTGTCTGCGTGGAGGTGCGCGAGGGCCGCCTGCACGTCTTCCTGCCGCCGCTGACCGACCTGGAGCACAGCCTTGATCTGCTGAATGTCATCCAGGACGTCCTCACTGACATGGCGGTCCCGGTGGTGCTGGAGGGCTACGACCTTCCAGGCGACCCACAGCTGCGCAAACTGGTGGTGACGCCCGACCCCGGAGTGATCGAGGTCAACCTCCAGCCCGCCGGTAGTTGGGACGAGCTGAGCCAGATCGTTGAAGGGGTCTACGCCGATGCCCACCAGGCCAGGCTCGGCACCGAGAAGTTCGACCTAGACGGCAGTCACACCGGCTCGGGCGGCGGGAACCACGTCACGCTGGGCGGGGCCACACCCGCCGACTCGCCCCTACTGCGACGTCCTGACCTACTGCGCAGCATGATCACCTATTGGCAACACCATCCCGCCTTGTCCTACCTGTTCAGTGGCAAGTTCGTGGGACCCACCTCGCAGGCGCCAAGGGTGGATGAGGGCCGTCCGGAGACCCTGCACGAACTGGAGACGGCGTTTGCAGAGATGGACCGGCTGTCAGCGAAGTATCAGGGTGACCCGCCAGCCTGGGTGGTCGACCGGTCGTTGCGTCACCTGCTGACCGACCTGACGGGCAACACGCACCGGGCCGAGTTCTGCATCGACAAGCTATACAGCCCCGATTCCGAACGCGGGCGCCTGGGACTGCTGGAACTGCGCGCCTTCGAGATGCCACCCCACCCGCAGATGGCGATGGTGCAGTCGTTGTTGGTACGCGCGTTGGTCAGCCGGTTCTGGAAATCTCCCTACCAGGCACCGCTGGTGCGGTGGGGCACGCTGCTGCACGACCGGTTCATGTTGCCGTGGTTCGCCCAGGCCGACCTGGACCAAGTGGTGACGGATCTGCAGGGGCACGGCTATGACCTCCAGTCGTCATGGTTCGACCCGTTCGTGGAGTTCCGGTTCCCCCGCATGGGCACCGCAGTGGTCGACGATGTCCAGATCGAGTTGCGCAAAGCCGTGGAGCCGTGGAACGTGCTGGGTGAGGAGGCGGCGGATAGCGGCACCGCACGCTATGTGGATTCATCGGTGGAACGCATGCAGGTCAAGGTGGAGGGCATGACACCAGGGCGTCATCTGGTCACCTGCAACGGAGCTCCCGTCCCCCTGACGCAGACCTCGACGGAGGGCACCGAGGTCGGAGCGGTCCGCTTCAAGGCCTGGCAGCCCCCGTCCGGGCTGCACCCGACGATCAAGGTCCATTCCCCTCTCACATTTGATCTGGTGGACCGGTGGAGCCGTCGCTCGCTGGGTGGAGCCCGCTATCACGTGGTGCATCAGGGCGGACTTGCCTATGACTCCTTGCCCGTCAATGCCAGCGAGGCCGAGTCTCGCCGCGTCAACCGCTTCGAGGCTCTGGGACACACACCAGGACCCATCGATATCGAGTCGTTGGACCGGATGCGGTCTGGCGTGGGTGGTGAGTATCCTCGAACCCTTGATCTGCGTCGGCCACATTCCTAGCGCGGCTTCGCCCCAGCCCAATACGTTGTGCCGCCTGCGGCGGCGCTCGTTGCTGTTCCGCCCGATCAAGCTCGCTGCGCTCGCGATCGGACGGTGGCAGTGGGCGTGATGAGATGATTGCCCGCGACGGCTCGGTGCATCCGGCCTGGCGGTCCCTGGGCCAGGCTCTGTCGCAGATGGACCAGCGGGAACTGCGGCGGGTTCGGGCCGAGACCGCCCGTCTGCTGGAGGACGACGGCGTCACCTACCACATCCCTGGCACCGGGGAGCGTCGGCCGTGGCTGCTTGATCCGCTGCCGCTGATGATCTCCGCCGATGACTGGGGCACGATCGAGGCCGGGGTGGTGCAACGGGCCGAGCTGTTGAACCTGATCCTGTCCGATCTGTACGGCCGGCAGCGGTTGCTTGAGGATGGGTTGCTGCCCCCGCGACTGGTGTTCGGCCATCAGGGGTTCCTTCGGCCGCTGCACCAGCAGCGGCTACGGGGAGATCATCAGCTGTTCAGCTATGCCGTGGATCTGCTGAGGGGCCCATCGGGGATTGCTGTGGTCCTGGCAGACCGAACGCAGGCGCCCAGCGGAGCGGCCTACGCCCTGCAGAACAGGGTGGTCACCTCGCGGGTCATGGGCCAACTGCACCGCACCAGTCAGGTCCAACGGCTGGCGCCGTACTTCCGCGCCCTGCGTCAGGGGTTGCAGGAGGTCGCCCCCGACGGCACGACGCTGCCGAGGACGGTCCTGTTGACACCGGGTTCCCGCAACGAAACCGCGTTCGAGCATGCGTTCCTGGCTGCCCGTCTGGGGCTGAGCTTGGTGGAGGGCAGCGACCTGGTGGTGCAGGACGGCCGGGTGTGGTTGCAGAGCCTGGGCCGTCTGGAACCCGTCGACGTCATCCTGCGCCGGATGGATCAGGACTGGTGTGATCCGCTGGAGTTGCGGCCCGACTCGGTCATCGGTGTGCCCGGCCTGGTGCAGGCAGTCCGGTCGAAGACCGTGGCTGTGGTCAACACGCTGGGAAGTGGGGTTCTGGAGAACCCGGCACTGCAGGCGTTCCTGCCCGATATCGCCCAGCGGCTGCTGGGTCAACCCCTGCGCCTGGCCGGGGTACGTACCATGTGGTGCGGTGTGACCGATTCGCGTCGGGAGGTACTGGCGGACCTGTCGCAGTGGGTGCTGAGGCCCATCGTCGGCACTGCGGGCAGCGACAACGCCTTTGTCGGTGCAGGGTTGGACCAGCGGCAATGTGGGGCCCTTCGTGCCGCGATTGTGGCCAATCCCCATGGGTGGGTGGCCCAGGAACCATTGGTACCCGCGTCGGCGCCGTCATTGAGCGATGAGGGGGTCGTGCCACGCCCAACGGTGCTCCGGGCCTTCGCGGTGGCTGATGGAGGCGGCTACACGGTCATGCCGGGGGGGCTGACACGGGTGGCCCGGAGCCCCGGTGATCTGGTCATCGCAAACCATCATGGGGCCCTGAGCAAGGACACGTGGGTCCTGGCCGGGAAGCCCGAGCGGATGACGGGCTTCTGGTTGGATCCGGCTGTCGACGTCATGGACGTGCCGGAGTCGGGCATGCCGGCCCGGGCGGCTGAGAACCTGTTCTGGTTGGGCCGCTATGCCGAACGCGCCGAGGGGGTCGTGCGTCTGCTGCGCGAGATCGAGGATCGGCGCACCGAGTTCACCGACACACAGACCGGGGCCGGCATCGCCTGCATCCATGCCCTTTTACAGGCCCTGACCCAGGTGACCGCAACCTATCCGGGATTCATCGGCGAGGGTGCGGAGGGGCGCCTGTCCACGCCCGATGACGAACTTGACATGGTGGCCACCGACGACGGTAGGGCGGGGACGTTGGCCCATGCGATCACCCGTCTGCTGGACTGCGTTGATGCCGTCCGGGACCAACTGTCGGGAGACACCTGGTTGGTGGTGGTCGATCTTCAGCGCCGGGTGCGAGGTGCAGAGCCCGGCCGGACGCTGGCCGGGGATCGAGCCCAGGTTCTGCACGGGTTGCTGGCCATCCAAGGTCTGGGGGCGGAAAACATGGTGCGTGATGACGGGTGGCGGTTCATGGATGCCGGGCGCCGGTTGGAACGTGCCCTGCAGATGCTGGCCCTACTACGCGCGACCACCACCCATGTGCGCGACACCCCTGCCGACAGCCTGGTGCTGGAATCGGTGCTCCGCGTAACCGAATCCATCCTGACCTACCGTCGGCGGTATCGATCGCATGCCCAGATCGGCACGGTGCTGGACCTGCTGTTGATGGCGCCCGCCAATCCCCGGTCCCTGACCTACCAACTGGACCTGCTGGCCCAGGATCTCAAATTGCTGCCGAACCTCTCGACTGGCGCCATCGGCGTCTCGGAGCGCGCGGTGCTTGAGGCAGCCACCGCTCTGCGGGTGGCCGACACAAGGATGCTGGGTGCCAGGGCAGACGGCACCGTTCGGACGGATCTGGATGAGTTCCTGGCTCACCTGCAAGGGGTGCTGATCCGGGCGGGCGATGCGGTCAGCGACGCCTACTTCGTGCCATCCAAGCGTCAGCGCGTGATGGACACCGACACCGCAGCAGCGCTGCGCAGGGTGGCGTCGTGACCTATCGGGTGACCCACACGACGGCCTATGTGTATGAGTCCGAGGTGTCGGCAAGTTACGGCGAAGCACACCTGCTACCTCGGGATCTGCCCGGCCAGACCGTGTTGGACGCCGAGTTGACCATCGTCCCGACGCCGGGCCAGATCACCCAGCGACTGGACTACTTCGGTAACCGCACACACCACTTCGTACTGCGGGAAGGGCACTCGACCCTGGAGGTCACCGCGACCAGCCTGGTCGCGGTCAACCGGCCCGACGTCCCGGCGGTGCGGGAGGACCAGCAGCGGTGGGAGTCTGTCCGCGAGCAGCTTCGGACAGCCGGGGCCGCCGACGGACCGCCGGATCCTCAGGTGCTGGCGGCCACCGAGTTCACCTATGACTCCCCGCAGGTCAGCCGGTCGGCCGCAGCGGCGGCCTACGCAGTCCCGTCCTTCGGCGCGGATGTGCCGGTGCTGCAGGCAGTCGCAGATCTGTCCCGCCGTATACACCGCGATTTCGAGTTCAAACTAGGCGCCACGGGTGTGGGCACCCCCGTGGATCAGGTCATCGCCTGCCGGGTCGGGGTGTGCCAGGACTTCGCACACCTGACGATCGCGGCGCTTCGGAGCATGGGACTGGCAGCCCGGTATGTCAGCGGGTATCTGGAGACGCAAGCCCCTCCCGGTCAACCCAAGTTGCAGGGGTCAGACGTCTCCCACGCCTGGGCGTCGGTGTTCGTGCCACACGTCGGCTGGGTCGATGTGGACCCGACCAACAACCAGTTCGTCTCCAACCGCTATGTCGTCACGGCGTGGGGGCGTGATTACGGCGACGTCGCACCGTTGAAGGGTGTGATCTTCACCGACGGGGAGACCGAGTCCCTACGTGTCAGCGTGGATGTCCGGCGGGTGAGCGAAGCCGAGATGCCCGGTTTGGCACACCAGGACCATCCCGTGCAACAGTCTCAACAGCAGCAACAACAGACTGCGGACATCTTATTTGAGGAGTTGTGAACGATCTGGACACCGACGATGTGGACGGGTTGGTGGCACTGCTGCCACAGGTGGTGCAGGAGGTGGTGCTGGAGACCGTCCGTGACACCCACACCGCCGTCGCCAATCGTGTCTTCGGGCTTGTTCCCGGGTCTGAGGGACCGCGCATGGTGCATGACCGCATCGTCGGGATGCTCTATGCGGTCGTAGGGTCCGGCGTCCGGGGAACGCATCTTCTGGCCCGTACCTGGTCGCGTTTCACGGCGGGGACACGGGATCCCAAGGCGTTGAACCGCAACGCCGTCTGGCGCCGCACCGTGGCCATCATCAACGGTGTCCTGGGTGACGTGCTGGCGGAGCAGGGCAACCCCCTGGCACTGTCCATGACCATACGGGTGGACAATGATGATGTGGCCGTTGATGCCACGGCTCTGCGAGACGCCTTCCCTGAGGCAACCCCACGGGTGGCGGTGCTGCTGCACGGCCTGGTGGAGAACGACGAGTCCTGGACCTTCAAGCCCGACGTGAATCCCCGCACCTACGCGGAGCTGCTGAACTCGGCCGGCGTCACCCCGGTTGTGTTGCGCTACAACTCGGGGCGACATATCTCTGCCACCGCCGCCGACCTGGACCGGTTGTTGGAGGATCTGGTGGACCAGTGGCCGGTGCCCCTCACCGAGTTGATCCTGATCGGCCACTCGATGGGCGCGCTGGTCATTCGGGGGGCCGGTGAGTTCGGGCGTATCGGCGGGCGTCGCTGGCCACGACTGGCCAGCCATGTGGTCATGCTGGGGGCACCTCACGGTGGGGCGGCGCTTGAAAAGGCCGCCAACGCCGGGGCGTGGCTGTTGGCAGCGGTCCCCGAGATGGCCCCCTTCTCACGAGTCCTGCGACGACGAAGTGCGGGGATCAAGGACCTACGCCACGGCTATCTGAACGAGGAGGACTGGTTCGACGCCGACCCCGATGCGTGGCGCTCCCGTCCGGGCCGTCAGGTCGACCCCTTGGACCGGGCCGCCCACCATCTGGTCGGGGCGACCCTGGGTGCCGGAACCAGCGGGCCTCTCAGCGGGAGCCTGGGTGACCTGCTGGTGCGTTGGGGCTCGGCCACCGCAGCCGGTCGGGACTGGGCGCGGGGGGCAACCGTCACCCATATCGGCTCGGCCAACCACTTCGCGCTGCTAAACCATCCCGAGGTCGCCGGACTGCTCCTGCGCATCGTGCAGGGGCAGGCCGGGAGCGTTCCCGGGCGCGATCGGGGCCTTACGCCGCCATAGCCGACTTCGGGCGCGATCCCAGGAGTTGGGTCAGCGGTTCTGCGCCTGCTGGACGGCGGCGAGGACGTCGACCAGACCGTGACCCTTGTCCACGGAGGTTGTGGTCGTGGGGTTGGTGGGGTCGGTCTCATAGGCGGCACCGTCGCTGAACTGCAACGCGGTGTCCTCGAGAATGTCCTCGAGCTGGGCCGGGGTCAGTGCGGGGTTGACCTGGTAGATCTGGGCGGCGATTCCCGCGATGTGCGGTGCGGCCATCGACGTGCCTGACAGGGTGTAGTAGGTGTTCAACTGGTTCATCGAACCTGTCGCGCAGATGGGGAGGGTGGCGCGGCAGGAGGACACGATGTTGGTCCCGGGGGCCGAGATGTCGGGGTAAGTGTTGGGTTGTCCCGAGCGGCCCCGCGAGGAGAAGGTGGACACTGTGCCGCTGCGGGTACCAGTGCCCTTGTCGTCATAGGAGGCGACACAGATCACACCCGGGGTCGGGTCCACACAGGTGGGACTGGTGGTCTGGGTCGAGCCGTTTCCTCCGTCATTGCCCGCTGCAAAGACGACGGTGACTCCGGCGTCGATGAGGTTGCGAACCGCCTTGCTGATCGAGTCGTTCGGGTTGTAGTCACCCGCCCCCGAACCCCAGGAATTGTTGACCACCCGGATCGCTGGGCTGACCTGATTGTGGTTCGCCAGGACCCACTCCAACCCGGCCAGAGCGGAGTGCACGCTGATGGCGGTGCCCGATGACACGCCGTACAGCGAGGCACCGGGAGCAGCGCCGTGGTAGGTCGTGCCGTTGCCCGCGACGATTCCCGACACATGGGTGCCGTGCCCGCCAGCCGAGATCGTGTCGGTGTCGACGAACGGCACCGTGGTGCTGGTTGGGAAAATCACCTTCACGTTGCCCGCTGTCGGCCCCGCCAGCGCCGGGTGGGTGCCATCGTGGCCTGAATCCACCACGGCGACACCAACTCCGGCACCGTCGATAATCGTGCCACCGAGCGTGACGGCCCCGTCAAGGACGTCCTGGCCGAGGGTCGCTCGATGGGAGGAGTTGGTCAACAGCCGCAGCTGCGCGTTGTTCTCCACGCGAGAGATCGTCCCGGTGGCGGCCAGTTCATTGAAGGCGCTTACCGGGCCGCTGGCTCCAAAGACTCCTACATGGGGGAACTCGCCGGCCACCAGCAACCCGCTTGAGGTCGCCGCCGTGACGGCGTCGGCCAGTGCCACACCCTCGGCGGGGTGCACGATCGCCAGTACATCGTCGGTAGCCGCCGCCACCTCCGGGTCAAGCAGGTCCGAGGACGACGCAGCGGCCGTGCGCGGCAGGGTCAGCAACCCCAAGGCCAGGATCGCGGCGAGCACCGCGGCGACAACGATTCGAGATGACTGTGCGTGGGGCATGATGGGAAACTCCTGAGGGGGTGGTAGGGCATGCGGCGGACACTTCCTAGTGCCTGCTAGTTGTCTGCCGTCGGCTGGACACCTGCCTGGCCACCCTAGCCATAGGGGTAGGTTGCCGGGGAACGCTGTGGCCGCGTCAGACCGTTGTCGCCGTACCGCCACGAGGACCACGAACCCATGAGCTACCGCCGAACCCGCCGTACCTTCCTGACCGATTTCGGTCGCACAAGCGTTGGCCTGGTCGTCCTCGGCGGGGGCCTGGCCGCGTGTGCCCAGACCGGCGATCCCGTGGTGGACCAGCCGACGTCGGGTCCCTCGACACCGGGGACTGCAACCGGGTCCTCGAACTCAGGTGTGGCAACCGTGGACCTGGGATTTGTTGCCGCCTACGTAATCATGCGGGCTGGCGAGGCCGCGCTGATCGACACCGGCACCTCTGACAGCGAGGACGCGATTGAGGAGGTGCTCCAGGGTCTGGGATTGGGCTGGGGCGACGTCGGACACGTCATCCTGACCCACTCACACGGTGACCACGTGGGCAGCCTGCGGGCGGTTGCCGAGGCGGCACCCGAGGCTGCCCTGTATGGCGGGGAGGCGGACCTAGCCCGGATGTCAGCACCACGCGAGATCATGGCTGTCGGCGATGGTGACACCGTCTTTGATCTGCAGATCATCAACACGCCCGGGCACACTCCCGGCCATATCAGCGTCTTCGATGCTCAGGCCAGCCAACTGTTCACCGGCGATGCCCTGACCGGAGATGATGGGTCGGTTGCCGGACCCAATCCAGAGTTCACTCCGGACATGGACTCAGGCCGCGAGAGCGTGCGGAAGTTGGCCTTGCTCGAACCTCGTGCAATCAGCGTGTTCCACGGGTTTCCCGTGGCATCCGGAGCTGCGGATCTGACCGCGTTGGCGGAGTCGCTGTAGTCCCTGTGTCAGTCTTCGTCGCCGCGGCGGCCCACCAGTGCGACCACCCCTAGGGCGACGACACCCACGGCCAGGGCGTAGGTAGGAATCTCGGCATGGGAGGAGGCGCTCAGCAGCCCGCCCAATCCATCACGGGCGACCCAGGTGCCGATGGCAAAGGTACGGCCGGGCGCTGATGTTTCGGCCGTCCAGCGTCCCCACACGTTGCCCTCGTCCGACGCCGCTGGTGATGTCCCAGATGCAGCTGGCGGTGATGCCGGCGCAGGCGTACAGGCCACGTTGTGGGGACAGGCTGGAGTCGTGGCAGCCATCACCGGCGCTGGGGCTCCAGTCCCAGATGCTCTTCAATGTCACAGGGAGCTCGGGGTCGTTCAGGTCGACAAAGCTCCACGGCGGGTCATCGGCGTTGAACTCGGCCATGTTCAGATAGACCAGACCAGCCGGCCCGTTGATGGTGACGTTGTGGACACCGGCAGGGATGCCGTCGGCCCGGCCGTAGAACTTCACCAGGCGCGGTCGGGCCGAGTCGGTGATGTCATAGATCCTGATGCCCTCCTCCCCGGGGGCGTGGCCAAGGTTGTCGGGATTGGCCGGTTCGCCGTCCGCGCATGGCGCTGGTTTGCCGTCCCACGACTGCACGACGTAGTTCTCATAGACGGCGACGTCGGAGTGGAACCCGCCGCAGCTCACCGTGGTCAGCACGCTGGGGGCTGTGGGATCGGTGACGTCGATGATCGACATTCCGGGCGCCCGTGTGCCACCCATGACCACCAGGTCAAGGTCGCGCTCAACCACCGCCCCATCCAGGACCTGACAGACTTGGCGGCGCTGGAACTGCATGTCCGAGGTTGGACCGGCAGGGTCGACGTGGGCCACGAACTCGACATTTGGGCTGATCCGGGTGGGCCATCGCGGCGGTTGGCACCACGAGGATGCAGAGGACCAGGGTCAGCAGAAGGATGCAACGAGAACGCATACCGCTGTGTTCGCGGTCGTACCACCGAATTCCTGCCCAGCCCCGTCGTCACCTCCCGCGGACGTGGAGCGCGCGCGGTGCCGAACCCTCAGATCTGGGCTTTGGTGCCGTAAAGCCGGTCGAACCCTCAGATCTGAGGGCTTGGGGGTGGTGGATGGGGGGCGGAGCGGGGTGCCCTAACTGTCAGATCTGGGCTTTGGTGCCGTAAAGCCGGTCGAACCCTCAGATCTGAGGGCTTGGGGGTGGTGGAGGGGTTGTTGCCGTCAGGGCTTGCAGGATCCTGGTGCGAGTCTGGGCCGGGTCGATCACATCGTCGATCTCGGCGAAGGTGGCCACGTTGAGCGCTTGCGCGCCGGCGTAGGCCTCGTCCAACAGCTCCCGGTGGCGGATGGCCCGCTGGTCGGGGTCGGAGATCGCCTCGAGTTCCCGACGAAATCCCAGCGTGACGGCCCCCTCCAGCCCCATCGGTCCCAACTCGGCGGTGGGCCATGCCACCGTCAGCGCTGGCACCTTCAGATGTCCTCCCATCATGGCCTGGGCACCCAGGCCGTAGGCCTTGCGGATGATGACGCAGATCACCGGGACGCTCAGGTGCGCCCCGACCACGAACATTCTGGAGAACCGACGCACTCCGCCGTCGCGTTCTGCCTGCGGGCCGACCATGAATCCCGGGGTGTCACACAACACCAGAATCGGCAGCCCGTAGCTGTCGCACAACGCCATGTGTCTGCTGGCCGTGTCGGCCCCGTCAGCGTCGATGGCCCCACCCAGATGGGTCGGGTCATTGGCGATGACACCCACCGGCATACCGCCGACCCGGGCAAAGGCGGTGACCATACCGGGCGCGAAGTTTGGCCGGAGTTCCAGCACGGTGCCGTGATCGGCCAGGGTTTCGAGGATCCCCCGCATCTGATAGACCCGCTTGCGATTCTCGGGGACCCAGTTCTGTAGCGTCGACTGGTCAGCTGGATCCGGGCCCGCGACCGCGCCCTGCGTAGAGAAGCCTTGCGTGTAGGAGAGGTATTGCTTGGCCACTGCCACCGCATGGGCCTCATCCTCAACCAGGATGTCCACCACCCCGTTGGCGGTCTGGACCGACATTGGGCCGATCTCGTCGGGATGAACCTGGCCCATGCCTCCACCCTCGATCATCGCCGGGCCGGCCATGCCCAGGCTGGACCCGCGGGTGGCGATGATCACGTCGGCGCTGCCAGCCAGGGCGGCATTGCCGGCGAAGCAGCGCCCGTTGACGATGGCAACAGACGGGACCTGGCCTGACAGGCGCGCGAACAACTCGAAGGCCCGGGCATCCAGCCACGAGCCGCCCACCGCGTCGGTGTCGCCGGGGCGCCCACCCCCGCCCTCGGCGAAGATCACCACCGGCAGTCGGTGCCGCGCCGCCAATCCGAGCAGGCGATCCAACTTGTGGTGGTTCGTCCATCCCTGCGTACCGGCCAGGACGGTGTAGTCGTATGCCGCGACCGCCACCCGATGTTGCGGTGCCGCCGCCAGACCGGCATTGATCGTCCCGATGCCGGTGATCAGCCCGTCTGCCGGCGTCCGCTCACGCAGTTCCTGCAGTGAACGGCGGCCCCGTTGAGCGGCGATGGCAAGACCGCCGTACTCACTGAAGCTGCCGTCGTCGAGCAGGTCAGCGACATTCTCCCGAGCGGTTCGATGACCTCGCTGGTGGCGGTCAACGACTACGTCTGCTCTGGCGGCGTCTGCAAGGTTCGCCTGCCGTCGCCTGACCTCCTCAAGATCAGTCCGCACCGACGACTGCAAGACCGAGGCTTGTCCTGACCCCTCGACAGACGTTGACGCCACGTCTGCAGGCGTGAGGATCATCAGCGCCTGACCCGGTTCCACCTGGTCGCCTTCGGCCACGGTCACCTCTCCCACCTGACCGGCAACCGGGGCGGTGACCGGCTGTTCCATCTTCATGATCTCCAGGTACAGCAGCGTGTCGCCAGCCTGGACAAAAGCGCCGGTAGGGGCGACCACGCGGGCGATTGAGGCGGCGAACGGGGCGGTGATGGTCAACTGGCTCACAACCGCACGCTATCGCCTGACGCGGCCTAGATTGCACGACATGTACATCGCCGGGTCCTGGACATCAGCCGTCAGCGGGGCAACTTTCGAGGTCACCAACCCCGCGACCGGGGCGGTGCTGGGTCAGGTCCCCGACGCGGCGGCGATCGATGCGACCCAGGCCATCGACGCGGCAGCTACGGCCGCTGAGCAGTGGGCGCTCACGCCCGCATTCGCTCGGGCAGATCTGCTGCTGAAGGCCTGGCAGTTGATGACTGAACGGACCGAGCAGATGGCCGCCCTGATGACCGCCGAGCAGGGAAAGCCTCTGGGGACCGCCAGGTTCGAGGTCACCTACGCGGCCGACTTCCTGCGTTGGTTCGCTGAGGAGGCACGTCGCATCGAGGGTGCGTGGTTGTCGTCATCGCGGTCCGATCAGCGCTTCTTGCAGGTCCACGCGCCCGTCGGGATCGTGGCCGCGATCACTCCCTGGAACTATCCGGTGTCGATGCTGACCCGAAAGTTGGGACCGGCCCTGGCGGCGGGCTGCACGGTCGTGCTCAAGCCCGCCGAGGCAACGCCATTGTGCGCCCGGGCCGTCGTGGAGATCTTCCACGATGCCGGCTTTCCCGCCGGCGTGGTGAATCTGGTCACGGCCAGCGTCCCAGGCCCCATCGGTGAGGTGTTCACCGGCGATCAGCGGGTTCGCAAGCTGACCTTTACCGGGTCCACGGCCGTTGGCCGAATGTTGGCCGCACGTGCGACGCAGAACCTGCAACGGGTGTCGATGGAGTTGGGCGGACATGCGCCGATGATCGTCTTCCCCGATGCCGATCCGGTTCATGCCGCCAAGGGTGCGGCAGCCCTGAAGTTCCTGAACGCCGGTCAGGCCTGTATCAGCGCCAACCGGATCTATGTGCATGACGACTTCGTTGAAGTCTTCACCGACACGATCGTGCCCCGTGTGCGAGCGCTGAGTGTTGGTGACGGCAGCGAACCCGGGGTCCGGGTCGGACCGCTGATCAACGCGGCTGCGGTGGACAAGGTTGCTGCGCAGGTCAGCGACGCCCGTGCGAAGGGGGCAGCGGTTCCCGTCGGTGGCCACCGCCTGGACGAGGGGCCACTGGCGGCGGGGCACTTCTACGCTCCGACCGTCCTGACCGGTGTCACGGCAGAGATGGATATCTACACCCAGGAGACCTTCGGTCCCGTCGCGCCGATCATCCGCTATGACGACGTGGACCGTGTGATCGAGGCCGCCAACGACACTGCCTACGGGCTGGCCGCCTACGTCTACACCAACGACATCCGCACGGCGATGCGGGCCGTTGAGGGACTGCGATTTGGGATCATCGGCGTCAACGACATCAACCCGACCTCAGCCAGCGTGCCGTTCGGGGGCATGAAGGATTCGGGGCTGGGACGCGAGGGCGGTCACGAGGGTCTGGCTGAATACCTGGAGACGAAGGTGGCCGGCTTTGCCCTGTGAGGCAGCCCCACCCAAGATCACCCAGTGATGATTGAGGGATCCAGAGCCCGTCCGCACACGCGGTTGCGACCCAGGGCTTTGGCTTCATACAGGGCCTGGTCGGCACGGCGGACCCAGTCGGTCAGGTCATCTTGCACCTCGGCCCGGGCAACGCCGAATGAGGCAGTGACGGGGGTGGCGCGCTGCAGGGCCATCCGCAGTCGCTCAGCATGGTCCATGGCGCCTGCGACATCGGTGCGCATCAACAGCACCATGAACTCATCGCCACCCCAGCGGGCCACGACATCGCCGTTGCGAACAGTTGCCCGCAGAGCGGTCGAGACCAACCTCAGGGCGATGTCACCGGCTTCATGGCCTTGAGTGTCGTTCAGCTCCTTGAACTGGTCGACCACCACCCACAGGGCAGCAAGAAGGCCGACCCGGGCAGGCAGGCTCGCGTGCAGAACAGGGTGATCGTTGGCGAACCATTCAAATGGCAAGACCACCACGACGACCCATCAGCGACCACAGGAATACGCGGCGTGACAGACGTGGGGGTGTTGTCGCCTCCCGCATGCTCCGTATCTGTTCAATCATGGACCATTCGCGGGGCTGGCATGAAGAACAAAGCGGGTGGTTTTCGCATGGCTCACAGTGACTGGTCAGCTACGTTCCGAAGCGCGGAGAGCGGCGGTACCGTGGCCTGGTGGACCTGGTGACCCTGCTGATGACTCATAGCCCGATGACGGTGTTGTCGGGTGCCGGTATCTCCACCGATTCGGGGATCCCGGACTATCGCGGCACGGGAGCCGACCGCCGTCGGGCACCCATCACCTTCCGGGAGTTCACCCACGATCCTGGGGCGAGACGCCGGTATTGGGCACGCAGTCACGCCGGCTATCAGTACATGCGGCAGGCGCAACCAAACCGGGGCCACGTCGCGGTCACGCACTTGCAACACAGGGGCGTGGTCCAGCACGTGATCACCCAGAATGTCGATGGCCTGCACCAGATGGCTGGCACCCAGAACGTGCTTGATGTGCACGGTCGCATTGACCGGGTGAGGTGCATGGCCTGCGACCAGGTGACCTCCCGGGACGAGTTTGGCCAACGCCTGCAACGGGCCAACCGACTATTTGTCGCGCACGGGGTCCAACAGGCCCCGGACGGCGACGCTGACCTGAGTCACCAGCAGGTGGCCGACTTCGTGGTGCCGTCGTGCACCAACTGCGCGGGGATCCTGAAGCCGGATGTGGTCTTCTTCGGGGAATCGATGCCACGATCTCGGCGTGACCACGCGTCGGCCTGGATCAGCGGATCCGGTGGCCTGCTGGTGCTGGGATCAAGCCTGGCGGTGATGAGCGGGTACCGCTTGGTCCTGCAGGCGACCAACGCGGGCCAGCCCATCGCGATCCTCACCCGGGGCCCAAGCCGGGGTGACCATCTGGCTACAGTGCGGATCGATGCCGACCTGACCGACGTCCTGACCAACACCGTTGAGCGATTGTCGCTCGCGGCGGACTCGAGCACCGGTCGATGACCCGACCGCGCCAGGGATACCTGTCCCTGCCTGCCAAGGTGGCGCGTGTCGCGAGACTGGCTTCACTGCCAGCCGCATCGCTGTACTACGCCGGTGTCGGCGGACTGCGTCGGTTGCGGGGAGAGGACCCCGCGGCCGTGCAGGCTGACCTGCGAGGTCGCAGTGCAGCCCGCACCAAGCGCATCCTGGGTCGGGCCAAGGGTGGGGCACTCAAAGCCGGTCAGTTGCTGTCCACCGTGGACGCACTGTTCCCGGCCGATCCGGAACGCGTCTGGCAACGGGCCTTGGCAACCCTGCCTGCCGACAACCCGCCCGAGCCGTTCGAAGACTTGGAACCGGTGTTGATCCAGGAGTTGGGACCCCAGTGGCGCGACTGCTTTGACTCCTTCGACACCACTGCCGTGGCAGCAGCCTCCATCGGACAAGTCCACCGGGCGCTGTGGCACGACGGCCGCGACGTGGCGGTCAAGATCCAATACCCGGGTGTGGCCGAGACGTTGCGGTTGGACATCGGCGTGGTGTCGGTCGCCACCCGGCTGTCGGCCATGGTCGCTCCGGGGATGGCGCTGCCACCTCTTGTTGCCGAGATGCGCGACCGACTTGCCGAGGAGTTGGACTACCTGCGAGAGGCCCGCGTCCAACGGGCCTTTGCCGCGGCGTACCGTGAGGACAGCTCGGTGGTGGTGCCTGACGTCGTCCACGCGACCCGTCGGGTACTCGTCACCGAGTGGCTGCCGGGAACCCCGTTCACCTCGTTGGTCGATGCTCCCCAACCGGTGCGAGACCAGGCAGGGCTGGCCTATATGCGGTTCCTGATCAGCGGACCTGAACGGGCGGGGTGGCTGCACACCGATCCGCACCCGGGCAACTTCAGAGTGACTGTGGATGGACGTCTTGGTGTGCTTGATTTCGGCTCGGCCCTGCCACTGCCGCAGGGAATGCCAGGCACGTTTGGTCGACTGATCACTCTGCTGCGCCTGCAGGACCCCAGGGCCATTCGGGACGGATTGATGGCCGAGGGATTCGTCCGTGCGGGCAGCACCGTAGATGCCGTCAGACTCAGGGACTACTTGTCCCCCTTCACCGAGCCCAGCCAGCACCAGATCTTCGCCTTCACGCCAGAGTGGCTGAAAGGCCAGTTCGGGCGTTTGGGAGATCCACGGAACCCCGACTTTGCGGTCGCCCTGCAGTTGACCATGCCCCCCGAGCATCTGTTCACCCACCGGGTATGGCTGGGCATCGTGGGAGTGCTGTGCCAACTGCGCTGCACCATCCCGGTGCGAGACGAGGTCCGCAGATGGTTGCCCGGACTCGACTAAGAGTCCCGTAATCCGGCGAGCACAGGAGTGCAGTCCGGGGGGCATTGGGGGTTTGTCGTCGGCCTCGTTCCCGCGTGGTCGCCGGTGGGCGTCTCATCGGGGGTTGTGGTCTTGGGCAAGGGCCTTCTTGGCCCGTCGGCCGCACAGGCAATGCTGCGACATCGCCGTGGTCCTGGTTCCTGCCCGCTTCACCAGCGCACCCGGCTGGACGGTGGCGACCTCCCGCTAGATGGCAGCGATGAGGAGTCCTGGGGTGAAGGCGTGGGTTCGCACTGGTCGGGGTTGGTGTTCCGCCGTGACCGGTCCAGCGCCTTGTGGTGGCGTCGTTCCTTCACGCGGCGACGCTGCTCCCGCTCTTGCTCCTCAGCGGTCCGGGTGATGGTGGTCACCCGCAGGTCGCCACCGTCGGCGTGGGAGGCGATGGTGATGTTGGACACGTTGACGTCCCCGCCCGCCCGCCGCACAGTCGGGGTCGATGCCCGTCGCTGCCGGGTGGACTCCGAGACGTACGGTTCGGTCAGGCACAGCAGGTGGGCTTCATAGGCCCAACCACCCGATTGCTGGGGGTCGCGATAGCTGACGAGGTCGATCTTGTGCCACAGCTCCGGCCGACCCAGGTACCAGTCCAGATGGGCCTGTTGGGCGGGGGCGGTTGGCAGTCGGATTGGCAGCACCAACGTCTGGTCGCCGTGGCCGGTGAGCACCACGTGCCACGGACCGTCGTAGCCCCACCAGGCGGTATCCGGATCAGCAGCGGCCGGCGTTGGGGTCGGTCGGTGATGCCGCCATCCACCCCCGGCCATCGCTTGGCGGGTGGCGGCGAGGGTGCCGTGGAGCCGAAAGGTCCCCCCACATCCTTGGAACACCAGCGGGCCAGATGGGGGGCGGCGTCCAGATGCTGCTGGGCAGTGCGTTCCAGACCCTTGCGGGTCAGGGCACTCGCTCCCGGACCGCCTTCGGATCCCGCGCCCGCTCGTGCGGTGCGGCCCAGTAGGCATCCACCCTTGCGCGGGCGTCGGGACTGGACGGCACGGCGGAGTTGGAAGGTGGCGGAGAATAGCTTCTCGACCCGGCGGCGCACCCGCGGATCAGAGGTATCAAGCGACAAACGGATGACCGATTTCGGCATGTCCACAGCAGACCAGTTCCCGTCAGGGGACTTGGTCTTCCCGCGCGTCTTCACAGCCGTTGAAGGCATAAGAACAAGTGTACGAACCGCCTGTGACATCCTCGTCTGTTCGTCTGTTGCCCCTCACCGGTCTGACCGTCCCTGTCGTCTCTCAGATCGCGACTCACCTGGATCGTCGGCCCCGGTCAGGTCGACCGTGGACGTTGGCGCTGCCCGACTGGATCGTCGTGTGTTGTGCGGCGCTGCGGACCAACCTCACGGTCCGCCAGATCGCGGCCGTGTTCGACACGGCAGCGCTCACCCTCCTGCCATAGAAGATCGGCTGCACTCGGATGCGGTCCTTCGCCACAAGGTCCTTAGTGTGAGGCTGAGAAGCGACCTGCCCCCTCAGCGGACGGCGACCGCGCACCAGGAGCAGGAGTACGGCGGATGACGCAGTTCGCGTGCAGCCGTGTTCATGGGGGAGCGGCCAGGATCCCATCGCGGAGGTCCTCGAACCGCACGGGGGAGGTGACCGGCTACTGGCTATCGCATGCTGGGGTCAAGCTTCCAGGCGGAGACGCCGTGCAGGAGGTGCGCCTGCATGCATGATGCGCCTACGACCGCTTCGCGGGTAGGTCGAGCCTGCGGACCTGTGCTCTACTGCATTGCCACGAACGTGTGCCCCGCCGTCCTCGAGGGCCGGGAGAGGCGGGGGCGTCCCATGGACCGGGGCCGGTGTCCACCGTCGCGGCCGCGTCCCTCACCCAGTCGCCCGCGGCGACGTGGCTGGAGCCGCCCCTGATGGCCGCGTCGTTGTCTCGGGCGACTCCTCGGAGCCGGTGCGGGCATGACGTGGATTCACCTCTGGTTGGTCAAGGGGTGCTGTCCCCTTGAGATGACTGGCCCACTGCACCGCAGCGATGGAGGGGCCGGGGGCGCTGAAGGCCCGGTGTGCTGGGCATCGCCGTTGATGTGCCCCGGAGGAGGGAGGCGGCGTCGGCGCCCGCCATAGCGATGAGCAGGATCAGCCGGGTGGCTTGTCGGATGGCTGACATCTCCCGAGTTGTGGGGGTGGCGTTCACGGCTGGGGCTGGAAGCGGAGGTCGGTGACATGGTCTGAGGTGGCGAAGCCGAACTCGCTGGTGGCGGTCAGGACGACGGCGCCGAGTTCTCCGGAGACGATGCCGAGGTCGCCACCGTCGGCTGCGAGATCGGCGGTGATCGCCGGGTCCTGGACGGCGGCCTCGAACGTGGGCTGGCTGCCGTCGCGGTGCAGCCGCCACACGGCGTTTGTCTGGTCGCTGGTGTTCTCACCGGCCAACAGGATCTGGCTGTTGTCCAGCCACACCGGCTGGGTGCCGGCGATCGGGCCGACGTCGGTCGGGGTGGCCGCGGCGGGGTCGTCACCGAGCTCGATCACGTAGGACCGGCTGGCAGTGGTGTAGGCCAGGGCCTGGCCGTCAGGGCTCCAGGCTGGCGCGACGCCGTCGACGCCGAGGCGGGTGATGGTGTCGGCTGAGATGTCGACGATCGCGATCTCCCCGTCGAGGGTCACCGCGATGCGGGTGCCGTCGGGGCTCCACGCCTGCGGGCTCTCAAGCGACACGAACCCGTCCTCGGGCGCGGTCAGGGGGAACAACGACCCGGCGGTCTGGCCACCGATGAAGCGCTGGTACAGCACCCGTGACGTGCCGGGGTCAACGCCGACGACAGCCAGTTCTTGATGACCGTCGGGTGCCCACACCGGCTGGGTGAACTGCAGGCTGGGGCTTGCGCGCAGGTCGAAGAACGGGTCGCCCTCCGGGGCGACGACGACGATGTCGCCCGCCTCGTCGAAGCCCTCGGGGCCTTCCGGTTCACCGTCGGCGAAGGCGATGGCCAGGGCCGTGCCGTCGGGGGCCCAGGTAAGGTCTCCACGGGCCGGACCGGTCTGCAGCTCGATGTCGCCCTGATTGGCGTCGAAGTAGTGGACGCCGCGGTCATGCACCGCGTAGGCGAACGGCGTCCGTCCGGGCGGGCCGCTGGGAGGCGGCGGCGCGATGCCGGTGGCCTGCGCGGCCTCGGCGAGGACGCCGTCACTGATCCGGTTGGTCGAGCCCACAGCCAGGACGCCGGTGGCACCGCTGGCGGCCAGGAAGTCCCTGGTCGATCCGGTGAGCACGTCGGGCTGGGTGTAGACCTCAGGCCAGCCCGCTGCGGCGGCCGGCACGGCGCCCGCCAGGGCGAAGGCCCAGCCGTCCGGGTCATAGCCCGGGACCAGCGTCACACCCTCGATGGCGGTGCCCCACAGGTCCTCGGCGATGGCGATGGCGGTCAGGTCACGAGCATCGCCGGCGATTCGCCGGACGGGCGCGTAGGTGGCCGCCTGATCGGCGACAGTCGGCGACAGTGCCGCCGTGCCGCCCAGCAGCACGATCTCGCCTGGGGTGTGGTCGGTCAGGTAGTCCTGGACGGGCTGGGCGAGGGATCCGGGCTGGGTGACCAGGATCGGGCTGCCGGTGGCAGCGGCGTAGGCCCCGCCGGTGGCGGAATCGGCCCACTCATCGCTACGAGCCAACAGCACCTGATCCGGGTTCGGCCCGCCGAGCTCCTCGGCCACGGCCACGGCGGTCTCGATGCGGGTGGTGCCCGCGAGGCGCTTGTCGCAGTAGCCGCTGCCCTCGACCAGTCCCTCCCCGGTGATGTTGGACACCGCGTCGGTACCGCCCAGGATGTAGACGTCGACGGGGTCACCCTGCTCACAGCCGTCCCCGGGCCCGAGAACCCGGTTGATCTCCTCGACGATCGCCTCGGTCGGCCGACCCTCCGGTCCCCCCTCGGTGAACAGCAGCGGACCGCCCAGCCGGTCGCTGGGCAGGCCAGCCAACGCCGCGCCGCCCAGGTTGTCGGCGAACACGTCGTCGCGGCCGAGGATGACGTAGTCGGCGCTGCCGGCGGCGAACGTGGCCTGTGAGATGTCGATCGCCGCAGAGATGGGATCGTCGGCGCGGCCGATGCGGTCAGCCCCCTGCGCGCCTGCGATGGGGCCGGGCAAGAGGGCAGCCAGCATGGCGGCCACTAGGAACATCGTCAGTTGCGTCGTACGTCCGATGGCAGATCTCCTCTTCCTGGTCGTGTACGTCTCCCTGGCTACCGCCTGACGTCGGCCAGCATCTGGTCGATGACGTCGGCGGCGATGAGCGATTCGTTCCCGACGGCGAACAGGCCGCCGTCGGCGAGATCGAGTCCGGCCAGCAGCTGGGCGGTCTCGTTGGGGTAGCGGTCGGCGTACACCCCCAGCTGGGGGGCGGTGAGACGGGCCGACACGGGGCTTGCCGCTAGCGCGGCCGCCCAGCCGAACGGGATGTCCAGGTTGGTGGCCACGAACCCGCGGCTGCCCTCGAAGTCGGGCAGCAGCGGCCACAGCTGCTCGGCGACCGCGGCGGCGGTGCCCATGCGGTTGGCACCCGAGATCCGGTCGGCGCCGGGCGTGGCGTCCGCGGTCTGCTGGCTGATCACGGCGGTGCCGCCGAGCACCAAGGTGTCGGAGATGCCGAGGTCCTGCAGCGCCTGGGCGGTGGCCGGATGCAGCTCATCGGTATAGGTCAGCAGGATCGGTGCCTGGGCCGCGGCCGCCCACGCGCCGCCGGTGACGGCGTCGGGCCAGTTGCCCGCGAACGCCAGCACGGCGGTGTCGGCAGCGCCGCCCTGAACAGCTTCACTGACGACGACAGCGGCGATCTTGGCTGCGGTCTCGACGCGGCTGGCGCCGGCGAAGCGCTCGACGACGTAGCCGGCGTCGGTCAGCTCGTCGGCCACCAGGGTCGACACGGCGTTCTCGCCACCGAGGATGCGCACCGTGGAACCGTCAGGCAGCACGCGGCCGATCTCGCTGCGCGTGTCGCCGTCGAGCGGTGCGTCGGGTCCACCGGTGGTGTACAGGATCGGGGAGTGGTCGCCAGCCAGCGGTGCGCCGGCGAGGGCGTCGGCGAACACGTCGTCCCGTGCGAGCACCACCGAACGGGCGGAGTCGACGGGGAACAGGTACTGGCTGATCTGGCGGGCCAGCTCGGCCACGTCGTCTGCGTCGGGCGCGGCGACGCGGGTCACGCCGTTGCGGATCGCCGCGATCACGGCGACGTTGCCGGGTGCGGCGACCGTTCGAATGTAGAGCCGTCCGTCGGGGCCGACGGTGACGAACTCGGCACCGAAGATGTTGTCGCGGCCGTGCAGCTGATCCAGGTCGGCGACCCAGCGGCGGTTGCCGTCGCTGTCGAAGGACTCCAGGCCGCGGTCGCCGCCGGTGACCGGGATGTACATGTCGCCGCGGGCGTCCACGGCAACGTTCTCATAGCTGTTGTGTCCGGCCGTCGCTCGGTAGTTCCAGCGGAGTTCGCCGGTGTCGGCGTCGATCGCGTGGTAGATGCCGAACCCGGCCTCGCGGAACACCACCAGGTTGCCGGAGAGGGACAGCGACGCGGCGGGATAGTTGCCGATGCCGGACTCATCCAGCGCCTCGTCACGGGACAGGATCTGGCTCCACCTGATCGACAGGTCGGTGCCGACGTCGTCAACCCGCGTCATCGTGTACTCGAACCCGGGGTTCTCGGTGCCGACGATGACCCCACCGTCGACGGCGATCACGCCGCGGGTCTCGCACCTCGACCCCTCCTGGGGGATTGAGAGGCTGGCGACCAGGTCACCTGTGGCCAGGTCCAGCTTCTGCAGGACGAGGTCGTCGATGTCGGTGTCGGGGCGGTTGCGTGCCAGGACCTCGGCGCACACGTACACGGCGGTGCCATCGGCGGACACGACAGGCCGTGCCAACTCAGAGGTGTTCTCATCGTCCGCGCCCGGACCCTCTTCGTTGTACTCACGTGTCCACAGCAGTTCCAGCAGGTCGCCGCTGGTGTCAAACGCGTGCATGCGCGCGGCGAAGTCGGCGCTGCCCAGTGAGATGAGCGTCCCGTCCTCGGCCAGCCGCAGCGAGTCACTGCACCCGCCGAGCGCAAGCTCGTCCTGCACGGTCGGCTCCCACGTGGCGGCCACGGCCCCCGTCGCCGCGTCGATGGCGAGCAGGGCGCGGTCGGCCTGCGGGTTGGTGCCGCTGAGGGCGTAGATCCTCCCGTCGTCATCGGCCGCCACTCCACACCCCCGGTCGATGCCGTCCAGTGACCAGGCGAGCTGTCCGTCGTCACGGTCGACCGCAGCCAGGGCGTCCTCGGTGCCGTCGCCGACGGTGTGTGTGCCCTGGTACAGCACGTGCCCGGCGCTGTCGAAGACCAACTCGCCGACCGTACCGCCCGGGGTCGTGAAGCCGTCCAGCTCGGTCAGCCAGTCGAGCTCCGGGGCGATGGGGCCGGACTCGCTGGCCGACGCCTTGCTCGACTGTGCGTCATGTCCGAACTGGCCCCCGGGGAATGCCTCGGCGGTCGCGGGCGCGGCCGGCAGCAGCGCGAGGACCAGCGCGAGGACGCCCAGGACGAGGACGATTGGGATGCGGATGGCGCTGGTCGGGACGGCACTGGGCATGGGCGGTTCCTTTGGTTGATTGGGTTGCGTACCATCAATACGTAACAGTGGTACGGTATCTTGTCAAGGATGGGACGGCCACGCGAGCACGGGGAAGAGATGCGCGCTCGCCTGCTAGCTGTGGCAGGGAGGATCCTTGCGGAGGAGGGGCCGGACGCGCTGAGTAACCGGCGGCTGGCTGCCGAAGCCGACACCACCACGCGGGCCATCTACACGCTGTTTGACAACAAGGCTGGCTTGTTCCGGGCGCTGTGCCACGAGAGCGCCCGCATCGTCTCCGAGGAACTCGCTGTTGTCGCCGAGCACGATGATCCCCTCGAGGAGCTGATGGCGCTGGCGTTGGCCTACCGGCGCGCCGCTATTACCAACCCGCACCTGTATCGGCTGCAGTTCGAGGGTGGGCTGGCCGGCCTCCGGCCTGACGCGGACGACCGCCGCGCTGCCCTGGCGAACTTCGGCCGGGTGCTGGCCGCCGTCACCCGCTGCGTCCAGGCGGGCATCTTCCCCGGCCGCAGCCCCATGACCATCACCCTTCAGACGTGGGCCACCAACCACGGGCTCGCATCCCTGGAGATCCACGGCCACCTGGCCCCTCCCCAACGCGCGGAGGCCCGCTGGCGCGACCACATCGGCGCCATGCTCGCCGGCTACCGCGTCCCGCCCAGCGGCGTCGACGGGAACCAATCTGGTCCCGCGAGCCGCGCAGTGGGGCGCCCGACAGACTGAACGAGTGTGCGCCTCGACAGAAGTCGTCTCTGGCCGCGGTGCCACGTTCGTTCGACCCCCATTCCCGAACCGGTGCGGGCTCGGAGAACGGCTGCTCTCTGGATCCGGTCAGGCCTCTGATAGCGGCCCATCCGCACAGACTTGTCCACGTTCGTGGCGGAATCCGATAGCGGCGCGCCGCATGATGGCCAAGCGTGACCTGGAAACCAAACGGCGAGTGTCGCTCTGGGTCTCATGGCTGGTGGCGGCGACCGAGCATGCTGGTCTCGCGCCGCGCGCCCGCACCGACCCGGCCCCTCCTCGCTACACCTTCGAGGGGGCCCATGCCCTCCACCCCGCGATGGCCAAGGAGTTCCCCCATGCCCTCCACCCCGCGATGGCCAAGGAGTTCCCCCACGCCATTCAAGCGATCGCATGCACTACGCCGGCCACTGGCATGCAGGCGACGTCACCCACCCCATCAACCGTCGGCCCGATTACGGGACATCCCTTAGCCGTCCACACCCGGTCGACCCGCCTTTACCCAGTCCCGCAGCACTGCCTGCCCGGCGAGTTCCGCCTGCACCTCTGAACGCGACAGGTCATTGCGGAACTGGTGGATGTGGTGCAGTTCGTGGGCCAAAACGAACACCAGGTCATCGGCCGGGCACTCGATTCGGGTGGCACCTGCGGTCTTGGCCCGGTGATAGGAGCGGTCGGCCGGGAACTGGCCCACCAGGTGCACCTGCGGGACCTTCAGCGTGACCACGAAGCGCGTCCCCGGCGGGACTGCCCTGGGATAGGGCACACCTTGGTAGGCCCGGCCGGTGACCCAGTGGCGGGTGCGATCTACAGCGATGATGGCGTTGCCCGACCGGCACGCCGCCAACGCACGTCGGCGTTGGTACAGGTGCCCCGGCCCGGCGGCCTCACCCTCATGGTAGTCAGCGGGTGTGGCGACCAACGGGCAGGCCGGATAGTCGCAACGGGTGAAATACACCCGCTGGACACCGTGGCGTTTGACCCTGATGGCCACGTCGGCCGCCCCGCCGGTGTGCATCGACACGGTCGCCGCGGCGACGGCGGCGGTCCAGGGTGCAAGGGTGGGTGTGATGGTCAGGTGAGCCACCGCGCAACTGTGACATGCGCAACAGACACAGGCCCGCGACGATCTCGCGGGCCTGTGGATATCTGCTGACTTGACAGTGAGCTACTCGGTGAAAGTGGTCCGCCAGCACCAACCACCGGAAGGTGGAGGGTGGTGCCCCTGTCACTGTCGGGACGCTGACCCGGCCCACCCAGTCCCACGGTGGTTAGACCCATCGGGTTGCCAGGAACCGCCCACACGTTGTTGGAGGATTGCAGGATCAGGCCGATCCGGTTGGAGATCCAACGCAACACCGAGTTGGACGCAGTGCCGTGGTGGCCACGTAGAAGACCTCCGTCGCAACGGCTGTCCCAGACGGGGTTGCCGGGATCAGCAGGGCCGACGCCAGCAATACGGCGGTGAACCCCCGTAACACCTGCATGCGTGGGACCAGGAAGGAGGGCAGACGATGGCTCATGGCAGACATGTTCGACATCTGGCCACTGGTCTCCTGCTGACCTCCCCATGTGTGAGGCTGCACCTGGACCAAGCCTTGAGGAGAGTGCATGCGTGGACTGACGTTTGAGGGACCGGGACAGGTCAGCTTCCGCACCGACCTGACCCAGCCGACCCTTCAGGATCCCGGTGACGTCGTGATCGGGGTCCTGGCTGCCGGGCTGTGCGGGTCAGACCTTCATCCCTATCAGGGGCGGGAGCCAGCGCGGGCCGGTGTGGTGTGCGGTCATGAGGCCGTCGGGGAGGTCGTCGAGGTGGGCGCCGAGATCCGCACGGTCAGACCAGGCGATCGTGTGATCGTCCCCTTTTCGCTGTCGTGTGGGCGGTGCGGGCCCTGTGGTCGCGGTCTGACTTCGCGGTGCGACCATGCACGCCTGCTTGGCTGGGGTGATCCCGACCCGGACGGAGCGGTGCTTCATGGCTGCCAGGCGGAGTATGTCCGGGTGCCCATGGGTGACGGCTCGGTAGTGGCCATCGGGGAGGACATGGCTGCACCCGATGCCCTGCTGCTGACCGACAATCTGCCGACGGGGTGGTATGCGGCACAGCGGGCAGGGGTCGGGCCCGGCAGCCGGGTTGCAGTGGTCGGACTGGGGGCGGTGGGTCAGTGTGCGGTGGTGTCATGCCTGGCGCTGGGTGCGACACAGGTGGTGGGGATCGACCCGGTCACCTCGCGCTGCCTGGCAGCCCAGGAGACTGGTATCCAGACTTGCGATCCCGACGATGCTGCGGGACTGCAGGTCGATGTGGCCATCGATGCCGCAGGTCCAGCCGCCGCCCAGCGACTGGCCGCCAACCTGGTGATCCCGGGCGGGGCGGTGTCGATCATCGCGGTACAGACCGCGGAGTCCTTCGCCATCTCACCGGCAATGGCGTATGACAAGAATCTCCGCATCACGGCCGGGCGAGCACCAGTTCGGGCCATCCTCAACCGACTCCTGCCGATGATTGCCGCCGGCACGATGGTGGTGCCAGGCGAACTGGTGGTGACCCACCCCGCCCAGTCACTGGCTGATGGGCCGCAGTTGTACCGCCGGTTCGCCGACCGCGAGGACGGCCTGATCAAAGCGAGCTTCGCTCCGGCCATCGGGTGAATCCGCTGGTTCAGCAGAGCCCGTGGGTCACAACGCGATCGGCGTGTCGCGTCGGTGCTCTGATCGGGTGGCTCGGGCTGACCACATCGGCAGCCGAGGCAGCCAGGATGATGACTGCGCCCGGGCCCAGTCCAACTGTCGCCGATATCGACCGGTGATCCGCATGATGATGGGCAATTCGGCAATGCAGTGGGTGAGGGCGGCGATGTCATCGGCTCGGCGCGCCAGCCGTGAGGTTGCCCAGCGGATCGCCACGACCATGACCACCAGCACCAGCAGCAGCAGCGACGCGCGTCCTGCGATGCGCTCAACGGTGCGCCATGACGACCCGGCCAGGAATCCGAGCGTCACAAACACCGCCGACCAGGCAACCCCGCCCGTCCGCCCTTTCAACCCGCATGAGATCAGCCTGTCACGTTCCCCATCGACCTGCCCCGATCGTCTGTGAGCCTGTCATGATTAGGCGTGCCAGACGCCGACAGCATGGACCCACCGTGAGCGACATCACCTTCTACTTTGACCCAGTTTGCCCGTTCGCTTGGATGACCAGCAAGTGGGTCCGGCTGGTGCAACGGCAGCGGGAGTACTCCGTGGAGTGGCGGTTCATCTCGCTGCGGCTGCTGAACAGCCACATCGACTATGACGCGCACTTCCCACCTGAGTACGAGCAGGGGCACACGGCGGGTCTACGCATGCTGCGTGTCGCAGCAGCAGTCAGGCAGGCTCACGGGCAGTCGGCGCTGGACGGGCTGCAGCGTGCTTTCGGGAACCACATCTTCGAGATCGACCCGCCGGACACCGCGGCGCGGGCACAGATGGGCACGCCCTCTCATGTCCAGCCGATCCTGCGGGAGGCAGGGTTGTCCAGCGACCTTGCATCGGCGCTTGCGGAGCACACGTGGGATCAGGTCATCCAGGCTGAGACTGACGAGGCGTTGAGCCTGACCGGCAAGGATGTCGGCACGCCGATCATCAACTTTCATCCGGCGGACGACAAGGCAGGAAAGGACGTCGCCTTCTTCGGACCGGTGATCAGCCGGATGCCGAATGCCGAACAGGCCGTGCAACTGTGGGATCACGTGGTCGGACTGGCCGCCTTTGCGGGGTTCGCAGAGATGAAACGGTCGTTGCGCGAACTTCCGCAGCTTCGGGCATTGGGTGTCAGTGAGGACCAGGTGGGCACGACCGAGGACTGGCACGGGGGCAGCCGACGACAGAAGAAGTGAGAGTTTCGTGCAACTGGGTTCTGTCCAAACCAAGATCGTTGCGTTGCTGATCGCGCCGGCCGTCGTGTGCGATTGTCGATGGCGGACGAATGACGCAGGTTATGGTCCACTACGACAATGGATTCCTGCTACTGCGAGGCTTGACGGTGGGTGCGGGACCAAGGGCCGTGCGGCCCGCGAGATCGATCTGCCCGGCCGGAGCGCTGGTCATCACCGACGCCGGCGGGATGCTACGGTCCCGGCCCACCATGATCTGGACCTGCTGAACGAGGTTCTGGAGCGCATCGCGCACCTGTGAACGGGTCAGCGGGGTTGGTTCGTTAGGGGCGTCATGGAACGACTTGTCGGTGTGGTTCGCAACTACGACTGGGGTGATGACACGTTCATCCCACAGTTGCTGGGACGGCCTGTTGATGGTTCGCCCTATGCAGAACTGTGGTTCGGTGCACATCGCAGCGATCCGTCCGGACTTGCCGGCTCGGCCCTGACCCTGGCCGACGCCATCGAGCAGGATCCGGTGGGGGTCGTGGGGGATGCCGAAAGCGGGTTTCCATTCCTGGCCAAGGTGTTGGCGGCGGCAGCACCACTGTCGATCCAGGTCCATCCGGGTGCGTCGGCGGCGCGGCAGGGCTATGCGGCGGAGAATGCGGCGGGGATCGAACTGGACGCGCCGAACCGCACCTATCGTGATCCCTTCCCCAAGCCCGAACTGGTCTGTGCCGTCCGGCCCCTCAGCGCCAAATGCGGATTGCGTGACGTGCCAGCGACGCTGGATCTGCTGACCGCGTTGCAGGTGGAGCCGTTGGAGGGTCTGCGCCGGATCCTGGCTGCCGGGCCGTCCCCGAGCGCCAGTCTGGGGGCGGCTCTGCGCCATCTGTTCGGACTGTCGTCCAGTCAGGCCGCCGACCTGGTCCAGGCGGTGGTGAGGGCGGCCGGACGGCTGGACCTGCCCCGGTGGGCCCACGAACTGGACTGGACCGTGCGTCTGGCCAGGCACTTCCCCCACGACATCGGTGTGGTGGTGGCCCTGCTGCTGAATCATGTGGAGTTGGCACCCGGAGACGCCATGTACCTGGGGGCGGGCAACATGCACAGTTACCTGCGAGGGGTGGCAGTGGAGGTCATGGGCCCAAGTGACAACGTGATCCGTGGGGGCCTGACCGCCAAGCACATCGACACTGCGGAACTGCTGCGACAGGTCGACACCACCCCGATTACCCCGGACGTCCAGTCTGCAGCGGGTCCGGTCCATGCGTACCGCATCGACCGTGATGCGTTCGGGCTGGCCCGAATCGACCTGACACACAGCGGCCCCATCCGCCTGTGGGGACCGGGAGTTGTGGTCCTCGCCGGCAACGGACAGGCCAACCTCATCGCCGAGGATTCATCAACGGGCGAGGACCGGCCGGGGTCACCGCCGCTGGTCATCTCCGGTGGCCAGGCCGGACTGGTCCGCGCCGATGACGGGATGGTGAGGGTGTCGGGATCCGGAGTCGTGCACTGGGCCCACGGCGGTGGCTGGACATACGAAACGGCCCGACGCTGAGGTCGGGCCGAATCGTGAGGGGCCTTGCGTCCTGGACGACGCCCTACTGCCAGGGGTTGCCAGTGCTTGAGGCTTAGGGGACGCCGATGGGAAGGTCGATGGGAAGAAGGTCGATGATCGGGTCAAGCAGACCGGGCGGGGATTCCTCCTCCGGGGCGGGCATGTCAGCCTCACCCATGCCCTGCAGGGCGGCAAAGGCCTTGTCGCACGCCACGGCGGTGACATTGGGACCACAGATCAGCGGCACGTCGGCGTTGAACAGGAAATCAAAGGTCGGTGTCAGCAGGAAGTCGCCGTTGGCTAACACCACCGAGGCGGAGTTGCCGGCCTGGACGGCGGCGGGCAGACCCCCGGTCCACGCGTCATCGGCCTGACCCTCGACCAGGAACACCCGAGGACTGTCTGCGGCGGTCGCATATCCCAGATCGCGGTTGATCGCCACGGCGGTGTCAAAGCGACTGTTGCCCGCCAGTCGGTTCACGGTGATGCCCGGCGTTGACTCGGTGGAGCCTCGCGTTGTGATGCCGGCCACGGCCGAGGCCACGCCGTCACTGACTGCCAAGGACCCGCCGACGATCATGACGCTGTCGATCGCACTTGCTGACAGAGCCGCCGCGGTGGGCGCACTGAGCGAATCGGTGTCGGTCAGCAACACGGGCGTGTTGGCGACACTGGTGTATGCGCCCACCGACACGGTGTCGGCGAATGCTTGGGTCGGGTCGGACTCCGAACCAAACGCGCGTGCCAGTACTGCTGCGGTTGCGTCGGGAAAGAACCGCTGCTGGGTGGCCACGGCGGTCTCCAGGCGCGTCTGGCCCTGAACCCTTTCGGTCTGCAGCCCCAGCGCCTGGAGTTCTGCGTCCACGGCAGGAGAGATGGCGTCCTCGCCACCGAAGATGACGGCCTGATCGGCACCCAGGCGGGCGATCTCGGCGGCAGTCGCCGGGTCAAGTGTTTCAGGCGGCGTTAGCAGCAGCGGTGCCTGCAGCAGACCCTGCACGGCACCCGCCGACAGCGCGTCGGCAAAGTCCGCGTCGGTCGCGATCAATACCACGGGGGCTGCGCCGCCGGCGAAGCTGAGTTGACTCCAACCCACCGCGTCTTGTGCGGGACTGCCGCCCTGGACCTGGGTTCGAGGTGGCTGGGCCAGGGCGGGTAGGGCGAGGACCGCGATGAGCAAGGCGCTGGCCACCGAGGTGACACCCACCGATGACACGGTGCGGGAAAGGCGAGAGTTGGACATGTGAACCTTCTGATAACTGAGGTGTCAATGGGAGGGGATCCCGCTCGGAGGACAGCGAACATCAAGTGTCCAACATGACGAGTTCGGAGCCGATCATGCCCACGGGTTGGTTTTAAGTAACGTGAAGGCGTGAGTCGTTCCTCCCGCCGCCACCGCCGTCCTCCGGCGGTGGATACTGCAGTGGGACACGCGGAGGTCGTCGCGGACCACGCGCGCCCGGGGGCCGCATCACTGCTGATCGACGGGTTCGTCCATGGTCACCACGATCCGACGGATCCCGGCCGGCTGACCCTTGACTACCAGGCTCGACTGACCGCCATCGTCCTGGCATTCGTGCCCACCGGTCCGGCGCGAGTGCTGCATCTGGGTGGCGGAGCATTTGCCATCCCCCGTGCGCTGGCCGTGGCCAATCCTGACCTGACCCAGACGATAGTCGAGAAGTCAGCAGCAATAATCGGTCTTGCCCAACGAGAACTGGGCCTTCGGCGAAGCGATCGTCTGGTCGTGCGCAAGGGGGATGCCCGGACCGTGCTGGGACGCTTGCCGACCGGATCGGCAGACGTGGTGGTCGGCGATGCCTTCGTCGGTCACGACACCCCCCCGCAGTTGGTGACGGTTCAGGCGATGACCGAGGTTCGCCGGGTGATGGGCCCCACAGGTCGCTATGTCATCAACATCATCGACCACCAACCCTGGGGGAAACTAGCCGTTCAGGCGGCGGCTGCGATGGAGGTCTTCGCCGACGTCGTGGCCATGGGATCACGAGGGGTGGCACGACTGCGCGATCCCGGCAACGTGTTCCTCATCGCCTCTGACACGGCCTTGCCGCGCACGGCTCTGACCGCTGCCGGGGCGAGATGTTCTCACCCTGCAGCGTTGGTCAGCGATGGACGACTGACAGACTTGACCCGGGGGACCCGTCCCCGGCACGATTGCGACGGCTGACGGTTCCGATCCGCCCACAGGGACAACCCGGTAACGTAGAACTTTCGTGCCCCAAATGAGTCAGGTATCTGATCATGCGCATCGCCGTCAGCGGATCAATCGCTGAAGATTTCCTTCTGACCTTCCCCGGCCGGTTTGCTGACATGATTCTGGTCGACCAGATCGACCGACTGTCACTCAGCTTCCTGGCCGATGACCTGACCCACCACCGCGGTGGGGTCGGGGCCAACATCGCCTACGGCATGGGCCAACTTGGTGCCAACCCAGTGCTGACCGGGGCAGTCGGGGAGGATTTCAACAGCGGCTATCGCCAGTGGTTGGAAGATCATGGGGTCGACTGCGGTGGCGTGTACGTCTCGGAGAAGGCCACAGCCCGATTCATGTGCACCACCGACAATGCCCAGAGTCAGATCGCCACGTTCTATGCCGGGGCGATGGGCGACTCGCACCTGATCGAACTCGGGGACGTCGTGAAGGCTGCGGGGGGAATCGACCTTGTGGTGATCTCACCTGCCGGTCCCGAGGGGATGCTGCAGCACACCAAGCAGGCACACGACCTGGGGATCAAGGTGCTGGCGGACCCCAGTCAGCAGTTGGCCCGCATGGAGGGACCTGAGATCAAGCCGTTGGTGGACGGGGCCGCATACCTGATCTGCAATGACTATGAACGAGGTCTGATCACCAGCAAGACGGGCTGGTCAGACGCCGAACTACGGGCCGCGGTTGGAGTGTTGATCACCACGCACGGAGCTCAGGGGGCGACGATAGAGGACACCACAGAGGCCGCCCGGTCAGTGGCTGCGGTTTCGCCGGACGAAGGTGTCGCGTTGGAGCCGACCGGTGCCGGTGATGCATTTCGTGCCGGATTCCTCAGCGGCATGGCCGCTGCTTTGGACCTGGATCACTGCACCATGCTGGGCTGTGCCGTGGCGACGATGGCCCTTGAGACCGCCGGACCGCAGGGCTACCTGATTTCTGCGGAGGACCTGCGGCGGCGCCTGCAGGGTGCCTATGGCGATGAGGCCACCGCCACGGTGATGACAGCCCTGCCGCTGGACTGACCGTGCGGCGCGTTAGCTAATAGCGGCCCGGATCTGTTCCTCCACCTCAGCTGACAGCGCGCTGGTGCCGCCGTACAGCACAGCCGTGTCGATGGTGGCGGCCTGCTGGGACAGATGGTCGCGGACCACCGGGGTGAGTGACCCCGAGTCGGTCAACAGCAGCGTGGTGCCACCCAAGGCCGCGTGTGCACCCCCCGAGAGGGCGTCGGCGAATGCATCGACCCGGGCCACCCCCACCGTGCTCGCCTGGGGCGCATAGGCGCGGGCGACCAACACTGAGGTTTCCTGATCACTCGCGCCGACGTAGTTCGTCCGTCCGGGATAGGCAGCCGTTGCGGCCGCCCCGACGGTGACCTGTTCGACTGCGGCATGCTGTGACAGGTAGCCGTCGACCGCAGGGTGGTTGCGGGTCCCGTCGGTCAACACCACGACCCCGCCGCGCAAAGCCGCCGCGGGCCCTGCGATCAGAGCATCGGCGAAGGTGAGGCCGTCGGCCAGGACAATCTGGCCGGGACTGGCGGTGACCGCGCGGGCCACCTCGACAGCAGTCTCAAACCGGCTGGCTCCGGCCAGTCGACGGACGTCATAGTCAGCCAGTGCCCCCTCGACCTGTGGTGACAACGCCGAGGTACCGCCCAGGAGGTACACGGTGGCACCGTCTGGCAGCACACGGTTGATCTCGGCCGCCGTGGCCGGGTGCAGCTGGTCAGAGGGTGTCAGGAGCACCGGTCCACCGGCAGCTGACGCCAGGGCGGTGCCCGCCAGGGCGTCAGCCGCGATGTCGGCTCGTGCCAGCACCACCGCGCCGGCGGCATCCGCGGCGTAGCCGTTCTGCGACACACGGACCGCCGTCTCGATTCGTGATAGGCCGTTCAGCCGCCTGGTGGTTGCTCCGGGATCGCCGCCGTCGGTGTCGCCACCCGTCGCCGTGTCGACGGTGGCCCCATCGGGGTCAAAGATCAGGGTGCCGTCGGCCATGGTCACCGCCGGGCCGTCATGGGTCAGGACGTAGGACAACATCCGGGTCAGATTACTGACACCGTTGCTGCCGGGATTGGGCAGGATCTCCAGGGTGCTCAGCACCCCGAACGCGCTGCCCTGAGAGTTCAGGAAACCACTGCCGGAGTCGCCGGGAACACCCAGGTTGATGGTGAACACGTCGTGGGTCCAGCCCTCACCATCCTGGCCCCGTGCCGTCCCCGACTTGGCGCTGCCGTTGCCCGGCCGCAGGGAGGAGTTGCCAAAGGTGTAGACCGTCTCACCTGCCGTCGTGCTCGGCGCGATGCCCTGCGGCCCGCCATAGAACGGCAGGCTTGGGTTCACCCGGCCACGGTCCTCAGGCGCCAGCCGCACCAAGGCCAGGTCGTTGAAGTCACAGGCGTTGGGGTCCTGTTCATCTGCCGCCTGCATCGCCAGCCAACTGGAGTACACCAGCACACCGGGCTGGGAGGCCCCGCCAACCTCCACGTGTGTCTCCAGTGGGACAGATCCCGCCAGACAGCCGTTGGTCTCGGTGGACCCACCGGTGCTGCCACAATGAGCGGACTGACCCAGGTAGACCTCACCATCGGGATCGGTGAAGACAAAGTTCGCGGTGCATTGCCCGCCGCCGTCGGTGACCGTCTGCACGCCGGGATGGATGGTTGCCTGCTCGGCAGGGACCCATTCGGGCGTGCTGGACTGGGCGACCGCCGGCGTGGTGGTGCTGATCAGATGCGCGCCCAGGACCAGGACGAGGGTGACGATGATACGGGACATGGAGAACTCCAGATGACTGCCTGCTCGACGGTTGGACGTTCCGTCGCCTGTGCCCAATCTTGCCGCAAACGGCCTGCGGGCGTCACCGCTAAGTTCGGCCCGGTGCGGTGATCTGGCCATGACAGCATGGGGGCATGCCAGCATCCCCGTTCCTCAGGCGCCGCAAGGTCCAGAAATCCGGGCGAGGGATGCGGTGGGGTGGACGGCGTCTGGGTGCCCTACCGGCCATGTTGGTACCCGACGGGATACCCCTGTTGCGCGACGGGACCGAGGCCGCGATCCGCTCGATGTTCGGCACGCCGCTTGATCCCACCCGTGATCGTGGCGACCCCGGACTGTTCGGACCCGGCTCCGCCACCTGGACGCTGCTGAGTGACCCCAGTGTGATCATCTCGGGCATCAACGCCCTGATGATCCAGACACTGCACCCACGGGCGATGGCCGGGGTAAGCGACCACGGGTCGTTTCAGCAGGATCTGATGGGGCGACTGCATCGCACGGCGGCATACGTGCAGGCGGTGAATTGCGGATCGATGCCAGAGGTGATGGCGGCGTCGATGAGGGCTCGAGGAGCCCACACCAGTGTCGTGGGCAGCACCCCCGAGGGTGAGCCTTATCGCGCCGATGACCCCCGCCTGTTGGCCTGGGTGTCAATCGGACTGACGTTGTCCGTCCTCAGCGTGTGGGATCTGCTGGGGCCCTATCCCGTCACAGCGGATGTCGCCGACCGCTTCGTCGCGGAGCAGGCGATCCCCGCCGCACTGTTGGACCAACGAGTGGATCTGCCGCGACGTGCACGCGACCCGGAGTGGCTGGCGGCTCTGCGCAGCGGCCAGGTCGAACTGCCGATGATCGTGCAGGGCTCGTTGCCACTCAACCGGGCACAACTGGATGACATGGTGGCGCAGTTCGCCACTGCGGAGCTGCAATCCCGCAGGCAGGCCCGCGAGGCGATGGGTTTCCTGCTGGAGCCGCCGCTGCACGGCCCAGGCAAGGTCGGGTGGAAGGCGGTAGCGACGGCGTCGGTGGCAGCGTTGCCCGACGGGCTGCGACAGGTCGCCTGTGTGCCGGGGGACCCGCTGCGGGATCGGGTCAGGGTCCAGGCGGTCCGGGCGGCGATCGACACACTACGGGTGGTCCACGGCCGCACCAGCACCATCAAACGAGCGACCGCCCGCGCCACCTGGTCACCGTGATGCGTGACCGGGTTTTCCCCTCACCGGCCACGTGCGCTACGGTTGAGAGTCGGTGAGCTGCTGGGCCAACGACGTCCCACGGTGTAGCGCCTGAACCCCAACGTTCCGACACTGCAACGGATGTGGATATGCCAGTTCCTCCATCACGAGGTCTATACGATCCAGCCTACGAACACGATGCCTGCGGCGTTGCCTTCGTGGCAGACATGCACGGCCGTCGTTCGCACGAGATCGTGCAACAGGCCCTTGGGTCACTGTGCAACCTGGACCATCGTGGGGCGACCGGTGCCGAGGCCAACGTCGGTGACGGTGCCGGCATCCTGACCCAACTGCCACACGAGTTGTTTGCCGAGGTCTGTGATTTCGACCTGCCGCTGGCCGGGGCGTATGCGGTCGGTCAGGCGTTCCTGCCGAACGACGATCCCGCGGGAACGGTGGAGGCAGTCGACGACATCATCGCCGCCGAGGGGTTGACGGTGCTCGGCTGGCGGGAGGTGCCGATCGATGACGGCTCGATCGGGTCCTTCGCCCGCTCGGCCCAACCAGCCTTTCGTCAGCTGTTTCTGTCAGCCGAGGACGGCTCGACCGACATCGAGCTAGACCGCCGTTGCTTCATCGCCCGCAAACGGATTGAACATGAAGTGGGGGTCAGTTTCCCCTCGTTGTCGTGCCGGACCATCGTGTACAAGGGGATGTTGACCCCTCAGCAACTGCCGGAGTTCTACCCCGACCTGTCGGACGGCCGCTATCACACGGCGTTGGCGCTGGTGCACTCCCGCTACTCCACCAACACCTTCCCGTCGTGGCCGCTGGCCCATCCCTACCGGATGATCGCCCACAACGGTGAGATCAACACCGTGCGGGGCAACCGCAACTGGATGCGCAGCCGCGAGGGCCGCTTTGAGTCCAAGGCGTTCGGCGAATCACTCGAGCGAGCCTTCCCGATCATGACGCCCGACGCGTCGGACACCGCCAGTTTCGACGAGGCGTTGGAGTTGCTGCACCTGGCCGGGCGAAGCCTGCCCCACGCGGTGCTGATGATGATTCCCGAGGCATGGGAGAACCAGCCGGCCATGCCGGACTGGAAACGCGATTTCTACCGCTATCACGCCAGCATGATGGAGCCCTGGGACGGTCCCGCATCCATCACCTTCAGCGACGGCACCCTGGTCGGTGCGGTCCTTGACCGCAACGGGCTGCGTCCGTCGCGGTACTGGGTCACGCAGGACGGACTGGTCGTCATGGCCAGCGAGGTCGGTGTGCTGCCGATCGATCCGGTGACGGTGGTGCGCAAGGGCCGCCTGCAGCCCGGACGGATGTTCCTGGTGGACACCTCCCTGGGCCGAATCGTTGAGGACGAGGAGATCAAGCGGGATCTGGCCACAGCCCAGCCCTACGGTGACTGGTTGGAGGCAGGCCAGGTGTACCTGGAGGACCTGCCACCACGATTCCTGCTGACCCCCCAGCACGCGGGCGTGGTGACCCATCAGCGCACCTTCGGCTGGACGGTGGAGGATCTGAGGATCCTGCTGGGCCCCGAAGCACGTACCGGCGCCGAGCCCATCGGCTCGATGGGGACCGACACGCCCATCGCGGTGCTGAGCAACCGTCCCCGCCTGCTGTTTGACTATTTCAAGCAGCAGTTTGCCCAGGTCACCAACCCACCCCTGGACGCCATCCGTGAGGAGATGGTCACCTCGATGGCCACCACCATCGGCCCGGAGTCAAACCTGTTGGAGCCGGGGGCCGAAGCCTGTCGCCAGATCGTTCTGCCGACGCCGATCATCTCAAATGAGGACTTCGCCAAGATCGCCTACATCAACGATGACGGTGACCGACCTGAGTTCGAGGTCTTCGCCATCGACGGGCTGTACCCGGTCCAGGGAGGTGGTCTGGCCATCCAGCGGGCCCTGACCGACATCTGCGACCGGGTCGGTGCGGCCATCAGCTCGGGTGCCCGGACGATCGTGCTGAGTGACCGCCACACCAATGCCGAACTTGCCCCGATCCCCTCGTTGCTGCTGACCGGAGCCGTCCACCATCACCTGGTGCGCACCAAGCAGCGCAGCATGTGCGGGCTGGTCGTGGAGTGCGGTGATGCCCGCGAGATCCAGCACATGGCTCTGCTGATCGGCTATGGCGCCGCGGCCATCAATCCCTATCTGGCCCTTGAGTCCATCCAGGTGTTGGCCGACGAGGGCCAACTGGGCCACCTGGAGGTCAAACAAGCCGTCCGCAACTACATCAAGGCGATGACCAAAGGGGTGCTCAAGGTCATGTCCAAGATGGGGATCTCGACGGTGGCGTCCTATCGCGGGGCACAGGTATTTGAGGCAGTCGGGTTGTCCGAGGAGATGGTGGCGGACTACTTCACCGGCACCTCCTCCAAGTTGGGCGGCATCGGACTTGACATCGTGGCCGAGGAGGTCGCCAGCCGACACCGCTTCGCCTATCTGGACAACCCCGCCGAGATGGCCCATCGCGACCTGTGGGTCGGAGGCGAATACCAGTGGCGCCGTGAAGGCGAACATCATCTGTTCAACCCCGAGACCGTCTTCAAACTGCAGCACGCGACCCGCACGAAGCAGTACGAGGTCTTCAAGGAATACACCACGCTGGTTGATGACCAGTCCCGGCGCTTGGCAACCCTTCGCGGGCTGTTTGAGCTGAAGCAGGGGGTACGACCTGCGATCCCGATCGAGCAGGTGGAACCGGCCTCCTCGATCATCTCCCGGTTCTCCACCGGTGCGATGAGCTACGGGTCGATCTCCGCAGAGGCTCACGAGACCCTGGCGATTGCCATGAACCGGCTGGGGGCCAAGTCCAACACCGGTGAGGGGGGCGAGGACGAAGATCGGTTCGTTCCCGACGCCAGCGGTGATCTGCGGCGCAGTGCGATCAAGCAGGTGGCCTCCGGCCGGTTCGGTGTGACCGCCAACTACCTGACCAACGCCGATGACATCCAGATCAAGATGGCACAGGGGGCAAAGCCGGGCGAAGGCGGGCAGTTGCCCGGCCAGAAGGTCTGGCCCTGGATCGCAAAGACGCGGTACTCCACCCCAGGGGTCGGCTTGATCAGCCCGCCACCGCATCACGACATCTACTCAATTGAGGATCTGAAACAACTGATCCACGATCTGAAGAACGCCAATCCCAGGGCCCGCATCCACGTGAAGCTGGTCAGTGAGGTCGGTGTCGGGACGGTCGCCGCCGGTGTGTCCAAGGCCAAGGCCGATGTGGTGCTGATCAGCGGTCATGACGGTGGAACCGGGGCCTCGCCACTCAACTCCCTGAAGCACGCCGGCACACCCTGGGAACTGGGGTTGGCCGAAACCCAGCAGACCCTCATGGCCAACGGCCTGCGCGACAGGATCATCGTGCAGACCGACGGGCAGTTGAAGACCGGACGTGACGTGATCGTCGCGGCTCTGCTGGGCGCCGAGGAATTCGGGTTTGCGACCGCCCCGTTGGTCGTCAGTGGCTGCATCATGATGCGCGTGTGCCATCTGGACACCTGCCCGGTGGGTGTGGCCACACAGAACCCCGAGTTGCGTGCCCGGTTCAACGGCAAGCCCGAGTTCGTCGAGAACTTCTTTCACTTCATCGCCGAGGAGGTCCGGGAGTACCTGGCCCAACTCGGGTTTGTCACCCTGGAGCAGGCGATAGGCCACGTCGACGCACTGGACACCAACCAGGCCCTGGATCACTGGAAGGCCAGCGGTCTGGACCTGAGCCCGATCCTGGTCCAACCGGAGTCTCCCTGGGAACAGGACCCGTTCTGCTCCAAAGGTCAGGACCACGGGCTGGACAAGGCCTTGGACGTGGAGTTGATCCGGCGCGCCGAACCGGCGTTGGAACGTCAGCAACGCGTCCACATGGACCTGCCGATCCGCAACCTGAACCGCACGGTCGGGACCATGCTGGGCCATGAGGTCGCAAAGCGGTACGGCTCCCTGGGGCTGCCCGATGACACCATCACGATCAACTTCACCGGTTCGGCGGGGCAGTCATTCGGGGCTTTCCTCCCCAAGGGCATCACCTTGAGCCTGGACGGCGATGCAAACGACTACGTGGGCAAAGGCCTGTCCGGCGGGCGCCTCATCGTGCGGCCATCCGAGGATCGCCACGATGACTTCGTGCCCGAGGACAACATCATCGCCGGAAACGTGCTGCTGTACGGCGCGACTGCCGGCGAGGTCTACATCCGTGGCGTGGTCGGTGAGCGGTTCTGCGTGCGCAACTCCGGTGCCCTGGCCGTGGTCGAGGGGATCGGTGACCATGGTTGTGAGTACATGACCGGTGGGCGAGTTGTGATCCTGGGTCCCACCGGTCGCAACTTCGGAGCCGGAATGTCGGGCGGGATCGCCTACGTCTTTGACCCCGGCAACACCTTCGAACTCCAGATCAACCTGGACATGGTGACCCTGGAAACCCTTGAGGAGGACGACATCGAGTTCCTACGTGATGCCGTGCGAAGCCACCACCGGGAGACCGACTCGCTGGTGGCCGCCAGGATCCTTGATCGCTGGCGCAGCAACGTCCGGCACTTCAACAAGGTCATGCCCAAGGACTACCGTCGCGTGTTGGATGCGGCGGCCCTTGCCGAGGAGCAGGGCCGAGACGTCGACGAGGCCATCATGGCCTCCGCACACGGGTAGGGACAGCGATGGGAGACACCAGAGGGTTCTTGAAGATCCGGCAGCGTCAACTGCCGCTGTATCGGCCGCGTACCCAACGGGTGAACGACTGGAATGAGGTCTACCGCGATTTTGATCCTGAGACGCTGAAGGACCAGGCCAGCCGGTGCATGGATTGCGGGATCCCCTTCTGCAACGACGGCTGCCCCTTGGGCAACCTCATCCCGGATTGGAATGACCTGGTCTACCGCGACCAGTGGCGCAAGGCCATCGACAGGTTGCATGCGACCAACAACTTTCCCGAGTTCACCGGACGACTCTGTCCCGCTCCCTGCGAGCAGGCCTGTGTGCTGGGCATCAACCAGCCACCCGTGACGATCAAACAGGTCGAGGTGGAGATCATCGACCGTGCCTTTGAGGAGGGGTGGGTCACCCCCGTCATGGCCAAGGTCAACACCGGCAAGCGTGTTGCCGTGGTCGGCAGTGGCCCGGCCGGCCTGGCCGCCGCACAGCAGTTGACCCGGGCCGGACACGATGTCCTGGTCCTGGAACGAGCCGATCGGCTGGGGGGTCTGCTGCGGTACGGGATCCCCGAGTTCAAGATGGAGAAGCGCCATCTGGACCGCCGCCTGGACCAGATGCGTGCCGAGGGGACCAGGTTTCAGACCGACGCCGACGTCGGGCACGACATCAGCGTCGAATCGCTGCAGGCCGACCACGACGCGATCGTGCTGGCGGGTGGCGCGACCAACTGGCGGGACCTGGACGTCCCCGGTCGGCAACTGACCGGGATCCATCAGGCCATGGAGTACCTCCCATGGTCCAACAAGGTCCAGGAGGGCGACCTGGACCCGCGCGAGGTCCCGATCACAGCCCTTGGCAAGCACGTGATCATCATCGGTGGAGGCGACACCGGTGCCGACTGTCTGGGGACGGCGCACCGTCAGGGCGCGGCCTCGATCAGGCAGTTCGAGATCATGCCGCGGCCTCCCGATGAACGACCCTCCCACCAGCCGTGGCCGACCTACGCGATGACCTACAAGGTCAGCAGCGCTCACGACGAGGGCGGAGACCGCATCTACTCGGTCAATACCGAGGAGTTCGTCGGTGATGAGGACGGCAACGTGACCGCGTTGAAGGGACACGAGGTGGAGTTCCGTGAGGGACGCTTCCACAAGATTCAGGGCAGCGACTTCTCCTACGACGCCGACCTGGTGCTGCTTGCCATGGGTTTCCTCGGGCCCGATCAGGCGGGAATGCTGGAGCGGCTCGGCGTCCAGACCGACCAGCGGTCAAACGTGGTCCGCGATGAGACCTACGCCACGACCGTCCCCGGCGTGTTTGTGGCCGGCGACATGGGTCGAGGCCAGTCCCTTATCGTCTGGGCGATAGCGGAGGGCCGCGCCTGCGCCTCCGCGGTCGATGAGCATTTGATGGGCCAGACCTCTTTGCCATTCCCCATCCCCCCGACTGCCCGTCCGCTGGTCTGACGCCTGAGTCTGCGGCGGGATCAGCGACCGGCCCGGCGGGCGCGGTAGGCCGCCACGTTGGCGCGGTTCCCGCAGTTACCCACGTCGCAGTAGCGCTTGGAACGGTTGCGTGACAGGTCGATCAACACCGCGTTGCAGTCCTCAGCTGCGCAGTTCTTCAGACGGCCCAGTTCGTCGCCTCTGATCAGATCGATGAACGCGATCGCGGTTTCCACACAGATCCGATCGGCCAGCGGTGCATCACTGTCGATGGCATGGATGTGCCAGTCCCAACCGTCGTGGCGAACCAACTGCGGCAGTGCGTTGTACTCACGTAGCAGGGCGTTGACGCGGTCAATGGCTAGGCCGGCGTCGTCTGTCCACAACGTGCTCAGCCGCGGCCGGACGTTCCTGACGGCATCTAGTTCCGGTTGATCGTGTGTCCGCGATCCGCTGTAGCGGTGCTCCACCACGAAGCGCTGGAGATCCCCCGGCGTTGACAGTTCATCCCTCCCACTGCCCGACCGTTCGGCAGTGGTATTCACCAGGTCTGTCGTGGCCAACAGACCCATCTCGGTGTCATGAGTGAAGTTGATGTTGACTCCTGACATGGCAGCAGGTAGGGTAATCATCATAACAGTGTTTTGGTCATGACATGGGCGCGGGTTCGGTCGGCCCAGGAAAGAGTTCGGATGTCCACCTCATCGCCCGCCCGGACGACGACTGCTGACGTCGTCGCCCCGTCCAGAGGTGCGCCAGGCATGATGTTGGCCGTCCTGTCGGCGGCGACGTTCGGCTCGTCGGGCCCGTTTGCAAAATCTCTGCTGGATGTCGGTTGGTCGCCTGGGGCAACCGTGCTGGTCCGGGTCGGTGGGGCCGCGGCGGTGTTGTTGATTCCCACGTTGATCGCGTTGCGGGGCCATTTTCAGTCACTGCGCGATCAGTCACGAAGTGTCCTGCTGTACGGGATCGTTGCGGTCGCGGGCGCACAGGTCTGCTTCTTCAACGCCGTGCAGTACCTGACGGTGGGTGTGGCACTGCTGCTTGAGTACCTGGCACCTGTGCTGCTGGTCGGGTTGGCCTGGGCGCGGTCCGGCCAAACGCCGGGTGCCCGCACCCTGGCCGGGACCGCCGTCGCCATGGTCGGTCTGGTGCTGGTGCTGGACATCGGCGGGACCTCTGGGGTCGATCCCCTCGGGGTGGCGTGGGGGTTGGCGGCCGCCATCTGCCTCAGCGGCTACTTCCTGATGTCGGCCAGAAGCCACGACGGACTGCCGCCTGTGGTCCTTGCCGGAGGCGGGCTGCTGGTGGGAACCGTCGCCATCGCCGTGGTGGGCACCCTCGGCATACTGCCCCTCTCCTTCTCCACTGCATCGGTCACATTGCTGGAGAGGCAAGTCAACTGGATGCTGCCGGTGTTGTTCCTCGTCGTGATCTCGACAGTCGTGGCCTATGTCACCGGCATCGTGGCCGCCGCTGCACTGGGGTCGCGGGCGGCCTCGTTCGTGGGTCTGACCGAGGTGCTGTTCGCTGTGCTGGCCGCGTGGCTGCTGCTGGGAGAGCTGCCCGTTGTGATTCAGCTGTTCGGGGGGCTGGGCATTCTGGCCGGTGTGGGGCTTGTTCACGCCGATCCTGGGCAGGCGGATGGGCTGACCGCCGATCCCGCCAGCGCAGTCTCGCTGTGAGCGGCCTTCGCACGTTTTTCTTGTGGCTGTCGTATCCTCAGGCTACAAAGACACGGGTCCCCCCGGTTAGCAGTCTCTGTAGTCCACCGCCAATGTCAGGTGCATGACATGCAAGTACTCGGATTCATATTCCTCGCCCTGATCGTCATCACGCTGCTGTTCGCGGTGGGTCTGTTGATCGCCTCGGCGGGCGACATCCAGCGATATCGCCAGATCAAGAAGATGTAGCCAGCGCACGGATGAGCTGTTGCTCCCTCTCGGCGCTTAGACCCGCGGAGCGGGCGCGCTGTAGACCCATCGAGTGTTCCCACTCCAGGACGTCGGTCAACAGCTCCTCCAGCGGACGGTGGTGCAGGCCGGCAGTGGTTGCCGCCTGTCCTGATCGGGCACAGAATCCTGCCCAGTCCGGATCGGCCAACCACAGTGGCAATGATTCCGGCCCCATGAACTCCTCGACACCCTGTGACAGCAGCCAGTCTGAGGCTGCCATCAGCACCGGTCCATGATGGCCGCCCAGCAGACGTGACACGGTGATCCAGTGGCGAAACGCAACGACCGGTCCGACGGCGTCGTAGGTGCCAGTGACGTCATCTTCGGCGCAGCGAACTAGCCATGACGCAAGGTCCCGGACGTCCACGACCTGTGTCGCCAGATCCGGGGTGTTGGGCACCAGCATGGTCTGCAGTGGCTCGCGCGCGGACCGGGCGATCCAGTAGCCGCTGCGGTCGGTGTGATCTCCCGGACCGCCGATCAGCCCCGATCGGGCGATCAGCAGCCGTTCGCCACGTGCGGTGGTGCTGGCCTGCTCACAGGCGACCTTGGCCGGGCCGTACTGGTCACGGTCTGCCCGGCGGTCGGTCGTTGGTGCCACGACGGGCGCACTCTCGTCCGCACCAATCTCGGCATGGGAGGCATAGACACTGCCAGATGACACGTAGGTCCAGTGGGTGCTCCGTGTCGCCAGAGCTTGTAGCGCCTCGATGACGAACCCGGGTTGCCAGGAGACCTCCGCCACGGCGTCCCAGTGCTGCTGAGCTACCCGGTCGTAGGCCGCCGGAGTAGACCTGTCCGCGCGAACCAATGTGGCGCCAGGCGCGACCGCTCCACTGTCGCCCCGGGCAAGGCAGGTCACCTCATGACCCCCTCGCAGCGCCTGCTGGCACACCTCGCGACCCAACCAGGCGGTTCCACCGAGGACGAGCATCTTCATGTCGGCAGTCAACCATGAGGGCATCCGTGGCCGCCGTGCTCATGGCCGTTCTGACGGCGATCGACACCGATTGGCCGCCACCTCCCGTGCCTCGTCGAGGTCCGCGGCGACGTGCAGGAGGTGATGCTCGGGTACTCGGACTCCAACAAGGACGGCGGGATCGTCACGTCGCAGTGGTTGATCCACCGAGCGATCCGCGCCCTGCGCGACACGGCCGCTGGTCACGACGTGCGACTGCTGCTCTTCCACGGTCGCGATGGCTCCGTCGGTCGCGGCGGTGGACCGACCCACGATGCCATCCTGGCCCAACCACCGGGAGCGGTCGACGGGATGGTGAAGCTGACCGAGCAGGGCGAGGTCGTCGCGGACAAGTACCTGCTCCCGGGTCTGGCCCGCGTGAACCTGGAACTGCTGCTGGCGTCGACGCCTCGACGTGCGTGACCGCTACCTGCATCCTCTGCACGCCCTGCAGGTCGAACTGGTGCCCCGCAGTCGGGCCGGCACGGCTGACGAGGGTGATGCCCGAGCGCTGAACCTGACGATCAACGGGATCGCCGCTGGCCTGCGCAACCCCGGCTGACCGCGCCGTTCCGGGGTCTGATGGCCCGGACGATCAGGCTGCGCCGACGCATTCGGTGACGGCCGAGAGGGTGGTCCGGTCACCCGTGACCTCGACGGACACACGAAGGCCGTCACGATCGCCGATGACCTCGGTGCGCCCTCGCTCGGTCATCGCATAGGACTCCTCCTCGAACCACGTCTTGGCGCGGGTCAGGAGTTCCGGATCGGTGACGGCGAAGCGACGTCGGGTGGTGACGATGACGTCGCCGGTCTCGCGACCGGCGTTGTCGAGGCAGGCCTGTCGTTCGATCGCGGGATTGTCCACCGGCTCGGGGAGGGCCAGGACGTCGGTGAGCGATCGCACCTGGTCGGTGACGAGGGCCTCGGCCTCAGCGGCGTTCATGTCGATCTCCTGCGTCGTACCGGATGAACACGAGGTGGTCGCCGCCACGACGAGCAGGGCAGCGGCGAGGCGGATGACGCGTGGCGTCAGTTCCATGGCGTCAGGTCGATGTCGGGGTAGCGCGGGTCCTCAGCCCAGTCGATTCCTACTCCAAGCATGAACGTTGTCCCACTGCCGGTTATCTGCTGTGCGGGCGATATTGTCAAGTGCTGTGGACGAGGGCCTGGCCACGATGGGCATCGTCGTCGGTCGGAGATCCGTGATTCATCGGGCTCATCTCGACCAGCACCCCTCCGACCAGCTCAACCCGGGTTCCCTCGAACACGCCGAGCCCGACCAGGTGGTCGTACTCGCTGCGGTACAGCGGCCTGAACTCGGCCGGCAGCTCGGCGATGGGTGTCGTCAACGTGGTCATCCCTTGGAGGGTCGCAGGTCGTCGTGGGACGCCGCACCGACAAAGGGGGTGCGGCTGTGGACAACGCTACACCCCCGTAAGGAAGGGCGTTCAGCTGGCCCAGCGCAGCCTGTCGGGTTCATCGTGATCGAGCACAATCTTGACGTATCAGGACCCGGTGATGACGACCACGGGGCACGGCGAGTGACGTAGGACGTGGTCCAGATCATGACCCATGAACGCGCGTCGGGTGACTGGTTGCACGTCACTGCGCACCACGATCAGGCTGGCACCGGTGCTGGCCGCCAGTTCGATGATGGTCGGCCCGACCGCAGAGTCGGTCACCTCGACCCGGGTGGTGACCTGTGCCCCCATCCGCGTGCCCATTACCGCCTCGGCAGCCACGATCTCCTGTCCCATCAGGCGGGCACGGCTGAGGAGGTCGGCACCAACGGTGTTCGTTCGACCCGCCTCGGACCAGGTGCCCGCCGGGTTCTCGATGATGCGGATCAGATCCACGGGCGTGCTCTGAGGATCCTCCGGCGCGTCGGCGATGTGGTCCGCGGACTTGGGTGCGACCTCGCTGATCCTGGCAGGTGCCCCGGTGGCCAACGCGAAAGCGATCTCGGGGGCGCGTGACTGGGGGTCTGACCCTGTGGTTGGCAACAGGATCCGGTTGATCGGGATCTCCATCAGTTCCTCGTCGCTGTCTTGGGCCCAGCGCGAGTGGACCACCAGGACCGGGCAGGGGCTGTTCATCAGCACCCGGTCCACGACGCTCGAGAACAACAACGCATCGGGGTCATCGTCGGACAGGGTCTCGGTAGCCCCGACGACCAGCAGGTCATAGCCCTGGGCGGCCTCCGCGATGACCGCCTCGGCGGTGTCGGCTGCCCCGGTCCTGGCGACTCGGTGGACCCGTGCCCGCGACAGGTGTGCCTCGACGCGGTCCAGACGGTACTGGTCGGCGTCGGGGTCGGAGGTGACGTGCAGCACGGTCACATCCAGATCACGACCATGGGCCAGCCGTTGGAGCAGCTGGGCGGCAAGCTGGGAGTTGGTGCCGCCTCGTGTGGGCAGCAACACTCGGTGCACACCGCTGAGCAGGCTGGTCCGTTCCCCCTCCTCTCGGTCCAGCCGGGCCTGTTCCTCCTCACTCATGGGCACACGGGGCAGCAGCACGCGCAGCAATGGTGGGGCCATCAGCGAGGTGACGATCGCCACCATGACGATGATGGTGAACATCTCGGGGGTGAGTACTCCCAGATTCAGCCCGATGGTGGCCACGATGATCTCAAGGGCTCCGCGCGCGTTCATCCCGGCGCCCAGGGAAAGAGCTTCCCACCGACCCAACTTGGCCGCCGTCGCGCCAAGGTAGGCCCCGATGAACTTGCCGCCGATCGCCACCAACAGAACCAGTGCCGCCACCAGGATCACCCGCGGCTGACTGAGGGTGCGGAGATCGACCTTGAGCCCGGCACTGGCGAAGAACACCGGCGCGAACACCGCCAGCGTGATGGATTCCAACGTGTGGACGATGCGATGGTCGACCCGGCGGACCCGTCCTGCCAGGATGCCCAGGACAAAGGCGCCCAGCACCGCCTCGATGCCCAGCGATTGGGTCACGGCGGCAAAGATCAGCGCCAACACGATCAGCGTGGTCAGCAGGGGCCCCTCGCCGGGCTGGACCTTGCTGACCCAGCGGATCAGCTTGCCGACGATGACACCACCCAGGGTGAAGGCCACCACCAGGAACCCGATGACGGTCAGCACGCTGGTCCCCGCCGCTGCGAGTGAGACAGTACCGCTGCCGGCCAGCCCGGCGACGATGGACAGCAGGATCCAGCCGACGGTGTCATCGATCATCCCGGCTGCCAGGGTCAACTGCCCGATGTCGCGGCGGATGATGCGCATCTCGATCAGGACTTTGGCGATGACGGGGATAGCCGAGATGCTCATGGCCGTGCCCAGGAACAACGCGAACGTCAGCTGTTGGGACATGTCGTTCACGAAGGAGTCGGGAAGGACGAGCGCCAATCCGAATCCGGTGGCGAACGGGACCACGATCCCGCCCAGGCTGACCTTCAGGGCCTGCGATCGACGCGACAGGATGAGAGCGATGTCGGTTTCCAGCCCCGTCAGGACCAGCAGGAGCATCACCCCCAGGAAGCTGACGATCTCAAGCAGGTGTTCCTGGCCCGGATCGGACGGGTTGAAGACGGTATCCCGCAGCCCGGGCGCCAGAGCCCCGAACACTGTCGGACCCAGCAACAGCCCCGCGGTGAGTTCACCCACCACCGAGGGCATCCCGACCCGGGTGGCCAACAGTCCCAGAGTGCGGGCCAGCAACAGCAACAACGCGAACTGGATGATGAACAGCAGCAGCGAGTCGTGGCTGATCGAGGCGCCGACGGCTGTTTGTGCAGCGAGAACCATCATTGTCTCAAGGCCTTTGTTCACCCGCCCTGGGGTGGTCAACCGCTGATCCACAGCAGGGCCTGTCCGAGGCGCCCGAACCACAGCGCCGACATCGTTATATCGCTCTTGGGCCAGGAGGCACTACTCGTTTGTCGGTACGACGGTGGGGCGGCGTCGTGAGTTGCGGACTTTACAGGTGGCGTAGGGTAATCCGACTGTCTCTCACGAAGGTGGTCAAATGAACGTTCGGCACGTATCGGTGTGGATTGTGGTGTGTTTGGCAGCGGTCTCCTGCTCCTCTCCGACGGAGCAGGGACTGCCCGAGCCGGTTGTCTCAGCGACCAGTGATCCCCAGCAGGTCGCTCGGCTGCGCATCGCGCTGCCGCAGGACTTCGGACCGATCAACCTGTTCGGCCAGCACGAAGAGCCGCTGACCGAGTTGGTCTACGACAAGTTGTTGGCACCTTCCCCGTATGTCGAGCAACCCCAACCATGGCTGGCCCAGCAGGTGGACCAGGTCGATGACACCACCTGGGAGGTCACACTGCGCGACGATGTGGTCTGGCACGACGGAGAGACATTCGGTCCCGACGACGTCGTCTTCACCTTCGAGTACTTCCGTATCGCCCCCGCCGGCCGGTGGACCCATCACGTCAGCGACGTACCGGACGTCACGGCGACGTCTTCCGGCCCTGACACCGTCAGGTTCGTGTGTGCCTTCGCGTGCCCTGCACTGGGTTCGGTCACCCTGGCAGACCTGCCGATCCTGCCTCGCCATATTTGGGAGGGCATTACCGAGCCTCGCGAGGCCACGTTCCTGCCAGTGGGCACCGGCCCCTACATCCTGACCGACTATGACGCGACGACGGGCTACACCCTGACAGCCAACGCTGAGTACTTCGCCGGTGCGCCACTGGTCCAGGAGTTGATCATGCCGATCATCCCCGACCCGGCGACCACCTTCGCAGCGTTGCGAACAGGTGAACTGGATGCCGCAGCACGGCCACTGCCCCCCGAGCTGATCCAGAACTTCCGCGCTGATCCCGGCATCGATGTGGTGACGACCGCCCCCCTGCAGTTCCCCGAACTGCGCCTGAACTACGACAGTCCCCCGTTTGACGATCCGGCCGTCCGTCATGCGGTCTCACTGGCCATTGATCGACAAGCCCTGCTGGATGTCGCGCTGCTGGGAAACGGACGACCGGCCATCCACGGCTACCCCCATCCCGATTCACCCTGGACCAACCCCGACCTGTCCACCCCGTTTGACCGACAACAGGCGCAGGATGAACTGGAGGCTGCCGGCTACACCTTGGCCGCCGGGATCCGCCAGACTCCAGACGGCGACCCGCTGACACTGGAGTTGAAGGTGAGCGGCACCGAACCGACCGACGTTCGGGCGGCACAGTTGATAGCGGAAGATCTGGGTCGCCTCGGCATCGCCGTTGATGTGGTGCAGCTGGACGCGGGAACGATCGGGGGGTTGCTGGCTTCACGCGACTTCGATGCCTTTATCACGACCATCAGTGCCCATGGTGTGGCTGACCCCGATCAGTTCATCCAATCATTGCGATCGGGTTACCTGTGGCGCTTGCCAGAGACTCCGGACCCGGAGCTTGAGGAGTTGTTTGACCAATGGGTGGCAGCGGACACCGTGGAGTCACGGCGTGACATCTCCTTTGAGATGCAACGGGTGTTCAACGAGGCACCCACGGCAATCCCGCTGTACTACCCCGACGAGAACTGGGCGTTTCGCCCCGAGTCCTACACCGGTTTCGTTGAGTCCCCGGGGTACGGCATCGTCCACAAGTGGTCGTTCCTGCCACGGGACGTGGCCGTGGCCGCCCACGCCATCGTCGGATCCTGATGGTCAGGGTCGGCGCCAAGGTTCTGCAGTACACCGCGGTCCTGCTGGTTGCCTTCACCCTGAACTTCCTGTTGCCACATCTGGCACCGGGGGACCCCGTCGGCTACACCGTTGGTGCGGTGGGCAGCCTGGACGCCGCACAGCTTGATCAGGTTCGGGCCGAGTTCGGCCTGGACAAACCCCTGCCCCAGCAGTACCTGCAGTACTGGCGGGACCTGGTCCGCGGTGATCTGGGCACCTCGGTGCGACTGGCGCAGCCGGTGCGGACCGTGTTGGTGCAGCGCGTGGGCTGGACGATCCTGCTGGTGGGCACGGCCACTGTGGCCAGTACGATGCTGGGGATCATGGCGGCCGTCCTGGCCGCGTGGCGGCGGCGGGACCGTGACGACCTGGCGGCGGTCATCACCGTCCTCGGCATCGACGCCATGCCGGCGTTTTGGATCGCCATGGTGCTCAGCGGGGTGTTCGCCGTGGAGTTGGGATGGTTCCCCTCCTTCGGAGCGACACCATTTGGAGCCGTGGGCGTGTCGTGGTTGGCCGGCGTCGCACATCGACTGGTCCTGCCGGCGCTGGCGTTGACTGTTGCCGGTGTGGGCGGAACGTTCCTGCTGACGCGCGGGACGATGTTGGACACCTTTGGTGCCCCGCACGTTCGGATGGCGGTCGCAAAGGGTGTGGACGATCGCGCGATCCTGTTTCGACACGTGCTGCGGACGTCACTGCTTCCCACCTACACCCACGTGGCACTGGGATTGGGTGCAGTGTTGGGAGGATCGGTCGTGGTCGAGACCGTCTTCGCCTATCCGGGACTCGGGCGACTGATCTTTCAGTCCGCGATCAGTCGTGACTATCCGGTGTTGCGTGGGTCATTCGTGCTGCTGACGGTGGGTGTGGTGGCCGCCAACCTCATCGCCGACCTGACCTATCCGTTGCTTGACCCCAGGGTCAGACGACCCCGGTCCCCGGTCCCCGGATGAGCCTTGACCGAGGCAGCCTTGATCGGGGACCCCTCCGCCTGAGGTCGGACAGCAGTCGGATCGCGCTGTGGGTCGGCATCGGGATCCTCGTCGGGTTGGCAACGATGGCACTGCTGGCCCCCCTCCTGGCTCCCTACAACCCCGACCTCCGCGTCGGGCCACCGTTCAGCGGCCCCACTGGACGGTTCCTCCTCGGCACCAACGATGTCGGTGGGGATCTGCTCAGCGAGTTGATCTACGGGGCGCGGGTATCGCTGGCGGTGGGGGTGGCAGCGGCAGTGCTGGGCACGGCGATCGGCACCGTCGTCGGGGTGTTGGCCGGCTCGGGAGGCCGTGTGGTCGATGCGGTGTTGATGCGGATCGTCGACATGGTTCTGGTCCTTCCCCTGGTTCCCCTCACCATCGTCGTCGGGGTGTTCCTGGGGCCCGGACTAGGCACCCAGATCGCCGTCATCACCGCGGTGATGTGGGCACGTCCGGCCCGGGAACTGCGGTCACAGGCACTATCACTGCGCCAACAGGATGACATCCGCGCCATCCGGATGATGGGCGGCGGGCAGCTCTATCTGCTGCGGTATCACCTGCTGCCACGCATGACGGCGATCGTGGTGCCCCAACTGGTCATTGCCGCCAAGACCGCGATTTTGCTGGAAGCAGCCCTGAGCTTCCTGGGGTTGGGTGATCCCGGGGCGCGGAGTTGGGGAACCACCTTGTCGTTGGCCTACCAGCGCAATGCATTCCTGACCGGCGCTTGGGTCTGGTGGGTGGTGCCACCCGGTGTGTGCATCGCGGCCACGGTGCTTGGCTTCGCGCTGATCGGGACCTGGTTTGAACCGCGCCGGAGTCGGCCGGGGGTGTCCCCGCCAGCCGTCGTACGTGCGTCCGCACACGAGGTTTCCGCTCCGTCGGGGTTGTCGCCAGTCCAGGCTCAGGACCTGCCGTGGGCCGAGGCTGTGGCCGCAGTGCGGGGGCTGACCGTGGTCTACACCGATCGCGTGGGGCACACCGTGACCGCAGTGGATGGCGCCGATCTGGTCGTCGGTGCCGGACAGGCGGTGGGTTTGGTCGGCGCCTCAGGGTCCGGTAAGTCCAGTCTCGTCGCCGCAGCACTGGGACTGCTGCCTCCCACCGCCCATGCACCGGCCGGGCAACGCTGGTTGAGTGGACACGATCTGGATCGCATCGACCCGGCAAGACTGCGGGGACTGCTGGGCGACAGGGTCGCCGTGATCCCCCAGGACGCACAACAGGCCCTGAACCCGGTCATCCCAATCGGTCGCCAGATTGCCGAGGCCATCACCGCGCACCATCCGCGGGCCCGTGGGGCTGCCGCAGCCCGGGACCAACGTGACAAAGTAATGGAGTTGATGGACCTGGTGGACCTGCCGACTGACCGCATCGATGCCTATCCACATGAGCTCAGCGGCGGAATGCGACAGCGCGTCGTCATTGCGATGGCACTGGCCAACGACCCTGATCTGCTGGTCGCCGACGAACCCACCAGTGGCCTGGACGTCATCCTGGCAGCCGACCTGGTCGGGTTGTTGGCCCGTCTGCGGCGACAGCGATCCCTGGCGTTGCTGCTGGTCTCCCACGACCTCCCTCTGGTGCTGGGATTGGTGGATGAGGTGGTTGTCATCGATCGTGGCCAGGTCGTTGAGTCCGGGCCGGTGGGCCGGGTCGCCACCGCGCCACGGCATCCGGTCACCCGGGCACTGCTGGAGGCCATGCCTCCACTGGTCAACGCGTCGGCTGACAGCGCTGCCTCGGCTCCCAGGGGTGGAAGATGACACCACTCTCACAATCAGATCCCGCAGCGGCGTTGCGGTTGGGGGAGGTGTCCAAATCGTTTGGACACCGACGGGGTGGGGTGCAGGCGTTGCGCAACGTCTCCCTGACCGTGCGACCGGGGGAACACGTCGGCGTGGTGGGCGCCAGCGGAGCGGGCAAGAGCACCCTGGCTGCGATCGCTGCCGGCCTGGAACAGCCCGACACCGGTCAGGTCATCATCGACGGTCGCGACGTGACGTCGCTGCGGGGAACCGCCCGACGACGGTTGGGGGCCAGGCGTCACCTGATCTTCCAAGACCCCTACGCGGCGCTGCCTCCCGGTCATCGAGTCGATGCGGTCATCGCCGAACCACTGGTCATCCACGGGTTGGCGCGAGGAGAGCAATTGCGACGTCGAGTACATGAGGCCCTGGAGGAGGTGGCGCTGTCGCCTGCGGAGAAGTTTTGTTCCAAGCGCACCGATGAGCTTTCCGGCGGGGAGCGACAACGGGTGGCCCTGGCCCGAGCAGTGATCGGTCGGCCGGCACTGCTGATCGCCGATGAGCCCACCGCCCTGCTCGATGCGGCCCTGCGGACAGAACTGTTGGCGCTGCTGGCCAACCTGGCTGACCGCCTGGGCTTGGCCGTGGTTCACATCACCCACGATCTGGCCCTGGCCGGCGCCTGGGCGCACCGACTGGTGGTGCTTGACCACGGTGAGGTGGTCGAGGAAGGCTCGCCAGAACAGGTCCTGTGGGCAGCCGAGGCCCCCGCCACCATCCGACTGCGGGACGCCGCACTACGACTGCACGCGGGTTACCGGGGCTGAGCCCCCCTCACATTGCCAACTCAGAACTCGCGCGTCACCGTGGCCAGTGTCATCCCGATGGGGTGGGCCACCTGGTCATTGGTGATGCGCAACTGCTTGGCAGTGCTGGCCTTCAACATTGCCAGTTGGCGCGGGTCCAGACGATCACACACCCAATGCCAGTGCAGGGACACGCTGTCCCCCGGTTGCAGGTCGCTGACCATGCCCGTGCCCCCATTGCTGTGGATCGCCTGTTCGGTCGTCGGCGGGCCAAGGGACAGACGAGCCCCGTCCCACTGCAGTGGCTGGGACTCGACCGTGACCAGATCCCCGGACAGGCTCACAACCGTGCCCCAGCGGATTCGACAGCGATCCAGGACTTCCAGTGCGGTGCCCTCCTTGCCTCCACGTAGGCGGCCGACCCACGGATAGACCCCGAAGACGTGGTAGGCGTGTGTTGGCTGGGCTCCCAGGGGGATGGCCTCGGCCAGGTAGTCCCAGCTCATCACCCCGGCACGATCCCGGAACCGCTCCATCAGGTGGGCGCCGAAGGAGGTCATTGACACCTTGTCCAGTAGGGACCCGCCCAGCCAGTACGCCTCAACGACGCGGGGGTCGAAGGGATCGGTAATACCGGCCTGACCGGCGATGAAGGTGGTGTAGGGCCAGGCGCCTTCAAAGCCACGGAGGAGTTCCAGGAACCCCGGATCCACCTGTTGGGCTGCGGTGTGGCCAAACAGCGCTACATCGTCAGCAGGTCCGCAGTAACCCAAAGTGTTGGGTGGGTAGGCATATCGGGCCCATTGCACGGCGCCCATGATCGTTGAGCGGTCTGAGGATTGGTTCAAGCTCGATCACCTCTTGGGTTGCAGGCCGACGTTGACCATCTCGGCTGGCCGCTGCGCTGTCAAGCGCTGTGTTTGGTGGCCAGCAGTCCCTGGGCCGCCATCTGCTGGTCGTACAGATCGGCGTAACGGCCGCCGCCCTGACGTAGTTGCTCGTGGGTGCCCCGCTCGACGATGCGGCCATCGTGGACCACGGCGATCTGGTCGGCGCCGACGATGGTGGACAGTCGATGGGCGATGATGACAGCGGTCCGGCTACGCCCTGCAGGCCACCACCGCGCTCTCAAGTCCGAGATCGGGCGACGCAGCCGCCACGGGGCGTCCTCAAGGAGCGGGAGGAGCGGTACAAGCGCCTCTCACGGGCCTAGCGATGTTCGGCGGCTGATGCCCATCTCAACGACCCTGCTACGGCCAGTGCTACGGAACTTCTCTCCTGGGCGGCTGGAACCGCAGGATCCTATGGCCCATCCGCACGTCGCTCCCGGGGAGCAGCCGCATGGGGGCTGCCTGTGGCAGCCGCTCCCACTGCCACCCGTCGGCCGGTCGCACCCAGGTTCCGTTGATCGACCTGTCGGTGAGGTGGACCTCCCACCCCTCGAGGCTGACCACTGCGTGCACCCGTGACAGCACCATGCGATGGTCCACCAGCGCCAGGGGCCTGCAGTGCGCCCCGATCTCATCCGCAGCGTGAGGGTCTCGTCCGATGACGTACCCCGAGGTCAGCGGGTGTGCGGTGCCGTCGTCGGCGCGCAGCGTGCCCAGCGTCGGTCGCACCGCCTCCACGGCCGGGGCGTCCTCCTCGATCGGCTCAGTGCAGGCCCAGCAGCTCAGCGACGTGGGCGGGACGAGAACGCCGCACCCGCAGCCACGCCCCTGGACCCTCGTGCCGGCCAGGTCCTCCGGCGGTCGTGTGGGGCTGATCACCACGACGATGCCGCACGCCTCACCCGGCTGGTCGCCGAGGACCGGGAGGTCCGCAGTCGCCGTCGGCGGTTCGGTGCCGCCCGGGATGATCGCGATCTCCAACGGGTGGTGCTTGACTGAGTGCTGAGGGCCGTCGTGGTCCGACGTGCGGTCGGCGTAACGGGTCACGATGCGCATGCCGCCGGGAACCAGTACTGCCCAGCCCTGCTCGCCCGGCGCCACGGCACCTGCACGGTCTCCCTCGGTGTAAAGCTCGAGCAACGCGCTGGTGAACCGGCTTCCCTCCAGCCCCGTGAGCCCTTCCAACGTCTCGTGGTCCCGTGGCTGCATGGGGGAGCGATCGGCCACCGGCGTAAGGACCACTCCGGTCCCGACGCGGGTGACCGTCCCCGGTCCGGGCACAAGGTGGACGGTGGCCTGCATGTGGCTGGTATCGTGCCATGATCGTGGCGCCGCTGATCAATCATCTGTCGCAACTGCTCCGCGTCCTGCTTGCCGACATTCCTGGCGGCCCGGATCTCGGTCCTGATGAGGTGGTGCTCGGGCTGGTCGCCGCGGGCGCGGTGCACTTCGTCGACCACCCGCGGGGTGACTGCTGGGCGCAGGTCGTGCGGGCAGTCCGCTCCGGCGAGATCGTCACCGACGACCGGTTCGTGGTGCTGCCCCTGCCCGTCCACGACGCGACGGACCAGGCCGGGGATGACATGGCCGGGGTGGTCGTCTGGCCCGCCGAGCGGGCGCCCGAGCCGGGAATGCTCCGGTTGATCGGCAGCCGCCTGTCAGCCGAGGTGTCGGCGGCCCGCCGCCAGGTGCGCCTGCAGACCCTGCTGCGCGACTACGCCTCCTCACCCGTGGCTGAGGACCTCGTCACCGTGCAGGCCGACGGGACCGTTGGGACGATCCGAGACCTGACGGTGCTGTTCGCCGACGTCCGCGGCTTCACCAGCTTCACCGAGCGCACTGCCTCGGAGGTGGTCGTCAGCTACCTCAACCAGCTGCTGCAACCGGCCATCGTGCTGGTGCAGGACCACGGCGGGACGGTGTCCAACTTCATGGGCGACGCGATGATGGCCGTCTTCGGCGCCGCCGGGGACCAGCCTGACCATGCCTACCTGGCGGCCAAGGCCGCCCTGGCCCTCACCACGACCTTGTCCGACGCCAACCCCGCGTTGCCGCGGTTCGGGGTCGGGGTCAACACTGGCCCCGCGTTCGTCGGCAACGTCGGCGGTCCCCATCGCCGGGTGTTCACCATCATCGGCGACACCGTCAACCTGGCGGCGCGCCTGGAGGCGCGGACCCCTCCAGGTTCGGTTCTGATCGGGGCGGAGACCTATCGGTCCATCCGCCCGCTGGCCACCGTGGACGCCCTGGACCCGTTCACCGTAAAGGGCAAGGAGCATCCCGTCCGGGCCTACCGCCTGCGATCGCTGGCTGCCGCGTCGGCGACCGAAGATACCGTCGAGATTGCCGTGCAGTCCAGCTAGGCTCAGCGCGTGGTGCGCTCCGAAGGAGGGGAGACGGCCGAGCACGAACGCCGGCTGACGTTCATACGTCGCGTGCCCTTGTTCCGTGACGTCTCGCCGGTGGCGCTGGACGACGTGGCGGCCTTGCTGCAGCCCCGTCCGGTGGCCGCCGGGACGATCGTGGTACGGGAAGGGGACCAGGCCGACGCCATGTACGTGATCGACCAGGGCACGTTCCTGATCCGGTCCTCGGGTCACACGGTGGCCCGACTGTCCACCGGGGAGTACTTCGGCGAGATGGCGCTGGTGCACCAGACAGGTCGGACCGCCACCGTGCAGGCGGAGACCGACGGGTTGGTGTGGTCCATCTCTGCCGCGGCCTTCGCCACGCTCCAGCAGACCCAGCAGGTGCTTGCCCAGGGGCTGCAGGAGTCCGCAGCGCGGCGCCGCGACGACCTCGCCCGCATGGAGTACACGTTCGAACGGGTCAACGTCCGCCACCCGACTGCCGCCGACGGACAGGATCAGCGCCGTCGTCAGTCCCAGGATGGCGCCCATGGCTGGAAAGACCAGTGTGAAGACAACCCTCCACGCGCGCTGCAGGGCCCGGAACCGTACCACCAGCATTCGTGCGCCGAGCACCGCGATTGCCGCCACCAACGGGATCGCGCCAAGGGCGGGGGCCAACGTCGGTCACCCGTGTCATCAGCTGCCCCACACGGGCGTGATCATGAAATCCCATCTCACTGTCCAGCAGGTGTGCCAGCAGGTCACGACGCAGGTTTGTCGCCACCGTCCGACCCACCCAAGCGGTGCTGTAACGCTGCCAGAACGACACTCCGGCACGCACTGGCCAGCAGCATTGCCCCATAGGCCCCGGCGGCCCACCGATGGTAATAGTTAAACTTGACTTTAAGTCAAGGGTTTGGTTTGGTGTCTATCCGTTACCTGGCACCTGGTAGTTGGGGGCCTCGTGCACGACATCCAGATCATGGACGTGGGATTCACGGGCGCCTGCCGCGGACTGCTTCACAAACTTCGCGCGACGGGTCAGCTCGGTCAGGTTGGCCGCGCCCACGTAGCCCATCCCGGAACGCAGACCACCAGCAAGTTGCGTGACCACCTCGCCCACCGATCCCCGGTAGGGCAACAGCCCCGATACGCCCTCGGGTACCAGCTTGGACGGCTCCTTGCGGTCATCCTGGAAGTAGCGGTCCGCCGAACCGGCTCGCATGGCGTCCAGGGACCCCATCCCTCGATACTCCTTGTACCGGCGTCCACCGACAAGAACCAGCTCGCCGGGGCTTTCGTCGGTGCCGGCCAGCAGGTTGCCGGCCATCACCGCGGTGGCGCCGGTGCCCAATGCCTTGACGACGTCACCGGAGTAGCGGATTCCGCCGTCGGCGATCGTCGACACGCCGACCTCAGCCGCCGCCTTGGCCGCGTCAGCCACCGCGGTGAACTGGGGGACGCCCACACCCGTGACAATGCGTGTGGTGCAGATGGAGCCAGGCCCGACACCCACCTTGACGACGTCGGCACCATGGTCTGCACACGCGCGAACGCCGTCTCCGGTTGCCACATTGCCGACCATCAAAGGGGTATTGGGAAAGCGGTCCTTGATCTTGGCGGCGAACTCGAGGATGCCGGCGGAATGACCGTGCGCCGAGTCGATGGCGAGCAGATCCACCCCAGCCCGGACAAGGGCGTCGGCCCGCTCATCGGCATCGCCACTGACGCCGATCGCGGCGGCAACCAGCAAACGTCCTGACTCGTCCTTGGCCGAACTTGGATACCGCCGGACCTTCTCGATGTCTTTGAAGGTGAACATTCCGGTCAGGCGTCCATCAGCATCGACGATGGGCAGCTTCTCGACCCGGGCGTCCTGCATCGCGATGCGGGCCTGGTCAAGGGTCGTTCCCGGTGCGGCCGTGACCAGGCTGGTTGACGTCATGTAGTCACGGACAGGCTTGTTCGGCTCGGCGTCGTTGCGCAGGTCACGGTTTGTCACGATCCCGACCATGCGACGGTCCCCGTCAACGACAGGGAAGCCCGACACCCGGTACCGGGTCATCAGATCAAACGAGCGCTGCACGGGATCATCAGGCGACAGGGTGATCGGGTCGGAGATGAAACCCGACTCCGAACGCTTGACCGATTCGACCATCGCGGCCTGATCCTCGATGGAGGCGTTCTTGTGGATGACGCCCAGTCCCCCCTGCCGGGCCATGGCGATGGCCATGGCGGCCTCCGTCACCCGATCCATGGCGGCCGACAGGATCGGCGTGCGCAGGATTAGGCCAGGAGTGAGCGTCGTCTCGATGTTGACGTCGCGTGGCAGCACCGCCGAGGGGCCTGGCAAAAGCAGCACATCGTCATAGGAGAGCGCATCACGAATATCGACCACAGTGCGTCCTTCGTCTGGTTCCGGAGCACCACGGTACGCAACATCGGTGCATACCTCACCCTCCGACAGGACAGCACACGGCCAGGACGCCGGCCGGGACCGCAATACCGGTGGTGAGGGTTGCTCCGACGTTCTACCGTTGAACCAAACTCCCGCCACCACCGCGAGGGGCGCTTCATGGATCGCGACACCTTGATCACACGACTGTCCACGGTCGCACTTCAGCCCGACCAGGTGCTCTACCTCGAACGTCGCGGTGAGGAGTACGCGTTCAGCGTCGTGGGATCCGAGGCAGCCCTGCGGCCCGGGGATGGAACCGAGGCACCCCTCGACTCCTGGATCTATTACTCAGGTGCGTGGTCAACCGAGGACCAGGATCGATTCGTAGCCCTGGTCGATGACCTGATTGACGAGATGGATTCCATGTCGGGGGGCTCGGACCGCTGCAGGTGGCCGCTGGACCAGCCCTATCCGCAACAGCATTGAGCAGGGGGTTGTATGCGCACATATCGCGTCACCGCTGAAGACCGGGTCACCTTTCTTCGCTGCCGTAGAGCCTGGGATCTGGGAGCAGGTGAGCGACGCCACCTCGAACCGCTCTCTGCCTCCCCGGTCCTGGATTTGGGCGCAGCCTTGCAGCAGGCGCTCGCCGTCTACTACTACCCCGGAATGTGGGACTGGGATCGGGCCGTGGTCAACCCACTGACGCACAAGGGTCTGGCGAAAGCACTCTCTTCTGAGCGCCAGGCGATGCCCGCGGCAGGTGCCACCTCCCAGCCCGCGCAACGGGCATTGCTTGACCAGGGGGTGGCCGTCATGGAGGCCTACCTGGCATGGGCACCCACCGTGGATGCGTTCTCGCCGATCCGGGTGGAAACCGAGATCGACGTGAACATCCCGGATCCGGATCCCGAAAGGACCGACACTGACGCCGATCTGATGGTGCCCGATCGCATCGCCACGGCCGTGCGCTACGTCTGCCGCCTGCATCTTCTGGCGGTGGATGCCCAGGACCGGTACTGGGTGGTCCAACACCGGGTGGCGCGAGATTTCGCGGACGCACGCGACCTGCTGCTGGAAGAGGAGGCCGTCGCCCAGGCTTGGGCCTGGGAGCGTGCGTATCCAGGGATGCGAATCGCCGGCACGATGTACAACGAGGTCCGAATCGGCGCGCTGGATGACGGGATGGACACCAACGGGACGGTGGCGGCCGAGCCGCTGCCGGCGGATGCGTCGCGGCACGGATGGGGCCTTCGTCAACACGAGCCCAGCGGAGGTGGTCGCGGGCCTGGTCAGCATCGTCGTCTGTACCTACATACACCAGCCGAGGTCGACCCGTCCGCACTGGGACAGCCGGTCGTGCTGGGAACGACCACGCGTTTCCGGCGGACCCAGATTCAGCGAAGTGCAGCTGCGGTGCAGTCGATGGGTGCTCGAATCGCGGAGGAAGCCGCCGAGATGATCCAACCCACGCTGCCCCTGTACCCGACACCGACGCCGATGCACTGCCGTGGCTGCGCGTTCGTGACGCCATGCCTGGCAATGACTGCGGGGATCGATCCCACGCCAATCTTGGATGAGGAGTTCCGCGTCGGTTCCGACGACGTCACGGAGGGCAGATTGGGAGGTCGTACCTGGGGTGTGGGGCGCGGCGGTGCACCTCCACCGTCATGGCGTGGCCGGTAGTCGAGCCGGGCGGTCGTGGGACGCGGGGCCGTCCACCGTCGTCACGCCTCACATTTCAGCAGCCGTTGACGCCGCAGACGTCACCCTCCGTGGAGTCGGCATCGACAACCTGCAAAGACCCGCCCACGGGCCAGGCCTGGTGCAGTGTGTCGAGCAGCATCTGGGCTGGCTGTGCACCAGACACGCCGATGCGGCCATCCAGGACGAAGAAGGGGACTCCGGAGATGCCGTACTCCATTGCCTGGGCCTCATCGGCCCTGACCGCCTCGGCATACCCGTCCCCGGCCAGCACGTCCTTCACCGCCACCTCATCCAGGCCCGCCTGCACCGCCAGACGCTGGAGGGTCTCGTGCTGGCCGATGGCCTCGCCCTCCGAGTGGTAGCCCTGCAGGAAACGTTGCTTCACCTGATCCTGCATTCCCTGGTCTGCGGCCAGGTGGATGACCCGGTGGGCGTCAAAGGTGTTACCGGGCTTGGCGATCGTGAAGTCAAACGTCAGTCCCTCCGCGGCCGCCGTGTCCGTCATCCGGTCGATCATGGCCTGCGCCTGCGCGGTCGTCGTGCCGTATTTGCGCGCCAGGTGTCCGACATAGTCGCCCTCGCGTGATCTCGGTGCCTGCGGGTCCAACTCGAAACTGCGCCACCGCACCTGGACCTCCTCGGCACGCGGGTAGGACTGCAAGGCAGTCTCGAATCGCGCCTTGCCGATGGCACACCACGGGCAGACGACGTCAGACCAGATCTCGACTGTCAACATATGAACTCCCAAACACACGGGGCACAGGATTGGCTTCCCGCACCCGTCTAAGGCCTTAACCCCCCGTCCGCCGCGCGCTATTCCGTCAGTCGCGTCGGGCAGGAATCCTCAGGTGTTTAGCCCACCGAAGAATGGGAACTATTGCAAGCAAGACGCTAACCCTCACTATCGATTACGGAGTGATCACCGTGGTAGCCACCCAGACCAAGAAGACCAACCGGACCGTGCTCAGTGACCTCGCCTATGCCCTGCTAGGCGCCGGCGATGCCACCTTGGAGCGCATCCGTCACTTGAGCGAGCACAGCGACGAACTGCCTGATGAGGTACTGGCGCGGGTCAACGAGGCCGCTGAGCGCTTCCGTGGCGCGGTTGATGATGCGATGGAGGAGTTGGGTGAGAAGGCCCAGCAAACTGCAGCCGACGCAGGCGACGGCTTTGAACACCTGGCAGATCGAGGGCGGCTGTTGTTCGGGCGCCTCTCCCGCGAGCCTGACGTCACCACAGCACAGAGCGACCTCGATCAGGCCAGGCAGGGTGTACTGGGTGCCATCACGGCCCTGCGCAACGGTCTGACCAACTCCATGGGCCGTATCAAGGCCGCTGGAACCCTGTCAGCCACTGCGGCGGACAGCGTCGGTGATGCCACGACGACTGTTGGCAAGCAGATCGCCGGCACCCGCCATGACGTCCCCTTGAGCGAGCACACCAAGGCACAGTTGTATGAACTGGCAACGGCACGTGATCTGGAAGGCCGCTCCAGCATGACCAAGGACCAGTTGGTCAAGGCCCTCAGCTGACACCAGTCCGTTTGTCGCCGCGCCACACGACGGCCACCCCAGCTGGGGTGGCCGTCGTCGTATGCGCCGTCGTCGTATGCGCCGTCGTCGTATGCGATGGGTATTCGACCAGCTGGGTATCGCAGCGGCTGCCGTTGGGGTAGAGGCGCGTCATGCACGACATCGATCACCAGAGATTTTCGGCGCGGCTGAAACTGCGGTATGTCGAGGATGGCGAGGCCGGCATCAGCCGCATCCGGCGTGGCACCGGATTCAGCTTCCGTGCACCCGATGGGACCACACTGGGCGGACCCGATCGCGAGCGCTGCGTTTCGCTGGTCATCCCTCCCGCCTGGGAGGAGGTGTGGATCTGTCCGACCATCGACGGGCATCTGCAGGCACGTGGATTGGATGAGGCCCGGCGAATGCAGTATCGCTATCACGATCGTTGGACGGAAGGCCGTCGACTGGCGAACTTCGACCGACTGCGTGAACTGGGCCCGCGGTTGGCCGACGTGCGGCGTCGTCTGGACACGCTGCTCAGCGACGAGACCAACCCCGTGCGTCGTGCAACCGCGGCGATGATCCGCTTGGTGGATGCCGGAACTGCCCGGATCGGTGGCACACGGTCGGCGCGCGAGTTCGGGCACTACGGGGTCTCCACCCTGACCGTCCACCACCTGGAAGTGGATGGTGACCACATCACCCTGCTGTACCCCGGAAAATCGGGGGTGCAGCGCCGTGTTGAGGTCCGCGATCCATTGCTGGCCGATGTGTTGGCGCAACTTGAATCCGCGACCGATCAGGTCTTTGAGATCCGTGATGGCGCGGGGTCTCACCGGATCACGGCAGCCGATGCGAACGAGCTGTTGGCCGAACTCAGTGGCGACCGGATGACCTGCAAGGATTTCAGGACCTGGGGTGGGTCTTCGGTGGCACTTCATGCCCGGGTGCAAGGCGAGGATGAAATCCGAGCGGTAGACGCCGCAGCAGAGGCGCTGGGCAACACCCGGGCAGTCGCCCGGTCGAGTTATGTCCACCCCGATGTCCTGGCGGTCGGACCGGAGCAACTGGATGAGGTGTGGTCACGCTCCCGGAGCTCACGTCGCTACGACCGGCGTGAACGGGCCTTGATCAAGTTGCTGCAGACGCGCGGGTCACTGTTGAACCAATGGCTCAAGAGCAGACCGGATTAGCCTGCCTGTCCGTGTGCCTGCAGGTCGTAGCCGACCTGACAGAAGCCGTGGTTGCAATAGCCCCCAGGGTTCTTGTGCAGGTAGGCCTGGTGGTAGTCCTCGGCGTAGTAGAAGACGCCGTCACCTGCCTCATGGGCCAGTCGGACCTCGGTTGAGATCTCGCCATGGCCCGCTTGGTCAAGGGCCTTTTGGTAGGTGTCAGCCGAATCCCTGACGATCGCCATCTGCTCAGGCGTGGTGGGGTAGATCGCCGAGCGGTACTGCGTGCCGATGTCGTTGCCCTGGCGGTTGGGTGTCGTGGGATCGTGGTTTTCCCAGAACGCCTTCAGCAGGACCTGAAGGCACACCCGGCTGGGGTCATACACGACCTGGACAGCCTCGGTGTGACCTGTCTGAGCGGTGCAGGTCTCTTCGTAGGTGGGGTTGGGGGTCCAACCGCCCATGTAGCCCGCGGCGGTCGAGTACACCCCCTCGATCTGCCAAAAGATGCGCTCGGCACCCCAGAAGCAGCCCATCCCGAACACGATGACCTCGTGCCCCTCAGGCCACGGCCCCGTTAAGGGGGTGCCCAACACCTCGTGCTGCCCGGTTACCGACATCTCAGTCGCGCGGCCGGAAAGGGCGCTGCCCTGATCGACCATCTTGGTTTTGCTGCCTGACAGAAATCGGAACATGTGACCTCCAACTGATGCGTGGCCGACACCGTACCCACCGGTCGGGTCACGTAAGAACTTCGTAAGACCAACCCACCCGGGGTCGTATGTACCTCAGAAACAGAACCTATCCGGACCGTCACACAACGGCCGGTCGTGCGTTGTGACCTGCAACTACAGATCAGTCCCGAAGCAACCCCCGCGCCCGCGTGCGCCGGAGGGTTGTTTCGGTTTTGGCGCGGGCCAAAGCCGTCTCAACCGGCAGGGTGACGGTTAAGGCGCGCACAACTCATGATGGTTCCCTCACCCGGTACGTGCCGTTTCAGCGGCATGTCTTGACAGATTGACGTCAACCGAAGTATGCACCTGGACGGCGAGGAATGTGTCAGGGCGAGGACGAGCCAGGGCGGGGGACGGGGGGGCGATCACCCGCCCTGGCTCATGACGGACGCTATGAATTCGTTTGCTGCAGAGCATCCGACGATGGTCTAACTTCCACAGAGGGACAATTCGACAGGGCGAGATTTCATGCTCACACCGTCCATCCAGGGGATCGTTAACGGGTTGGCTGACCGATTGGGCCTGCCTGTGGTGCTGGAAGACGCCAATCAGCAGTTGGTGGCCTACAGCCCCCATTACGACCTGATGGATCGTGTGAGGGAGGAGACCATCCTGCGACGCACGACAACCCAGGGAGTGGTCGATATCTTCGAGGCTTTCGACATCGTCTCTCAGACCTTGCCGACCGTGATCCCTGCCAACATGGCTGAGGGACGTCTGGCCAGGCTGTGCATCCCCATCCGCTATCTGGACGCCGTACTGGGTTACGCCTGGGTGCTGCTGCGTGAGGAGGGGGTGGACGCTGACGCCTTCGCCACGGCGGTGCAGGCACAGGAACAACTCGGGCTGACCATGCTGGCGGAGAGTCGCGTGCGGGCGCGGGAGAGTGACAGTCTGCTGTCGCTGATTTCCTCAGACACCGACAGTCGGGTGCAGGGTCTTATCGACGTTGAGTCGCGCGGCGGGTTCGAGGCACCCAGGCGGTTGGTAGTCGTGGTGTGCAGTGGCCCCGCGTGGCATGACGCGGGGGTCCGCGGCAGTTTCTGGACCGCGGCCTGGGCGCCAGAAGCCCAGTACCAGTTGCGTGGTGTGACCGCCCGTGAAGGCGTGGCGTTGATCTCGATCCGGACCACTCCGGGTGAGGAGGTCGGGGGGATGCTGACCCGTGCCCTACGTCATGTCAGCCATCACCGCGAGGATGCGGCGCTGGTTATCGGGGTGGGAGGGGTGGTCGACACGCCGGATGAATCCCACGAGTCTTACCGCCAGGCGCGACTGGCAGCCCGGGTTGCGTTGCGCGACACGGGTGTGGCACCCGTTGCCTGGTGGGATCAGTTGGGTGTCTACCGCTTCCTGACCCAGTTGCCGATGCAAACCCTGGCGGCGTCCGTGGACCCGCGTGTGGCGTCCTTGGTCGCAGGGCATCCGTCGTTCGCCGAGACCCTTGAGTGCTACCTGCAGGAGTCAGGTGCAATCGGCGTGGTGGCCAAGTCGCTGCACATCCACCGGACCACGCTGTACTACCGACTTGACCGCGTCCGGTCCATGGGGATCCAGCCAAACTCGGGTGAGGACCGAACCGCGGTGATGACCAGCCTGGCAGCCTTGCGACTGCTTGGGCGATGGCCTCTGGATGATCATAGGAACTCATAAATAGTTTTTCCGATGATCGTCTATCAGATTGCCTGTTGGCGGTCACTACTGTGCGAGGACATGACCACTGCTGTTCTCACGGGCGTATGGCCCGCCGTCACACTGCCATTCACCCCTGACCTGGTCGTGGACACGGGGCGATTTGCCGAACACTGCCAGTGGCTGGTGGAACAGGGCTGCGATGGGGTAGTGGTCAACGGCTCGTTGGGCGAGTACGAGGCCCTTTCGGCCACTGAACGCCGCTCTGTGGTGGAAACTGCCGTGCAGGCGGTGGGCCCGCAGCGCGTGATTGCGGGGGTGGCCGGCAAGTCGGGGCTCGAGGCTCTGGAATGGACCCGTCATGCGGCAAGCCTTGGTCTGCCAGCGGTGATGTGTCTGCCGCCGACGTCGCACGCGCCCACCCCTGAGGAGGTGGTGGCCCACTACGTCCACGTGTCGCAGGCACAGACACCGATCATCGCCTACAACAACCCCTGGTCGACCAGGGTCGATCTGACACCCGACCTGCTGGCTCGCATCTGTGCAGAGACGCCACTGGTCCAAGGCGTGAAAGAGTTCAGCCAGGATGTGCGCCGGGTGCTGGCGATCCGGGATCTGCTGCCAGACATGCAGGTCATCTGTGGGTGCGACGATGTGCTGGTGGAATCCGTTGTTGTCGGGGCTCGCGGGTGGATCGCCGGGTTCGTGAACGCCTTTCCCGAACAGTCGGTGCACCTGTATCGCCTTGCCATGGAGGGCGACCTCGCCCGGGCACTGACGCTGTACCGCGAGATGCTGCCCATCCTGCGGTGGGACGCCGATCCCCGTTTTGTGCAGGCCATCAAGATCGGGCAGGAGGTAGCCGGACGCTACGGCGGTCCCAGCCGCCTGCCTCGCTTGCCCCTGTCGGCGTCCGACGACGCACAGGTCCGCGCGGACGCAGCCCGCGCGATCGTAACAGAGTTGCCCTAGGACATGCGTGCCGCCAAGGTCTTCAGCGCCGTGGACACCCATACCGAGGGGATGCCCACGCGGGTCATCACGGCAGGCTTCGGCATCCTTCCCGGTGACACGATGCTTGCTCGCAGCCACCACGTGGCCACGGAACTGGACGGGTGGCGCCGTCTGCTGATGTTTGAGCCGCGTGGGCATCAGGCCATGTCCGGGGCGATCCTGACCCCACCCACCACGCCGGACGCCGATCTGGGCGTGGTCTACATCGAGGTCACCGGCTGTCTGCCGATGTGTGGACACGGCACCATCGGCGTGGTGACCGCCGCGGTCGAAACGGGACTGGTGACTGTCACCGAGCCGTTGACCACGGTCCGGTTGGATACCCCGGCCGGACCGGTCGTTGCCACTGCACGGGTGATCGACGGTGTCTGTGAGTCGGTGACGATCCGAAATGTCGCATCGTTTCTGGCTATCACCGATGCGACGCTTGACGTCGGGTCACTCGGCCCGGTCACCGTGGACGTCGCCTACGGCGGCAACTTCTACGTGATCGTGTCAGCCCAGGCAATGGGGTTGCGCCTGGACCCGTCAAGGCAAGACGAGCTTCTCAGCGCTGGACTTGCGGTGATGGCAGCGGCGAACCAGCAACTACGGATCGTCCACCCCGAACAGCCGGGTATTGCCGGGACCCACCACGTCCTGTTCACCGCACCTGGTGAGGATGACGTGTCGGGCCGCGGTGCGGTCGTGATCGACCCGGGGTATCTGGACCGCTCTCCCTGTGGAACAGGAACGTCTGCGCGCATGGCCCAACTCCACGCCCGCGGACAACTGGACATCGACACCCCGTTCAGCCACTCCTCAATCATCGGTTCACAGTTCACCGGCTGCTTGGTCCGCCAGACCACGGTCGGAGAGTTTGCCGCTGTCGTGCCTACCATCACGGGCCGGGCGTGGATCACCGCGCTGAGTCAGTTCGTGTTGGATCCCACCGACCCCTATCCCGAAGGGTTTCTGATTCGCTGATGAGTTCCTCTCTGCACGCCGCCGGTGTCAGCTTGATCGCCGGAACACCGACCGAAGGGGACGGCGGTGCCTTCACCTCCACTGCCCCGCAGTCGGGTCCCGGTGACCGGCCGACGTTTCGTTCGGTCACCGAAGACCAGATGGACGCCGCTGTTGCCGCCGCCGCCACGGCCAGGCGGGGGCCCATCGACACTGTCGCGCTTGCACACGCGCTGCAGACAGCCGCAGCCGGATTCGAGACGCACGCCGACACGGTCGTCGCCGTCGCCGACAGCGAGAGCGCCCTGGGTGAGGCGCGGTTGACTGGTGAACTGGCCAGAACGGTGGGGCAGTTGCGCATGATGGCTGCCGAAGCGGTGGCCGGAGCACGGCGGGACACCGTCGTTGATCCGGCTGGTCCGACGCCGGCCGAGCCGGGACTGTTCCGCACCCGCATCCCGATCGGTGTGGTCGGCGTGTTTGCCGCGTCCAACTTTCCCCTGGCCTTCGGCGTGGCCGGGACCGACACCGCCGCGGCACTGGCGGCAGGGTGCCCGGTGGTGGCCAAAGCCCACCCCGCCCAGCCGGCGACCGCGGAACTGTGCGGGAGGCTGATCACAGCCGGTATCGCCGAGGCCGGCCTGGATGCCGGCATGTACTCGGTGATTCATGAGGAGGGGCACGTCGTCGGGCAGGCCTTGGTCGGCCATCCGGAGGTTGCCGCAATCGCCTTCACCGGAAGCCACCGGGGCGGGCGTGCGCTGTTCGACCTGGCGGCCGCCCGTCCCCAGCCCATCCCTGTCTATGCGGAGATGGGATCGCTGAACCCGGTGCTGGTGTCCCCAGGGGCGGCCAGCGAACGTCCTGAAGAGTTGGTTCAGACGATTCTGGGATCATGCCTGCTGGGTGAGGGGCAGTTCTGCACCAAACCCGGACTGGTCATCCTGCCCGCCGGAGAGAATGGCGAACGAGTCGCCGAAGGACTGGCTCAGGCGCTGAAGGCACACCGTCCGTCCCATCCATTGCTGTATCCCGGCATCGACCGCGGCTTTGAACAGGGGGTCCGGGCGATCGCCGACCTGGACGGTGTCCGCTTGGTGTCCGCACCCAAGAGCGGCCAGGGCACCCCGGCCGTCCTGTGTCATGCGACGGTCGCCGCAGTGGTCGCCAATTCCTCCTTGCGACAGGAACTGTTCGGTCCTGCCACGGTGGTGGTGGTGGCCACTGACGCACAAATGCGGCAACTGATCGAGGTGTTGGATCCTGCGTTGACCGCGACGTTGCAGGTCACCGACGACGAGGACGTCTGGACACGCTCGATGGCCGATCTGCTGGCCCGCAAGGTTGGCCGGGTCATCCGCAACGGGATGCCGACCGGTGTCAGGGTCAGCCCGGCCCAGCATCACGGAGGTCCCTACCCGGCCACGACGTCGCCACTGCACACCTCGGTGGGTCTGGCAGCCATCGACCGGTTCCTACGGCCGGTGACCTTCCAGTCATTTGAGACTGGCGGATTGCCCACCTGGGCCAAGCGACCCGCGGGATGACCCATGTCGCGGTCATCGGCGCCGGCATCGTCGGGCTGGCCACCGCACGTGAGTTGTGCCTGCGTGGCGCCGACGTCACGGTGCTAGAGCGTGGGATGATCGCCTCGGGCACCTCCAGCAGGGGTGAAGGCAACATGCTGGTCAGCGACAAGCAGGATCCGGCCGAGGCGGCGCTGGCCCTACGGTCGCTGGCGTTGTGGCAACAGTTCTCCCAAGAGTCCGCCCAGGACTTTGAGTACGAGGTCAAAGGTGGGCTGATCGTAGCGTCCACCCCACGACAGCTTGATCTGCTGCGTCAGCAGGCCGTGCGCCAGCAGACGCTGGGAATCCGCTGTGACGTCGTGTCCGAGGATGATCTGCGCCACCTCGAACCGGGGCTTCGCCAGGGACTGCCGGGCGGTGTGCACTTTCCGCAGGACGCACAGGTCATGCCGATCCAGGCTGTCAGAGCCCTGGCCACGGCAACTGTCGGCCTTGGCGGCGTGGTGCGGACCGACGTCGTGGTGACCGGGCTGACATCCCGCCCCGGCGGCGGTGTCAGGGTGAGCACCAGCACCGGACCGGTGGACGCCGATGCCGTGGTCAATGCCGCCGGGCCGTGGGCGGGCCAGGTGGCCAAACGGCTTGGCGGACAGGCCGCCGTGTTCCCGCGACGAGGACTGTTGCTGGTGACCGAACCGTTGCCGCCGGGCACCGTGCGGCACAAGGTCTATGACGGACGCTACGTCGATGCGGTGGCCAGCGATCTGGGTTCAGCCCAGATCGCACCGGTCATCGAAGCCACCGTGTCAGGCACCATCCTGATCGGCTCCACCCGCGAGGCAGTCGGGTGGGACACCCAGATCCCCTGGGACCTGGTCGGGCAGTTGGCCCGCCAGGCAACAGTGCTCTTCCCGGCGCTGGACCGGGTGTCGGTCTTGCGGACCTATCAGGGGTTTCGGCCGGCCACGCCCGACCATCTGCCACTCATCGGCCCCGATCAGATGGTTGAGGGGTTGTTCCACAACACCGGCCACGAGGGTGCGGGGATCGGCTTGGCACTGGGATCGGCCGAAGTACTGGCCGCTGCAATCCTTCAGGGCAAGGTCGACCCGGCATTTGATCCGCGACGCCACGACGAACCGTTCGAAGGCAGCGGTGCTGCTGCGCCGTCCCCGCGGCCCGTCCGCTTGACAGGTGGAACGTCGCTCGTCGGGGACCGGTCAGCAGTGACGACGCTCATGAAGGTCATGCCTGGTGAACTGTCCGATGACCTGCAATCTGAGCTGTCCGGCAGCAGTGCTGGTGGCCCCTCGACAGTCGCTGCGGCCCTGCTGCGACACGGGCAGCAGGCCTGGCGCAGAACCCGGCTCCTGGACCAACCTCGTGGACTGTTCTGTGGGATCGGGCACTGCCATGACTGTGTGGTGAGTGCCGCTGACGGACGGACCGTCAGGGCCTGTCTTCAACCAAACCCTCAGGTTTCACGGGTCACCGCGACGGCTAGGCCGGCGTCACCTGTCCAGCAGCCTGATCACCATCTGGACGTCCTGATCATCGGTGGCGGGCCCGGGGGTCTGACGGTCGCACAACGTCTGGCGTCGGCAGGTCGGCGGGTGGGACTGATCGATCGCTACGACCAACCAGGAGGTCAGATCGCACGGCAACCGGCCGGTCGGTCGCGTCCCGTCGGGGACTATGCGGGTCTGGTCGCCATCGCCGGACCGGGACTGACCCGGCGCCTGGCAAGCACGGTCGTGATGCTGCGTCGTGCCGGTGAAGGTCGGGCCGGGTTTCAGGCCGTACTCGAAACCGACGGGATCCTTGACACGCTGAGTGCCGCTGCGGTGGTGCTGGCCACTGGGGCCCGTGAGATCGTGGCGCCCTTTCCTGGCTGGACGCTGCCAGGTGTGATCACCGCCGGTGCGGTCCAGGCACTGATCAAGCGCGAGGGCAGTGCCCCCTGGCGGCGGATCGGTCTGGCCGGATCCGGACCGCTGCTGCTGGCGGTGGCCCAGGCGATGCGACAGGCCGGTCAGCCCGCCGTGTTCACCGCCGAAGCTCAGCCGCTGCGGCACCTGGTGACGGCCGGGCTGACACCAACCGTCCGCTACCCCCGCAAAGCCGCGCAATTCGCACGGTTGACGGCAGCCACCAGACCCCGGTTCGGTTGGACCGTGGTCCGGGCCGTCGGTCGCGATCACCTGCAGGCCGTCGTGCTGGGCCGCACCGATGGGAGAGGGTCGGACAAGGCGGTCCCGGTTGACGCGCTTGCGGTCAGTTCCCTGTTGATCCCCGACGTGACCCTGGCGGTCCAACTCGGCTGCGCCATGGGTGATTGCGCGGGTGGGGTGGCCAGCGCCGTGCGTGTGGATGATCGCCAGCAGACCTCTGTCACGGGTGTGTACGCCGTCGGGGAGATCACCGGTGTCGGCGGGGCTGACAAGGCCATTGCCGAGGGACGGGTGGCTGCTGCCGCGCTGCTGGCCAGCTCCGACGGGGACCGTGTCCCCGGGGGACTGGTTGATGACGCCAAGCGGTGGCGTCACTTCGCGGGGGCGCTGGAGCGCCTGTACCCCATGGATCAGACGTGGGCCCAAGACCTGCCAGATGAGGAGGTCATCTGCCGCTGCGAGGAGGTATCCTTGGGAACGATTCGGCAGGCCATGGCTGAGGGGGCCAATACCGCCCGGGCCATCAAGGGGATGACGCGGTGCGGCATGGGCTACTGCCAGGGGGGCGTGTGCGGACCACTGGTGCGATCAGCGTTGCAAGCCCGTGGACACCAGGGCGGCGGCGATCTGGAGTCGCGGCCGCTGGCGGGCCCGGTGACGCTGGACCAACTGGCCCGGTTGACCAGCGCGCCCAGGTAGCACCAAAGCTATTTTCTTCACGGTGTCGATCTGGGCAGGTTGGCCTCGTTTAGGGGGTACAGCGATCGGTACGGTGCCGGTTGCAGCATCCACAGGAGAGTGATGACGATGAAGCAGTACATGCTGAGCGTGCATGGTGTGGAGGGCGATCCCGAGCCCACCGAGGAGGAGATGCAGGCCGCCTACGCCGACGTCGACAAGTTCAACGCCGAACTCCAGGCCGAGGGTGCCTGGGTGTTCGCTGGGGGGTTGCACTCGCCCAGCACGGCAACCGTCGTGCGTGTGCAGGACGGCGAGGTGTTGACCACCGACGGACCGTTTGCGGAAACCAAGGAGTTCCTGGGAGGGTTCTGGGTCATCGGGGCGACCGATCTTGACGCCGCACTGGAACTGTCAGCCCGGGCATCCGCTGCCTGCAAGGCTCCCGTCGAGGTCCGTCCGTTCCAGGACGACGTCGAGGACTGAGCCGTTCGTGGCCGCGCCCGCGACGACGGTTGCGCAGACCGCCGTCGAGACCGCCTTTCGTGAAGATTTCGGGAAGGCGATCGCAACCCTGATCCGCCTCTTTGGTGACATCGACGTCGCCGAAGAGGCGGTGCAGGATGCCTTCAGGGTCGCAGTACAGAAATGGCCCGCGACGGGGGTGCCGACGAACACGACGGCGTGGATCATCGCCACCGCCAAGCACCGGGCCATCGACCGTTTCAGAGCGGAGTCGGTCACGGCCCAGGTGGCGCTGACCCTGCGGCTGCTGGGCGGCATGCAGACTCCCCAGATCGCGGCAGCGTTCTTGGTGCCGGAAGCCACCATGGCCCAACGGCTGGTCCGGGCCAAACGAAAGATCCGCGCTGCCGGCATCCCCTATCAGATCCCCGGGGACGCGGCCCTGCCGAACCGACTGCGCTCCGTCTTGGCCGTCATCTATCTGGTTTTCAACGAGGGGTACAACGCCAGTTCGGGACAGGAGCTGATCAGTCAGGACCTGTGTGAGGAAGCGATCCGGTTGGCACGACTGTTGGTGGATCTGATGCCCGACGAGCCTGAGGCCGCCGGGCTTTTGGCATTGCTGCTGCTGATCCACTCACGTCGTGCCAGCCGCACGGGACCTGGCGGCGATGTGGTGCTGCTGGCCGACCAGGACCGCTCGACCTGGGACCGCACGCTGATCGACCAGGGCCAGGCACTGGTTCGGGCCTGCCTACGACGCGGTGCCCCCGGGCCCTATCAGATCCAGGCGTGCATCAATGCGGTTCACAGTGACGCGCCGTCGGTGCAGGACACCGACTGGGCCCAGATCCTGGCGCTGTACGACCAGTTGCTGGAGTACACGCCCACGTCAGTGACCAGGCTGAACCGCGCCGTCGCGGTGGCGCAGGTGCAGGGTGACGCCGCTGGACTGGCGGCGGTGGACGAGTTGGACCTCGACGCCTACCACCTGTTCCACTCCACCAGGGCAGAACTGCTGGTTCGGCTGAACCGGACGGCAGAAGCAGTCGGGGCGTTTGATCGCGCCCTTGACCTTGTCAGCAACGACGCCGTGAAACGCTTCCTGCGTGATCGCCGAAACCACGAGCCCTCCGAGCCCTCCGAGCCCTCCGAGCCCTCCCAGCCCCTCAGATCTGAGGACTAGCCCGGGCAACCCTCCCCATCTCTCAGATCTGAGAACTGGGCGGGGGCTGATGGGGCTGATGGGGCTGATGGTGTGAGAACCCTCGCTGTTCTCCACATCGCGTTGGAGCGCCGAGGTTCATGGTGACTATCGACTCTACGCTTGAGACCGATGGACAGTCCCTACGCCTCCGCAGATTCCGGCCCCTCCAACTCATGTGTGTTCTGCACCGTCATTGCCGCCGGGGACGACCTGGTCTATCGGGACCAGCACGTCGCGGCGTTCCTGGACATACGGCCCCTGTTTCCGGGGCATCTGCTGATCACGCCTGTGGCGCACATCGTGACCCTGGACCAGTTGCCGGCGGAGGAATTGGTGCCCCTCTTCGGCCTTACGCAGCGCGCCGTGGCGGCCATGGCCACGGCCCTCGGCGCAGAGGGTGCGTTTGTGGCCAACAACAACATCGTCAGCCAGTCGGTTCTCCATCTTCACGTTCACGTGGTGCCTCGACGAAAGGGGGATGGGTTGCGAGGGTTCTTCTGGCCCCGGACCTCCTATGACGACGACGCGCACCGGACCTCCGTGCACGGCACGTTGCGGGATGCGCTGGCCTGAATTGGGCCAAGCGCGACAACCGTGCAACGCTGGCGCACAACGCTGTGATCACGATGCCGGGAGCCAAATGAACACCATCGAGACGGACGTGGCCATCATCGGGTCAGGCTTCGGCGGCAGTGTCTCGGCGCTGCGGTTGACTGAGAAGGGCTATGACGTCACCGTGGTGGAGGAGGGAAACCGTTGGTCACCCGAGACCCTGCCGACCTCCAACAGAAACCTGCGGAAGTTCTTCTGGTTTCCCTCATTGGGCATGCGGGGTGCCCAGCGGATGACGTTGTTGAAAGACGTGTTCATCCTGTCGGGGGCCGCGGTCGGAGGGGGGTCGGTGATCTATGCCAACACCCTGTATGAACCGCTGGAGCACTACTGGACAGACCCGGCCTGGGCCGACATCACCGACTGGAAGGATGAGTTGGCACCCCACTATGACCAGGCCAAGCGGATGCTGGGGGTCACACCGGTGCCGTTTGACTCCTCTGCTGATCGGCTGCTGCTGAAAATCGGTCGGGCGATGGGTGTGCAGGACACCTTCCACAAGACCGATGTGGGGGTCTACTTCGGCACGCCGGGGGAAACGGTGGATGATCCCTACTTCGGCGGCGCCGGTCCACAGCGTTCCGGGTGCATCCGCTGTGGCAACTGCATGGTCGGGTGTCGCCACAACGCCAAGAACTCGCTGGACTACAACTATCTGTACCTGGCCGAGGCGGGCGGGGCGCAGGTGGTTGCCGAGCGCCGCGTCGTGGACCTGCGTCAGGGCTCGGACGGCCGGTGGGCGCTGCTGGCCCAACGTCCGGGGACACCGCTGTGGAAGCGCCCCGAACGCACGGTGATCCGCGCCGACCAGGTGATCTTCAGCGCTGGGTCGCTGGGCACTCAAAAGCTGCTCCACCGCTTCGCCGACCAGGGCCCGTTGACCCGTGTGTCCCCACGGTTGGGCAGCCTGACGCGTACCAACTCCGAGGCGATCGTGGCCGCCACCGCCGGGACCGACGGCCTGGACTACTCACAAGGGGTGGCGATCAGCTCCTCCATCCATGTCAATGAACACACCCACATCGAGGGGGTGCGGTATGGCTCGGGCAGTGATGCCATGCGAGCGCTGACCGCGCCGATGGTGGACGGCGGTGGTCTGATCCCTCGTCCATTGCGGTTCCTGCTGATGCTGCTGACCCGCCCGCGGGAGTTCTTCTCAAACCTGTTGCAGACCCGCTGGCCTGAACGCACCGTTGCGCTGTTGGTCATGCAGTCACTGGACAATTCGTTGCAGACGTTGCGGCGACGAACCCCGTTCGGGTCCTTTCTGACCACACGGCAGGGGCACGGGGCCGCCAACCCCACGTGGATACCGGCGGCGAACGAGGCCGCGCGGATCGGCGCACAGGTGATGGGTGGACAGCCGGTCGGTTCCATCTTCGAGGCCACCCTGAACGTGCCGACGACGGCTCACATCATCGGTGGAGCCCCGATCGGCCACACAGCCCAGATGGGAGTGATCGACCCCTACCACCGACTGTTCGGGCACCCGGGTCTGCATGTCTGTGACGGGGCCGCGGTCACGGCCAACCTGGGTGTCAACCCGTCCCTGTCCATCACCGCCATGACCGAACGCGCGATGTCGTTGTGGCCCAACAAGGGCCAGGCTGACCCTCGACCGCCGTTGGGGTCGGCGTATCAGCGGGTTAACCCCGTGGTGCCTGCACGGCCGGCGGTGCCCGCGTCCGCCCCGGCGGCTCTGCGGTGGCCGTAGGCCCGTCCCATGAGCACGCCACCGCCGGCCGCTCTCCGCCGCCGAGATCGCCAGGCCGTCCGGCTGGCCGCATCATTCGTCGGCTTGTCACTGGTCTGGGGCGTGGCGTTCAACGCCACGGACCTGCCGTTCTTTCCCCTGGTCGTCGCGGGAGGCGTGATCACGGGTCTGGTGGGATTCTGGGTTCGGCGCGCTCCCGACGAAAGCGAACCCGGCTTCGGGCTGACCCCGGCCACGGCGTTGCTGGCGGTCGTGGCAGCCCTCATCCACTTTGCGGTCGGGCACGCCCTGTTCGCGGTGGCCGCGCGGGTCGTGCCGGCCCTGACGGCCACAGCCCTAGAGGTCTACCAGCGAAGTGACTCGCTGCCGATCTGGGGACAGGTGCTGCTGGGCGCGGTTCTCACCGCCAGCCTGGAAGAGGTGTTCTGGCGGGGTGCCTTCACGCCGATGGTTGCCGACCGGGTGTCCTCGCGGCTTCCTGCCGACCTGGGAGCCAAACGACGTGGTCTGGTGTTGGTGGCGGTCTCCACCGCGGGGTATGCGTTGTTTCACGTCGCCACGCTGAACCTTGCACTGGTGGCCGCGGCAGCGCTTGGTGGATTGGTCTGGGGGACGCTGCTGCTGCTGACGCGCTCGGTCGGGGTGACGATCCTTGCCCATGTCGTGTGGACCGCGTTGATGATCCTGTTCCCGCCGACCCTGTCCTGAACGTCCGGTCGGGACAGGTGTGAAGAGGCTGCGGTGGGGCAGGGTGTCGCTCGAAGGACCAACCACACACAGGAGTTGACTGGCATGGCAGACAAAGACAGCGGCGTAGAGGCCGGGATCAAGGGTGTCGCTGAGGACGTCAAGGGCAAGGCCAAGGAGGTCGCTGGCATCATCACCGGTGATGACGGCCTGCAACGTGAGGGTGAGGCCCAGCAGGACAAGGCCGACTCACAGCGTGAGGTTGCCCAAAAGGAGGCCGAGGCCGAGAAGGCTCGTGCCGAGGTGAAGGTTCACGAGGCCGAGCAGAGGGCCGCCGAGAACTCCTGATAGGTGTCTATCCCCGTTGCTCCGGGTAGGGCAGCGGAGAGGGAAACACAACCAACAGGAGAGTGAGTCACTCATGGCAGATGCAGACAGCGGACCAGAAGCCGGCGCGAAAGGCGTGGTCGAAGACGTCAAGGGCAAGGCGAAGGAGGCCACGGGAGTGGTCACCGGCAACGAGGGCCTTGAGCGCGAGGGTGAGGCCCAGCAGGACAAGGCCGACTCACAACGTGAGGTTGCCCAGAAAGAGGCAGAGGCCGAGAAGGCTCGTGCCGAGTCCGAGGCTCATGAGGCCGAGCAGAAGGCTGCTGAGAACACCTGATCCCGCCGCGCACAACAACGACCCCCGGTATCTCACCGGGGGTCGTCGGCTGTGAACGGTCAGACCAGTTCAGTCTGTTCAGAGTTCCAGCAGGCGAGTAATCGGTGCCACCGCGAAGAAGATGACGAACATCCCGGCCACCACCCACAACAATGGATGGATGGCCCGCGCCCGACCGGTGACGCCCATCAGCAATGCATGGGTGACAAGGCCAGCACCGATGCCGACGGCAATCGAGTAGGTGAACGGCATCAGCACGATGGTCAGAAACGCAGGGATCGAGATGGCCAGATCATCCCAATCGATCTGTCGGACGGCCCCAAGCATCAGCACTCCCACGACAACAAGGGCAGGGGCGGCCGCCTCGTAGGGCACCAGGCTGACCAACGGTGCCAGGAACATGGTGAGCAGGAACAGCACCCCGGTCACCACCGCTGCAAGGCCGGTCCGGGCGCCATCGGCCACACCGGTAGCGGACTCGATATAACTGGTGTTCGACGACACACTCGCGGCCCCGCCTGCGGCAGCGGCCAGGGAATCCACGATGAGGATTCTGCGGGTCTTGGGCGGATTCCCCTCCTCATCCAGCAGGTCGGCCTCGGTGCCGATTGCAACCATCGTTCCGAGGGTGTCAAAGAAGTCCGTCAGCAGCAGGGTGAAGATCAGCAGCACGACGGTGATCCCCCCGATTGAGGAGAAGCTTCCGAACAGCGAGAACTGACCCAACAATGACAGGTCAGGCGCACGGGCGATCGAATCGGGAATCGCCGGGACGTTCAGGCTCCACCCGGTGGCATTCAGCGGTCCGTCGGGCCCGAATTGCGGGCCTAGGTTCAGAATCGACTCGATCAGGACTGCCAGTCCGGTCGCCACTGCGATGGCGATCAGGATGCTCCCTCGGACCTTGCGTGCCAGCAAGATGAAGACCAGCAGCAGCCCGACGACGAACACGACCGTGGGCCAGCCATCCAGGTTGCCGCCCACCCCAAGTGTCAGCGGCGGGACCGGGCTGCCACGGACGAAGCCGGCGTCCACGAAGCCGATCAGCGCAATGAACAAGCCGATGCCCACGCTGATCGCCGCTTTCAGAGGTGGCGGGACAGCCGAGAAGACGGCCTCCCGCAGGCCGGTGCTGACCAGGACCAGGATGATGATGCCCTCGATGACGACCAACCCCATGGCATCTGCCCAACTTGCCCCGGGCAGCACGGCGATCCCGAACGCCACGAATGCGTTCAATCCCAGCCCGGTTGCCAGGGCCAGGGGATAGTTGGCAATCAGCCCCATCAGCACGCTCATCACGCCGGCCACCAGTGCCGTCGCGGCCGCGACTGCGGCAAGGTTGGGAGCGTCACCACCGCCCAGGAAGCTGCCGGTGCCGTCAGGAACCGTCCCGATGATCAGCGGGTTCAAGACCACGATGTAGACCATGGTGACAAACGTGACGACGCCGCCCCTGATCTCACGGGTCAGCGTCGAGCCACGTTCGGTGATGGCGAACAGCCGCTCCAACGACTCGGGTGCACGCTTGGCGGGCGCCGCAGGGGCGGTGGTTTCTACCATGACAATCCCTTCGGAGAATGTCGGCATCCTCGCATCTGGCCGGTTGCACGCAAGGATGTTTCGCGTTTGCCGCCCGTGTGGCGGGTCCTCCCCGCCTCTCCCACCAACTCTCAGATCTGAGGTCTGGGGCGGTTTTCCGGGCCTAGAGGCCAGATCTGAGCTATGGGGTGCCTCTTGCGAATCCTCAGATCTGAGGTCTGGGGTGGATTACTGGACCTAAAGGTCAGATCTGAGCCTATGGGGGCCCTTGGTTTACAAGGCCGGAAGGTGTCGTCGCCGCCATCCCAGTCGTTGTGATGCTGTGCGCAGTGGGCGTTGCGTGTGTCGCGGTCCTCATCGCTGACCCGAAGGTTGTCCCGCAACAGGCTGGACAACTGCACGGATCCCGACTCGATGCCCTGGGCCACCAGATCAGCAATCGGGGCCGGGGCGTAGGTCATCAGCCAGGGCGAAATGGGCACTTGGGATGGTTCGGCCGCTCGTGTCCTGACTAGTTCTGCACCCAGATGGTCACCGGCTGACCCAGCGTTGCCACGGGTACCGACGCGCAGGGGGTGAAACCCTGTTCGATGACGTCCGGAAGATCCCCGAATGACTCGGGCCAACCTGATCCGACCTGGACAATGGCCGGTATCTCACCGCCGTCCAACATCGCACGTACCCGGCCCTGCTCAGCCCTGAAGCCATACCAGAACACCGTGTAGGGCGTCGGGTTGGTGATGCCCAACTCGGTGTACAGCGGCAGCGGTCCAGGCACGATCCAGGCCACCCGTCCGCCGCCGGTACAGCTGTCCAACGGTTGCGCCAGGTCCGAAGCGGCGGCCCCCAACGCGACCTGGGCGTCTCCGCTACGCAGCGAGGCACTCACACCTCCGCCGAGTGAGCCCAGCAGCACGACCGTCACGACCGCAGCCGCGCCCACCGACAGCACCGCGGTCGGTGCACGGGGGTGCGACCCCAAGACTGCCCCTGCCACCAACAACACCGTCGGCACTGCGACGGCCAGCAGACTGTCGGTCGAAAACGCGGTCACCGTGGCCACAGCGATGATGGCCGCGCCCCCCACCAGGGCTCCGATCCCGAGCAGGCGGTGACCCCTCACCCATTCGACTACGGGTCGGCGGCCCAACTGCTGTCGCGGGTGCGTAACCAGATCGTGAACGATCAGGACGACCAGCAGACCCAGCAGTGTCGTGGCCGCGTCAACATGGGCCGGGTCGGGACGACGGATGGCGATCAGGGCCTGGGCCAGATGCAGGCAGGCCACCAGGCGTGTGGATGTGCTGATCCGCTGCCACACCAGCGGGATGAACGCCACCAGCAGGCTCGCCGCGAACAGCTTGGGTCGCAGCGACGGCGCGCCAAACACGGGGTAGCCGTAGTTGAACCCGGGGGCGGTCTCGGCGGCATTGGAGAACAGTTGCCGCAGGATCTCACCCGGCGGCTGTCCGATCCAGGCGTACACGCCGAGTTCGATGGCCAGCGCCAACGCGGCCCCGATCGGCACGGCTGCCGCCCGCAGGATCCGGGGGCGCCAGAACCCGGCACGCGGACCCGGGCGGGAGGACCAGACATCACTGCCGATCAGGTCGAACAGCATCACCCCACCACCAAGCAGGACTGCGAGTTCGACCTGGCACAGCATGGTGACACCGGCCAGCAGTGCCCGGGTCACGACCGCTCGCCTGAGCGACACCGCCCGTCCGGTCGGCAACAACACGAACACCCACACGATCGGGATGGCGTACTTGGAGTGCACCACGTGGCTCAGGGCCAACCAGGAGCCCGCTCCGATCAGGATCCACTCGCTGCGCAGTCGCAGGCGATACAGGACTCCTATCGCGGTGACTGCCGCCAGTACCGGGCCGAATACCCGCCCCCACAGGTACAGCCAGATCGAGGGGTCACCGCCAGCGACCCGCTGCAGCAGTGCGTTGAAATACCACGAGCCGACGTTCCAGGTGTGCTCAAAATCGACCAGGGGGATTGCGCCCCGCGCGGTCTGCCCGCCCAGGAAGAACTGGATGCCCAGATCACCGTCCAGCGATCCAGGTCCAAGCCCAACAGCCGGCGCCAGGTGGATGATCGCGACGAACGCCGCTGCCCCCAGCGCGACCCACCCGGTGTCTGGGAGAGGGGTCGCTGGCTTGAGCAGCCCAGCGTCGTCAACCTCGGTTGTGGTGGCCATGCGCCTGCTGAAGGATAGGTGCGTTGCCCCGCTGGGCTGGCACCCTGTTCAACTGTGCCACCTCCCGTCGAGCCTGCTGCCCCGCTACCGGCGGTGCCGCGCTGGCGACGGGTGGCCCGCGTGGTGTACCTGCTGATCGTGGTCGCGGCGTTCGCGGTCGCCATCGTTGCGCGCCGGCGGGAGTTGGTGGACCAGCTCAGTGAACTGGACCTGCTCCCCTTGTTGGGGTCGGTGATCGCCGGCGTCACCGGAGTGGGGGTCAGCGGACTGATCTGGCGACGGATGCTGGTTGGCGTGGGTTCGCCGCTGGCCCTGCGGCCCGCGATGCGAATGTTCTTCCTGGCGCAGTTGGGCAAGTATCTGCCAGGCAGCGTCTGGCCGGTGCTGGCTCAGGCGGAGATGGGTCAGGACCACGGTATCCCCCGCCGTAGCGCGGTCGCGGCACAGACGCTGTTCATGTGGGTCCACCTGGTCACCGGAGGTGTCCTGGGGTTGCCCGTCCTGGCCGCGGTCCGGGTGATCCCGTGGTGGCTGGGTTTGATGCCGATCATCTTGGTCCCACTGCTGTTCCCCCGGTTCCTTGGGGCGGTGCTGAACGGGTTGCTGCGCCGCCTGCGTCGAAGTCCACTGCCGACCGTGCCAAGTGGTAGGGACATGCTGATCGCCACCGGGTGGGCCCTGCTGATGTGGGCGGCCTACGGCATCCACATCCACCTCGCAGTGGATGCGCTTGAGTTTCCGGCACCTGGCCTGCTGCCGGTGGTGGCATCCATCGGGGTGTTCGCCGCGGCTTGGTCGGCGGGTTTCCTGTTCCTGATCGCACCGGCGGGGGCCGGTGCCAGAGAGGTGGTGCTGCTTGCCGGATTGTCGATGGTGACCGCGCCGCAGACCGCGTTCACGGTCACACTGATCTCGCGACTGGTCCTGTCGCTGGCTGACGGTGTGTGGGGCGGAGCGGGGTTGGCGGCCGGACTCAGGCGTCGACGCGGGCCCGCAGCGCGGTCCAGGGGACCGGCAGTTTGACCTCTGCCACGGCCGCCTTCTGGGACACGAAGCGCAGGAACCCCGGCGTACCCCAGTGGTTCAGGTGTCCGGGGGTGTTGCCAAAGGATTTGACGTGACGTCCGGTCAGGAAGTTGCCCATCCGAAACATCGGCTCTCGGGGGACACTCAGGACCAGGTGGCGGCTGGATACCCGTGCCATCTCGGCCAGGCCGGCCCAGGGATCGGTCAGGTGCTCGCACACCTCAACCGCCGCAACCAGGTCAAAACTGTCGTCGGCGAAGGGCAGGCTGTGGGCGCTGCCATGGGTCCAGCCAACGCCAGGGCGGCCTCGCCATTCCTGCCGTAACCCGGCGTCGGGAAGGTCCAACGCGGTCACCTGAGCATCAGGAAAGCGGTCGCACAATCGCTCGGCGATCTCCCCGGCCCCGCAGCCGACCTCAAGGATCCGAGCGACCTCTCCTTCGGCGGCCGCGGCGTCCAGCAACTGGTCCAGTGCCTGCAGGAACCTGCCGGTCAGGAAACGAATCGCGACATTGCCGCCTTCGTACTTGTGGTAGTGGTTGCCGATGACGATGCCGGGGGTCTCCGGCTGGGTGGTTTCGGCGTCGCGGGTGTCGGTCGAGGTACTCACCGTGCCCAGCCTACGCAGTTCCCCGCGTTCAGAGGATGGACACAAACAAGGCACCCAGTAGGCAGACCCCCACCAGGACTGCCATCCCAATCACGAACCACAACGCCCCGCGAGCCCCATCGGAGGGACCGGCCGAGGCCGCATGTGGAGCCTGATGGGCGTTGACCCCGTAGGCATGAGAGGCCAGACGCTCTCCGCCGGAGCCCCCCGGAAGCAGTGGGTGCAGGGGGACCTCGGGTCGCGTGTCTGCGATCCGGTCCAGCGGCGTGATCTGCTGGCTGGCGGGGTGTGGAGCCGATGGCTGCCCCGCCGGTGGGTACTGGCCTGGCTGTGCGGGCGCGCCGTCCGGCGGATAGGACCCGGGTCCAGCGGTGGGGGGCGAGGCGGGCCACCCGGCGGTGTCGCCGCCATTGGGGGGTCCCGGCCGTTGCGGGGTGTCGCTCATGGTTGTTCGACTCTACTCCTGCCTGGGTCCCAACACGTCACGATGGGAAACCCGATCCCCGTTCATCATAGATTGACAGCTCAGCAGCCCTATGACACCTGATCGGACACCAGTCCCGAGTGGAAATCGATTTTCGACTAGTCAGCATTCCGATCATCTCGGGGATCATCGGCTACGTCACCAACTACGTCGGTATCAAGTTGCTGTTTTATCCGGTGGCGTTCAAGGGCTTCGCCGTGCCTGGCCTGGCCACGGTGGGACGGCTGCTGCCCCGCAAGCTTCAGGCCATTCCTGGGCTACTCCATGGCAAGGTCGGCTGGCAGGGCATCATCCCGTCGCGCGCCGCCAAGATGGGATCGATCGCGGTGGACAAGGGCGTGTCCAAGCTGGGCAGCCCCCAGGAGTTCTACGAACGACTTGACCCCGAAAGGATCGCGCAGCACATCCTTGACACCTCCAGGGACGATGTGCGCGAACTGGTCGAGCGCAATATCGAACGCGAGTATCCCCGGTTGTGGCGAGACGCCCCCAGCAAGGTCCGAGAGGCAGTGCACGAACGGGTCCAGGCTCAGCTGCCCCAGATCGTTCGGACGGTGACACAGGAGATCGGCCGAAACATCGATCAACTGCTTGACATCAAGCTGATGGTCATCCGCCACATCGAGGAGAAACCCGAACTGGCCAACTCCATCTTCCTTGAGGTCGGCGCCAAGGAATTGAAGTTCGTGGTCAACGCCGGCCTGTACTACGGCGTTGCACTGGGGATCCCCTCGGTGGCGCTGTTTGTCTACGTCGCCCAGTGGTGGACACTGCCCATTGCGGGGGTCATCGTTGGCTACCTGACCAACGCCATCGCCCTGAAGCAGATCTTTCTGCCCCTACGGCCCAAGAAAATCGGGCCGTTCACCATCAAGCCGGGGTTGTTCATGCGACGCCAACCCGAGGTTGCCCGCCAGTACGCCAAGCTGATCGCCTCAGACATCGTCAACCTGGAGAACATCGGCCGCGAGTTCATGACCGGGCGACGGGCCGATCGAACCCGCAGGATGATCTCCGACGCGTTGAAACCGGCCGTGGACGGGGCCGTGGGCCCCCTGCGCGGGGCTGTCCGGCTGGCGTTGGGACGCCGGCAGTATGACGCGATGAGGGACCGGGTCGCCGAGGAGGCCTTCGGCTACACCGTCACGCCGTTGTCCGACCCGGAGTTCAACGCCGAGCAGGCCGAAGCTCTGGAGGATCTGTTGACCCAACGGATGAAGGAGTTGCCGCCCGAGGACTTCGCCGAACTGCTTCGATCCGCAGTCGTTGAGGACGAGTGGATGCTGTTGATGATCGGCGCGGTTCTGGGATTCACTGCGGGCATCCTGCAGAGCCTGCTTACCATTGCCTGAGATGTCTGATTCGGACCTGCCCCAGATTGCCCCCACGGACCTGCCCGTCGGTCGCGACGGCCAGTCAGTGCCGGATGATCGGGTGCATCTGCTCAGCGCTGGCGTGGGCCTGGCGCGTTTGACCCTCGGTGCCAGCTTCCGGCTGGGCAGATGGGGTCTGGGAGCCAGCCTGGCGGTTGGCAACAGGGTCATCCAGGCGGCGGTTTCCGGAGAGAACGCCACGAACCTGATCGACGACGCCACCCACGCCCTGCGGGATCAGGCCCGGGATCTGTTGGGCATCGTGGACGGGGCCGGCCGCGTCGTCGGCTTCCAGATGCCCGAGGCGAATCCCAACGGCCGCGGAGAACTGGAGTCCCAAGCCCACTCGACCATCACCTCGCGCGCACTCAAGGCCAAGGGTGCGTCGCTACTGGAGGCCTCAGCCGACGTCGAGTACGACGAGCCCTTCCATCCGGCCTACGCACGAATCCTTGGGGAGTTGGCCCCCGATGAGGCACGGATCCTCCGCCTGCTTGCCAGGGAAGGATCTCAACCCGCGGTGGACGTGCGGACCTACTCGCCCTTCCCGGGAGGGTCCCAGATGGTCGCGCCTGGCCTGAACATGATCGGCGCGGAGGCGGGCCTGCATTTCACCGACCGGGTCGCGGCCTACCTCAACAACCTTGAGCGGTTGGGACTGGTCTGGTTCTCCCGGGAACCGCTGGCTGATCCGCTGGGCTATCAGGTTCTGGAAGCACAACCCGACGTCCTGACAGCGTTGAACACCGGACGCACCAAGACGGTCAGACGCTCCATCCAGATCACCCCCTTCGGCCAGGAGTTCGCTAAGGCTTGCCTACCCCTGGAGTGATTCTGGTCCAGGGGGCTTAGCTGCGGTGCGCGGTATGCCTGCTGGTTCGCACGATCAGGTCGGCCAACAGGCCCAGGCTGAACAGGATCAGGCCGGTGATCAGCAGCAGGACGGTGTTGATCGACAGGGCGAACGGGTCGCCGTCGGTAATCCAGCCCCCGACCACGTCATAGACGAACTTGGCACCACCCAGGCCAAGCAGCAGGAACGCCATCGGTGCAAACACCCGCAATGGCTCGAAGAAGGTCACCATCCGGACGACCTGCAGCATGTAGCGATAGGCATCCCGGATGGGATGGAAGTGGGACTGCCCGGCCCTCTTGGAGTAGTCGATGGGGATGTACTCAACGACCAGCCCATTTGAGAGGAAGGCCAAGGTAATCGTGGTCACGCAGCTGAACCCCGTCGGCAACAGGCCCAGGTACGGCAGGGCATCGGTGCGCCGAAATGCACGCAGACCCGAGTTCAGGTCGGGAATCTCGGTGGCGGTCAGGTACTCGGCCAGCTTGCGGATGGTCCACTTCGCGGGAACGCGCAACAGCTTGTGCGTGCCCTCCTCGGTGCGGCGCGCTCCCACGACGTGCTGGCAGCGCCCCGTCTGCAGGATGTCGATCAGCTCGGGGATCCGCTCATTGGGGTAGGTCATGTCCGCGTCGGTCCACACCACATAGGTCCCGTAGGCCTGTTGACTGCCGATCCGCCGAGCGGTCCCGGACCCGCGGTTGACCGGAAAGCGCAACAACCGGACGAAGGGGCGTCCCTCGACGGCATCCCCGGTCCCATCAGTCGACCCGTCATCGATGACCAGGATCTCAAATGTGTAGGGGCTGTCCTTGAGCGCCGCGGTGATCCGGTCAACCTCAGCACCGATGTGCCCGCCCTCGTTGAGGGCAGGCAACACGACGGTGACATCTAGGTCGCCGGGCACGGGAGACGCTTCGCCAGACACAGCCAACGATCCTACGCGACAGCGGGCAGACCTCCCATCGCTCCCCCACCGTCCACCCGGCCCCTGCGCCGGCCAGGCGTAGTGTGGTCGGCCATGGTCGAGAACTTCCGCTGTGCCACCGTCGCCGTCGAGGCAGGGCGTCCACCGGCAGAGCCCGGGCAGCCTCTATCCCAACCACCCGTCTTCGCCTCGGTGCTGCGCGCCCCAAAGGACGTGGAGTATGGCCGCTTCACCAACGACAGCTTCACCGCCGTCGAGCAGGTGATCGGAGCCCTGGAAGGTGGAACGGCCGTCGTGTTCGCCTCGGGCATGGCCGCCATTTCGGCCGTGGTGGCCACGGCGGTGGTGGGTCGACCGGCGGTGGTCCAACCTCTGGACGGCTATCACGGCACCCGCAGCCTGCTTGAGGCCACCACCGGGCTGTTCACCGAGAGTGTCGACATCGCTGACACCCAGGCAGCACTCGACGCGCTGCCTGCCCACGGTGTGCTGTGGACTGAAAGCCCGACCAATCCCCTGATCAGTGTCGCGGATCTGCGGGCCCTGGCGGAGGGAACCAGTGCGAAGCAAGCCCTGCTCGTCGTGGACTCCACCGCGGCCACGCCTGTCGTGCAGCGCCCACTGGAACTTGGTGCCGACATCGTGGTCCATTCCGTGACGAAGTACCTGGCGGGACACTCCGATCTGCTGATGGGTGCGGTGGTGACCCGCGACCCACGCATGGTCCAGGCGCTGCGGGCCCACCGGGGGTTGCACGGCGCGATCCCCGGTCCCATGGACTGCTTCTTGGCCGTGAGGGGGATCCGCACCCTGGACGTCAGGATGCAGCGCTCGATGGCGACCGCGCAGACCCTGGCAGAACGTCTGCATGACCACCCGTTGGTTCAGCGTGTGCACTATCCGGGGCTGCCGAGCGACCCCGGCCATGACATCGCGACCAGGCAGATGGACGGTTATGGGGCGTTGATGTCCTTCGTGCTGCCCAGTGCCCAGTCGGCCGACCACGTCTGCGGAGCGGTTCGGTTGATCGTGCACGCCACCAGTCTGGGCGGGGTCGAGACCTCGATGGAACGGCGCAACCGGCAAGCGGGCGAAGAACGAACGCCGGCGGGCCTGATCCGCATGTCGGTGGGTATCGAGCACGTCGAGGACCTGTGGGAGGATCTGGCACAGGCCCTGGCAGGAGCGTCGTGACCTCGGCGGAACTGGCCGACCTGGTGGTCAGTGCCTTCACCGGTGAGCCGGAAGACCTGGTTGAGGTGTTCGCCGACGACGGCGTCCTGACCGACCAGCCCGGTCAGCCTCCCGCAGTCGGTCATTCTGCAATCACCGCGTTCTTCATGGCCTACGGCGGCCGTCGAGAGATCGCGAAGGTCGATGACGTGTTCGTGGTGGGTGACCGGGGTGGCCTGTCCTACACGGTGTGGTTCCGCGCCGATGCGCACACCTACGGCCAGCACGGTCGGGTCCTGCTCACCTTCGACGATCAGGGGCAGATTGCGATCTGGGATGGCGCCTGGGAGGAATTGGAGGCGACGTTGCAACCCTGGGATGGCGACTGACCAACCAGGCCAGTCCTCAGCAGAGGGGCAGAGGAACTGGTCATCACGACCACCGGGATTTGTCTTAGTGCCGTGTCGACCTTGATCCGCTCCAGGATGTCCAACCCGCTGAGGCCGGGCAGGTTCAGGTCAAGCAGGATCAACTCTGGTGAGGGGGGTCCGGTGGCATCCCGGGTGCGCAGCAGGTATTCCAAGGCGTCCTGCCCGTTGTCGCGCGGTAGCACCAACGCCACACCGGCGCCGCTGGAGCACACCGCCGTGTTGGCCTTCATCGAGGCCAGTCCGGGCACCAGGCGGGTCGCCGAATCCACCCCCGCCCACCACCGATGACCAGTACCACCGTCCCCAGCACGATCACCGCCCAGGTGGGCAGGAGCGTGCGCCATTGATCCCTGTTGTACAGGGCTTGCGCCGTGCGAGCGGCAAGCGGGGTGTCACCGGCCAGCAGTCATCCCGCGGACGTGCCTTCCAGGGTGGCACGCAATTCACGGGCGATCACCTTGCCGGTCGGGTTACGCGGCAGTTCATCCAGCACGATCACGTCACGCGGGACGCTGAACCTGGCCAGATGCTGCTTGGCATGGTCTTTGATCTGCTCAGGGGTGGGGGCGTCAGCCGGATCACGCGGGACGATGAAGGCGACCAGACGCTGACCGAAATCCGGGTCGTCCACGCCGATCACGGCCACCTCGACCAGGTCGGATCGGCTGGCCAATAGGTCCTCGACCTCCTTGGGATACACGTTCTCACCAGGCGCCGGACCAGCGCGTCGATCCGCACGAGCTTCGCCTGGACGGTGTCGGGAACCAGCGGTCGGTTCATCGGTCGCCGCTAACCATGACGCGAGCTGTTCCAGCTGAGCCCTGCGCAGCGGTGCGAGCTCGACCAGCGCGGCGACGAGGGGGACCATCCCGTGGCGGGCGAGCTCGTCGGAGCCGAAGAGCACCCCCAGGTCAAGGTCCTGCGGCTGGTCGTCGCCACGGGCGGCGCTCCCGTGGAGGGTCAGCAACTCGACACCCAACCGCTTGCAGAGACGCGCGAGTGCGCCGTCGATGCCAGCCTGTCGAAGGCGGGTCAGGCCAGCCGCGACGGCGGCCGCGCGCAATGCTCGGTCGTCGATGCTCTTCACGCCGTCCAGCCTAATCCTGCCACCTCGACGTGCAGGCGAGGTGGGTGGAGAGCAACTCGCCGTCCGCGTCGGTCGGGCAGGGTGCGGTGCGGGTCCGTTGACCACCTGAGTGCCAAGGGCCACGGAAGGTGTCACAGTTGGGCAGGTGTCTGGTCCCTCGCCCTCCCTCGCGCTCGCCTGTCTGCTGCTGGTGCTGCTGGCCGCATGCGCCCCCGGGCAGACCGCGACCGGCACCGCGGACCGCACCACTGCCGACAACGCCACCGCCGACGCGCAACAGTCCGATGGCGACGACACGACAGCCTCGGGTTCCCCAGCAACCTCGGCGTCCCCGGCAACGTTCGCGGCATCGGTCCCGGCGGGAACGCACTTGCGTGTTCGTGAGATCGGCCGACGTCCACATGACCGCACCGCCTTCACCCAGGGCCTTGAGTTCGACGGGGACCGACTTTTTGAGAGTCGCGGCCTGTTCGCCACGGACGAACAGATCACCCTGACACAGATCGACCCCTCGGATGGCAGCGCACTGCGGGAAGTGCTGCGGGATCCGGTCGTGGGCGACTACTTCGCCGAGGGTCTGACCGTCGTGGATGACCGGTTGATCCAGTTGACCTGGCGCTCCAATACCGCCCTGGTCTATGACGTGGACACCTTGGTGAAGACGGGCGAGTTTGTCTATGAGGGTGAGGGTTGGGGGATCTGTGACCAGCCCGATCGACTGATCATGTCCAACGGCACCCCCACCCTGACCCAACGCGACCTCGATACCTTCGAGGTTCTGGCCAGCGTCACCGTCACCCTTGACGGTCAGCCGGTCGATGAGCTGAACGAGATCGAGTGTGTCGACGGTCTGGTGTGGGCCAACGTGTGGAACACCAACACGATCGTGGTCATCGATCCCGACACCGGGACGGTGGTGACGCAGGTCGACGTCTCGGCTCTGGCCGATGAGGCCGGCAGGTTCATCGAGGACCCCAAGTCAGGCGCCGTGCTTAACGGCATCGCCTATGACCCGGTTACCGACACCTGGCTGATCACGGGCAAACAGTGGCCATTCATGTTCGAGGTGGAGTTTGACTGCACCGCAGGATGTGATGAGGGGTCACCAGCAGTGACACCGTCCCACTACGTGCGACCGCGGGACCTCCCGCCGGTCCAACAAGGCTGAACTCGGCCGCATCCCACCCTCCGGGTCTTTCTTTGACCCCCACGAACAACACACATTGACCAGGCTGTGCCCACGGTGAAAGGTCAAGCCTGGTCAATGTGTGGGAATCGGGGTTATACCACCGCTGTGACCTGCGTGTATGGCACTCGGTGATCAGCGATACGGTGCGTCATGTGCAATGTGTGCGGTTTGGGTCGGCAATGTGTGCGGGTTGGGCCGGCTTGTGCGCGGTTGGAGCCCGGCCCTCCGCGCGGTTTGGGCCGACCCGCCGCGTTAGAGCCGGCTCGCGACCTAGCCGATCTGGACGCGGACGGCACCGTCGGGGAAGTCCGCGGTGTGCAGGTTGACGTAGAAGTTGGCGGGGTCCGCGGCCACGGCTGAGGCGGTGGCGTCGTCGATGTCGCCACAGCTGTCAACGGCTCCGCTGTCGTCGGTGGTCACGCCCAGGTCCACCACGACACCACCGGCGGTTTCGGCATCACCCTCGTGGATGTGACCGGCCTGGATGGCACCGACGTCGGCGGCGTCACCGGTCAGGCACGCCTGGCCGCCGCTGATGGTCAGGGTCACGTCCGCGCTGGCGTCCGCGCCCGGTCCGGGCACCTCCGCGTCGCCGGTCAATGTCAGGTCGGCGGCGAACTCTCCGGCAGGATCCGCCCCCGCATCAGCGGCTGTCGGCGCGTCCACGACGCCGGCGTCTGCAGGGGTGGCCGGGCTGTCGCTGACAGCGGTCTCGACCGCCGGGTCGTCGCTGGCACAGGCGGTGGCCAGCACGACTAGGGCGAGTATCAGGGCTGCGATGGTCGTACGGCTCATCTGAGCTCTCCGATCGGGGTAGTAGGAGGTTGGAGACAACCCGTCATACCCTCCCTGATCGGATCCACACCTCAGTGTCCAGGTGGACTCCCTCCCCGCAAGCGGGGACCCCTCCCATTGACACCTCAGGCGATCGTCACGTCCTGGCACAGGTAGACGTCCTGGACGGCGTTCAGGAGTTCTGCCCCCTCGGCCATCGGCTTTTGGAAGGCCTTACGCCCGCTGATCAGTCCCATCCCACCGGCGCGCTTGTTGATCACCGCGGTCCTGATTGCCTCGGCCTTGTCACTGGCTCCGCTGGATGCCCCGCCGGAGTTGATCAGGCCCATGCGACCCGCGTAGCAGTTCAGCACCTGGTAGCGGCACAGGTCGATGGGGTGATCGCTGGCCAGCTCGGTATAGATCTTGGGATCAAGCTTGCCGTAGCTGGAATCTCCGCTGTTCAGCGCCTGGTAGCCGCCGTTGTTCTCGGGCAGCTTCTGCTTGATGATATCGGCCTGGATCGTCACGCCCAGGTGGTTGGCCTGGGCCGTCAGGTCCGCCGCTGCGTGGTAGTCGGTGCCGTCGACCTTGAACCCGGGACTGCGCAGATAGCACCACAGCACGGTGAACATGCCCAGTTGGTGGGCTTCGGCGAAGTCGTGTGCCACCTCAACAATCTGACGGTCTGACTCCTCAGAGCCGAAGTAGATCGTGGCGCCCACACCGGCCGCGCCCATGTCGTAGGCCTGCTGGACGCTGCCGAAGCTGATCTGATCGAAGGTGTTGGGGTGGGTCAGCAGTTCGTTGTGATTCATCTTGACGATGAAGGGGATCTTGTGCGCCCACTTGCGGCTGGTCGCGCCCAGAACCCCGAAGGTCGAGGCGACCGCGTTGCACCCACCATCCACGGCCAGTCGGATGATGTTCTCGGGGTCGAAGTACGCCGGATTAGGGGCGAAGGAGGCACCGCCGGAATGCTCGATGCCCTGATCCACCGGCAGGATTGACACGTAGCCGGACCCGCCAAGGCGCCCGTGCTGGATCAGCCACTCCAGATTGCCCAGCACCCGGTTGTTGCGGTCGGTGTCGGCGTAGATCCGGTCGACCACGTCACCGCCGGGCAGGTTCAGCATCCCCGTGTCCACCACGGCCTTGTGCTCCAGCAGGTCGCTGGCATCCTCACCCAGCAGTTCGTTGATGGTGTCGATCGTGCTCACGGCTGTCCTACCCTCCGGCGGTGCGGTCATCTGTCCTGGTCGGTCCTTGGGCACAAGGCTAGCGCCTGGGGAGTTTCATCATGTCGCCTGGCGACCGCTAGCATCTGCTCGCCCGACCCCCGACACGACAGGACCACTTGTGGCCGTCATCAAGACGATCGACCTGGTAGGTGTATCGACGGAGTCGTGGCAGGACGCGGCCACCAAGGCCCTGCGTGAGGCAGCCAAGACCATCCGCGGGATCCAGGGCTTTGACGTCCTTGAGACCTCGGCAGTGGTTGACGGCACCGAGATCTCTGAGTTCCACTCACACATCCGCATCCGTTTTCGCATCGAGCGCAGCTGAGTCGGTCGAGATCCGCGCACTGCCGGTCTGCCCGCGGCGACGACCATGAACGACACCCCTCCAACGATCGTGGAGGTCCGTGAGGCGGCACAGGCGATCGCGCCCTACGCCGTGGTCACCCCGCTGCTGGAATCCCCACGGCTGAACGCCCGTCTGGGTGGGCGTCTGCTGGTGAAAGCCGAGTCGTTGCAACGGGTGGGCGCCTTCAAGTTTCGGGGAGCGATCAATCGGATCAGCCGACTGACGGTCCAGGAACAGGAACGCGGGGTGCTGGCGTTCTCCTCCGGTAACCACGCCCAGGCCGTCGCCCATGCTGCCCAGTTGTTCGGGGTCAGCGCAGTGATCGTGATGCCGAGCGATGCCCCCGCCATCAAGATCCGCAACACCCGCGAGTACGGCGCCGAGGTCGTGCTGTACGACCGCTACAGCCAGGACCGCGAGGCCGTCGGTCGGGCGTTGGCCGCCGAGCGGGACCTGGTCGTGGTGCCGCCGTATGACGATCCGCACATCATCGCGGGCCAGGGCACCCTTGGGCTTGAGGTCATCCGCCAGGCCGCCGAGGCCGGAGCCCGACTGGATGCCTTTGCCGTCCCCATCAGCGGCGGCGGTCTGACGGCCGGATGCATGCTGGCCTTTGAGGCCGAGTCGCCTGACACCTTGCGGTATGGCGTGGAACCGGTGGATTTCGACGACACCAGACGGTCGCTCGAGGCCGGCGAGCCGGTGGTAAACGACCCGCGGGCGAGGTCGATCTGTGACGCGGTGCAGACCCCGACCCCAGGTCGGCTGACCTGGCCGATCACCTCACGGTTGCTGACCGGTGTGGTGACCGTCAGCGATGAAGAGGCACTGCAGGCCATGGCGGTTGCCGCGGAGGAACTGAAGATCGTGGTCGAGCCCGGTGGTGTGATCGCGCTGGCCGCCGCTCTGATGGGACGCATTGAGGTGCGCGACCGAACCGTGGCCGTGGTGTGCTCGGGTGGCAACACCGATGCCGAGATGGTGACCAGGGCCCTTCAGCTGTCCTGAGTTGGATCCAGGATCCGCTGCAGTAGACCGTGCAGGACATCCAGTTCACCCGGGTCCAGATTGAGGATCGGGTTCTTCTGGCCCAAAAGCTGCTTCAGTTCGCCGGTGACCGCCCGCCCCTTGTCGGTCACCACCAGGTTTCTGCGGCGCCGGTCCTGTGGGTCGATCACCCGTGCCATCAGGCCGCGCTCCTCCAGACGGTCAACGATCCCGGTGATGTTGCTGGCATCGCAGTGCAGCGACTTGGCCATGTGATGCATGGGGACGGGCACGTGGGTGTGGAACAGGGCCCGAGCCTGCATGGGTGTGAGATCCAGCTCCCCGGCACACCGATCCATGTGGGCCCAAAGGCGACCCGCCAGCTCGAAGGTCATCCGCACGACGTCCTTGACGACCCCGCCGTGGCTGACGTCTTCGCGCTCCACTGCCATTTCCATGAGCTTAACCATAGTCGAACTTCTCAATAGTTGCCAACTTAAACTGTTATGGCTACGGTGGCGTACGCCGGTCGCGTGGCACTCGGCCCCGTCGGTCCCAGGAGTTGAGGAGGCGACACATGTCAGATGCGATGATCACCGTCGAGGAGGTCCGGCGTTCCTTCGGGGACGTCAAGGCCCTTGACGGCGTCAGCCTTGAGGTCCAGCGGGGCGCGGTATTGGGACTGCTCGGACCCAACGGTGCGGGAAAGACCACGCTGGTCCGGGTCCTGACCACGTTGCTGCGCCTGGATTCCGGCCGTGCCACGGTCGCGGGGCTTGACGTGACCAAAGACACCATGGCGCTTCGGTCTGTGATCGGCCTGGCCGGTCAATCCGCCGCTGTGGACCCTGATCTGTACGGCATCGAGAACCTGGTCATGGTGGGCCGCCTGTACCACCTCAGTACCAAGGAGGCGCGGCGTCGGGCGGAGGAGGTGCTGGAAGCGGATCCAGCTGACCGAGGCCGCCTACCGGCCGGTCAAGACCTACTCCGGTGGAATGCGCCGCCGACTGGACCTGGCCGCCTCGCTGGTCGGCCGCCCCACGGTGCTGTTCATGGATGAGCCGGCATCTTCGTGCAGACGGCCATGTTCGGGTCGACCCAGTCGGGCATCGCGCTGAACGAGGACCTCCGCGCCGGCATCGTCGACCGCTTCAGGTCGTTGCCCATGGCCCGCTCGGCCGTGCTGGCGGGCCGCACCATCGCCGATGCCACCAGGACGTTGTTCACCACCTTGCTGATGGTCGGCGTCGGTTACCTGCTGGGCTTCCGCTTCTCCGCAGGGTTCATGCCCGCAGTCGGAGCGGTGCTGCTGGGCGTGTTCATGGCCTTCGCCTTCAGCTGGGTCAGCGCCAACATCGGCATGCGCGCGCCGGACGCCGAGACTGCCCAGGCAGGCGGGTTCATCTGGGTCTTCCCGCTGGTCTTCGCCTCCTCGGCGTTCACCTCGACGGAGTCGATGCCTGGCTGGCTCCAGGCCTTTGCCAACAACTCCCCGGTGACCGCGGTGGTCAACGCCATCCGCGCCCTGGTCAACGGCGGCCCCACTGCTACGGACGTGTGGACCGCTCTGGTCTGGATCATCGGCATCCTGCTGGTGGCCGTCCCCCTGGCCGTCATGGGCTACCGCAAGGCCGCCTAGGGACAGGCGCGCTCCGTCGAACGCGCGGCGTTTAGGGGCGCGATCGGGGCCTAAACCCGCCATAGCCGACTTCGGGCGCGATCCCAGGTGGAACTAGGCGTCCAGTCGGGCCAGCAGTTGCTCCTGCGAACGGCTGCCGACGGGGTCTCCTGCGGCGATCAGCGCGAGGGTTTCAGACCAGACCACACCAACTCGTTTGCGGGGGTGGCCAGACCATGGAGTCGGCCCAACAGGCAGATTTCGCCGTTCAAGGCCACCGTCTCGACGTTCCCGTGCCTAACACCTCTGCGGTCTGATCGGTCCCGATTGGGTACCTCCCCAGGGTCCCGCCGATCGCCCCCGCACCCACGACAACGAAACGCGGATCGGGGGTCATCGGATCAGCGTAGGCAGCACCAGCCCTTCCCGCTGTCACACCGACGGCGTAGGTTGCTGCCATGCCACAACTTGACGCCATAGGCATCGTCGCCAGCGACCTGGATGCCACCCTCCGCTTCTATCGCCTGCTGGGCGTGCCGTTTCCCGAGGGCGGTGAGGGGCATGTCGAGGCGAGCATGCCCAACGGCCTGCGTCTGATGGTCGACACCGAGCAGATGATGCAGACCTTCAGTGAGTGGCGGCCGCCCGAGGGAGGGTCGCCCCGCACCACCCTGGCGTTCCTGTGCGATTCGCCTGCGGAAGTCGACGCGGTCCACGCCAGCATCGTCCAGGCCGGCTATGACAGCCATGTGGATCCCTTCGACGCGCCCTGGGACCAGCGTTATGCCTCGGTCCTTGATCCGGACGGCAACGTGGCCGACCTGTTCGCGCCCCTCGTCTGAAACCGGACAGGTAGGGTTGGTCGGTCCGTCGGCCGCTGCCGCCGTCCGGAATAACTCGAACCCGGGAGTATGACATGCCTGCCATCGTGATCGTCGGAACCCAATGGGGCGACGAGGGCAAAGGCAAAGCCACCGACCTGCTGGCAGACGACGTCCAGTTCGTCGTGCGCTATCAGGGCGGCAACAACGCCGGCCACACCATCATCGTCGGCGACACCACGCTGAAACTGCACCTGGTACCCAGCGGGGTGATGTATCCGCACGTCACACCGGTCATCGGAGACGGCGTGGTGGTTGATCCGGGGGTGCTGCTTGAGGAACTGGACGGGCTGGTCGAGCAGGGACTTGACGTCAGCCGCCTGAAGATCAGCGGAAACGCACACCTGATCATGCCCTATCACCGCGAGATCGACGCACTGACCGAACGACGCCTGGGCCGTCAGAAACTGGGCACCACCAAGCGGGGAATCGGACCGTGCTATGCCGACAAGGCCAGCCGGGTGGGGTTGCGGGTCCAGGACCTGTACGACATGAAGATCTTCCGGCAGAAACTGGACGCGGCCCTACAGCACAAGAACGCCATGCTGACCCGTGTCTACAACCGTATGCCTATGAAGGCATCGGAGATCGAGACCGAATATGCCGTCTACGCCGAACGGCTTCAGCCCTACATCGCGGACACCGTCCAATTGCTGCACGAGGGGTTGGAAAGGGGCGACAACATCCTGCTTGAGGGGGCGCAGGGAACGTTGCTTGATCTTGACCACGGCACCTATCCCTTCGTCACCTCCTCAAATCCCGTCGCCGGCGGTGCGATGACGGGTGCCGGCATGGGGCCCAAGCACATCACCAACGTGATCGGGATCACCAAGGCCTATGTCACGCGGGTCGGGTCGGGGCCCTTCCCCACCGAACTGCACGACGACATCGGCGAGCGCATGACCCAGGTCGGCCAGGAATACGGCACGACCACAGGTCGACGCCGACGAGTCGGGTGGTTCGACGCGGTGCTGGCCCGCTATGCCGGGCGTGTCAACGGGCTGACGGAGCACTTCCTGACCAAGCTCGACGTCCTCAGCGATTTCGACACCCTGAAGGTGTGCCGCGCCTATCGCTACCAGGACCGTGAGTTCGAGCACTTCCCACCCCACCAGACGGCGTTCCACCACGCCGAGCCGGTCTATGAGGACCTGGCAGGCTGGACCGAGGACATCACCGAGGTCACCAGTTACGGCGACCTGCCGAAGAACGCCCAGGTGTATGTCGAACGGCTGGAGGAATTGATCGGGGTGCCCATCCGCTGGGTCAGTGTGGGACCGGCCCGACGTCAGACCCTGGAACGAGACTTGTAGTCGCGAAGGTCGCGGCCAGCCCGAATAGTCAGTGGATGACGATGCCGAGTGCGGCAGCGAGGTCGAGCACGAAGTCCAGGCCCTCGCCCCGGTCCAGGGGTCCCAGACCACCCGTGCCGGCCGCGAGGATCCCGACCGGGGCCGGTGGTGCCCAGATGAGGGCGACGTCGGACGATGCCACCTCCATGAGCTCGCGGACGGCCGGCCGCCGGGCGAGCGCGGCGGATCGGGCCTCGACCTGCCGTGAGCCCCACACCAGCCCGGAGGTCGTGCGCCCGCCGATGCTGCGTCCGTTCAGGGCGGTGGCCCACCGTCTGGTGCACGGGTAGTGCGCAGGGGTCGTTGCGACCAGTTCGTCCCGGCCGATCCCGAGCCGCCCGAGTTCTGGGTCGCGAAGGTCGACCAGTCGGACATCCTGGGCGAGTACCACGTCTGACTCCATCCACCGGCCCAGCGAGGCGAGTGGGATCCTGGGTGCGGGGGGTGCGGCGGTGTGGAAGGCAGATTCCAGCAGCGCGGCGACGCTGGTGGACGCGACGTAGCTGTGGGCGACCCCGTCGATCGGGGCGAACCTGGTATTGCCCAGTCCGGGCACGAGCACGGTCGGGTCGGGGTGTGCGGTGGCATGCCCGCGCCGCAGCCGGGCCCCGGCGGACCACACGACCGACCTGAGCTTCCGCAGCCGTTCGGCGGTCGGGTCGGCCACCGGGCAGGACGCCCGGCCGCACGGTGGGTTGGTCATGTGTTGTGGGTCAGCCCGTCGATGGCGATGACGACCTCGTCGATACGGCCCGCCCGCAGCAGGTCTGCGGGTGTCTCGCCGTCCAGCCAGCCGTTGGGGACCTCCGCCCAGTCCCAGACCGCCCAGCCCGACATCCCGTAGGCGACAAGCCGGCCGACGGCTTCTGCGGCGGCAGGGTCGATGTCGAATGCGTCGTCGAGCTGGAACGCCGGGATCAGGAGGGTGCCCTCATGGATGACGGTGACGAGTTCGCCGGCGAGTCGTCGGCGAGACACCCATTTGCGGGCGGCGGCCAAGCTGGTGTTGCGGGCCTCGGCGAACTGCTCGACGGTGATCGCGGTCCCCGACCCCAGCAACGCCGCACGTGCGGCGTTGACCAGCCGTGCGACCTCCGTCCTGGCACTATCGAGGCGGGGCTCGACGACGGGTCCTGGGGTGAGATTGAGCACCGTGGCCATGCGCCCATCCTACCCCGGTCTGTCCGATGTGTCCAGAAAGACTGTAGGTGAGACAGTCTGGACACTCGGGGGGATCGCGAACTCGGCCGGTGTCCCGTTCCCGCCCAGACGGGCGTCGTCACGGGTCACGATGGTGTCAGCGTCGTCGTAGGCAGAGACGAAACGCTGGGCGATGGCCTGGCCGAACGTCCGGCGCGGCAACTCCGGACTGTCGGGCTCAAGGGCGGTTCCGGGGATCGACACTGCGCCAGAACGCTGAGGCATCCAAGCCTATGAAGCGCAGACGCCATCGGGGTTCGAGCCCCGCCCGGCCCACGAACTGTTGTCGACCTCGCAACGTTGTCCATGAATGGTTCAGTTGCTGGATCCGGCAGGAATCGCATCCCAGAAGGCAGATCGGGCTGTTCGCCTCAGATCCTCGCTTCCTCGAAGCACCATCCCAAGGTCCTGTTCGACTTGGGTGATCAGATCAACATCCAGAGGCTTCGGTATTGACGGACGCACGGCATGCAGGGCGTCCAAGTCGGCGTTGTCAACCCGGCTTACCCAGTCTGAGGCAAATGCTCTTGCCGACTCTCGGACGACGTTGCGGGGTTGATTCGTCGAAACGCCGGATGGGAGCCTTCGCGCCACAAAGAAGGGGCCGAGGTCACTGGCGGACAGAGTGCTCACGGTGTCCGCTTCGTGGACGAGCGATTGCGACTGGTTGAAGCTCTCTCCGACCGGGCTGATACCGATCAGCGACACCCGAACACCAAGGTCCTGGGCGGATCGAACGCCTTCCCGCAGGTCTTCGTCGCCCGATAGCAAATATGCGTCGCTGATCGCTCGTTCCCTTGCCAACGTCATTAGGTCCCGGTAGATCAGGGCATCGACGCCCTTCTGTTCTCCACGTGAGTTGACACGACCCAACCGCAACTTCACGTTCGGCAACGCAGCTACCATCAGTTGCTGGGTGCTGGGGACTCCGTCTCTTGCTCCGTCGTACCAATACGTCCGTAAGACCCCCGTGACAGTCTCACGAGTCGCTCGTCCCGCCAACATCTCGACCAACCCTGAGGCGTCTATGACGATCTTGGAGCGGGAACGCGTTCCGAGGCAGAGTTTGCCGCCCTCCGCGAAGAGATACCCAGCATCGATGAAGATTCCGCAGCGGCTCATGGCGCCACCGTCCTCAAAGTAAAATGGGGACCCTCGCGGGTCCCCAAGCCCCTCAAGGGAGGGGCCAGCAAGGAACCCATGATGCCACGCAGTTGGCGCGTTTTCAAGGTCGGCGGTGCTACGGCGTAGGTGGTCCTGATCATCGGATGCTCTGGAGTGGCTGGCCGGTGCGCGTCACAGTCCAAAATCCCCAACCGTTACGATTGGGACTATGTCGGTCGAGGCCGTTCATGGACAGCCACAGCCAACGGCCGGCTACCCAACGGATCCAGGGGGCCCAACTGTCTGGGCCCCTGGAGCCGACTGGATTTGGGTCGTTAGGCCCTGGCCCGGCGGCGAATCGTCTGGACAATAGATGCATGTCCGACGGGTGCAGCGAATTGAAGCCCGTGGTGGGTTGCCGAGCTCCGCGTGATTCGGGCCAGACCACGGTTGAATGGCTCGGCATCGCTGCCGTCGTGGTCGCAATCATTGTTGCTCTGTTGTCTGTAGCGCCCGCTATCGGGGAGAGCGTCGCCGATCGCTTCCGGTGTTTGGTCGACGCTGTCAGCTCGGGCGTGACAGGGTCCGAGCAGAGTGGATGCGATAGCGACGAGGTAGGGGACAGTCACCAGGGCGGGGAGAATGACCAGAGCGGGGACAGTGACCAGAGCGGGGACAGTGACCAGGGCGGGGGCAGTGAGAACGGCCAGGACGATGATGAGGCACTGACGCCACTGGAGGAGGCCACGAGGGGTGACTACATCGCCATCGGCGACTCCTTCTCCTCCGGCGAGGGCGCGGGGGAGTACGGCGAATCGAATTGCCACCGCTCGGCCAACGGGTATCCCAGCGTTCTTGCTGATACCAATGACTTCGGTGGTGACGTGGTCAATGTGACGTGTTCGGGCGCGACGATCGACAATGTCAACGGACAGGAGGGTCAGCATGGCGAGGACCCACAGATCCAGGCCATCACCGAGAACGCCAGCCTGATCACGGTCGGCATCGGCGGCAACGACACCGGCTGGACCGATGCGATCACCTCCTGCGCAACCGACGGCCGGTTGGGCGGTGACATCTGCGGGGATACGGAGGCAGTTCGCGCACGAATGGATGCGGCTGCTGACGAGTTCGATGACCTGCTGCAGGAGGTCATGGCGGGTGACCACGACGCTCGAGTCATTGCTCTTGGGTACCCGAGGTTCTTCCCCGATCCCCCGGATGAGGAGTGGACCTACGGCTGCAACCCATTTGGCTGTCTGTCTCGGATCAGCACCGAGGATCAGGCGTGGATGAATGACATGTTTCGGGAGTACAACGACAAGCTACGGGATGTGGCCGAGGCCAATGGAGTGGAGTTCGTCGACCCGCACGACGCCTTCAGCGGTTGTGAACTGACAACATCCGATGCGTGCATGAACGGCCTTAGAGTGGAAGGAACGTTTGCCTGGCCGCCGGTGGAAGCAAATCCGAGCTCGTTCCATCCGAACGCTGCAGGTCAGGAACAGCTAGCCATCCTGATCCAACAACAGATTGAGGACCCATGAGCCGCCACGTACTTGTTTGTGCTGGGATTCTGTTCTCTGTGCTGGGTGCCGCGTGTGCCGGCGCAAGCCAACAGGGCGCGGAACAGGGCGACGCAGCCGACGGGCAGGACCGTGAACCCGCGGAAACGACACCCCCTGCAGCAGAAGGACAACTGCCCTCACCGGTGGCCCAGTCAGTGCTGGGCGACCACCTCGACAACTGGTTCGTCTGGCTCGAGATGCCGTGGGCCGACCCCTTCCTCCCGCGCTGCGACCAGTTGGCGGGATCTGAGGAACCGTGCGAACGCGCCCGGATGATCGCCGAGTCAGCTCAGGCGGGTGAACTGGTGGTGTTGGGTCCCGAGGAGATGGAGGAGGAGTCGCTGGGGTTGCTGGCTCAGGGCTTGTCCCAGATGGTCGCGGTGTTCCCCGACGAGGAAACGGCCGAGCAGATGACCCAGACACTGCGTGAGGTCCTGGCCGGCTGGGGTGCCGAGGGACAGGATCTGTCCTTTGCCGACACCGCCTGGGCCGCTGATCACTTCGACACTGCGCCGGGCGGCTTCGCCGAGTCCGACCCGGATCTGGCGACACGGATGGTGGCGGTCCGCCAGGGTCGGACGCTGGTGGTTCTGAGCCACGCCGACTACCCGCAGAACCCGCGTCTGGATACACAACCCATCGCCCGCGACATCGCCGGGCGCCTGGCAGACGCTGAGTAGAAACCGGTGGGCTACCCGAGCAACTCGCCCACCGTCGATCCAATGGCCTGGACCACCGCCGCCATGGTCAGGACCGCGGGCGCACCCCATACCAGCCAGCGTCGAGTCTTCGCTGAGCTGGCTCGGGCTGACGCCGCCCACCCGATCACTGTCACCACCCAGGCTGCAAGGAGTGCCGGTACCCCGACCACAACACCGGTGAGCAGCGTCGCGGCGGATGCATCCAATGAACATCCGAAACCGATGCCGAAGCACGGGGGAGGCCGAACTGCCTGGGCGACAGTCGTGCTCACCCACACCACCACCAGCCAAAGCACCACGATCGCCAGAGAGGCTGCCAGAGCAGGCAAGACACGGGGACGACCAGAGCTACCGGCGGCTTCCATCGCCGCATAGTCTGCCGAGCAGGGCCGAACCGCGCGAAAGTTCGCGAGCGATACCAACGCCTCGAAGACCCGGTCCCGCACTTTGAGTCTGCAGGTCCAGCAACTGCTCCGGGGCAAGGTTGTCGTCCCCAGCGTCACCCGTACGCGCGCGAGACCGCAGATAACGGAAAGTTGAAGCGCTCAGGGTGTCCTTCGATTGAGGACCCGGCAGGCTGGACATCACCGTAGGTGACCAGCTACGGCGACCACTCGTTCAAGGTCATGGCCACCACCACCGGCTGGCCGTCCTCATAGTCGATAGAGACGTACCAGGCCGTCCAGTCCAGACCGCCGTATTCGGGGTTGTCTCCACTGTCATAGACGCTGACGAAATGAAGTCCGGACAGCTCGGCAGGGATCGCGAACTCCGCTGGTGTCCCGTTACCGCCCAGACGGGCGTCGTCACGGGTCACGATGGTGTCAGCGTCGTCATAGGTAGAGACGAAACGCTGGGCGACGGCCTGGCCGAACGTCCGACGCGGCAACTCCGGACTATCGGGCTCAAGGGCTGCCGATCCCCACGCATAGGTTGTGGGATCGGTGACCAGGGTGGCCAGTTCAGCGCGGTCAAAGGTCCGTAGCGGAGCGAAGTGGGCGATGGCCAGGCCACGTCTGGACACCACCGGGCTGAGGTCATCACCTGCGGCCATGATCGAGCTCAGACGATCCAGCAGCTCGTTGACCCTGAGGTCGGCTGCGAAGGCCGCATCGTCAACGACGGCGATGAGGAAGCGGTCGTTCACCCATCCTGGTCCACCCGGTACATCGATCTGGGCCCACTCTGACCCGGCGACGTCGGTCACCACGCCCGTCACGCGCACGACCACTCCGGGCTGCAGCATTCCGATCACCGGATTCCCCGCGCCCGCCGCCGACCGCACGTTCAAGACGTCATCGGCGGCGACCAACCCGACGCGACGCAGTCGGTCGTCACTGACCCCGGTCACCGAGGGCAGGTCGGGTTGACCCCACCGCGGGACCGCAGGGGCCAACGGCAACAACGAGGTGTAGTCCTGCGGCCGGACCGGGTGGCCCAGCTCGACACCCTCACCCGAGAACACCGTGACCGGCTGCCCATCAAGGCGGAAGGCCACCGCGTCCACCGTGGGGAACTGCGCCAGCGTGTAGGTGACCTGCGCCAGCCGACTGAGGATGTTGAAGGACCCTCCTCCGTTCTCAAACTCTTGGGACAGGTCGATGCTCGCCAACCCGTCACGGATGCTGATGCCCAACAGCAGGGTGTCGGCAGGGATCGAGGAGGAGAGTCCCTCGGCAGTCTCCACCGGGGTCGGTCCTGCCAGCAGCGCTCGTATGGTGTTGGCGGCAACGTCGCTGGATCCAGGGATTGTCCGCTGGACACCGGCCGCCCACGTCCCGTCGGCCACGAAGAAGACCGTGACCTGGCGGCCCTCGCCCCCACCTGAGGATCCTGGGAGGGGGCTATCGGTTGAACTACCCGTCGTCGTGGAGGCGACCGGTGACGGAACGACCGATGGGGTGGCCGACACCTCACCAGGCGCAGGGGGACTGGCCGCGGTGGCCAGGCCGGCAGGCCCAGCGGTGGGCACCGGTCCGGCGGATTGCGCGCCACCGCTGCAGGCGGCAGACATTGTGGTCAGGCACAGCAACAGGAACACGATGGTGCGGCTCGGGACGTTCATGGCGGCTCCTCAGTAGACGGGACAGCTTCCCCGGTACTGTCCGCGCCTGGGTTCGCAGCGCCATCACCGTCGGGTAACGGTTGTGTCACAGGCACCCGCAGCTCAAAGACCAGACCACCGCCGGGTCGTGGCCAGACCCGCAGGTCACCGCCCATACGCCGGGCATGACCGCGGGCGATGGCCAAGCCAAGACCGCTGCCGGACCGGCCGGTGCGTGACGCATCGCCGGTCGTGAAACGCTGGAACAGGCCGTCCAGGTCGGGCTGGTCCAGCTGCGCAGCGGCGCTGCCCCGATCGCCGACCCGGACGGTGAGGAGCTGGTGGTCCACCGACCCCTCAACCACCACTCCGGCACCCTCGGCATGAGTTCGGGCATTGTCCAACAGGTTGCCGATGACGCGTTCCAAACCATGTGGGTCGCACAGCACCTGCTGGGACAGGTTCCGCTGGCGAAACTGCGCGGAGGGCAGACGCTGCTGGATGAGGGCGTCCAAGAACCGACCGATATCGGTCTCCACACGGCCTACCTCACCAGCGGCGACATCCAAACGCGAGATCTCCAACAGATCCTCGACCAGTCGGCGCAGACGTCCGACGTCGGTGATCAGAATGTCGGCGGCCCGCCGTTGCGTGGGTAGGAGGCCGTCCAGACGGCCCTGTAGCAGACCAGCGGCGTTGACCAGACCCGTGAGAGGTGTCCGCAACTCGTGGGACACGTCGGCCACGAACCGTCGCTGGAGATCCCTTGATTCCTCCAACGCCGCAACCTCCTGCTCAAGGGCTGCTGCCATGACGTTGAACGCTTCCGCCCAGCGGCCGAACTCATCGGAAGAATCCACGGGCAGGCGAGCGGCCAGATCTCCCGCCGCGATGCGCTGGGCGGCCAGGCCAGCCTGTCCGATGGGGCGCAGGACCCGTCTGGCCGTGCGTCGGGCCGTCAGCGCACCTGCGATCAGCACGATCACCGACCCTGCCGCCAGCAGCCGGGCAAGCCTGATGGTGGCACCGTCAAGGACGGCGGCGTCGAAGAAGAACACCAGACGCAGCCCGTCTTCAGCCCGCAGGCCACCCACGGCAAGCAGCCGACGGCCGGCCACCTGCACGAACTCAAAGGCGATGTCCCCCGAGTCCAGGATCCGCAGGAAATCCGAGCCCACGACCTGGGGAGTGTCCAACAGCCCGGTTTCCGAGGCGTACGGATCAGCGCCAGCGAAGTCGGCGTACAGCCCGTCGGTGCCACGCAGGGCAAAGCGTTCGATCAGGCCGCTGGCCTCGAATTCGTCCCGGTCCGAGCCCAACGGCAGTTGCTGCGACGAAGTCAGGACGCCGATGTTGAAGCGCACCTGTGCGGTCGCGTCGGCGACCAGTTGTCCTTCCAGGGACCGTCGCACCAGGACAAACGCGATGACCGACAGCAGCAGCGACGTGGCGGCCACCAGCCCGACCAGGGCCAGGGTCAACCGTGTCCGAAACCCCGTTCGCCGGCTCAACGGGCTGCTCGGTACCCGGCACCTCGAACGGTGAGAATCAGCCGTGGCCGTTGCGGGTCATCCTCGATCTTGGCCCGAAGCCGCTGCACCGCCACGTCGACCAGGCGGGAGTCCCCCAGGTAGCTGTAGCCCCAGACACGCTCCAACAGCACCTCCCGGGTGAACACCCGGCCCGGTGCACGGGCCAACTCCAACAGCAGTCTGAACTCGGTCGGGCTGAGTGACAGCTCGACGTCACCCCGTGAGGCGGCGAAGCCCGAGACGTCGATGGAGATGTCGCCCAGTCGGACCTGCTCGGCGGGTTCGTCCTCCCGGGTGCGGCGCAGGGCTGCCCGGATGCGGGCAACCAGGATCGGCATCTCAAAGGGTTTGGTCACATAGTCATCGGCGCCGGATTCAAGACCCACCACGATGTCCAGCGTGTCGCCTCGTGCGGTCAACATGATCACCGGGACACTTGAGGTCCGGCGGATGATGCGGCAGACCTCCAACCCGTCGCGGCCAGGCAGCATGACATCCAGCAGCACCAAATCGGGCCGCAACTCCTCGAACCGCAGCAGTCCCTGAGGGCCGTCCGCGGCCGTACCCACGATGAACCCGGCCTCACGCAGACCCAACGTCGTGGTCTCACGGATCGACGGGTCGTCTTCGACCAGCAGGATGTGGGCATCCATGTGGCACAGGCATACACCCCACGGTCACCGTTTGGCGAGATCTTTGTCGGACGGGGACACTGTCTGGCTGCGGCCCCCATCGGTCGCGCCATCGGTCAGACCCAGGTGACTGGCCTGGTAGTCCTCCCAGGTGTGGGAGTCAAGGAATGAGTTCTCCTCGTCTGCCGTCGGCTGCACATCTCCCCAGCGGCTGTCCAGCACATACTGCCGCGCGTCGATCAGCGCACGTGCCTTCGCGACGCCTTCTGGGTTCACCGAGTAGGAGGCCATGGTGATGACGTCCTGCCCGGGCAACGGCGCGGTCAATCCCGGCGTAGGATCACGCCATGGCCAAGGTGAAAGACGCGAAGCTGTCGGTGGCGGGTGCCGGCGGGGTCTTTGATGAGGACCGCGGTGACGACGAGGTGTTTGCCGAAGTCGAACTGCTGGCCCGCAGCACGGATGTACGAGTGATCAAGACCAACACGGTCAAGGGCGACTTTTCCGCCGGCGCCGCCCAGGGCTGATCGCGGCGTGCCGGGGTTGACGTGGTGAACTCGACACCCGCAGCCGAGGGCCCCCTCGCGTCGCTGTCCCAACGCGGCCAGCGGATGGCCACCGGCGGGCTTGCTACCTACCTCCAGGCCCACTTCGCGCGGTGTCATGACGAGGGCTACGTCGGACTGTGCATCGCCGAGAACCACCAGGTCTTCGAGCTGTTACGCCCCAAGTTGGAGACCATTCCCGCAGTTCCCGCCCACGTCGCCTCCTATGACGATTTCGCGGGGAAGGAGTCCCTGCGGGCGGCGATCGCGATCCTGTTCGAAGGCCACATTTTCGGGCGTCCCGTCGACCCCTCTCATGTACAGGTGCTGGCAGGGGCAGGCGGGGTGCTGGACGCGGTCGGGCATGCACTGGGCGATCCCGGTGACGGGATCCTGGTGCCCACACCCTCCTATTCCGGGTTCTGGCCGGACCTGCAGGTGCGTCCGGGGCTGCGGATCGTGGAGGTACCCACACCCGCCGGTGACGGGTTCCGACTGACGCCCGACCTGTTGGAGGAGGCCCGGGCGCAGGCCGACGCCCCCATCAAGGCGCTGCTGTTGACCAACCCGGATAACCCGAGGGGTCAGGTCATGGCTACCGCGGATGTTCAGGCAGTGCTTGAGTGGGCGGAGGACAAGGGGCTGCACGTCATCGCCGATGAGATCTATGCCCTGTCCACCTTCGGTCCTGACCCCTTCGTCAGCGTCGGCAGGTTGCGTGAAGATTTGGGCTCCCACCTGCACGTGGTGTGGGCGTTCAGCAAGGACTTCGGGATGAGCGGTCTGCGCTGCGGGGTGCTGATCAGCCAGAACCAGGCCCTGCGCGACGCCATTGCGTTGCAGGGCGTGTGGTCGGGGGTCAGTGGGCACACCCAGCACGTCCTGGCGGCGATGCTGGCCGACCAGGAGTGGGTGCAGGACTACCTGGACCGCATGCGTGAGGGCCTGGCCAGTACTGCCGTTGAGGTGACCGCGGCCCTGACCAGGGCCGGCATTGCACACCTGACACCACAGGCGGGGTTCTTCGTGCTGTGCGACCTGCGGGGATTCCTGGCGGTCCCGACATGGCAGGCCGAGCACGACCTGTGGAGCCGGATCCTTGAGACCACGGGGGTGAACCTGACCCCGGGATCGGCCTGCCACATCGCTGAACCTGGGTTCTTTCGGCTGTGTTTCGCCAACTTCGCTCCCGACGTCGTGGTTGATGCGATCAGCCGGGTCAGAGGTGTCTTGCAGGCAGGACCGGCGACGTGAGCCAAACCTTCCTCAACTGTCGATGGCGGCCGGTGTGACACTCCCGTCGGCCTCTGCGAAGATCGGCCCATGCGTGTCCTGGTGATCGGCGGCGGTGGGCGTGAACACGCCCTGTGCTGGGCGTTGTCACGGTCGGATTCCGTCAACGACGTGGTCTGTGCCCCCGGCAACCCCGGCATCGCCGGGATCGCCCGACTGGCGAGCGTTGATGTCGAGGACCCCTCCGCCGTGGTGGACCTGGCCAGGGAGGTGTCGGCCGATCTGGTCGTGATCGGTCCTGAAGCACCCCTGGTGGCCGGCGTGGTCGACGCGCTGCAGGCCGCCGGGATCGCGGCCTTTGGGCCAACGGCCCAGGCTGCGCAACTGGAGGGATCAAAGGCCTTTGCCAAGCAGGTCATGGCCCAGGCGGGAGTGCCCACTGCCGGGTACTGGAGCGGCTCGGACCCCGAGCGTGCCAAGGCGGAACTGGACCGCTACACCCCGCCCTACGTCATCAAGGCTGACGGTCTGGCCGCGGGGAAGGGAGTGCGGATCTGTGCCGACCGGATCGAGGCCGAGCAGGCCATCGATGACGCCCTGGTCGCCAAGATCTTCGGCGACGCCGGCGCGGCCGTGGTGATCGAGGAGTTCCTCGAGGGACCGGAATGTTCGCTGTTTGGACTGTCGGACGGGACCACGGTCGTTCCGCTTCAGCCTGCGCAGGACTTCAAGCGGGCCATGGATGGCGACCACGGCCTGAACACCGGCGGTATGGGCGCCTATTCGCCGGTACCAGCCGTTGATGCCGAGATGGTGGACCACCTGCACCAGACCGTCCTTCAACCCGTCATCGATCACATGGCGGCCCGGGGCACCCCGTTCGCCGGGGTCCTGTATGCCGGACTGGCGCTGACCCAATCGGGCCCGCGGGTGATCGAGTTCAACGCGCGGTTCGGTGACCCCGAGACCCAGGTGGTCCTGCCCCGGATGACCTCGGATCTGGGCGAGGTGTTGCTGGCCTGTGCCACCGGTGGTCTGGACCGCGTGGGACCGATCACGTTCAGCGACCAGGCGTGTGTGACGGTCGTCATGGCCAGCGGCGGCTACCCGGGCACCTATGACACCGGCAAGGAGATCACCGGACTGGAAGTGGCTGCCGCGGATGAGGACACCGTGGTCTTTCATGCCGGAACCGCGCTACAGGACGGAGCCGTCGTCACTGCTGGCGGGCGGGTCCTTGCCATCACCGCGACCGGTCCCGACCTGGACCTGGCACGAGCGCGGGCCTACGCCGCGGTCGGGGCCATCGACTTCGCTGGAGCCCATCACCGCTACGACATTGCCGCCCAACCCACGGCCAGCGCACCGGGACCGCAGTAGCGTCCTAGGCGTGAGCGGAGCGGTCGAGTGATTCACCGGCAGCACAGTGGCGCGTCGGGCAGACACTGGCTGGTCAGTCTGGTGATCCTGATGGTCCTGTGCATCGTGGCCACCGGGTGCACACCGGATGATGAGTTACCCCTGGACCCGTTGGTGGACAGCGAGGACCCGGGGGCAAGCGCCGGCGCCCCCGAGATTCCGGTCGCAGGCGAATCGGCGGCACCACAGCCAGGTGCCTCGGACGATCCTGTGGTCCCGCCGACTCCCCGGCCCCGCGCAGGGCGCTTCGTTCTGGTCGACCTGGAAGGTGCGAGCACCGATCGTGACGCCACCGACGTGGTCCTGCGCACCGAACGCGGACTGGAGTTGGACCGGTTCAGGCTGCCCGGTGCGATCGGACTGTTTGCCGAACCGGGCGGTCGTTGGGCGCTGATCCGCACGCTAGATGGCCAGTGGGCCAAACTCGACGGCGTGGCGGGCACGCTCAGTCTGGTGAGTTTCGCCGAGGATGCACCCACCACACCGCCGCGACTTCAAGGACCGATCGCCTACTGGACGGATTCGGAGACGCCGTGGTTGCTGCGGTTGGATGGCGGGGATCCCACCGACCTGCGGGGCCTGGTGGGCGGGGAGGTGCAGGTCGACACGGTCTCGGCGGACGGCCAGTACGTCCTGTTGAGAGGCGATGGCACCTTCCTGCTTGACACCATCTCGCTGGAGAGCCGACGCCCCGACCCCGACAGCCGCCTCACCTTGGGTGTTGACGGGACCGTGGCCACCGTCTTCGCCCGCGACGGGACTGCCGTTCTGACCGTGGAACGGGCCGACGGCGGAGACCGGCGGGACCTGGCGGAGCTGGCGGCGCTGGGTCTGCCCGTGCCCCTGCCCGACGGCCGGGTGCTGGTGATCGGCGGCACCTCCACCGTGGTGTCAGCCGATGGATCCCGCACCGATCTTCCGGACATCCCGAGCCCCGCTGGCACCCCGGTGGTACTGGGACTGGGCGGCACGGTGGTGCTGCCCGTGGCAGCCGGCCTGGCTGTGATCAACACCAATACCTCCACCGTCGACGTGATCGCTGACTCCCAAGGCTTCACCCTGGCCGCAGAGCCACTGGCCAGTTGGGGCTGGGCAGCCAGCGACGATCCCGACGCCCCGGGCCTGATCGTCATCAACGGTGGGGACGGGACCGCCACTCGACTGCTGGTGGACGTCCCGACCGGGCCCGTCACCTCGATGTCCACAGATGGGTTCCGGGTGGTGGTGGCCTCGGGAGAGGGGGTCCTGGCTGTCAGCGCCGACGGGATCGTTCTACCTCCCGCGCCGGGTGCGGTGATATCTGCGGTGATGCACCCCACCGATCCGCTGGCCGCGGCGACGGTCGTTGATGGTGCGCTCAGCACGCTGCAGGTGGGTGAGTTGGGCGGGCCTGTGATCGAGATCGCCGGCGGTCGCAACCCGGCATGGCTGAAAACCGGGACCTAGCCGCCCGGCTGGCTCCCGGTCTACAGGATGGTGCCGGGACGGTAGTGGGCTGCCTGGGGGAAACGCTCAACCCAGGTGGCCACCGAGGCCGCGAAGGCGTCGACCTGGTCAGAGGCAGCGCCGATGAACGCGGTGGGCTGTGCCATCAGCGCTGCCAACTGGTCGGCCGCCAACGGCAGGCGGTCATCGGCCGCTAGCCGTGCCAACAGGTCGTTGTCAGCCTGCCCGTCCTGCCGCATCGCCAGCGCCACCCCGACAGCGTGTTCTTTGATGATCGCGTGGGCCTGCTCCCTGCCCAGGCCCTGCTGGACAGCCGCGACCAGGATGCGGGTCGTGGCCAGGAACGGCAGGTAGCGCTGCAACTCGCGGTCAATGACAGCCGGGTAGACGCCCAGTTCGTCAAGAACGGTCAGCAGGGTCTCAAACAGTCCATCGATGGCCAAGAAGGCGTCGGGCAGCATCACCCGGCGAACCACGGAGCAGGACACGTCCCCCTCGTTCCATTGATGGCCCACCAGACCCGACGCCATGGTGAGATATCCCGACAGGATCGTGGCCAGCCCGTTGATCCGTTCGCAGGACCTGGAGTTCATCTTGTGGGGCATCGCCGAGGAGCCGACTTGTCCCTCGCTGAATCCCTCCGTTGCCAGTTCCTGTCCCGCCATCAGCCGAATGGTCGTGGCCAGGTTGGCTGGCCCCGAGGCGGTCTGGACCAGGGCCGACACCACGTCGAAGTCCAGTGACCGCGGATAGACCTGGCCGACGTTGTCCAAGACCTGGTCGAAGCCCAGGTGGGCGGCGACCGTGCGTTCAAGGTTGGCGACCGTCGCGGCGTCTCCCAGCAGGTCGATCTGGTCAAGCTGGGTCCCCACCGGGCCCTTGATGCCCCGCAACGGGTAGCGGGTGATCAGCTGATCCAACCGCTGTGTCGCCTGTTCCAACTCCTCGCCGAAGTTGGCGACGCGCTTGCCGAACGTGATCGCCTGCGCAGGCACGTTGTGGGTCCGTCCGGCCATGACCAGGTCCCGGTGCTGGACCGCGATGTCGGCCATACGGCTCAACGCCGCGATGCTGCGGGCACGCACCAACTCAAGCGACAGGCGGACCTGCAACTGCTCGACGTTCTCCGTCAGGTCCCGCGAGGTCATGCCCTTGTGGATGTGCTGATGACCGGCAAGCTCGGAGAACTCCTCGATCCGAGCCTTGACGTCATGCCGGGTCACCCGCTCCCGCGCCGCAATGGACGCCAGGTCGACCTGGTCGATCACCCGCTGATAGTCGGCGATCACCTCGGCAGGAATGTCGACCCCTTGGTCGGCTTGCGCCTGCAGGACCGCCACCCAGAGACGTCGTTCCTGGCGGATCTTGCCAACCGGTGACCAGATGTCACACATCGCAGCCGAGGCATAGCGCACAGCCAGCACGTTTGGAATGGATGAGGAGGTCACGACTGGCAGGGTCGCACATCCGCCGGGGGCAGGCCCAATAGCAAGGTTCCTTGGTCCCTCACGAGATGCAAGGGCACCGCCACTAGAGCTGCCCGTGCCTGAACTGACACAGATGTCAGCCGGTCGGCTGCCCCGGCTGGATGAGGCCGCATTCGTAGGCCGCGATGACCGCCTGCACCCGGTCCCGCAGCCCCAGCTTGGCGAGGAGGCGGGTCATGTGTGTCTTCACCGTCGCCTCGCTGAGGTGGAGCGTGTCCGCCACCTCGGCGTTCGACATCCCTCGCGCCACCCGTTCGAGCACCTCGAGCTCCCGCGGGGTCAGATGGCCTAGGTGGCTGGTGTCGAACGGGGGTCGCTGGACGGGCGGTTGGCGGTGGTGAGGGTCATGTCGGCCTGTTCTGTGGTGACCGGGTTGGTGTCGGTGTTCTCCCGAGGATGCCGGGTCGGCCCGGTT
>JBPCKA010000092.1:0-18868 GCA_051004735.1 Euzebya sp. | reverse complement strand
GGTACCTGCCTGTTCAACGACCGTCTACGCGACCGCCGCCGCGACCCCGACACGGTTGGCCCCGGACAGCCGTACGACATCGCCATAGCGCTGGGTGAGTTCCGCCACGACCGCATCAGAAATCGCGGAACTCCCTCCCAGGACGTACACGGTGGCGTCAGCGGCAAGCACCCGGTCCAGCTCGCCCCGCACGGCGGCATCCAGATCGTCGGGGGTGGTCAACAGCAACGGACCCTCCGTACCGGCCAAGGGGCCACCAGCCAGTGCATCGGCGAACACATCGTGACGTGCGATGACGGCGCGGTCAGCGGTTCCGTCGACAAAGGTCGCGCCGCTGAGCAGGACTCCGGCCTGGATGGGATCGTCGGTGTCGGCAACACGGTCCAGCAGGTCGTAGCGCACTTCCAGGCTGGTCTGCACCGGCTCGGCGTCCTCCGCGCTGACCCGCACCAGATAGGTTCCCGGATCGGTGACGCCGTGGAACCAACCAGTGTCAAGGCTTTCCCCCACGCCGCTCTGTGTGAACACCACCGTTCCGCCGGGATCGCTGACGCTCAGTTCCCAGGAGGCCTGATCCCACAGGTCGGCGTGAAACGCGACGGGCTCGATCACGTCACCGCCTGCGTCCGCGGTTGCCAGCAAGCTGGACTGCCCCAGGTTGGTGATCTGGGGAGGGTCAAAGGTGACGGTCCCCTCGGCGCTCAGACGACCGGCTGCGCTGAGGTTGTAGACGTACTCGCCCAGCGGCCACAGCCCCTGGGTCAGGTCAACCGGGGACGTGACCTGACTCCCCTCTCCACCACCGCGATGGACCACCTGACCGGTGGGATCGGTCAGCGTGACCTCCCACGGGCCGGGGGGGTCAAGCTCTGCGGTCACGGTCAGTGAGGAGACATCGGGCACACCGCGGATGACCCGGGTCCGGCGTATGTCGCTGGCCTGATCCACGATCAGGTCGCCGGCGTAGTCACGCACCTGCTGGCGGATGGCGCCCAGCTGTCCGTAGGTGGTGCCGCCGGGGCATTCGGTCGTGCTGACATCACGGTGGCCACTGACGTTGTCCAGGGTGACCACCTGACCGGAGGGGTACCGGCTGGATCCGGCGCTGGTCGCCTGACCGGTGCGCAGTGGGTGGAAATGGTGCACGTCAGCCTTCCAGGCAATGACGCGGGCCACCGCATCCACCATCCCCGGTGGCGGCGTCGCACTACTGAACGTGCCCATCAGGGCGACACCGGTGGAGAAGGTGTTGAACCCGCCTGCCTGCGCCCCGATCACCGCTCTGGTCATCCCTCCGGCACGACCCTCATAGATCGTGCCGAAGCGGTCGACCAGGAAGTTGTAGCCGATGTCGTTCCAGCCGTTGCTGGTGACGTGATAGGCCATGACGCCGCGGACGATGCCAGGCGCCTGGGCAGCGGTGTAGTCGTTTGGCCCCACCGTGTGGTGAACGAATGCCCGTTCAACCGAGGGGGCATAGGACGGCTGCTCGCGCACCAGTGATTCGTCGGCTCCCCACTGCGCCCGGGTCACGATGTCAGGCATGTCGGCCCGCGCGGTTGCCTGGCCTTTTGGCGTTCCCCTCCACTCGGCACTGATCTGGTCTGCCACCCGCTGCGGCCATGACCGGTCAAGCCCGAACGGGTCGATCAACACGGCGTCGATCCCCGCGAGGTCGGGGGTGGAGGACCTAACCTGCAGTCGGTCCGCCGCGTCGGTGAAGATCGGATAGGTGCCCACACGCGAACTGGCGGACAGCCCCTCCGTGCTCATGACGTCCGGCCCCTCGTCATCCTGGTAGGGGACGACGGTCCACTGTGACCAGGCGTGCTCACCTCGCGCAGTGCGGATCTGCAGGCTCACCCCAGCGGCGGTGTCTGGCGGCAGCTGCAGCGCCACCATCGCGAACGGGCTGGTGTCCATCGGTTCACCGACCGTCCAGCCTGCGCTGGTAAAGAGGTCCGGCCGAGCCGCCGGGCTGACCGGGACAGTGGTCACACTGACCCTCGTCACGGCCTGTGCGGGTGTGGGCAGCACGGGACTCAAAACGGCGACAGCCGTCAGGACTACTGCGAGCAGAAGGGACCGCCTACGCATAGTCGGTCCGACCCGCCGGGGCTTGCGTTGCATGGCCGACCTCAGTGATCCAGGAACCGTTCCAGCCCCTTCAGCGGGCCGATCTGACGGATTCGATCAAAGGCCCGGGCCTCGATCTTCTTCACCTCTGGGATGGTCATGCCCATGCGGCTGGCCACCTCACCGGGTTTCATCGGTTGTCCGTCCACCAACCCCATGCGGGCTTCCAGGACCTCGCGTTCGACCTGTGGCAGACGTTTGAGCAGACTCAGCAGCTTGCTGCGAAGCCGCACCGCCTCCTGCTCCTCCGAGCTGCGTGAGTCGCGCCGGGGACCGTTCGGACGGCCACCACCCTGATTTTGTCCAGATCGTTGGCCGCCCTTCCCCTGACCAGACTTGCCCTGACCAGACTTGCCCTGCTCAGACTTGTCCTGGCCGGGACGGTCGGTACCTGCGGAGGCGCTCATCAGTGCGCAAGATTAGGTGCCCCCATCCAGACGCGCAGCCGACCGTGTCGTGATCGTGTGCGATCATTCGTCCCGTGCCTGCCCCGCTGCCACCTCAATGAACACTGGGTTGGACGGATCCGCAATTCTGGTCACCGGCGGGTCGGGGTACATCGGACAGGCGCTCTTGCCCGTGCTCGGGGACTCCGCTGTGGAGGTGCTGAACCTGGACCTCCGTCGGGGGCACCATGGCCGCTTTGTTCCGGGCGACATCCGGCACCTCCCCGCCCACCTGCCACCCGCGGACACCATAATCCATCTGGCCGGGGTCGATGACACCAGCGCCGCCAGTCAGGCAGATCTGTTTGCCATCAACGTCGAGGGGACCCGGGCGGTCCTGGACCACGCAGCCACAACCCATGCAAATCGGGTGGTGCTGGTCAGCTCCATCGCGGTTCTCGGCCCCTCCGAAACCCCGCTGGACGAGGTGTCACCACCACGCCCGACCAGTGCCTACGGCCGCTCGAAACTGGCCGCCGAACGAGTCGCGAGCCAGCTGGCCGGGACCGCCGGAATCCAACTGGTGATCCTTCGCCCGGGCTACGTCTTTGGTCCCGGTCACCTGGGGAACTTCGGCCGGATGCTGGGGGCGATCCGTGGCCGGCGATTTGTTCTGCCCGGCCGGGCGGACACGATCAAAGCCGGTATCTACCTGCGCGACGTCGCCCGGTTGCTGGCGTACCTGGCCACCTGCAATGACCCTCCCGCCCTGGTCCACGGGGTGTATCCCGACACGCCCACCACTTTGGCCTGGGCAGATCTGTTGGCCCGTCAGTGGGGGTCCTCCCCAGTCCGGGTCGCGCCCCAACCGTTGGTCAGCGCCGGCCAGGCGGTCCTTGGCTGCGCGGCGCCGCTACATCCCTCGCTGGGACGCCTGAATGACCGGGTGGACAAGCTGCGGCACAGCACGAACGTGGTCTCGCGTGTCCTGCCGGACCTGCCCTTTGCGTTCGCGTTCACCTGGGCACAGGCGGCTGCGGACTTGGCCAAGAGCTCGACCAGTGCCGCTACTGCAGTTGCAGACGCGCCTTGATCGAGTCGACCAGGCCGACTGGGGCGGAATCCCGGCACTTCGAGGCGACCAGTTCCCGTACCTTGCGTTCAAAATCCGCCCGGTCAAGACATGGTGGGCAGTCCTGCAGATGCTGTTCCAGCGTCGCCTCGACGTCCTGAGGGCACTCGCCATCCAGGAACGTCTCCAACCGTTTCAACAGCGCATCGCACTGGTCACTCATCGTCTTCCTCCTGGGTGGTGTCGGCCGCATCGCCCGCCGATGCTGTAGTGCGGGAGATGAGCCCGTACCGCAACGCGTGGTCGTACAACGCCTTCTGCAACGCACTTCTTCCGCGATGGAGCCGACTCATCACCGTGCCGATGGGCGTGTCCATAATTTCGGCGATCTCGGCATAGCTGAATCCCTCCACATCAGCCAGGTAGACCGCTGTTCTGAACTGCTCGCTCAACTCGTCCAGCGCCGCGCGAACTGCCTCCGCCGGTAGCTTCTGCATGACCTCGAATTCCGCTGATGGGGATGTGGCCCCCTCCAGACGATCGAACAGCGAGAAGTCACCGGCGTCGACAAGGTTGTCACGGACGCCATCCGCCGAGACCTCCTGTGGACGCCGTTGCTTCTTGCGATAGGTGTTGATGTAGGTGGTGGTCAGCACCCGGTACAACCACGCCCGCAGGTTCGTGCCGGGCCGGTACTGGTGGAACGACTGGTAGGCCTTGGTCATGGCGTCCTGGACCAGATCCTCGGCGTCCGCGCGGTTGCGCGTGTAGCGCATGGCCGCACCGAACAGCTGGTCGACGAAGGGCATGGCGTCCCGTGTGAACATCAGGCGTCGCTCGTCGTCGGTCAGTTCCTGGCGGACCGGCCCGTCTGACGCGGTGTGTGGAGAAGCCATCTGGCGGAGTCTACCGAGCCAGAATCGATCAGTCCTTCTCCACAGACTAAATCATGTTAACCCTTGTTGTTTATCGCTAACCCTGTATATATGTGGTTCTGAACACTGCAGCCGCATCGGGGATGACCATGGACAGCGACGAACTCGACCAGTGGTTGGAGGGCGATGACCTCACCACACCGGACGCGTGGAGCGACTCGGCACAATCGGGGGGCAGCCGCGGGGGTGCGCAACGCACACGCATCTCGTGGAAGTTGGTGGCCACGGTGGGGGCCTTCGCCTGGCTGCTGGTCATGGGAGTGGTCTTTGTGGGTGGGGGCAGCGGGGCGGATACGCAGGTGGTCGCCTCGGAGGACGACGATCAGCTGGTGGTGGCCGACCAGGAGGTGATGGCGCCCGTCACGCTCGACCCGACTGATCCGATGCCAATGATGAGTGAGCAGGACGTTGCCCAGCCGGTCGCAGAGGTCCCTGCGGAGCAGACGGAACCGCCGGGGATCATTGCCGGTGCGGTCGCGGCGCTGCGGCAGCGGTTGACGTTCGCCGGCGAGGCCAGCAGCTATCTGGAGTGGGCGACCCCGGTGGCGACCGAGCCACTGGGGGCGGGAATGTGGCTGGTGGTCCTGGATGCGATCTGGCTGGAGGGACCGGCGGGTGAGTTGTCAGCCGTGCAACGCGCCAGATGGTCGGTGCCGGTGTCTGATGAGGGACGGGAGGTGTCACCACCGTGGCTGCTGGGGCCGGTGGCGGACGGCTCACAGGAGACCGACCTCGTCCCTCCCCCACCTCCGTCGGGAACCGAGCGCCTGGCGGAGGTCCAGCAGGCTGTGACCAGGGCAGGGTGGACGCAGGCCAACGCCGTCGCCAGTGACCCCCATCCACTGCTTGAGGGGGTGGTCGTGGCGCTGATCGAGGGAATTGCGCCAGGTCGGGATCAGCTGAGCACCGAGGTCGTGTGGCTGCGTGAGGGGGCGGACGGCGTCTTGGATGTGGCGGGAGCCCTGTCGTGAGCACGACGCATGATCGCTGGATCAGATCGTTCATCGAACTGTATCTGGAGGTGGAGGCCGGCCTGCGACCGTGTCGCCACATCCGACCCCTATTGCAGGTGGATCTGCAGTTGGACATCGGCAACGGCGGACGACTGGGACAACGACCGGACATCGTTCGGATCCGTAGCCAACGACGAGGGGAGGTGTGTGAGGCAGTTGTGCTGCTGCGCGAGGGGGACCGCATCGGCGCCCTGGCAATCAGCATCCGACGCACCGATCTGGGCTGGCGGGTGACGGAGGCACGCCGACCAGAAGTGCCACGGCCGGCACTCGCCAACGTCCCGCCCCCTGGAATCCTGATCCAGACCGTCTGGTCAGACAGGGAGGCTGGTCAGACCGGGCCGACCTGGCGTGTGCCGCCGGGTTGGACCCAGCGGGACGCGGCGTAGCTGCGCGGTTACCGTTGACGGCAATGAGTCCTGCCGATCTGGTCCAGCTGGTCACCCCGTCACTTCCGCAGGACGCGACGGTGCTGGCGCAGGACCCAGCCGTGGCCGAAGTGTTGGGCCGTCAGGACGCGGTTGCCAAGGTCGGCCCTGACGAGTTGTGGGGCACGAGACCCGTCGATGCGGTCATGTTGCTGTCAGGAGAGGTGGTGCAGGCCGGAGAGCGCGCCCCGGCCATCATCGACTGGGCCGTCACACGCTGTCGCCCTGGGGGAATCGTTGCGATCGCCGTCCCCTCCGCCGCGTACGGTCTGCTGACCAGCGATGGCCAGGATCAGACGCCGGCGCTGACGGCCGCACAGGTCCATCATCTGCTCAGCGAACGCGGGCTGGACGTGCGTGTGCTGGCGGGCCCCGGTGCCGGCGCCCGCCTTGCCGGCCGTGACTGGGCAGGTCAGGCAGACCTGCCGATGGACACCATCCCGGGACTCCTCGATGCTGGCCCGGTCATCGTGGCGGTGGCCGTCACACCCAGGTCTGAGGCAGAACGATCGCATCGCTTCTTTGGATCCATCGCAAAGAAGATCGTGGCGGCCAGCGTCATCTGCCTGGATGAGACAAGTCGTCTGCTGGTGGTGTTCGACACCTTCAAGAACGCCTGGACACTGCCCGGGGGGCTGGTGGATGCCGGGGAGAACCCCATCGCGGCGGCCGTTCGTGAGGCCCGTGAAGAGGCCGGGGTCGACGTCGTCGCCGGAGACCTGCTGGGACTGTTCACCCACCCGGTGCCGGACCGCATCCACCTCGTCTACGGGGCGGTGCCGGTTCACCCCACCCCTGACCCACGGCCACTGCATGACCATGAGATCGCCGAGGTACGCTGGGTCGAGTTGCCTCAGGCACTGTCCATGATGGGGGGCGACATCCCCCGCAAGGTCCGTCTCTGTCTGGATCAGCCGGGACGGACCTGGACCTGGTGAGATCGACCTGGTGAGATCGACCTGGTGAGATCGGGTCAGCGTGCGCGGACCGAGCGTGCCAGGTCCAGGTCGCCGCGGACATCCAGATCGGTCAGTGGGATACGCCCCCATAGCGCCACCCACAGGTCATCAGCCGTTCCGGTGACGGTGGCCTGCGCAGCATCAGGGTCGCCATGGGTCATCACGAACTGCTGGCCACCATCGGTGCAGACCACGGTCACCGTGCCCTGCGGCTCTTCGCCGCGACGCTTGCTGGGCACCCAACTGCTGACCACCTCGTCGATCCCGTCCAACGCCAACTCGGTATCAAACCCTTCAGCCCGTCCGCGGGCGAACTGGGCGTCCCACCGATGGATTGCGGCCTCCAGTGCCATGCGACGATGCCAGAACCCGCTGGTCGGGTTCGCGGGAACACCCAGGAAGGTCCACGCTGGCGTGGCCGTGCCGACGGTACGCAGATTCTGCAACAGGGTCCGCGTGCCCTCACGGAACCACTCGGCCAGTCCGGTCTCGGGCGCGGGAGGTCGTGGGCCGGGCGGGGCGTCGGTCACCCCTCTGATGAGATGCCCGCCGTGGAACCATTGCACGATCCCCAGATGACCCACCAGATCGGTCATGGTCCACTCAGGACACGACGGCACCATGACGTCCATGCTGCCGTCCAGGGCCACGTGCAGGAAGACCTCTGATTCATGGGCGATGTGATCCAGGTAGTCCATGCGCGTAGTCCTTCGCTGGCGAGCCTGCCGGTATCATCAGGACCGGTATCGTCAGGGCCAGTATCGTCAGGGCCAGTATCGTCAGGATCCGTGGCAGCGCTTGTACTTCTCGCCCGACCCACAGGGACAGGGATCGTTGCGGCCCACCTTGTCAGCGTTGCGGATCGAACCTGTCGCGGCTGCCGCGGCGTTGGCTGATTCCTTCGCCGAACCCGGCGCAGCCGCGGTGGCGGGACGGGAATCCACGGTGTAGCTGCTTGATCCTCCCCGCTTAGCGCCGGAGGTTTCGGAGGAGGTGTAGCTGAGCTGGGCCTCCATGGGCCGTGCTGCGGCAGCGTCCAGTGAGGGGCGTCGCACCGGGGGGCGAGGCGATGCGACCTGGTCCTGTCCGTTGTCTGCCGTTGCAGGGGCCGCCCCGTTCGTCGGCGCGGCAAGCTGATCGTCACGACGGACCGGCAGGTTGAAGAAGTACCCGGTGGCCTCTTCCTTGATCCGGGCCTGGATTTCGACAAACGCGTTGTAGGCCTCGCGCTGGTACTCCACCAACGGGTCACGCTGACCGACAGCACGCAGTCCGATACCGTCACGGAGGTGATCCATCTCATACAGGTGCTCGCGCCACACCCGGTCGACGACCGACAGGATCACCCGCCGTTCGACCTGGCGCATGACGTCGGGACCGACTTCTTCCTCTCGCTGCTCGAACCGGGCCATCGCCAGTTCCTCCAACGCCTCGCGCAGTTGGAAGTGGCCGTCCTTCCCTTCGTACTCAGCCGGGTCGACGTCCAGGTCATCGATGCCGAACACGGTGGCGACCCGCTCTTCCAGCTGATCCAGATCCCATTCCTCGCTGAAGACGCCCGGAGGGGCGAACACCTCGGCAAGGTTGGCGACGCTGTCCTCCACGAACTGCTCGGCGATGGCCTCCACAGCCTCGTCCTCGCCGTGCAGGACGGTGTCGCGCTCGGAGTAGATGATCCTGCGCTGCGCGTTCATGACATCGTCGTACTTCAGGACGTTCTTGCGGATCTCGTAGTTGCGGCTCTCCACCTGCGCCTGTGCTCGGGCCACCGCCTTGCTGACCATCTTGGCCTCAATCGGCAGATCCTCGGGCATGTTCAGCCGGGTCATGATGCTTTCGACCGCGCTGGCGTTGAACAACCGCATCAGGTCGTCTTCGAGCGACAGGTAGAACCGTGATTCTCCCGGGTCGCCCTGCCGTCCCGACCGACCACGCAGCTGATTGTCGATGCGGCGGGAGTCATGTCGTTCGGTGGCCAGCACGTACAGACCACCAAGCTCCAGCACCTCCTTCTTCTGCTGCTCACATTCAGTGGTGCAGTCCGCCAGGGCCGTGTCATAGGCGGCCTGATAGCGCTGGCGCCAGACGCCCTCGGGCTCGACCTCGCCCGACTCGGGGTCAAGCACCGGTTCGGCCCCGGCCTCCCGCTTGGCGATCTTGGTGGCCATCGCCTCGGGGTTACCGCCCAACTGGATGTCCACCCCACGGCCCGCCATGTTGGTGGCAACCGTCACCGCACGCAGCCTGCCGGCCTGGGCCACAATGTCGGCCTCGCGAAAGTGGTTCTTGGCGTTCAAGACCTCGTGGTCCACGCCGGCCACGGTCAAGCGCTGGCTGAGTTGTTCGGACCGTTCGACGCTGACGGTACCCACCAGGACCGGCTGGCCCGATTCCTGGCGTGTCTTCAGGTCCTTCACCACCGCGTTCAGCTTGGCGTCCAAGGATTTGTAGATCTGGTCGCCGTGGTCATCTCGGGCCACCGGCCGGTTGGTCGGGACCGCCACGACACCCATCTCATAGGTCTCGGCGAACTCCTTCTCCTCGGTCTTGGCTGTACCGGTCATCCCGGCCAACTTGTCGTAGGTCCGGAAGTAGTTCTGCAGGGTGATGGTGGCCAGGGTCTGGTTCTCCTCCTGGATCTTCACCCCCTCCTTAGCCTCGATGGCCTGGTGCAGCCCTTCGGAGTACCGACGGCCGGCCAACGTCCTACCGGTGTTCTCATCAACGATCAACACCTCGCCGTCCTCCACGATGTACTCGTCGTCGCGGCGGAACAACTCCTTAGCCCTGATGGCGTTCTGCAGGTGATGGATCAGCGGGGTGTTGGCGTTCTCATACAGGTTGCCGACGCCCAGCAACTGCTCGACCTTCTCCACGCCCTCCTCGGTGACGGCGACGGTCCGCTTGGCCTCATCCACCTCGTAGTGCAGTTCGTTCTTGAGCTTGGGTGCGATCCTGCGGGCGAAGATCTCATACCATTTCGAGGACTGGTCGGCGGGGCCTGAGATGATCAGAGGGGTACGGGCTTCATCAACCAGGATCGAGTCGATCTCATCGACGATCGCAAAGTTGTGGCCGCGTTGCATCAGCTGATCGGGACTGAGGACCATGTGGTCACGCAGGTAGTCGAAACCCAGTTCGTTGTTGGTCCCGTAGGTGATGTCGCAGGCGTAGGCGCTCTGCTTGTCGACTTTGCTCTGCTGCGGGTAGACATAGCCGGTGGTCAGGCCCAGGAAGCTGTAGACCCGTCCCATCCACTCGGCGTCGCGGGAGGCCAGGTAGGGGTTGACGGTGACGACGTGGACGCCCTTGCCCGACAGGGCGTTGAGGTAGACCGGGAGGGTGGAGGTCAGGGTCTTCCCCTCACCGGTGCGCATCTCGGCGATGTCACCGTTGTGCATGACGATCCCGCCCAGCACCTGGACGTCGAACGGTCGCTGTGCCAGGACCCGCCAGGCCGCCTCGCGAACGGTGGCGAACGCATCCAGCAGCAGGTCGTCAAGCGTCTCGCCGTCCTCGATGCGTTTCTTGAAGACGTCGGTACAGGCCTTCAGTTCGGTGTCGGAGAGGGCTTTGACGTCCTCTTCCAGTTCGTTGACCTGATCAACCATGTTCCAGAGCTGCTTCAGGCGGCGTCCTTCGCCGAGTCGCAACAGCTTGTCGAGCACCATGTGGGCCGTCCTTGATCTTGTATCGCGTGAGTCCTCAAGGGTATCCGCGCCCGCCCACCAGCTCAGTGGGACCAACCACCTTCCACAGCCAGCCCTACTTGATCTCCAACAACTTCTCCCGCACGGCGTAGACGACGGCCTCCATGCGCGAGTGCAGGTGGAGTTTCTCCAAGATGTTTCGCACGTGGTTTTTCACGGTGTTTTCGGAAATGAACAGCTCTTTGGCGATGTCTCGGTTGTTCATGCCCTTGGCGACCTGTGTCAGGACCTCCATCTCCCGGTCGGTCAGACGAGGGGCCGGCATCTGCTGCTTCTCGTCCTTCTTGGCCATCATCGCGAACTCGTTCAGCAGCTTTGATGCCATGGACGGGCTGATCAGCGACTGTCCCGCGTGGACGCTGCGGATGGCATCGGCCACCTCGTCGATGGAGATCTCCTTCAGCAGGTACCCCGAGGCGCCGGCCTTGATGGCGTCATACAGGTCCTCTTCCTCATCGGAGATGGTGAGCATCAGGATCTTGGTCGACGGCACCTTCTCCTTGATCGCCTTGGTCGCCTCGATGCCGCTCGTGCCCGGCATGCGGACATCCATCAGGACCAGATCGGGAATGTGCTGCGTCGCCAGTTCCACTACTTCGTCACCGTCGTTTGCCTCCGCGACCACGTCGATGTCGGTCTCAGACTCAAGGACCATGAACAGGCCGCGGCGAAACAGCGCATGATCGTCTGCGACGATGACCTTGATCGGATCGCTCTGGTCTGCCTCGGTCATGCCCATCCACCTCGTCGGATCTCAAGCGGTGACCAAGCTGGGAGTAGCCAGGTTGGGCTACTCCCAGCGGGTCATGTGCGTCCCACCATTACTGATGTCAGCCTAGCTGGGCGCCAGCCGCTGCCATCACACCCTCGATCAGACCGATGTCCCCACCCTCGCGGTGGTACACGACGTTGGGCTGGCCGGTGCTCGCGTTGGCGAACAGATAGAAGTCATGACCCAGCAGTTCCAACTGCAAGACCGCGTCCTCGGGATCCATGGCGGCCAACTCGAACTGCTTGCGTCGAACGATCTGTGGTTCGGGGTCCTCCTCGTCATGACCGTTGTGTGCCACGTACACCGGCGGCACCTCACCGCCAGCCCGGGCCTCCTCGGCCTTGGAGCGGCGGCCGCGGTCAACCAGTCGTGTCTTGTAGCGCCGCAATTGCCGTTCCAATCGGGCGATGGCCTTGTCGGTGGCTTCGTGGTGATCAACCCCGGCCCCCACAGCCCGAACGGTGTGACCTTTGGACCTGGCGGTTATCTCGACTGAGGCCGGATCCGGTATGCGTGGATTGTGTTCCTCTGAGAAGCTGACCTCGAGATCGATGATCCGATCAAAGATCCTGGTGGCATGCTCGACCTTGCGGCGGGCTTCGTCCTTGATCTTCGCGGGGACCTCACAGTTGCGTGCTCGGAGGATGATGTCCACGTGCTGCTCCTTTGGTCAGGGGTACCGCGACACTGCCGGCCGGGCAGTTCCCAGCCGAAAACGCCACAACCCCGCCGACGCCGGGCGGGGTTGTTGACGCATGAGGCGAGGTCTGGCCGAGTGTGGACCCGGATCAACCGATCACCTCCTGTGAGTCGCTGTTCATCACTCTTGCGTCCGCACCAGCGTGGCGCAAGTGGTTTGCGTAACCTTGGCACAGTATTTCGATACGAAACCTCCTCCAGCGGACAAGGTGATGGCACCAATGGGCTCGACCACGAAGGAGACGCGCAGCAAGCAGCTTGATGCGTGGTGTGCGCTATTCGACGGCTGCACACGCATCAGCCAGCTTCAGGACCGGCAACACACCACGACCCTTGGTGTGGTGCAACGCCTGCGCTTGGTGCCGGGTGAGTCGCTGACCGCCACCATCACCGACGGGACCGGCAAGCTACGGGCCGTGTGGACCGGGCGGGAGACCGTGGAGGGGTTGGAACTGGGCAGCGGCCTGCGCCTTGAAGGAACGGTGTCAATCGACGGCGCCAGCCCGGTCATGCGCAATCCCACCTGGTGCCTGGTCCGTGACCCCTACTCCTGCGCCTCCAAAGACCACGGCTGAGTCGGGTCCCGGCGGGGTCAGGCCGCGTGACCGATCAAGGCGGTCCGGACTGCTTCAAGGCCGCCAGCGGACACCAGGGCCAGGACCTCGTCGTCCTGGGCCAGCGGGGTCGTGGCGCGTGCGGGCAACACCCTGGTCCCCCGCACGATCGCGACGATCGCTGAGTCCGGCGGCAGGTTCAACGCGTCAACCCGTTGCCCGACCGCAACGCTGTTGCCGTCCAGGCGGACCTCCAGCAGTTCGATCCCTCCTCGCTGCAACGTCAACAGTGAGATCAGGTCGCCACTGAGAACCTCCTCCTCGACCAGAGCGGTCAACAGATGTGGAGGTGACACGGCCAGGTCCACACCCCAGGACGCGTCGAACAGCCATTCGTTGGTGGGATAATTGACCCGGGCCAGAACGCGGGGCACCGCAAACTCCTCCTTTGCCAACAGGCTGATGACCAGGTTGTCCTCGTCATCGCCGGTCAGGGCCACCATCACCGCCGCACCGCGCAGGTCGGCACGTTCCAGCACATCCGGCGCGCAGGCATCCCCGTCGACAACCGTCACATTGTCCGCGGTTATCTTGGCCAGCGCCTCTGGCTTGCGTTCGATCAGGGTCATCTCATGGCCGCGGGTGGCCAGTTCCGAGGCCAGGTAGCGGCCCACGCCGCCGGCGCCGGCGATGACGATGCGCATCAGTTCGCTCCCTCTGTACTAGCAAGTCCGGCCAGGAAGGACTCGGCCTCCTCCAGCGCGGTGCGCTGCACCGCCAGGTGCACCCGTTCCCCACCCTGGACCAACTGCCGTGGCACCGGCACCGCCGTCTGTCCCGTTCGGGTCACCGCAGCCAGCAGCCAACGGCCCTGTCGCGAGAACGCCTCGACCTCCCAGGCGCCCTCTCCACGAGGCAGATCGTGGGCCAGCACCACGACGTCACCCTCCCCCGGGCCGATGCTGCAGTCGATGTGGCCCCTCTCGCTGAGCACGTGGCTCAGGATCGAGTCGGTGGTCCACCGGGTGGTGGCGATCGTGGTCACGCCGTGCCGTTCGTAGATCTCGGCTCGCTGAGGGTCATAGATCCGGGCGACCGCCGTGGCGACGCCGAATTGCTGGATCGCCGTGCGGGCACTGACGATATTTGAGTTGTCGCCGTTGGTGACCGCAACGAACACGTCGGCCTCCTCCACCCCCGCAGCCAGCAGGGTCGCCTTGTCGAACACGATGCCCTGCACGGCCGTGCCGCCGAAGTCGGGACCCAGGCGATCGAAGGCCCGCTGGTTGCGATCGATGATCGCCACGCGGTGCCCCTCCTGATCAAGTGTCATCGCGAGCGCCGCCCCGACCCGTCCGCAGCCGCCGATGATTACGTTCATACCCATCTCTGTGTCGCTCACCTGCGTCAGTGTGACGCATCCTGCGTAGTCTTACGCACTGAAGTGGCAATTCTCTCCTCATTCAAGCGTCGGTTGATCGGTGACCCCCGGGCCAGTGGGGAACTTACCGATCAGGTACTGCCCCCATGGCTGGCACTACCTGTCTTCGCCTCTGACACGTTGTCCTCCGCGGCTTACGCCACCGAGGAGACCATGATCGTGCTGGCCATCGCAGGCGCCGGGGCCATCGGGCTGGTCTCGCCGATGTCGCTGCTGGTGGCGATCCTGATGGCCATCGTGGTGGCGGGGTACCGCCAAACCATCAAGGCCTATCCCGACGGAGGTGGGGCCTACCGGGTCGCCCGCATCAACCTGGGTGATCGTGCCGGTCTGGTCGCTGCGGCGGCACTGCTGATCGACTACACGCTGACCGTGGCCGTGTCGGTGTCGGCGGGCACCGCGGCGATCGTGTCGGCCTTCCCGGGTATCGCACCGGCCCGCCTGATCGTGGCGTTGACGTTCATGGCTGCCATCACGGTAGTGAACCTGCGTGGTCTGCGGGAATCCAGCGTTCCGGTGGCGATGCTGGTCTACAGCTTTCTTGCCGTGATGGTCCTGATGATCGGTCGTGGCCTGTGGTTGTGCGCGGCTGACTGCCCGGTTGTTCCCTTCGAGCAGGTCGTCTTCCCCGACACCGGGACGGGGCTGACCCTGCTGTTGGTCCTGCGGGCCTTCGCGACGGCGTCGACCTCACTGACCGGTGTCGAGGCCGTCTCCAACGGGGTGGGGGCCTTCAAGGCTCCGGCGGCCCGTAATGCCGCGAACACCTTGGGAGCCATCGGATTGATCGCGGTGCCGATGTTTGCCGGCATCGCCTTCCTGGCCACGGTGATCCCCGGCGTCGTGGCCTTCCAGGGCGTCGAGCGGACCGTCACATCCCAGGTCGCCGCGGCCGTGTTCGGGCTTGACTCCGCCGGATTCTTCGCCATCCAGGTGGCCACGGCCGCCATTTTGTTCCTGGCGGCCAACACCGCCTACAACGACTTCCCCCGCCTGGCCTCGGCACTTGCCACGGACAAGTTCCTACCGCGACAACTTGCCCGACGCGGTGACCGACTGGTGTTCTCAAACGGCATCCTGGCCCTGTCGGCGGGCGCGGCCCTGCTGGTGATCGGCTCGGGGGCCCGGGTCACGCTGCTGGTGGGGCTCTACATCGTGGGCGTGTTCACCGCGTTCAGCCTGAACCAGGCCGGAATGGTCCGCCACTGGTTGAGGGAACGAACCGACGGCTGGCGCACGTCGGTGGCGCTGAACCTGATCGGAACGCTGGCGACGGCCACAGTGCTTGCCATCGTGCTGGTGACGAAGTTCACGGTGGGGGCGTGGATCGTGCTGATCGTCGGGCCAGCGCTGGTCTGGGCCATGTCGGCCATCCGCCGCCACTATGAGGCGTTCGAGGGGGCCGTCGCCGCCCTGGGCCTGCAACCGCAGCCCCGCCGCCCGGTGCGGGTGGTGCTGATGGAGGACCGCGTCGACGCGGCGACCGCGGCATCGGTGGCCTACGGGTATGCGATCAGCGCCCAATCCGTTGAGGCCGTGTTGGTCTCGACCAGCCCCCGACGCAGCGATGCCCGCGAGCGGTGGCGGGCGCTGGCCCCCGACCTTGCGGTCCGCGAGAACGCCTCCGGCATCACCACCACTCCCTCAGCAGCGATGCGCAGCGCGGCACGTACTGCGACCGAGGCGCACCCCGAGGCCTTCACCGTGGCCCTGGTGCCCGAGACCCGCTCGGATACCTGGATCGACGTCGCCCGTCGTCACCGTATCGCGCAGCGAGCCAAGGCGGTGTTGGTCGCCGATGGCACGTTCGTCGTTGCCAATGTCGTGGCCCCGATCGGTGGTCCGGGTCCCTACCAGGTCATCGAACCAGTCGACCACCACGTCGTGGTCCTGGTCAACCAGGTGCATTCCGCGGCGCTGCGTGCGATCGCCTACGCGCAATCACTGCAGGCCACATCGGTGCAAGCAGTGTCGGTGAACGTCAGTGGGACCCGCTCCGCAGAGATCCTGGCCGACTGGCAGACCACCGGGCTGAAGGTGCCGCTTGACATCATCGAGAGTCCCTACCGCTCGGTGGTGGACAGCCTGGCGGACTATCTGGATGAGTTCGAACCGGACGGCCAGCACACGGTGGTGACGGTGGTGATGAGCGAGTTCGTGCTACCACACTGGTGGCAACGTTCGCTGCATAACCAGTCGGTGCTGCAGATCAAGAGCGCGTTGCTGTTCAGCCGCGGGGTGGTCACGACCAGCGTGCCGACCCGGTTGACAACCCGTGATCCTGCACAACTGATGGCGGACCCGGTGACGCTGCCAGGGTGAGTGCGAGCACCCGCTCAGCGCCTGCCCGGCGCAAGGCCGTGGCAGCGGCCAACAGGGTGGCCCCGGTCGCACGGACATCATCGATCAGCACCACCGCCCGGGGAACGGTCGCGGTCGCCGCGTAGGAACCAACGGCAGAACGCCGGCGGCCGCGGGCATCCAACCTGTCCTGGTCGATCCGGGTGCGGGTGTTGACCAGCAGTGCCCGGGCAGCGGGTCCCGCCAGGATCTCGGGCAGGTCCAAACCTCGTCTGCGGCGCCGTCGGGGTGGGGCGGGCACCCACGTCCGCGGGGTTTTGGGCGGGACGTGGGGTTCCAGCAGTGTGGCCAGCCCCCTTGCGCCCGCGCGCAACGCATCGGTCTTGACCCGCTTGATGGCCGTGGCCAAAGGATCGGCGTAGACATAGACCGAGACCGCCACCACGCCGGGGGCAAGTTCGTGACCCTCCTCATCGGGTTCCAGGTCGTGCAGGCAGTCGTGACACAGCGGTTCGATCCCGACCCGTTTGCAGGCCAGGCAGCGCGGCGGGATCAACAGGTTGAGGGCGGCGGCCATAGACGGTTGAGGGTGCCACTGCGGACCAGGCCGGGGACAGCCAATGGCTGGGCAAGCTGTGGGCTGGGCTTGAGTTTGCTGATCGTGGTGGCGGTAGGACATCTGAGCCAGGACATCTGAGCCAGGACATCTGAGTAGGCTGCTTGCCATGCTTGCCGTCTACGCCGAATCATTTGATGCCGAACACCCCCTGAACGGGCTGCGGGTGTCTGAGCGTCCCGACCCCGAGGTCCCCGCCGGCTGGGAGTTGGTCACCGTTAAGGCCGCCAGCCTGAACCATCACGACATCTGGTCGCTCAAAGGGGTCGGCCTGAAAGCCGAGCAACTGCCGATGATCCTTGGTGGCGACGCAGCAGGAGTCACCGCTGATGGCCGGGAGGTGGTGTGCCATGGCGTCGTCGTCGGCAGCGCCGGCCTGGGCGATGAAGGCGATCCCGACGAGCGCTTCAGCCTGTTCAGCGAGCACTACCCCGGCACGCATGCGCAGCTGCTGGCGGTGCCGAGCCCAAACCTGATCGACAAGCCCCCTGAGCTCAGCTTCGAGGAGGCTGCCTGCCTGCCGGTGGCCTACCTGACCGCCTTCCGGATGCTGTTCGTGCAAGGTGGGTTCACCCCCGGTGACACCGTGCTGATCCAGGGCGCTGGCGGCGGCGTCTCCACCGCGGCGATCCTGTTGGGCCGCGCCGCCGGACTGCGGATCTGGGTCACCAGCCGGTCAGAGGACAAGCGCGACAAGGCCGTCGAACTCGGCGCCCACCAGGCCTTTCAGTCAGGGTCACGTCTGCCCGAGCGTGTCGACGGGGTGCTTGAGACCGTGGGTCGAGCCACCTGGGAGCATTCCCTGCGCTCTGTTCGCAGCCAGGGCACGGTGGTCGTTGCGGGCATGACCAGCGGTGACGCCCCCGGCGGGCTGCCGCATCTGTTCTTCCGTCAACTGCGCGTCATCGGCTCCACGATGGGTACCCGTAAAGAGCTGGCCAAGCTGGTTGGGTTCATGGCCACCAGCGGCGTGCGACCGGTGATCGACGCCACCTATCCCCTGGCAGACGCCGCCCAGGCGTATGCACGTATGGAGCAGGGCGATCTGTTCGGCAAGATCGTCCTGACGACGTGAGCTACGGCGCGGTCATCTTTGACTGCGACGGTGTTCTGGTCGATTCCGAGGTCATCGCCATCGAGGTCGAAGTGGCGGCCCTGGCCCGGGTCGGAGTGCAGTTGACCGCCGTCGAACTGGCACAGCGCTACGTCGGAGTCTCCGGCCCCGCAATGCGGTCCTCGGTCGCCCGGGAGTTCGGGATCGACCTGACGGACTCGTTCTGGGCCACGCTGCGCGAGGACAGTCATGCCGCGCTGGCCGGGCGCGTCCGCGCCATCCCGGGGATGCGACAGGTGATCCAGCAGTTGGGCCTGCCCTATGCCCTGGCGTCCAGCTCCTCCCATGATCGTGTCGTCCTTACGCTGGGCACGGCAGGGTTGCTTGACCTGTTCGATGACAGTCGTCGATTCAGCGCGCAGGATGTGGAGCACGGCAAGCCCGCGCCCGACCTGTTCCTGCACGCTGCGGCCGCGCTGGGTGTGGCGCCTGGGTCGTGCGTGGTCGTGGAGGATTCCCCCTACGGCGTCGCCGCGGCCCTGGCGGCAGGCATGGACGTGGTCGGGTTCACCGCCGGCGGTCACGCCGATGACGCCTGGGCCCAGCGTCTGCGGGACGCCGGCGCGGCGCGTATCGCCGCCAACTCGGGCGAACTGACCCAGATCCTGCGGGCCGGCCGGCCCTAGACCCCTCCCCCATGCGTGTGTCGGGCTACTCCAGCAGGGCCACGGGCTGGGTCGCCACGAGGTCGGTGGCACCCAGCGCACGCAGGTCGGCCAGGCGGCGCCACAG
>JBPCKA010000091.1:0-49908 GCA_051004735.1 Euzebya sp. | reverse complement strand
CGCCGGCTGTCGGTGGCACAACGGCAGGTGCTGGATCAGGCGTTGGCCGGGCTGCTGGAGTCTGGGTTGGGTGAGCCTGACCGGATCGTTGACACCACCGCAGACCTTGCCGCCCGACTTGACCGTGCGGGCATGGAGAACAACGAGGATGCCCAGGAACGCTCTCAACGGCTGGTCCTGCAACCAGACTTTGACGGGTGGACAGAGATCCACGGCACCCTGGCCCCTGAGGTCGGCGCGACACTCGGCGAAGCACTTGACGCCGCCGACCCGCCGGTCAGCCCTGGTGACCCACGGCCGGTCGATGCTGACGGCAAGGTGATCCCCAAGTCGGTCCGTCCGGTGCAAAGCCGCGCCCAGCAATGGGCCGAAGCGCTCGGCAGGATCGCCGCCACCTACCTCGGCGGCGGGACCGACACGCCCGTCCGGCGTGCCCGACCTCGGGTGATGCTGATCGCCAGACTCAGCGACCTGCTCCCCACCGAACCATACGCCGACGATGATGCGGACGGCGGGGTGGGCAGTGTGGTCTCACGCCTGCTATTGCGTCGTGGGTCTGGTCGGATGCGGGTCAGCCGGGCGTTGGTCCGCTCAATCGCTGATGACGGCGAACTGATTCCACTGTTCACCGACGATGCCGACATGCCGGTCGTGATCGGGGACGCCTACACCCCGATCAGCCAGGCGCTACGCCGGGCCGTGACCGCACGCGATCAGGGTTGCCGGGCACCAGGCTGTAGCGCTCCCGCGGCCCACTGTGACGTCCATCATGTGATCCCCCGTGAAGATGGCGGTTCGACCGACATCACCAACACGGCGTTGATCTGCCGGCCCGACCACACCCCCCTCACCCGTGGACGCTGGCAGATGCGCATGGACCCCGACGGGACCCTGTACACCACCATCGGCCGACACACCTACACCACCCGACCACGCCTGAATGCCCCACCACCACCGGCCAGACCACCACCGGCCAGACCACCACCCGGTGAGCAGTCAGCCATCGATGAAGGGTCGCCATTCTGAGAGCGGTCTTGTCGCGGACTGATCTAGGCACTTGGGCCCGCCGTAGGCGGCACTACACATTGGGCTGGGGCGTAGCCCCGTTGGTCCGTATCGGCTGACCACGCTGACCCTCTCCAAGACGCTGACCAGCAGCCCTACACTGGGTTCGATGCCCCTGACGACCCACTCGCCAGGGGCATCGCTCATTGTCCGCAACCAAACCCCGGCCCATGACCAGTGCCCGTGACAGCAACGTAGGATCAAGCCCCCAATGGCCCAAAGACCGTGGTTCCAGCTGAGACCCAGCGAACTACAGCGCGAGCAGACCCGGATCCTCAGGCAATGGCTGGTCAGGGAGGTCAAGCCGTTCTCTCCCTTCTGGGCCGACAAGTTGAAGGGGGTCAGCGAAACGCTGACCAGCCCCAGCGGTCTGGATGTGGCCGGACGGTTCAGCGAGGCCGAGCTCGCGGGTGCCGGCGGCCCAGGCAACCCCGCCCTGTTGCTGAGCCCCACCGAGGATGGCTTCAAGAAGCACGCCACCCGTGCAGAATTGCTGGCCGCCGCAAGACAGGCAGGTGGAGGTGGCGCGGCCGGGCGCCGTAACGCCATCTGGTATCGCTACAAACCGGTCCACGTCCACGAGGTGGGCGTGGACCGCGTGATCGCCATCGCTTACACACGAGCCGACCTGGACCGCCTGCACCTGGCGGGCGCCCGGCTGGCCGAGGTGATGGGCTGGGGCGCCCAGGACGCCCTGGTCAATCTGGTTCCCGCGGGGCCATCCATCCGCTTCTGGGGGCTGTATCACGCTGCCCTCGCCAGCCGGATGACGGCGCTGCACCCCCGCGGCAACGGCCAGCCGCTGCTGGATTCTGCCCGGCGCGGGCTGGCCATGGCCCCGGCATCGATCCTGACCGTACCGGTGGAGGAGGCCGAGGAACTGGTGCAGGGACTGGCCAGCAGCGGCACCCGCCTGGCCAACCTGCGGATGCTGGTTCCCGTCGGTCCGCCGCCGTCCGCAGCGGTCAGGATCCGCCTGGCCCAGGCAGCCCAGAGGGTCGCCGAGCGTCCGGTTCGTGTCCAGGCGATCTGGTCACCCGAGACCTCGCGGGTGCTGTATGGCGAGGCACCACCGGCCGCCGGCGATCCCCCCGAGGCAACCTACGGGCTGCTGACCTACCCCGACCTCGAACTGGTGCAGGTGTGTGACCCCGACTTTGGCACCACGCGGGGCAACGCGGTACCGGGCGAGGTGGTCATCACCTCGATCGGTTGGCGTGGTACGGCATTGGTCCGCGCCGCGACCGGGGCTTGGGTGGCCGGGATCGAGGCACAGACCCCTCATCCGGTGACGGGTGCCACCGTCCCCCGTATCGCCCCGGTCCTGGTCCAGGCCGCCTGGCAGCCACAGGTCCGCACGGCCAAGGGGACGATCCGGGTCGACCTTCGCAGAATCCGTCGTGTCATCGAACCGGCGGTGCTGAGGCTGGGCGGCAGGCACTGGTCGGCGCGGGTCATCGACGCACGGTTCGTGCTGGCCCTTGACCTGCCGGACTCCTCGCCACGCGCCGAACTGGACCAGCTGGTCAACAAGGTCGCGGCTGCAGCAGGGGTGGTGCCGGACCTGCGCATCGACACCGCCCTGGCGCAAGCCCGACCCCAGATCGGGCTCGCCGGACCCCCGGTCGGGGCTTGAGTACCAGGGACTCCTCCTACCCCTTGCGCTTGTTGATCTCCTCAACCAGCGGCGGGATGACCTTGTACAGGTCCCCGACAATGCCGATGTCGGCGATCGAAAAGATCGGAGCCTCGGCGTCCTTGTTGATCACCGCGATGGTCTGGCTGGTCTGCATGCCGGCGCGATGCTGGATCGCGCCGGAGATGCCGTTGGCCAGATAGAGCTGAGGCGAGACGGTCTTGCCGGTCTGGCCGATCTGGTGGCTGTGGGCGATCCAGCCGGCATCGGTGGCGGCACGGGAGGCCCCGACGGCTCCGCCCAGCGCGTCGGCCAGTTGACCGATCAGGTCGAATCCGTCGGCATCGCCCAGACCACGACCACCGCTGACGATGATGGCAGCCTCGGTCATCTCCGGACGACCCGCCGACTCGGCGACGACACGGTCGGTGATCTTGGCCCGGGTGGCGTTGTCGGGCAGGCTGACGTCCAACTGCACCACCTCGGCAGCACCGCCTCCGCTGGACTCGGCCTGGAAACTGTTGGGCTTGACGCCGATGAACTGGGTGCGGTCGCCCTCGACCTGGCACTTGGAGATCATGTCACCGCCGAAGATCGCCTTCGTCGCCACCATCCGGTCACCATCCAACTGCAGGTCGACGGCGTCAGCCACGACACCTCCGCCAGTGCGGATGGCGGTGCGGGCCACCACGTCGGTGACGAACGGGTCGGCGGCATACAGCACGATCGAGGCACCCGAGGCCTGGATGGCCGCGGCAAGGGCCGCGACACGGGGCTCGGTGGCGTAGTCGTCGGCCTCAGCACCTTCCCATACCAGGGCCTTGGACGCGCCGTACTCACCGACCTTGTCGGCTGCGGCCGCAGCGCCGGCGCCGAAGATGGCTGCGCTGACCGCGCCGTCGCCGACCTGGCTGGCGGCGGTCAGGATCTGATTGGAAACCTTCTTGGGGGTCCCGTCGTCATGCTCGACTAGGACGAGGATGTCAGTCATTGTCTGTGATCCTTCTGTGCAACACCGGCGGGCTAGAGGAACTTCTTCTCGACCAGGAAGTCGACCAGGGCCTTGGCACCAACCTGGCCGGTCCCGTCGTCCTCGACCTTGTCGCCAGCCTGTTTGGGTGGCTTCGGTGTGGCCTCAAGGACCTTCGTGGCCGACCCGGCGTGACCCGCATCGTCGGCTGACAGGCCGATTCCGGCCAGGTCCTTGGTCTGTAGCGGCTTCTTCTTGGCAGCCATGATCCCCTTGAATGAGGGGTAGCGCGGCTCGTTGATCGCCTCGACCACGCTGATGACCGCCGGCAGGGTGGCCTGGACGGTCTCGTGTCCTCCGGAGGTCTCGCGGTCGGCTTCGACCGATCCATCATCGCCAACCGACAGGCGCTTGGCGTAGGTCAGGGCGGGGACGTCCAGGAACTCGGCAAGCATGGCCGGGACCAGCATCGACCGGGCATCGGAGGACTGGTTGCCCATGATGATCAGGTCCCAGTCCTCATCCTTCAGCGCGGCCGCCAACACCCGTGCCGTGGCGGTGGCATCGGATCCCGAGATCGCATCATCGGTGACCTGGATGGCTCCGTCCAGCCCGTAGGACAGGGCCTTGCGGACCGTCTGCTGGGCCGAGTCAGGACCCATGCACAGGACCACGATCTCGACGTCGTCGCGTGATTCCTTGATCCGCATCGCCTCTTCGATCGACCACTCGTCGTTGGCGTTGAGGATCGTCTCGACCGAGTCACGGTCCACCGTGAAGTCGTCGGTTACCTTCTTCTCAGCGGCCGTATCCGGCACGCGTTTGACCGGGCAGATGATTCGCACTGGGCTGACCTCGTGTTGGTAGCGGTCGAGTGGGAGGAGTGGTGTTACTCGACGGTAACATCCGTCGCACCCTGCCCGAAATCGTCGTCGAACAGTCGCCGAAGTTAGCCGCCGGACAAATTCCCTGCCCCCGCGGGCCAGCTCAGCAGGTCCGCGGCCGGACCATCTCGGTCGACTCCTCCCCACAACAGGATCTGCCCGCCGGTCCACCAGGCCATCCCGTTGACCCGTGACGGAGGAGGTCGGCGCAACTGCCACTGCGAGGTCGTCGGCGACCAGGCCACCTGGATGGGGTTGTTCAACCCGCCCAGAAACACCGCCCGATCACCATCCCACACCCCGGCAAGCCCGCTGAGGGCGCCTCGGTCGGGGCCGCTGATGGGTCGTGAGGCATCAAGCGCGGGAGCCTGCGGCAGCACCGTCCATCTCAACAGGCGCAGGTCCAACTCGACGCCCTGAACACTGTCGCGTGTCGACCCGCCGAAGTAGATCACCCGGTCTCCCGCCCACACCGCCGCAGCGCGCTGGGGCGCACGCATCGGCATCGGTTGGGCAACGCTCTCCCATTCCTCACGGGTCAGGTCATACACCAGCACCTGCGTGGTCAGTATGCCGTTATCCAGGGTGCGCTCTCCTGCCAGGACCATCCGGGTGCCGGCCGACACCACCTGCCAGTCAAACCGCCCATCGGAGGGGGCCGAGAGGTCACGCCACTGCTGCACCAACGGATCGAAGGCGATGACCTGCAGACCGCCTGATCCCAGGTCGCGGATGACCGCGACCTGATTGCCCAGCATCACCACCGACTCACGTTGGATCCCGTCGCGGGTAGGTGCGTCAGCCAGTCGGGTCCACTCCCCCGTGTTGGGCTCAACCGTCCACAGTTGCCCATCCCAGGGGCAGCCCGCGCAGGACTGCACGCCAAAGACGAACACCTCGGCACCTCGTGCCTGGGTGACCCCACGAACGCGCAGGGGCTGCGCCGGGTGAGGTGGAAGCACGCGCCACCGTTGTCCCGGCCGGCGATCTGGCGAGTACGCCGCCACGCGTGGTGAGAAGCCGACCAACAACTCGCGCCCGGTCCACACCGACTGGCCTGCGGGCACGCCAGCGCCATCGGGAATGGACTCGCTGGTGGACCACTCGCCGGCCAACCGTGTTCCCGCCGTCTGTCCCAAGCCCACTGTCGGACCCGGTGTCGGCTGCCCGGCCGGGACCCCAGTCAGACCGGCGGGGTCCACAGTCAGACTGGCTGGGGGATCCCGGGTCGAGGAGGTGATCACCCAGACGCCGAGGGCAAGGACGAGGATGACCCCGCCCACCAACGCCAGCTTTCGGCGTCGCGAGGGAGCACGAGCACCTTCCCAGTCATCCACAGCAGCGACGGTAGTACCTATGCCGCCGGAGGGCGGCACAGTTCAGCGGTCTCCATCCCGATGGAAACCCCATTCGTCGATATCGCGAGTCAGGCGGTCACGATCTCGATCTCGCCGATAGCACCGCGAAATCCTCCGTCGCCGGCGGGAAGTTCCCCGGTGATCCATACCACCAGCCATTGGGTACTGACGGCCTCCGGTGGCGTCAACGCGATCTGGGAACCCGCATCACCGACCTCGGCCACAACGGTCGTGTCGTCGATACTGGCAGGTTGGGCGGCGGCGGTGCGCAGTTGCAGATCCTGCCCCTCGTTCAGGCCCAGCAGCCGCACCTCAGCCACCTGGGTGGTCTGTCCCAGGTCGATGAGGATGCCCACACCCGACTTGAGATTGCCGAAGTCAGCACCGGTGTAACGCTCGGTCGTCCACCTGGTCTGGGGATCCCCGTCCTGTAACAGGGCCACCTCGCTGTCGTGTTCAGAACCTCCACCCTCAGGATCAAATGAGGTGAGGGTGACCGGCACTGTCGGTGCGGTCTGGCCGGTGTCGGCCGCCGCGGTGGCTTGGGCGTCGGCCTCCGAGGGACCCTCATCAGAGGAGAGGGCCAGCGTGACCGCCGTCACCAGCAGCGCCAGCACGATGAGGACCCCCAACGCACCCATGCGGCTGACGTCAGACAGGGGCCCGCCGTCGCGACCTCGCGAGCGGCCGACCATGGCGGGCTGAGCCGCCGGGTAGGCCACCTCGGCCGGGCTGGGCATCTCAGGCTGGCGGGGCAGTTCAGGCTGACTGGGCATCTCAGACTGGCTGGGCGCGTCGCGCGGAATCGCCACGGGTGGGGCCTGCCCACCAGTAGGTGCCGCCTGCCGCAACACCTCTGCCGCCGCGGCCCCGTCGGCTGGCCGGTCAGACGGATCCTCAGCCAGCATCCTCACAACGGCTTCGGCCAGCGCCAGGGGAACGGTCGGGCCAAGGTCCTGCACCGTGGTGACGGCCTGGATCCGGGCCAACGCGGTCTGCAGCGGACCATCACCGGTGAATCGCTTGTGTCCGGTCAGCGCCTCAAACAGCACACAACCCAGCGCGAAGACATCAACAGCAGGGGTCACCTCCAGTCCCTGTGCCTGCTCGGGCGCCAGATAGGCAGCCGTCCCGACCAACTGGCCCGTCGCCGTCATGGACGCCTCACCGGCGGCCCGGGCGATCCCGAAGTCCGTCAACCGGGCACCGTCGGCGGCAAGCAGGATATTTGACGGCTTGACGTCCCGGTGGACCATTCCGACGGCGTGTGCCGCCGACAGGGCGTCAGCCACCTGGATACCGATCCGCGCCACCGCGTCGGGCGCCATGGGCTGGCCCAGGCGCGCGGACAAGGTCGGCCCCTGGATCAACTCCATCACGATCCAGGCCTCGTCGCCGTCCTGCCCGGCGTCCAGGACGCGGACCACGCGAGGGTGGGCCAACTGCGCCGCCCGTCGCGCTTCGCTGGCGAACCGAGTTCTGGCATCATCGTCGGTGGCAAGGCCCGGATGCAGCAGCTTGACGGCCACGTCGCGGTCCAGGGTCTGATCCTGGGCTCGCCACACCTCACTCATTCCTCCCGTGCCGATTCGTTCCTGCAGCACGTACCGCCCGGCGATGACCGCGGTGGTGGCAGGACCCGGCAGCGGCATCTGCCCCGTCATGGCGCGGGCCGCATCGATCAGCGTCGGCTCACGACGCGGAGGGGTTGAATCCATGACGTCGTGTTCTACCCCCGCAAAGCCTCCACTACCCCCTGGCCGTTGCGCGTCACGTGGTCACACCAAATCTCTGGGTGGTGTTGACTCCCCAGGCGCCTACTACGCTTCACGGCCACATGACGCAGGCCACAGCTCCTCTGCCCGGTCTTCCCCTGACGGGCGAGCGGACGGTCCCCCACGTCGAGGTCGAGAACTACTGGTTCCAACGGCATGTCGTGGCCTACACCTACGCGGCGGCCCGGGTCCGCGGCACTCGGGTGGTCGACTCCGGATCGGGAGAGGGATACGGCACGGCCATCCTGGCAGCGACGGCACGGGAAGTTCTGGGGCTTGAACTGGTGGGTCCGGTTGTCGACCACGCCACAGCCGCCTATCCCGACCAGCAGTTTCGTCAGGCCGACATCTGCGACACCGACCTGGCCGATGCCAGCGTCGATGCCGTTGTCAACCTGCAGGTCATTGAACATCTGCCCGACGTCGGTCGCTTCCTGTCAGAGACCCGCCGGATTCTCATACCAGGCGGCGAGTTCATCGTGGCCACTCCCAACCGGCTGACGTTCACCCCGCACAGTCACGAGCCGACCAACATATTCCACGTCGAGGAGTTCACCGCGGCAGAACTGCTGGATCGGCTGCGCGATGTCGGAGGCTTTTCAATCACGCGTGTTCTGGGGCTGTATCACGGCGGCCGGATCGCAACGCTCCAGCAGCTGACCGGGGTGCCATTCGTCGATCTGGTGCTGACCCCGCCCCAGACCTGGCAGCCGTGGTTGCACGCCGTGGTCCGACACATCACCCCAGCCGATTTCGTGTGGCGCGACGTCGGGGAGGGCAAAGGCCACGGTCTGAGGAAGCTTGAGGACTGCCTAGACCTTCTGGTGGTCGCACGACGGCCGGGCGGCACCACACCGTGAGCGGGGGCTCGATCGCGTTTGTGCTGCACAGCCATCTGCCGTGGTTGCGTCGCAACGGTGTCTTCCCCGTGGGTGAGGAATGGCTGTTCCAATCCTGGTCAGAGTCCTACCTGCCCCTGATCAGCGTCCTGGAGGGGCTGGCAGCCGATGGGCTGCGCGACGTTGCGACGATGGGCATCACGCCGATCCTGGCCGAGCAGATGACAGACCCGTATCTGCTGTCGGAGTTCCACGGGTGGCTCGGCCGTCGCGTCCTGGACCTGCAGTGGAGCATGTCCGCGGGTCCCGCGCACGACTTCGACGTCCTTGGTCCGGTCTGGCGCCATCACTGGCAGCGGCAGTCCGACCTGCTGGCCCAGCTCGAGGACGGCCTGCTGGAAGGGGGGTTGATCGCCCCGCTGGCCCGTCTTGCCGATGCCGGTGTCATCCAGTTGCTGGGCGGTCCGGCCACTCACCCCTACCTGCCACTGATGGATGACCCCGCCCTGATCAGGGGGCAGATGACAGCCGGGCTGGACATCGGACACCAGACCACCGGGAGCAGGCCCACCGGGGTGTGGACCCCCGAATGTGGCTACCGCCCCGAAGGGCACGTAGGTGACCCGACCGCCCCCCCACAGCACGTGATGCCGGACGGCACCCCCATCCTGCGCCCCTCCGGCGTCACCCTGCCCGGCATCGAGGCCTTCTGGGCCGAAGCAGGCGTGGATCATCTGGTGCTGGACGGGCCGACGCTGGCACGCGCGGCGGGTGCCCCCTCGCGCGACTGGGGCAACACGGCACGTGATCTGCACCAGCCAGGCGACCCGATGGACGTGCTGGACCGGCCCGTCTGGATCGGCGATTCCGACGTGGCCGCGTTCGGCCGCAACCTGGCCGTGTCCTACGCCGTGTGGAACCCGCACGGGGGATATCCCGCGGACGTGTGGTACCGCGACTTCCACGCCATCGACCTTGAGGGTGGCTTCAAGTCGTGGCGGGTCACCGACACCACCAGCCTTGTCAAGCAGCCCTACTCGCCGGCCGCCGCCGCCGAACGGGTGCAGGCGCACGCCCAGGACTTCGTCGGGCTGCTGCACGCCCATCTGGACGCCCGCCCGGACCAGAGTTGTGTCGTGGCCGCCTACGACACCGAACTGTTCGGCCATTGGTGGTATGAGGGGCCCCAATGGCTTGACGCGGTGTTGCGAGCGATTGCGCTGGACCCTGAGCTTAGGACCACCACTTTGCAGGCGACGATGCACCACGCCCCGCCGGTGCGCCGACTCCACCTGCCCGAGTCCTCCTGGGGCTGGGGGAAGGGGCATGCCGCCTGGGTCACCGAGGAGACCCGCTGGATCTGGCATGAGATCCGCAGTGCCGAGGCCCGCTTCCACACCCTGCCACCGGGGCCGACACGGCAGGCGGCATGGCGGCAGCTGAGCTTGCTGCAGGCCTCGGACTGGCCGTTCATGATCGCCCGCGACCAGGCGACGCAGTATGCAGTGGAGCGGGTGAAAACCCACCTGGCACGCTTCGAACAGGCCTGTGGTGGCAGACACCTGGACCAGTTGCGGGCAACCGATGACCCCGGTGGACGGTTGTGCACCGTGCCGTTGCTGCCAGATACGACAGTTTCCTGACGGTCTGCAGGTCCTGCTTGCCCCAAGCGGGCAGACACGGCAGAGTGCGACGAGCATCGGACCAGGTCGTATGCTGCCAGCCGTGTCCCGGGATGAATGAGGGAAGGATCGTCGCGTGTCGAATCAGCCGCCGTTCGGAGGTCAGCCGCTGCCAGGGTGGGGGCCGCAGGGCAATCCACCACAGGGCAATCCACCACAGGGCAATCCACCACAGGGTTTCCCGCCGCAGGGACAGCAACCGCCTCCGGGCGGCTACGGCGGTCCACCCGGCGGCTATGGGGGACAACCTCCGGGGGGACAGCCGCCAGGGGGTTACGGCGGGCAACCTCCGGGAGGACAACCTCCCGGCGGCTACGGCGGAGCTCCACCAGGCTTCGGTGGTCCCGGCGGGTTCCAGGGTCCTGGTGGTCCGGGGGGTCCCGGGGGGTCGTCCAGCAAGGCACCCCTGATCATCGGAATCATCGCAGCGGTGCTGGTGATTGGCGGCATCGTGGGGACAATCTTCGTGCTGAACTCCGGTGATGACGATGTAGCCGTCGGGCCCGTGGGCACGGAGCCTGAGGCCAGCCAGAGCGCCACCTCGACCCCGACTGCAACACCGGTGCCGACCGCAACACCCACTCCGGCTCCCGTGCCACCACCACCCAGTGCCACACCGACCACGCCGGGCGCCCCCACCCCACCCCCGACACCGCCCCCGGCACCACCTGCCCCGCCCGGAGGGGCGATGACCATGGGCGAGTCGGTCAGTGGCGAGATCACCACCACCGACGGCACCCAGGACTTCTTCTTCGACGGCGTCACCGGTGAGGAGATCGTATTGACGGCGATCTCCACCAGTGAACTGGACCCCCGTCTGACGTTGTATGCCCCCGACGGGTCCGTGGTCGCGGAGAACGACGACGCCACAGGACTTCCCTCCGCCTTTGACTCACGGATCTCCACCTCGCTGCCCGCCGACGGCGAGTACCGCATCGAAGTGTCAGCCTTCTCGGGCAGCGGCAGCTTCGAACTGACCCTGGACTTCCCGGCGGTGCTCAGCGCCACCGACACCCTGTCGGCCTCCATCCCCGAGATCGTCTATGACTATCCAGGCGTGGCCGGCCAGGTCATCGTGATCAACATGCGTGCATTGGATGACGCCATTGACCCATTGGTCTACCTGCTGGATCCCGATGGCAACGAGATCGGTCGCGATGACGATGGCGGGGACGTGGGCTTTGACTCGCGCCTGGAGATCACCCTGCCGGTGGACGGGACCTACACGATCGTCGCATCGACGTTCAGTGACCGTTACGGAATGTATGAGATCGCGGTGACCGAGCTGTAGTTCCTGTGATCCCTACCTTGCGGAACGTTCGGCGGTGGGTCACACGTTGTGGTGTGACCCATGCTGCACCCCCGCACGACCACACTGACGATCATCCTGGCAGGCCTTGTCCTGCTGACCTCGGCCTGCGCGTTCAGCGAGGTGGGCACCACCGCGGACACACGCGCCCGTGAGGCGAGCCGTGACACCGTCACGGATGAGGCCGTCACGGCTGAGGGCAGCGACGATCTGCCTGCCCCCGCACCGTTCTTCTGGGAACCGGGGGCCGACCCGGACCCACCCTCATCGATCGACCTCTCTGAGATCATTTCCGGAGGACCGCCACCCGACGGCATCCCGCCGATCGATGATCCGACCTACGTCACCATCGCACAGGCCGATGAGTGGATCGCCGACAACGAACCGGTGATGGTGGTCGAGTTGGACGGTGCGGCGCGGGCCTACCCACTGCAGATAATGACCTATCACGAGATCGTCAATGATCGACTGGCGGGCCAGCCCGTGCTGGTGACCTACTGTCCCCTGTGCAACTCGGGCCTGGCCTTTGACCCAACCGTCCAGGGTCAGACCTTGGACTTCGGCACCTCGGGCCGGCTGTGGCGTTCCAACCTGGTGATGTATGACCGCCAGACCCAGTCGTTGTGGTCGCAATTCACAGGCGAGGCCGTCGTCGGAGGGCTGCTGGGTCAGACGTTGGAACGCCTGCCGATCGGGCTGGTGTCGTGGGCGGACTACCGTCAGGCCCATCCCGACGGTGATGTCCTCAGCCGTGACACCGGCTACGACCGCGAATACGGCAGCAACCCCTACAGCGGGTATGACGACAGTTCCAGTCCCTTTCTGTATCGGGGCCCCACCGACGATTCACTGCCACAACTGGCCCGGGTCCTGGCCTTTGGCGGCGAGCAGGACCCAGCGGTGATCCCACTGGAGGTGTTGCAACGGCGGCGGGTTGTGGCGACCCAGATCGACGGCCGTCCGGCGGTCGCCCTGTGGACCCCAGGCGTGTCAAGCGCACTTGATACGCGCCAGATCGCCGACGGGCAGGACGTCGGTGCCACGGGACTGTTCGACCCTGAGGTCGACGGCGAGATCCTTCAGTTCAGTGCCGCAGAGGACTCTCAGACCTTCACCGACGACCAGACCGGGTCGACCTGGGACATTCTTGGACGGGCCATTGCGGGAGAGCTGCAGGGGCGGCGGCTGACCCGCCTGACCAGCGACGACACCTTCTGGTTCGTGCAGTTCGCGTTCCGGCCCGAAACGCGAATCGAAGGCTGATCAGCTTGCATGAGAGTGGATCCTCACCCCTCATCCAGCTTGGTCCCCAGCATCGTCCTGACCGGCCCAGCGCTTGAGCAGCCGTGATTGGACCTTCTGATCAACCGCACCGAGTTCCACGCCAGTGACCTTTCGCAGCACCCACAGCAGAGGGTAGGCCCACGACGCAGGGGAGGTGTCACCCGCATCCAGGTTGGTGTGGCGGCCCACCAGGGAGACCCAGCGGCCCGCCGGTGTGTCGGGTTGTGGGTCGGCCGCGCCAGGCACCGGCACGTCCACGCGGTAAAGACCTGACCCCTCGATGCTGATGGTGCCGTCCAACTGGCGAAAGATCTCAAGCATCGCCTGGTTCTCAGCCAAAACGTAGTTGCGGAAGATGCGGATGCCCCGCTCATGGGCCAGGGCCTCAAGCAGCCCGATCAATGCGGTGCCGATCCCTCGTCCCTGGTACTCATCGACCACGGTGATGGCCGCCTCGGCAATGCTGGGCTGGTCGGGCATGCGGATGTAGCGGGCCACCGCAGCCCCGGGACTGTCAGGCCGGTCGGGGTCAAGGGCCACCAAGGCCTCGTGGTCGTGGTGGTCGACGTCGGTCAGGTAGTCAAGCTGTGACTCGCTCAGCTTCTCCACCGCGCTGTGGAAGCGCAGGTACCGCGACCGGGCCGACAACTGCTGCAGTCCCTGCTCGATGCGCCAGCGGTCCTCGGTGGAGATCGGACGAACCAGGACGCGCGATCCATCGCGTAGCTCCAGCAGGAGCCCCTCGGCGGGGACCACGGACACGGCCGTGGAGGTGTCTGGGTTGGGAGTTGCGGGCATCACCCCACGGTAGCCACACCTCTGTGCGCCCAATCCTGTCGGTCCGGGTCGGTGTGGACTAGTCAGGTCAGTAGGGTAGGACCATGCGGGTCAAGCAGTTGCTGGTACGGATGACCCTTGGTCTGCTGTCACTGGTTGCGTTTGTCGTGGTGGTGGCGCTCGGCGCGGCGTTCGTGGCCATGAATACTGAATGGGAACTGCCCCGCGAGATCGAAGTGGGACAGCCCTCGGTGCTGCAAGACCGCGACGGGGTCACCTGGTATCGCTTCGTCGCCGAGGTCGATCACAGCCAGGTAGCCCTGGAGGACATCAGCCCAAACCTTCGCGATGCGGTGATCGCCACGGAAGATCACCGGTTCTATGTCCACAATGGCGTGGATCCGCTCAGCGTGATCAGGGCGGTGTGGGCCAACCTGCGCGAGAACAAGGTGACACAGGGCGCTTCCACCCTGACCCAGCAGTACGTCAAGTTGACCTTCACCGGGGACGAACGGACATATCGGCGAAAGATCCGTGAGGCGGTGCTTGCTGTCCAGGTGGAGAAGGACTTGAGCAAGGACCAGATTCTGCAGCGGTACCTGAACCGCGCGTATTTCGGTGAGGGTGCCTACGGCGCCCAGGCCGCCGCCGCGATCTACTTCGACGTGCCCGCGTCGCGGTTGAGCCTGGCCCAGGCCGCCACGATCGCCTCGACGTTGGGACGACCGGCCGACTATTCGCCGGTGGATGACCCAGCCGGGACCCAGGCACGGCGTGACCGTGTGCTGCAGGAGATGGCCGACTACGGATTTCGCACGCAGCAGGAGGTCGACAGTGCCAAGGCCGAGCCGCTGGGTCTGCGGCCGGTCCAGACCCCGCCTCATGCCGGGCCGTATCTGGTTGAGGAGATCAGGCGCCAACTGTTGAGCCAGTTGGGACCGGACCTGCTGTATCGGGGTGGCCTGACCATCCGCTCCACGGTCGACCTGCACCGGCAGTACCTCCTGGAACTGCAAATGATCCCTCATCTGCCGGCAGAGCCGGGGTTCGAACCTGCGGCGGTGGCTCTTGACCCCTCCTCGGGTGATGTGATCGCCGCCTGGTCGGGCCGCGACTTCGGTGCCTCGCAGGTCGACCTGGCCCTGGGCGGTGACTACGGCCGACCCAGCGGGTCGACGTTCAAGATCTTCGCCCTGGCAGCGGCGCTGGAGGAGGGGTTCACGCTGGAGTCCCGGTGGGCCGCCCCCTCTCAGATCACCATCGGCGACTGGAGTCCCCGAGGTGGGGGGTGCGGGGGACGTTGCACCCTGCTGCAGGCCACCGCCAACTCGGTCAACACGGTGTTCGCGCAGGTGGCCAACGAGGTCGGGGTCCCCTCGATGGTCGGTATGGCACGCCGGATGGGGGTCGAATCGACATTGCGTGATGACGATCTGACACAGGTGTTGGGGACTTCGTCAGTCACCCCGTTGGATATGGCCAGCGCCATCGGCACCCTGGCCAACGACGGGGTCGCCTGCCCCGCCCGACTGGTGATCAGCGTCACCGACCCGGCGGGGGTATTGCTGGACCCGCCGGACCCGCGTCAGCCGGATCCCGCCGCGGTCGAACAGTGGACCCGGCGGATCACCGATCAGGGTTGGCGTACCGCACCGGAGATCCTGGGTCGGTGCCACCGTGCGATGGCCCCGGGGGTCGCACGGAGGGCGAACGTGGCCCTTCAGGCGGTGGTGGCGGGAGGGACCGGCAGGCGGGCGGCCATCGGTCGACCCCAGGCTGGCAAGACCGGCACGACCAGTGACTCGACACAGGTCTGGTTCGCGGGATACACCCCGGACCTGGCCATGTCGATCATGGTCAGTCATCGCGACGGCGATGTGCCACTGCGCAATCTGCCCGGCTGCGGGGCAGCGTGCTTCGGCGGTCAACTGCCGGCACAGATCTGGGCCGACATCGCCCCGGCCCTGCTTGAGGGCATCGAACCACACGAGTTCCCCCTGCCCCAGGACGGGGATCGGGAGGCGTCGGAGATCCCCACTCCTCCGCCAGGACGAACCGTTCCCGTGCATAACCCCGTCACCGGGCCTGTCCCGGCTACGCCCTCAGCGACCTACCAGCCACCACCCGAACCCGAACCTCGTGCCACCGGATCGGGGGGCCAGTCAAGCGAGGGGGACGACTCGGGGTCCCCTGGCACCCAGGATGACCCGCCAGGTCCGAACGGCGGCATCATCGGCGATCTGCTGGGTGGCGGCGGCGGAGATGAGGGAGGCGGGGACCCCCCATCCGGTGATGGCGGCGGTGGCGGTGCAGGTGGGGGCGATGGCAGTGCAGGTGGGGGCGATGCGGACGGCGCGGGTGGCGGTGCGGTTGGGACTGAGCGTCCCACTCCCCCGCAGAACCCTCAGATCTGACCTTTAGAGGTGGTTTTGCCACCGATAGCTCAGATCTGACCTTTAGGCGGCGCTTCTTTGGCACCGCAGAACCCTCAGATCTGACCTTTAGAGGTGGTTTTGCCACCGATAGCTCAGATCTGACCTTTAGGCGGCGGCTGGCGGCTGGCGGCCGGCGGCTGGCGGGGACCGGGTGTGACGACAGGTACTCGCTAGGTCACGGCATTCTGGATGGGTGCAGGCAGCGGAACCTCGTCTGCGGCGATGTAGCGCTGTTCCTTGGCCCCGTTGGGCCCCAGCAGCCAGACCGCCGAGCGGCCACGGACCAGCCAGGCCTGGCGTTTCGGTGTCCATACCAGGGCGGTGTCCTCATCCACCCCGATCAGGGTCCCCTCGGTGCGGACACTCACCAGGGCACCGACAAAGCGCCGGGCGAATCCCAGGCTGTCGAAGTGAGGGATGATCACGACCGGGCCGGCCAGGCCCATGGCGACCTGTGCCCCACCCCGCCGGTTGACCGTGACCGAACCCAGCGCCATCGCGCCCGCCGAGCAGCCTGCCAGGGCCGTCCCGGATCGCCAGGCCGTTGCGATGGCCTTTCCCAGCACCGAGTCGGTCAGGGTTGCCGCCAGGAAGCCGGGGTTACCGCCGGACAGATAGATCAGGCCGACCCGTTGGACCAGCCTGGCGACGTCAGGGTCCTCGGCGTCGGCGCGGGTCCGCACGTCGACCTCCACCACCTCCGCACCCATCGAGAAGTAATGCCTGTGCGCAAGATCAAACCAGCGCCGCAGGCTGGCCTCGCCCTCGGGTGCTGCCGCCGTCGGGATCACCGCCACTGTCGGAGTGCGACCCTGCAGCATCTGCCTGTCAGTGGCGTCCATGGTGGGCAGGAACTCCCCGCTGCCGACCAGCGCCAGTGGGCCGGCCACGGTATTTCCGTCTATAGAGTCTGCTGGCCTGGCTTCCTCCCTCATCTCATCCCTCGATCGGGTCGCCGGGCAGCGGATGGCCGGCGCGCTGCAGTGCCAACCCCTCCTCGACGCTCATACCCTGAGGCAACCTGCTGCGAATCACCCTCGCCGGAGACCCGACAACGATCGAGAACGGCGGGATGACGTCCTTGACCAGTGCCTGGCTGGCGACGACCGAACCCGAGCCGACGTCGGCACCGCGCAGGATCGACGCCTTCTCCCCCACCCACACGTCTGCCCCGATCCGCACCGGAGATTTGACCAGACCCTGGGCCTTGATGGGGATGTCCAGCCGTTCATAGATGTGGTCGAAGTCGCAGATGTAGATCCAGTCGCCCAACAGCGCGTTGGTGCCGATCTCGATGTCCAGATAGGTGTTGATGACGTTGTCGCGGCCCATGACGACCTTGGGAGCCAGACGAAGGTTGCCCTCATGCGCCCGCAATTTGTTGTCATCCCCGATCCAGCACCACGCCCCCAACTCAAGGTTGCCGTGGCCGACCCTGGCCTTCAGTTCGACCCTCCGCCCGAAGAACACCATCCCGCCCATCATGACTTGGGGGTGCCGTAGCCGCTGAGCCAGGAAGCGGCTGTACAGGGTCATGTATTGAGGGGTGTACATCCGGCGTTCGACCGCGAACTCCACCGCCTTGCGCCAGCCCCAGCGAGGCAACCGGGGCAACGCGGGAACACCGCCGCCACCCACCATGTGTGAGGGGACCCCCGCGTCTGCGCCAAGTTGTGCCGCCCGACGTGTGGCCGCTTTGGCGTTCGCGGTGGACACCGCGACATCCCGCTGGGCCTTGGCGATGTCACGCGCCAGATCCTGAGCCTCCTGTGCAGAGAGTTCGGTGCCCACGACTCAGACCCGTACCGTCCTAGCGCGAGGGCCGGATGGCGGTCAGGATCGCGTTGTAGAAGATGTCCTTGGGCAATACCCGTCGCAGCACGATGTTGTCGAAGGCGAACAGTGACTTCCAGATGCGGTAGGCGATCAGCGGATAGACCTCGGGGATGACTCCCTGAGCCAGCATCGCCTCGGCGGTGCGGGTCACCCATCCGAACCAGTTGGCCGTCAACTCCTCGGTGAAGGTCTCGATCTGCTCGAAGCCACCCGCGACCGCCAACCGCTCCAGCTCTGCCGGGTTGAAGATGTGCAGATCGACGTGTGCCTCAAGCGCAGCCGCATCGGCGTCCTCCTGTGAATGCTGATAGGGAGCCAGGATTCGATCACGACCGAGCACCGCGGCGATCGCTTTGATGCTGACCCTGGTTGCCCGCTTGAACTGGTTGGCCACGGCATCGCCCAGTTGGGTGGGCTCACCGGCTATCAGCAGTCGGCCGCCGGGCTTCAGAACACGTCGAAACTCCGAGAACGCCGTCTGCAGGTCGGGGACGTGGTGGATGAAGGCATGGCCCATCACCAGGTCAAAGGTGTTGTCGGGGAAGGGAAGGGACTCGGCGTCGGCCTGCTTGGCGGTCACCTCGATGCCCAGCCGCTGGCCGTTGGCCACACACACCCGCACCATCTGCTCGGAGATGTCGGTGGCGTGGGCCTGGCCGATGTAGCCGGCCTGGGCCAGGTTCAGCAAGAAGAAGCCCGTGCCACAGCCGACCTCGAGGACCTTCTCGAAATGCTGTGGCTTACCGTGCAGGGCACGAGCGAAGCGCCCGACGGCATAGTCGATGCAGCGTTTGTCAAAGCTGATGGACCACTTGTCGTCGTAGGTGGTGGCTTCCCAGTCGTGATAGACGATGTTGGCGTGCTTGGGATCGATCCCGCCGCCTGGCAGGGGTGTAGCGGCCATGAGTGGCTCCTTGTTCAGGCCCGAGGGCAGGCCTCAGCTTTGCGTGAACTCCGCGGCACCCTTGTCGATGAAGGCGTCCATGCCGATCTTTTGATCATCGGTGGCGAATGTTGCGGCGAACAACTCGGTCTCGCGCTTCAGGGCCGCACCCAGATCCATCGACATGCCCTCGTTCAATGCCTGCTTGGCCATCCGGAGGGCGAACGGGCCCCGGGCGTAGGAACGAGCCGCCTCGACTGCGCGGTCATACAACTCGTCTGCCGGATAGATGCGGTCGACCAGGCCCAGGCGTTCACAGGTCGCGGCGTCATACATCTGGCCGCCATAGACCCATTCCTTGGCCTGGGAGATCCCGATCAGCCTGGCCAGACGCTGCGTACCGCCCGCGCCGGGGATCAGCCCCAACTTGATCTCGGGTTGACCGAATTTGGCGTTCTCCGCGGCGTAGCGGAAGTCGGCGGTCATGGCCAACTCACACCCCCCGCCAAGGGCGTAGCCGTTGACCGCGGCGATGACCACCTTGGGGATCTCGGCCAGGATGCGGAAGGCGTCCTGCAGTTTGCCCGCGGTGGTGTAGGCCACCTGGTAGCTCATCTCACGCATCGCCTTGATGTCGGCACCGGCCGCGAACACCTTGGGGCCACCCCAGATGATGACGGCCTTCACCGAGTCGTCGTGGGTCACCGCCAGCCCGACCTCTGCGAACTCATCCCATGCTTGGAAGTTCAAGGCGTTGACCGGTGCCCGATCCAGTCGGATCGTGGCGACGCCATGCTCATCGGTCGTGACGTTGACGAACTCACCCACGTTGTGTGCTCCGTTGCCTCGGCTGATCGGCGTCTACAGGACGGCCGGGATGGGTCAGTCTAAGGCCTGGACACCAATCCGCGTACTCGGCACCGCCCAGCCTGCCTTGCCGGCACGGATGCCCTCTTGCCGGCACGAATTGCCCTGCTCCCGCACGGATGCCCTCTTGCCGGCACGGATGCCCTCTTCCCCGCACGGATTGAACATGGAGCGGAGGTAGCGCCTCGCACAGCCTGGTCAATCTGTGCGGGGGATGGACGGTGACCAGGCACTACTACCCCCGGTTGGGCTGATCACGTTGCGTCGTGTTCAATCCGTGCGGTGGATGACACGCCCCGGCCTCCGGACGACACGGCACCCCAGTCTCCGGATCACACGGCACCCCCGACCTCACAGGCCGTCGGCATGTCACTTCCCAAGGCATTGGGGTTGGGGCTGCTGGGAGGGGTGATGGCCGGCCTGTTCGGAGTCGGTGGAGGAATCGTTCTGGTTCCGGGCCTGGTGCTGTTGGCCCGCATGCCTCAGCACCGTGCGCACGCCACCAGCCTGGTGGCCATTCTGGTCACGGCTCCTGCCGCGCTGATCCCGTTCGCGTCGCAGGATCAGGTGTCGTGGCCCGCCGCAGCCGCACTGGCAAGCGGGGCCCTGTTGGGCGCCGTCGGGGGTGCGGAGGTGATGTCACGAATCCCCGCCCGGCGACTGCAGTTGCTATTTGGAGCGTTCATGCTGATCGTCGCCGTGAGGCTATTCCTGCCTGGCGGAGGGGGCGAGGCAGCCGCTGCCGCCATCGCGATCACCGCGGCCACCGTGATCGGGCTTGTCCTGACCGGTCTGGCGACCGGCCTCCTGAGTGCGCTGCTGGGCGTGGGGGGTGGGGTGGTGATGGTCCCGGCGATGATCATCGGGTTCGGCTTCAGTCAGTTGCTGGCTCAGGGCACCTCCCTGGCGGTCATCATCCCGACTGCCTTGGTGGGGGCCTGGCGGCACGCCCGCGGTGGCTACACGGCCTGGCGAACCGGGTTCACGGTGGGGGCCGGAGGGCTGGTCGGCGGGCTGTTGGGCGGCACCGTGGCGCAGGGATTACCTGCCGATCTGCTGCAGGCTGCCTTCGCTGGGCTGCTGGTTGTCGCGGGTGTCCGGCTGATCAAAGGATCCAGGTCTTAGGAACCTGATCGTAAGGATTCCTGATTGGTCGGCGCGTCAGACCTCTAGGATTCGCCGTGATGAGGGATCTGGCTACAGGTACGAAGGTCGGGCCATACACCATCCAGAGTGTGGCGGGACGTGGTGCGGTCGGAATCGTGTACCTGGCCGAGGACGCCGGGGGCCGTGAGGTCGCCTTGAAGACGCTGAATCCCAATTACGCGCAGGAGGGGATCTTCCGCGAGCGGTTCAGTCGTGAAGCCCAGGGTGGGGCAGGCGTCCAACACCCCAATATCATCTCCATCCTGGATGCCGGCGAGCACCAGGGACTGCCGTACCTGGTGATGACGTATGTATCGGGGCCCGACCTGGAACGGGTTCTTGAGGACCGAGGCGGTCGACTGCAGGCAGCCGAGGCGATCCTGATCTGCTCGGCGGTCGCCGACGCACTTGATGAGGCCAGCAGCCAGGGTCTGGCCCACCGCGACGTCAAACCTGCCAACATCCTGCTGGAGGGTTGGGAGCCCGAAACCGACGGCGGTCGACGAGGGCGACCACACGTGTATCTGACGGATTTCGGTCTGATCAAGTCCTCGGCCCAGGTCACGGTCACCCAGACGGGCACCTTCGTGGGGACGTTGTTGTACATGTCGCCCGAGCAGATCGAGAGCAAGGCCGTTCCGTCCAGTGACCAGTACTCGTTGGCCTGTGTGCTGTGGGAATGTCTGACGGGCACGTTCCCGTTCGTGCCCACCGGCGGGTCGATGCTGTCCTTGCTGAGCGCCCACCTGAACGACCCGGTTCCCCGTATCTCCGAGCGTCCCGGCGGCCACTGGTCACCCGACCTTGATACGGTCTTCTTCACCGCGCTGGCCAAGAAACCACATCAACGTTTTCCCACCTGCGGGGCCTTCCTGGATGCCGCCACGCGAGCACTGGAGCTGGGCACCTCGGCACCGCGATCAACCCCCGCGCCGCCACTGGCGGCCCTGCCCGAGACCGACCAACCCCGGTCGGCCACACCGGCAGCATCCTCCCAGCAACCCGGTTCAGGTCGACCCGCAGCACCTCCACCGCCCCTGGCTGGTGCGACACCCCTGTCCGCTGCACCACCGCCACCCCTGGCCGACGCCGTTGCCGTTGATGAAGGTGTCGCACCGGCCGCCACTTCGCCACCGTCCACCCGCAGTGGCCAGGGCACCGGAGCGCCCCCGAACCTGCCACCCGGATTCTCGGCCACCGGCTTCCCCAGCGGCATGGCCGACGGTCGCCCTGCCGGACTGCCTGCTTCCCGGTCCTCCCCCCAGGCCAGTGGCCGGCGCGGAACCCTGATCGCGGCGGTCGTCCTGGTGGTGCTGATCGTTGCGGCCATCATCGGCGTGGTGGTGTTCGCCGGGAACAGTTCGGCTGACAGCCCGACACCTGAGGCGCAGGCTGAGCAGGGGACTTAAACCAACAGGACCTACACCGACCAGGCCTGCTGCACGGTGGCGCCATGCAACCCCAGGGCGTCATCGGGCCGTTCGATGACACGGTTCATCAACTCCATCGCGTGGACAGGCAGTGGGGCAACCGATTGGGTCGGGACCCCCGCAGCCAATTGACTGGCGAAGGATGCCGTGCTCAGCCGTAGCGGCCCGGTCAGCGGCACCACCACGTGAAGATTGGTGTCCAGGTCACGCTCGGCGTCGGCCAGCACCGCGGTCCTGGCGACGTCGGTGGCCGCGACCGGCCAGTGCGCACCCTGCGGCTTGGCTCCCAGCACGCCGGCTGCCAGCGAACTGGTCAACAGATCATCGCTGCCGTGGATCACAGCACAGCGGAGCACCAGACTCTCCAGTGGGGCGTCGGCGACCAGATCCTCGGCCTGGGCCAGCGCGTCCAGCCAGGGGTTGTCCAGTGGGCTGCTCACCGCCAGATCGCTCAGCAGCACCATCCGCCGACAGCCCGCGCCGATGGCCGCCCCGACCACCGTGGCCGTGTGTTCCAGATAGCGGTCGGGATCATCGCTTGGGCGCCCCAGAAGATGAAGGACGGTGTGCACCTGCTCGAACGCTGTTTCGACGTGCGCCTCATCGTCCAACTGCCCCAGGGCCACCTTGCAGCCCCGGCGGCGATAGCCGGCGGCCAACTCCTCAGACCGGTCGGGATCCTCATCTGCCTGCTGCACGAAGACACGGACCTCGCCTCCCCGGGAGGCCAGCAGCCCCACGGCCTGCATCCCGATGGCGTTGTCGACGCCAGTGACCATGACCGGCATCGGCTCAGGAGTTCAGGGCGGCCCGCATCTGGTCCACCACCCGTTCGGCCACGGCAAGATTCCCGCCATACACGTACGACCGTCCCGAGGCGTCAAGGCTGGTGATGTAGTCGATATGGGCCTGCGGCAACTCTGCTGATGGGGTCAGCAGGAGGGGCAGCAACCCGGCGTCAAAGGCATGCGCGGCACCGGCCAGTCCATCGGGGAAGCGTTCGACCGATGCCACCGTGACGCCGGTGGGATTGATCCTTGAGTAAAACACCTGCGCCGCCACCACAGACCGTGCGGAGGGGTTTGGTCCCGCTACGTTGAACGCCGAGGGAAATGCAGCCGCCGCCGCTGGCCCGATCGTGGTTTTGTCCACGTCGGAGTTGTCGTCCAGATAGGCCTGGACCGACGGTGTCAGCTGATCACCGTTGGTCAACACCATGACGCCGTCGGCGAACGCCGTGGCCAGGGACCCGCCGATCAACGCATCGGGGAAATCATTGCCGGTGGCGATGGTGATGAAGCCCGGAGCGGGCGCTGACTCACGAGCGATCGCCAAAGCGGTGTCATACCGGCTGTTGCCTGACAGACGACGCGGGGCATAGCCCAACTCGGCCACGGCAGCTTCGACGTCGGCCGACAACGCGGCCTGTCCACCCAGAAGGAAGACCTCTCCTCCATCAGGAAGCACGCGCCCGATCTCATCACCCACCGCCTGCACCAGTTCCGTCGGCGGGGTCAACAGCAACGGTCCGTTATTGACCGCCGCCAGTGGCCCCCCGGCCAGAGCGTCGGGGAACAGGTCCGAACGCGCCAGGATGACCGCGGACGCCTGATCGGTGTCATAGCTGTCGACCGAGATCGCGATGGCTGTCTCGATGCGCGTCGTTCCTGCCAACCGGCGGACGGTGGGTTCAGATTGCGCGGTGGCGGGCCCGGCACCTGCCGTGGCCAGGGTCAACAGCAGGGCAACTGCGAATATCGTGAAGTGTCGCACCGGTCGGAGTCTGCCCCAACGCAACGGCCGACGTCATCCTTGTTGACCATCGGTCCTGCGTATCCCCCTCGACCCAGATGGCGCTGGACCGTCCTGGCGTATACAAACTGACCCCGGTCATATTCGCCCGTTGTTGCCGTGCAAGGACCTCGACATGGATCTGAATCCCACACCTCAGCAAGTTGCCTTCCGTCAGGAGGTCCGTGACTGGCTGGCTGACAACGTCCCCAAAAGCCCGTTGCCACCTCTCAAATCAGCTGATGAATTGCCCTTGTACCGGCAGTGGGAACGCACGCTGTATGAGGCGGGGTATGCCGCCATCTCGTGGCCGAAGGCGTTCGGTGGCCAAGACGCGGACCTGATGACCCAGGCCATCTTCGCCGAGGAGTACGCCAAGTCGGGCGCCCCGGCGCGGATCAACGTGTTGGGGCTGGGACTTGCAGGGCCCACGTTGATGGCCCGCGGGACCCCGGAACAACAGCAGCGGTGGCTACCCGGGATCCTGTCGTGTGATGACATCTGGTGTCAGGGATTCTCCGAACCCGACGCCGGGTCTGATCTTGCCGCGATCCGCACCTCGGCGGTGGCGGAGGACGACACCTACATCGTCAACGGTCAGAAGATCTGGACGTCCCAGGGCCGCTTTGGCGACTGGATCTTCATGCTGGTGCGGACCAACACCGACGTACCCAAGCACAAGGGCATCACCTTTCTGATGATCGACATGCACTCGCCGGGTATCGAGGTCCGCAACATCACCCAGATCAACAACGATGCCGGGTTCGCCGAGGTCTTCTTCGATGATGTCCGGGTGCCTGCCGCCAACGTCGTCGGTGGTGTCGACAACGGCTGGAGTGTGGCGATGACCACGCTGTCCTTCGAGCGCGGGACCGGTCTTGGCTCACACATCAGGTTCCAGAAGAACCTGGACGGCCTGGTCCGCATCGTCCGTGCCCGGGGGCTGGCGGATGACCCGCGCGTGCGGGACAAGGTCGCCGCACTGCACGTCCGCAATCAGGTCTTTCGCCACAACGGCAACCGCACCCTGACCTCGATCACCGGCGGCAAGCCGGTCGGACCCGAGGCCAGCCTGAACAAGCTGTTCTGGTCGACCATGGAACGTGACATCTTCGAGACCGGCATGGAGGTCCTGGGGCCCTATGCGGAGCTGACCGAAGGCGGCCTTGACGGCATCGACGCGCCGGCGTGGCACAAGCAGTACTGGTACAGCCGAGCCGCGTGCATCTACGCCGGAACGACGCAGATCCAAAAAAACATCATCGCCGAACGCGTTCTGGGCCTGCCGAAGGAACCCAAGATCGCGACCAGCACCCTCGCATCCAGCTAGGAACCGGCCATGTACTTTGATTTCACCGATGATGCCAAGGATCTGGCGGCGGGTGCCCGCGAGTTCCTGACCGGCGTCTACACCCCTGAGCACGTGCGCGGCGTGTGGGAGTCAGACGGACCGGCCGACCGCAGCTCGTGGACTCGGCTGGCCCAGACTGGATTCGTCGGGGTCGCCGTTCCCGAGGAGTTCGGCGGGTTGGGCATGGGCGACGTCGAGATGGCTCTGCTGCTGGAGGAGTCCGGGCGGGCCAACCTGACCGAACCCCTGCTCGAAACGGGTGCCGTCGCGGCACCGACGATCGCCGACTACGGCTCGGACTCACTCAGGAAGGAGTGGCTGCCGCGGATCGCAAGCGGTGAGGCCATCGTGGCCCTGCTGCTGGGCGAGGCCCCTGTCGCAGTTGACGCCGACATCGCCGACGCGGTGTTGCTGGAAGTCGATTCCTGCCTGCACCTGGTCGGTGCGGACCAGGTGACCCTGACGCCGGCCGCCTCGCTTGACCAGGCCCGCCGGGTGTTCAGGGTCAACGCGCGGACCAGTGAACAGACCCTGCTGAGCAGTGACACCGCTGCGGTGCAGCGGACCTTCGATCGGGCTGCCACCGCGACCGCCTCGTGGCTGAACGGCCTGGGCCAGGCGGTGCTTGAAATGAGCGTGGCCTACGTCAAGGAACGGGAGCAGTTCGGCCGGCCCGTCGGATCGTTTCAGGCCGTCAAACATCTGCTGGCCGAAACCGTCCTTGAGGTGGAGACCTCTCGGGCCGCGACCTGGTATGCCGCCTATGCCGTGCAGCACGACCTGCCTGACCGGACCGAGGCCGTCAGTGTGGCCAAGGCCTTCGCGTCCGACGCCGCCCGCCTGGCCAACACCAACGCCTTGCAGGCGCACGGGGGAATCGGCTTCACCTGGGAACATGACCTACACCTGTGGCTGAAGCGAGGCAAGGCCCTGGAAGGTGCCTATGGCACAGCGTCGTGGCACCGCGAACGGATTGCGCACCACATTCTGGATTGAGTGGGTATCAGCCCAGGCAGTCCAGCCCGGCCACCAGGTCTGCGACCTCCTCGGCGACGCCCGCGGACACTACCTCGCTGCCGCCGATGACGAACGGTCGTCCCCCCACCCCGCAGAAGGCCTGAATGGTGGCCGGAGTCAGGACATCACCGTGCATCCCCTCGACTGGCAGGAACATACCGGCCGTGGCCCCGACGATCGGCGTGGCAGCCAGGATGTAGGCGAAGCCCAGGTCAGTCCTGACGTTGACGGCTGCCACGACGTCCGGGGCTGGTTCGCCCAGACGCGCCAGCTCGGCGCGATGCCACGCCGCCAGAGCCAGCCCGGTCTCCACCCGAGTGTCCCCGGCCAGGCGTTGGACCTGCGCGGCCGGCGCTATCTCATACACCTCTTCAAGTGCCCGGGACGACACCGCCGAAGTGCCGCCGACGATCAGAACCCGGTTCAGGGTCATTGATCGCAGGGCCTCGCGCGCGTCGGGATGCAGCCCCTCGGGGGTGGTCAGCAGGATCGGAAAGCCCCACCAGACACCCAGTTGACCAGCGAGAACCGCGTCCGGCCAGGCCTGTGAGGTGACCAGGATGGCAGTGCCGAACGGCGGTCGGCTACTGAATCCATGACGAGTCACGACCTCGGCGGCAACGATTGCGGCTGTGCTTTCACGGGTGAAACCCGCCAGACGTATTGCCTCAAAGCCCAACTCGGTCAGTTCCTGTTGGATCCCCGCCGGAACCGCCGCCTCCCCGCCAAGCAGATAGACCATGCCTCCCGGCTGCACTGCTCGCAGCAACTCTTCACGGGTGGCCCGGGAGAGCTCGCCGGTTGAGGGGGTGAACAGCACCGGCCCACGACCATAGGCCAAAGAACTCCCCGCCAGCGCGTCTGCGTAGCCGTCGTCGCGGGTCACGACGGCAAGCTCTGCGCCACCGTCGCTGAATACCGCACGTGAGGCGGCGATTGCCTGATCAATCGGGGTCTGCGGTTGGTTGGACGCCGGCGCGACCCGAACGGGGTCCTGCCGGGGCCGGGTGGTCGCAGGCGTGGGTTCGCCACCCACCGGCAAACGCGTGGCCGGCACCCGCCCGGCCAGGGCGTCGTCGATGAAGGGTCGCATCTGCCCAACACGCGTGTAGACGCCGGGCTCCCCAACCCCGCACACCGGGGAACCGAAGGAGGTGATGCCGTGCTGCACGATCCTGCCGCCGGGCTCAACCACAAACAGGGGCCCGCCGGAGTCACCACGGCACGCATCCGGCTGGGGCTCCTCCTCGCTCCCCTGACCGCCGGCGCACAGGTGGATCGACAGGTCCAGGGAGCCACCGAACGCCTGGGCGCAGTCCTCGTCTGTGGCAATGTCCACGGTTGCCTGCTTCAAGACCACCGTCGTCGCGGAGGCCTGGGTGTCGTTCTGACCGGTGCGTCCCCAGCCGACCACGACGGCCCCGTCGTCATCAGTTGCTCCGGGCTGGGCGGCGGAGGAGGAGGAGGCCAACCGCTGCACCGGAGCGTCCAACGGCCCACTGACACGCAGCACTGCAACATCGTTGCGGCGCCTGACGGAGTCATAGGCCGGATGAAGGTAGACCTCAACACCCACCCGTGCGACGCCTCCCGGCTGGTTCAGATCGTGGCGCCCAGCAAGAACGCGGATCTGCTCGGGCTGGCGCCAGGTCTCATCGTCGTTGCGCAGGCAATGGGCGGCCGTCAGGACCAGATCCTCGGCCACCACGGTGCCGGCACAGAACTGCCCTGACACATCGTCACCGTCCTCGGCCCTAGCCAGGGCAACGGTGCTGGGCCACGCGCCCTCGGCAGCCTCGGATCCGCCCACGACGTCAAAGCTGGCTGCCTGAGCGGGACTCAGAGCGGCCAGCATGATCAGCACACCCGACAGCGCCACGTACTTCATCAGCTACCACTTAGACGCCACAACACTGCCCGGCGCTACGGCTACGGTCCGGGCATGTTGACGCTGTTTCACGACGTAACCGACCCCGCATCGGCGGTCGCGGTGGCCCGGTACGGACGTCTGGCGGCCGACGGATTGCCGATCATGTTCGAGGGATTTGAGGCAGTGGGTGTGGACGCCGACTTGCCGGTCGATCTGGCCATGTTGGCCGGACTGGCCGATGTTTGGGAGGTGGCACGTGATGAAGGTGTGGTCCTGCACCGGCCACCGCGAAAGCCCCCCACGGGGCTGGCGCATGTGTTGTTGGCCTACGCCGAGGCCACCCCCCAGGCCATGGCCCTGCGACGGGAGCTGTACCAGGCCTACTGGGCCGTGGGGTCAGACATCGGTCAGCCTGATGTGCTGACCGACATCGCGGTTCGGGCTGGACTGCCCGGTGTCGAGGTCCGCTCGATGCTTGCGGACAGGACGGCTCTGGCAACCCGCCGACGGCAGATGTCTCGTCACCGCAAGCAGGGTGTCGGGGGGGTGCCGGTGGTCCTGGCCAGCCGAACGCTGATCCCGGCACTGATCGATGAGGCCCAGATTCGCGAACTGGCACTGGCGGTGTGACGGTCGCGCCCGCATGGCCACCGGGGACATGTCATGCTGAGAGGTCACACTGGACCATCACATGGATGTCATCGCAGAACGATACGAGTTGCTCGAAGTCTTGGGCGAGGGCGGGATGGCGCGTGTCCACGCTGCCCGTGACATCGTCCTTGATCGCCGGGTGGCCATGAAACTGCTTCGCTCCGATATTGGTCGAGACGAGATCTTGCGTGAGCGGTTCTTGCAGGAATCCCGCCTGGCGGCGCGGCTGAATCACGCCAACATCGTCAGGGTCTATGACGCGGGGGTGCAGCAGGACACACCGTGGATGGCCATGGAACTGGTTGAGGGATCATCACTGCGCAGCGAGATGACCCAAACCGGCCAGATGCCCGCGCAGCGAGCCGTGGAGGTCGCCACCCAGATCCTGGCCGGCCTGGCCGCAGCCCATGATGCCGGCGTGATCCATCGGGATGTCAAGCCCGCCAATGTCCTGATGGGTCCCGACGGCGTGAGGTTGGGGGACTTCGGGATCGCCAAGGCACTGCAGGGCGGCGGCGACCTGACCCGAACCAATCAGTTCATGGGCACCCCCAAGTACACCGCACCTGAGGTGGCGATGGGCATGCCCGCCAGCGTCCGCTCGGACCTGTACGCCGCCGCTGTCGTCCTGTGGGAGATGTTGGCCGGCGAACCGCCCTTTGAGCATGACAACCCGTTGACCCTGGCGATGATGCACCGCACGGACCCGTTGCCCGCCCTGGCTGAACTCCGCCCCGATCTGGGGTCGGCGCTGATCACCGCTGTCGAGGCGGCGCTGGCCAAAGAGCCTGCGGACAGACCCGCTGATGCACAGGCATTTGCCGACCTCCTCGCGGCTGGGCTCAAGGGTGACACGGTTGCGGTCGCGGCAGGAATCGCACCGACCATGGCATTGCCACGTATTCCCGCCCAGTCCCAGCCGCCACCGCCGGTTGTGCGCCAGCAAACCGCGGTTCTCCCCCGCCCCGTTCCACCTCCCCGATCACGGGCCCCGTCCTCCGCCAGGTCAGCGCCCCCGCAGCGAGGTGTCGCCTGGGGCCTGGCAGCGGTCGTGCTGCTGCTGCTGGCAATCGCAGCGGTGTCGTTCATGTTGACGCAGTCAGACCCCACCGACCCAGCCGTCACACCCAGCGATGCCCCGACCTTGCCGACCCCGACGGCCCCTGTTGCCATTCCTGGTTCGTCGACACCGATCGCGCCCGCGCCACCGTCCGTGGCGACACCCCCGGCCGCGCCGGACCCGGTGACCACCCCGACAGCACCGGCTCCGGCCCCGACCGCAGCGACCCCCACACCGGTGCCCGAACCCACCCCTCAGCCCGAGCCGACGGCCGCCCAATCCCCCCTCATCCAGGTGTTGCCTCCCAACGACCCTCCCGCCTCACCCTGATCATCTGGCCGCCCAAACCCTCAGATCTGAGGTCTAGGTGGCAAAACCGGGCCGAACCCTCAGATCTGAGGGGTTGATGGGCCACCCCCACCCCACCCCGAACCCTCAGATCTGAGGTCTAGGGGGCAAAACCGGGCCGAACCCTCAGATCTGAGGGTTGGTGGGGGGATCCGGCTCAAGGCCACTGCGGTGGTGTACCCCACGGGGGTACCGGGCCGGATCGCGGTCCGGCGTGACCACCTGGGTTGCTACCACGTGCAGCGTCATGGCGGCCCGGTGGGTCTGTGGGACGGCGGCGCGGCCCGGATGGCGGCACGCGTGCGGGTGCACAGCCGGTTCGACTGACGTGTGCAGGACTGACGCCGGTGGGTGATGTGGGAGAATGGGTAGGGCTCTTGAGTCCTCACCGCCCATCTACTCACACCGGAGTGCCACATGTCAGCCACCGAACACGACCTGGAGCACGCGGAGACCTTCGAGTCGCTGAACCCGGCCACCGGGGAACCGCTGGCCAGCTACCCGGTCCACACCGCCGCCGATGTCGACAATGCGGTCATTCGTGCACGCGCGGCCGCGGCCTGGTGGCGAGACCTTGGATTTGAGGGACGGCGCGCGCGACTTCTGGCCTACAAGGGGCTCATCGCTAGAAAGTCCGATGAGCTGGTCCAACTGGTGCACCAGGAGAACGGCAAGCCGCTTGATGATGCCTTCATCGAGGTGTTGCTGTGCATCGACCATCTTGACTGGGCCGCGCGCAAGGCCGCGAAGCTGATGGGTTCTCGACGGGTGTCCATGCCGCCGCTGTCCATGGACCACGCCGGGTACCTGCAGTACGACCCGATGGGGGTCGTCGGGGTGATCGGTCCCTGGAACTATCCGATCCACACCCCGATGGGCTCCATCTCCTACGCGTTGGCGTCGGGCAACGCCGTGGTGTTCAAACCATCGGAGTACACCCCCGGCATCGGCACCCGCATGGCGGAACTATTCAGCCAGGTGGTTGATGAGGAACCGGTCCTCCAGATCATCACCGGTTTCGGTGAGACGGGTAATGCCCTGTGCACCAACCCAGGGATCGATGTGCTGGCGTTCACCGGCTCTTCGGCGACGGGTCGCAAGGTCATGGCCGCCTGCGCGCAGAACCTGACAAAGGTGGTCATGGAGTGTGGCGGCAAGGATGCCCTGCTGGTCGACGCCGACGCCGATCTGGCCAAGGCCGCCGAGGCCGCCTTGTGGGGTGGTTGCGCCAACGGGGGCCAGACCTGTGCCGGTGTCGAACGGGTCTACGTGCACGACCGGGTCTATGACCGGTTCGTTGATGAGATCACGCGTCAGGCCCAGGGCGTTCGGGCCGGCGATGACCCGCAGGCAGACTACGGACCGATCACGATGCCAGGACAGTTGGACATCATTCGTCGCCATCTGAGCGACGCCTTGGACCGGGGCGCCCGGGCGATCGTGGGTGGCCTTGATTCGCTGCGCGATCCGTTCGTGGACCCAATCGTCATGGTCGACGTCCCCGAGAGTTCGTCGCTGATGACCCAGGAGACGTTCGGACCGATCGTGCCCTTGGTTCGTGTGCCTGACATGGATGAGGCGGTGCGGTTGTCAAACGACTCGCCCTACGGTCTGGGCGCAACGGTCTTTTCGAAGAAGCGCGGGATGGAACTGGCACGGGCCATGAACTGCGGCATGGTCAGCGTGAACAGTGTGCTGCGGTATGCCTCTGCTCCGTCGCTGCCGTTCGGGGGACGCGGGGAGTCCGGATTCGGCCGCATCCACGGGGAGGACGGCCTGAAGGAGTTCACCCAACCCCGCGCCATCACCCGACGCCGGTTCTCCCTGGCACCCGAGTTCGCCAGCTTCTCCCGTCCCGACTGGCTGTTCCAACTGGCTGACCAGGCAATCAAGATCGTGCACGGGCGGCACCGCCTGTAATCCACGGGGGTGCGTCAGGGGGGTGTACCTCCGGGTAGTACCCGGAGGACATCGATCCCCCAGAGGGGCCGCCAGTAACCTACTATCGCGGTCGTTTGAACATTCGACGCATGTGGCCGATCCTGCTGTTGGCCGCCGTACTCAGCCTGGCACACGCAATCGCGACGCCAGCACTGTGGCCTGTGGACGAAACCTCCCACCTGGCCTATGCCGACCAGCTCAGCCGGACGGTCAGCCTGCCGAGGATCGACACGCCGATCCCGCCTGACCTGGACTACCCGGGCCTCAACCAGCGGTTGCAGTGGGAACAACGCAAGCTGCGCTTGGGACGCCAGGACATCTGGACGTCCAACCATCCTCCGCTGGCCTCTGTCATCCAGGGAGTTGGGCTCCGCCTGGGCCGGGCTGTGGGTGGCGGCGGCACTGTGGCTTTGCTGCTGGCCCGCCTGACCTCGGTCATGTGGATGGTGCTCGGCGTGTGGGCCACGATGAAGCTCGCCTTCCTGCTGGCGCCGGCGGTGGGGCGTGATCGGCGGCGCATGACGCCCGTCGAGCTTGCCTACGCAGTGGGAACCCTGGTTGCCGTCACGCCCACCCTGTCGCATCTGGGTGGGCTGGTCTTCAACGACGTCCCGGCCTTTGCCCTGTCCACCATGTGTCTGTACCTGGGGGCAAGAGCGGTATTCGGGAGCCTGACCAGGCGCCGACTGGCGGTCATGGGAGTCGTTGCGGGCGCCGCCGCTCTGACACGGGTCAGTGCGATCCCGGCCGTCGGCGTGATGGCCCTGCTGGTCGTCTACGCCTGGTGGAGAGACGACGGCCGATATCCTGTCACAACACTGCTGCGACCGGTGGGGGTATGGGTCCTCGCCCTGCTGCCCGCGGCGGCGTTCTATGTGCGCAACGCCGTGTTGTACGGCAGCCCGACGGCCTCGGCGACCCTGCTGGACAAGTTCAACCGTGATCTGAACGACCCGGTCTCCTCGCTGCTGGTTGACAAGGTGTTCTGGCTGCGACTGTGGAACCGGATGATCGGGGACCTGACCACGGGCCATTGGACCGTCGCATCACGGACCAGGTTCAGTGAGGGCGTCCTGCTGATCGTCGCTGTCGGGGCGTGCTGGTGGTTGTGCAAGGGAGTGGCTGCGGCAACTCGCCGCCTGCGAGCAGGCCAGGACTCCACCGCGTCGTCCCCGTCCATACGTGGGCGTGTGGTCAACGCTGTGAAGGTCCACCCGCAACGTGTGACGTGGACGCTGTGCTCGTTGCTTCCCCTGTCGCTGCTCGCCACGACCATCCAGTTCCACGCAGCCGGCGGGTCGGTCCATGGCCGCTACGTGTTGGGCGGCTACGCGGTCGTGGCCACCGCGATGGTGGTGTGGCTGGCTGGCCTGCCCCGAATCGGTCGGATGCTTGCCACCGCTGTACCGGTTCCGATCTTCATCATCAATGCCGCGCTGATCCAGGCGATCCTGCGCCACCACCCGCTGGCGTGGGAACGCAGCGACATCGAGTTGATCCTGCCACAGCTGTTCGGTTCGCCATCCCTTCGGCTGGCGTCATCGGGTGCTGCAGTGGCAGGTGTGCTGCTGGCGATCATCCTGATGAGCCACGTCCGCCGCCGGTCTGGGCATCAGCCCGAAGCCGACACAGTCCCGGCGGTACCAACCCCGGCCACCCCGGTCAGGGAATCGGCCAGCCTGTAGCGCTCACGCCTCCAGCGCCTCCAACAGCGCATCGGCCGCGCTGTAGGGGTCGGTCTGGCGGGCGACGACCTGGTCCAGGATCTCCTCGAGCATGGTCCCCTCATTCAGCTGGTGCATGCGGCTGCGGACCTGTTGAAGGACGATCTCGCGAATCTGGACTCGGGCAGCATGTCGTTGTTGGAGGCTGCGCTGTCCACTGTCAGCCGACCACTTCAGGTGAGCGGCCAGGGCGTCACTAAGCGGAGGGATGCCCTTACCCTGATCTGCCACCGTCTGCAGGACCGGCGGTACCCACCCGTGCCTGGCGCTGGAGAGGTATTGCATACCGAGCAGTTCCTGAGAGGTCTTGCGGGCCCCCGGCATGTCAGCCTTGTTGACGACGAAGACATCGGCGATCTCCAGGATTCCGGCTTTGGCGGCTTGGACCGCGTCGCCCATTCCGGGAGCCAGGACCACCACCGTTGAATCGGCCAGCGAGGCGATCTCCACCTCGGCCTGGCCGACGCCGACCGTCTCGATGATGACCACGTCGAAGCCGGCGGCATCCAGCACGGTCAGCGCCGGTGGCGTGGCCCAGGAGAGGCCTCCCAGATGCCCCCGAGTGGCCATGGACCGGATGAATACCCCTTCATCGACCGCCTGGTCGCCCATGCGGACCCGGTCGCCCAGCAGCGCCCCGCCCGAGAATGGTGATGAGGGGTCGATCGCCAGCACCGCGACGGTCGCCCCCCGCTGGCGCTGGTCGGCGATCAGACGCGCCGTCAGGGTGGACTTGCCCACCCCAGGCGAACCGGTGATCCCGATTGTGTGTGCCCTACCCGCATGGGGGTGGATCGCAGCGATCACCTGACGAAGCAGGTGTTCGTCGCCTGCCTCGACCGCAGACAGCAGCCTGGCCAGGGGTCGGCGCTCTCCGGCCAGGACTCCCTCGACCAGTGCAGCGGTTTCCATGTGGCGCCAGACCATAGCTGGGCGGCTGGGGCGGCAGCGATTCAGCCAGACCCGGTCACGGCCCAGGCACCGCCCCGCCATCGCAGGGACAGGGGCACCGCGCGGCTGAGCATCAGCGTCGCGATCCCCGCCCACAGCCAGCCGATGCCCAATCCCAGCCACAGGATGACGATGACGGGGATCGCGAATACCACGGCTGCACCGACCATCGCCTTGGCCAGAAATGCCATGTCGCCGGCACCGATCAGCAGACCGTCCAGGACGAAGGCCAATCCGTTGAGGGGCTGCATGACCGCCACCCATACCAGGAGATACCCCGCCAGGTTCACCACCCGGGTATCGGTTGAGAACACAGCGGGCAGCCACGGCCGCACCAGCATGATGAGCAGGCCCATCGCGACGCCGCTGGCCACGCCCAGCTCGAGCATCCGTCGCCCGGCGTCACGGGCCCCGTCGACATCACCGGCACCCAGGAACTTGCCGGTCAGTGCCTGACCCGCTATGGCCAGGGCGTCCAGCGCCAGCCCGAACAGCGTCCATACGGCGAAGGCGATCTCGTGGGCGGCAACGTCGACGGTCCCGATCCGGGTGGCCACGGCGGTGGCGGCGGTCAAAGCCGCGCGCAGAGCGACGGTGCGGACCAACAGTTCGCCGCCGACCTGTGCCAGGCGGATCATGGCCGCGGGATCGGGCCGGCGTGAGGCTCCCAGACGGTCGGTTGCACGCACGATCAGCCTCACGAAGACCGCCGCGCTGGCCAGCTGCGCCGCCACTGTCGACAGAGCTGAGGCGCCGATCCCGAACCCCAGACCGGGCACCAGGATCAGTTCCAGAACCAGATTGCCGGCGGCGGCCGCAACTGCCACCAGCAGCGGGGTACGAGTGTCCTGCAGGCCCCGCAGATAGCCGGTTCCCGCGAAGACCAGCAGTTGGAACGGCACCCCTAACAGGCTGATGCGCAGGTAGATCAAGGCCTGCTCGGCTACCACCCCCGAGGCGCCCAGCAGGCTGACGATGGGGCCGGCGAACGCCAGCCCGAGCGCCACCACCAGCAGACCGATGCACGCTGCCAGCCACAGCGACTGGACGGCTTGGCGAGCGGCCTGGGCTGGTTTGTCGGCGCCCAACAACCGCGACACCGCGGCAGTGGTGCCGTAGGCCAGGAAGATGAAGATGGCAAAGCCCGTCAGCAGGGCGGCGGACGCCACCGCCAGGCCAGCCAGGGCGGAGGTACCCAGTCGGCCCACCACCGCGGTGTCAGCCAGGATGTACAGGGGCTCGGCCACCAACGCCCCCAGGGCCGGGATCGCCAAACGCCCGATCTCGGCGTCGTGCCCATCGCGAAGCCTCACAGGGCGCGACAAATATGGACAATGCACACGGCCAGACCTTCCGGGCAGTGGTCCTGGTCCTAGAGGGCTTGGAGGATCAGGGCGTCGCCTTGACCACCGCCACCGCACAGCGACGCCGCGCCGGTGCCGCCTCCACGGTTGCGCAGTTCGTTCAGGAGGGACACGGTGATCCGTGCGCCGGTGCAGCCGATGGGATGGCCCAGGGCGACCGCGCCACCGTTGACGTTGATCTTGTCTGTTCCCACCTCCAACAGCCCGGCCGAATGGATGGCCACTGACGCGAATGCCTCGTTCATCTCATACAGATCAAATCCGCTGGGGTCGGCGTCGATCTTGGCGGCGGCGACCCTGATGGCCTCGGCCGGCTGATGATGTAGGGAGGGGTCTGGACCGGCAACGACGCCGTAACTCAGCAGTCGGGCAAGTGGGGTCAATCCCAACTCGGCCGCCAATTCTTGGGTGGTCAGCACCACTGCCGCGCCACCGTCAGAGACCTGTGAGGCGTTGCCGGCGGTGATGGTGCCCTCCTTGGTGAAGGCGGGGCGAAGACCCGACAGTGAGGCTGCCGTGGTTCCCGGACGCATCCCCTCATCCTGCTCGATCATGACCGGGTCGCCCTTGCGTTGTGGGACCTCGACGGCGACAACCTCACCGTCGAAACGTCCCGCCTTCCACGCGGCCACCGCACGTTCGTGGGACATGGCGGACCACTCGTCCTGCGCCTCGCGGCTGATGCCGTACTCGGTGTTCTTGATGTCTGACCCCTCACCCATGTGGCCGTTGTCAAAGGAGCACCACAGGCCGTCGTGGATCATCGAGTCAACGACCACACCGTTGCCCATCCGCATTCCGGCGCGGGCAGTCGGCAGCAGATACGGCGCATTCGACATGGATTCCATGCCGCCGGCGACGATGACGTCAGCCTCGCCCAGCATCAGAGTCTGGCGGGCCAGGCCGATTGCGGCCATGCCCGAGGGGCACACCTTGTTCAGCGTCAGGGCAGGCACGTCCATGCCGATGCCACCTCTGGTGGCCGCCTGACGAGCCGTCATCTGGCCCTGGCCCGCCTGGAGGACGTGACCCATGTAGACCTGATCGATCAGGTCTGGTGAGATACCGGCGTGGTCAAGTGCGCCCGCGATTGCCCTACCGCCCAGATCCATGGCACTCAGCGGAGTCAACCCTCCCTGGAACTTGCCGATCGGTGTCCGGGCGTAGCCCACGATGACCACGTCATGCATTGCGACTCCTGAAGGTCGTGTCTTTGCGGATGGTGCGCACCCATTCTGGTCTTGGTTAGGATCGATTTGCAATGTCGCAGGTCTGGGTTCGTCGTGATGAGGCGCAGAGGGGCGGTCTACCGGCCCGCTGTGCCCGCTCTGGCCAGCGGTGCATCACCCGGTACCGTCACGGCGTATCCGATCTGCCCGCAGCCATCGAGTGGTCGCTGTGGAGCGGACTGTGGCCGCGGAACCGTCAGGCCGACCCCCCGGTCGTGATCCTTCCCCTGCTGCCCTCACGCCAGCGGTGGGAGCAACTCTTGCGCCGCAGCCGTGACATAACGGCTGCGGCAGTTCCCCTGAGCCTGCTGTTGCTTGCGGTCACCGGCGACGGGATCCCCCGGCGTCTGGCCTGGCTGCTGTGCGTTGGCGCGGTGATGCTGCACCTCATCGGTGCCGCCGTGGGGCTGCTGACCACCGTCGAGGTGCGTAGCGATCGTGTCGGCGAGTGGGTGCGGCTGGGGGGTGTCCATCCGGAGTTCGCCGCCGCAGCTGAACAGCGGATGTCACGACCAACCCACACCCCGGTCCTTGCCGAGCACCCCTTCACGTCGTTCGGCCGACGCCGTCCGGAGGCGACGACAGAGCCGGCTGGTGAATCGTGACCCACGACGTGGCAGGAACGCTGAACCTGTCCGCCGAGGAGCTGGCCGGTGACCTGCCCATGGTCTGTGCCCACACCGGGCACCCGGCGCAGTCACTGACCCCGGTGTGGTTTGCCCGCTCGCCCACGTGGGCCTGGCTGCCGCTGGGTGCTCTGGCGCTGTGGGCAGTGATCACGACGGACTGGGCCCCACTGGCGTCGTGGTGGACCTTCGGCGCACTGCTGGTGCCGCTGATGTTCTCACGGGGGGTGACAGGGCGGATCCCCCTTGATCAGACGACGCGACGTCGGATCGCGGGGATTCGCCGCCGGCGGTTCCGACTGACCATGACGGCCCTGCTGCTGACCTGGGTGGCCGTGCTGCTGCGGCTGACCGGGTCATACGCCGCCAGCATCCTGGTCTTCGGCGCCGTCGTCGCGATGTACCTGATGGTGGTGACCATGGTGGTCTATGGCCGTACCCTGGCGGTACGCGGCTGGCCGCAAGAGGACGGTGGGGTCACCTTGCGAGATGCACATCCCGCGTTCGTGGCGGCAGTGGAACTGCGCCGCACCGGCCATCGCCCCTGAGGTCCCCTCTCAGCCTGGCCGCCCTACCGTCGGACCAGACCCTGGGGATGATCCAGGAATCCCGCCTGCCGCAGGGCAGCGACCAGTGGCTGGTCCGTGGCCGGTTCCCCGTCGATCTTGGCGATCTTCAGATCCCGCACCCGGCCTGACTCGACCAACGTCGCAGCAGCCGCAGCGGCAAGAGCCAGGGTCGCGTCGTCCTGGCTGAAGGTGAGCGCCGAGCGTCCGCCCCGTTCCACGAACAGCACCAACTGTCCGTTGACGGTGATCGTGTGCGCACCGGCGACCCGACGAGGACGCCCTCGCTCACCGACGGGCTGTGGCCACGGCAACGTGGCGCCATACACCTGCGCGGGATCTGCTGCGGCCAGGCCCAGCACCTCGGGCGGGGCGTCAGGGTGCTCGTCGGGCTCGCGCAGGACGCGTAACTGGTCGATAGCGCCGGGAACGGCGAACTGGGCCCCGCCCAGGCCTTCGACGAAGTAGCCCCGCCGCGCTCGACCCGCGTCTTCCATGGCCTTCAGCACAGGATAGACACCGCTGAACGCGCCCGGCAGGTCCTCGGCCACCACGCCGTCGCGGGTGAGGATGCCGTGGCGGCCCAGCAACACCGCTGCCCTGGCCGCCACCCGTTGCGTCACCGGCGCCCCCTGACCGATCAGGTCGGCAACCAGCGACCAGCGGCCCGCGGCAGCGGAGGGGCCCGACCGTGAGGAGACCCGGCCCGGACGGCGGGCCCCTCGTCCGACACGCCGGATCAGCCCGCCAGACAGGGAACGCAATGCGTGGAAGGTGTCATTGGTGATGACCCCGGCCCAGACCAGGTCCCACAGGGCCGCCACGACGTCAGCCTCGGGGACGCCACCGGGCCCGGCGCCCTGCGCCGCCGCGCCGTACAACTCGGGCCAAAATGACGCCCCACGTCGACTGAGATGCTCAACCAGGGCAGCGGGGACCGCCTCCAGGTCGGACGGAACCGGCAGCGGGTCAAGCAACAGAGCGGCCTGGTCGCGCACGTACAGTCCCACCCGTCCATCACCCGTGCCCAGGGGACCCAGTCCCGTCCACACGATGTCGCCTGCAGCCGCCAACTCGTCCAACCATGCGGAGGTGTAGTTGCGGACCCTGCAGGCCAGGACGTCGCGTTCCAGGATCGAGGCGGGGATGGGTGCCCCCTGGAGTTGCTCGATGACCTCAAAGGTCCGGTCCACCCCGGGGGTCCGCGGCGACAGCGAGGCCCCCTGCCAGGCCGGGACGAACCGTGCCAGTGCCTCGGGGCCGACCGGCTCGACCTCCTTGCGCAACGCCGCCAGTGACATCCGTCTGAGTCGCCGCAGCACCCCGGTGTCGATCCACTCCCGCCGTGATCCGCCGGGGCGGAACTCGCCCGAGGTGACACGCTGCTCGCCCACCAGGGCCTTGAGGGACAGTAGGGCGGCGTCGCGGGGCAAGCCCAACCGGTGTGACACGTCTTCGGTCACGAAGGGTCCGTGGGTGCGGGCGAAACGTGCCACCAGATCGATCATCGGCCGCTGGACGGGCTCAGACAGGACGTCGGGCAGACCGATCGGAACGGGAACACCCAGACCGTCACGCAACCGAGCGGCGTCTTCCACCGCCACCCAACGGTCCTCCCCGGCGATCCCGGCGGAGTAGATCCGCCGATCGGCCTGGAGTTCGGCCAGCCACAGCCGCGCCTGGGTCGCCGGATCCGGCCCTTGCGTACGGGCCACCACCTCATCGGTGCGCAGGTCCCCGACCACGCGCAGTAGATCGTGAACATCGTCACATGAGCGGGCACGACGGTCCTCCGTCAGCCGTTGCAGTTGGAGTTCAAGCTGGGCCAGCGCATCGCGATCCACCAGGTCCCGTAGCTCATCGGCGCCCAGCAGTTCGGCCAGCAACTCACGGTCCAGCGTCAGCGCCGCGGCACGTCGTTCGGCCAGAGGCGCGTCGCCCTCATACATGTAACCGGCCAGGTAGTCGAACAACAACGCCGAGGCGAACGGCGAGGCCATCTCGGTCTGCACCTGGGTGATGCGGATGGTGCGGCTGGCGATCTGCCCCAGCACGGCCCGGAGGGCAGGCAGATCGAACACGTCCCGCAGGCATTCGCGGTAGGTCTCAAGCAGGATCGGGAAGGACCCGAAGCGGCTGGCCACCGCCAACAAATCCTGAGCTCGCTGACGTTGCTGCCACAAGGGTGTCCGTCCGCCGGGCCGGCGTTTGGGCAGCAGCAGCGCTCGGGCCGCGCATTCGCGGAACCTGCTGGCGAACAGGGTGGAGTTGGCCAATTCGCCCACCACCAGATCCTCGACCTCGGCGGCGTCGGGAACCAGTACCTCCCGCAGGACCCGGTCGTCCAGCCATTCCTCGGCCGGCAGATGGGATTCCTCCTCGCCAGACGGTGACAACATCCCCAGATCGGGGCCGTCGAACTGGCTCCAGCCGGCATCGGGCAGCCGCAGGACGATCCCGTCATCACTGACCATCGTGGCGATCTGGATGCCGAACCGCTCCCTCATCCGGGCCTGTATGGCCAGCGCCCAAGGCGCATGGACCCGACCGCCGAAGCTGGACAAGATGCAGACCCGCCAATCGCCGATCTCGTCGCGGAAACGCTCGATCACGATCTGTCGGTCAGAGGGCAGTACCTCTGTGACCTGCTGCTGCTCGGTGGTGTAGGCCAACAGGTTGGTGGCCGCCAGTGTGTCCAGACCGTACGAACTGCCCAGATCGCTCAGGGCCTGGTCCCCCGACATACCCGACATCGTGCCGAGGAACACCCCGACGGCGCGGCCGACCTCGATGGGGCGCGAGGGCGTGTCACCATGCCAAAACGGCAGGCGACCCGGCTGACCGGGAGCGGGCGTGACCAGCACCTGGTCGCGCGTGATGTCCTCGACACGCCAGGTCGTGGCGCCCAGCACGATCGTCTCCCCGGGTCGTGTCTCATAGACCATCTCCTCATCCAACTCACCGACCCGCCGGCCAGGCCCGTCTCCGGCGATGAACACGCCGTACAGGCCACGGTCGGGAATCGTGCCGCCGCTGGTCACGGCGATGCGCTGGGCTCCGGGACGGCCCTTGATCGTGTCCTTCACGCGGTCCCAGTTCAGCCGTGGTCGCAACTCGGCGAACTCATCGGAGGGGTAGCGGCCGCTGAGCATGTCCAGGACACCATCCAACTGGGCCCGGGGCAGCTCGGCGAAGGGAGCGCTGGCCCGAACCACGTCCGCCAGGTCGGCCACCGACCACTCATCCATCGCCGCCATCGCCACGATCTGCTGTGCCAGCACATCCAGGGGGTTGCGTGGATAGCGGGTCTGTTCGATATCACCGTCCAGCATGCGCCGGGTCACCACGGCGGCTTCGACCAGGTCACCGCGGTACTTGGGGAAGATCTTGCCGACCGATGGAGCGCCGACCTGATGGCCCGCGCGGCCGATGCGCTGAAGTCCGCTGGCGACGCTACCCGGGGATTCGACCTGAATGACCAGGTCAACCGCGCCCATGTCGATGCCCAGTTCCAGCGACGAGGTCGCCACGACACAACGCAATCGACCAGCCTTGAGATCCTCCTCGATCAGGGTCCGCTGTTCCCGGGCGACCGACCCGTGATGTGCCCGGGCCAGGACCGGCGCGATGGCGTCGGGGGCGGCCTGGATCTCCTCGGGGCTGCGCTGTGCCGCCCACCGATCTGCCGCCAGGTCGTTCAGGCGGGCACACAGGCGTTCCGACAGGCGGCGCGAGTTGGTGAACACGATCGTCGAACGGTGCTGCTGCACCAGATCCAGGACCCGAGGGTGCACGGCTGGCCAGATGGAGCGGCGGTATTCCCCGGTGATGCCCGCGGCCGGTCCCTCCGCAGGCTGTGGCACCACCTGACCCAGGTCCGCCATGTCCTCGACCGGCACGATGACCTGGATGTCCAACACCTTGTCCCCCAAAACATCCACGATCTGCACCGGTCGAGGGGTCCAGCCACCATCAGCGGTCGCGGTGCCACCGCCCAGGAACGCGGCGACCTCGCTCAGGGGACGTTGCGTCGCCGACAGCCCGATGCGCTGCAGCGGCTGGTCTGCACCCGCGTCACGACGCAGTGCCTCCAGTCGTTCCAGTGACAGGGCCATGTGGGCCCCGCGCTTGGAACCTGCCACGGCATGAACCTCATCGATGATGACGGTGTCGACCCCGAGCAGGGTGGTGCGCGCCTGGGAGGTCAGGTACAGGTATAGCGATTCGGGGGTGGTGATCAGGATGTCGGGGGGACGAGCCTTGAGTGCGCGGCGCTCCTGAGCTGAGGTGTCGCCCGAGCGCAGACCGACGCTGATGGGCGCAAGGACGTGGCCCAGCCTGGTGGCGGCCTGTTGGATGCCGACCAGCGGTGCGCGCAGGTTGCGGTCCACGTCATAGGCCAATGCCTTCAGCGGGGAGATGTACAGCACACGAGTGTGGTCGGCCGGCGCCTGGGTCCCCAACCGGTCGATGGCCGTCAGGAAGGCGGCCAGCGTCTTTCCCGAACCCGTCGGTGCGCTGACCAGGACGCTGTGCCCGGTGCTGATGTGGGTCCAGGCCCCCACCTGCGCGGCGGTCGGGGCTGCGAAGGACGCCGTGAACCACGCCCGGGTGGCGGGGGAGAATGTCGACATGACCTTCGCGGCGTCCATGACGCCACCAGCTTAGTGAGGGTCTGACATCGGGGCCGGCGCGAGCAATGACGGCACGACGCCCAAGTTTGCCCAGCCCGCTAGGATCTAGGCGAACATGAGCATCAGTTTGTCGATACCGGGTGACCCTCAGCACCTCGCAGTCCTACGTGCCACGGCCGCCGCTGTTGCCGCCAGGGCCCGGTTGACCATCGATCAGCTTGAAGATGTCCGTCTGGCCGTGGAAGAGGCAGCAGCGACACTGCTGGCTGGCCAGCCCGCCTCGATCGAGTTGACGATGGACCCGGGCAATCTGCCCTTGACAGTAACGGTGGCGGCGAACCCCACCGGCCCGGTCGACCTTGACCCCGAGGGCTTCAGCTGGACCATCCTGTCGGCCATGAGTGATGAGTTCAAGGTCGAGCAGAGCGATGGGCGCGTGACCATGACCATGCGTTTTGCCACCGTCGCCGCCACGGCATGAGGGCGGTGCAGTGAGCTCCGAGTCCATGCGTGCCTACGCTCGCTCTGACACCCGCGAGCTGTTCGCCAAGTTACGCCAGACCGGCGACCCCGACGTGCGGGAACGCCTGGTCGAGTTGCACCTGCCGCTGGTCCAGTTCCTGGCGAAACGCTTCAGCGACCGCGGCCAACCTTTGGAGGACCTGGTCCAGGTCGGTTCCGTGGGGTTGCTGAAGGCGATCGACCGCTTCGATCTGGAACGAAAGGTGGAGTTCTCCACCTACGCCACCCCCACCATCGTCGGGGAGATCAAACGCCACTTCCGCGACAAGGGTTGGTCGGTCCGGGTCCCCCGGCGTCTGCAGGAACTGAGTTTGCGGTTGGGCAAGGCCACCACCAGGCTGAATCAGGAGCTTGGTCGCGCCCCGACGGTCGCCGAACTGGCCGACGAGTTGGGTGTCACCGAGGAGGAGGCGATCGAGGCCTACGAGGCGTCGATGGCCTACTCGACCGGTTCGCTGGATGCCAAGGTCGGTCGTGACGAGGACTCAGCGACCGTGGGCGAGTTGATGGGCGACGACGACGACCGGTTGGACAAGCTGGAGCACTTCGCCTCCATCGCCCCGGCCATCAAGCAGTTGGATCCGCGAGAGCGGCAGATGCTGTACCTGCGCTTCTTCAAGGGATTGACCCAGTCCCAGATCGCCCAGGAGGTGGGGATCAGCCAGATGCATGTCTCGCGTCAGTTGGCCCGCACAATCCGTTTCCTGAGGGACCGCCAGACCGATACCGACGCCAGTTTCTGAGGTCTTTCGAAGACTGAGTCGCCGTCAGCGTGCACGACATCGACCTTGAGCCGGTGCCCGAGTTCGCCCAGTCCTTCGTCTATGCCGCCGACGGATAGCGGATCGCGACACTTCGGTTCAACCATCGTAAGCCGGTGGCGTATGAGGATCTTCCACCGCATCTGATCCGGTCTGGCGGCGGCGCTCAGCCGCGGGTACCGGCTGGACTCCACCATTCAGTCGGGGTCAGGCGCGTTTGACCAGGGCTCTGGTGACCCCTGGAGCGTGCGCAGCGCCACCTCTGGGCCCATCACCCTGCATGACGCCCTGGTGCGCTCATCCAACGGCGCATTCGCCATCCTGGCTCGCATCTGGAGGGAGTTCATGGCCACTGCGCTGGCAGGCCAGCCGGTTCGTGAGTTCACCCCACCGCAGGACCGCCTGGAAACCATGCTTGTCGATCCCTTGACGGGCACACCGCCCTGCCGCCCGCGCCGCCGCAGTCGTGGATCCCCTCCACCGCTACCCTGCGGCCCGTGCGCATCGTTCTTGTCACCAATCCGGTTGCCCGCCGGACCCGTCCCCACCTGACCCGTTGGGTGGCCGACACCCTGAGCGACGTCGCCAAGGTCCAGGTCATGCCGACCACCCACCGCAACCACGCCAGCCAGATCGCCAGTGAGGCGGCTGCGGCGGGTGTCGATGCAGTCGTCGCCCTGGGTGGGGATGGCACGGTCAACGAGGTGTTGCAGGGCGTGGCCGGAACCGACACCCGTCTGGCCGTCCTGCCTGGTGGTTCGACCAACGTCTATGCCAGGATCCTGGGGATGCCGCACTCACTGATCGGTGCCACCTCGATCCTTCACGAGGCGATCGAGACCGACCGGACCCGTCGGGTTCCGGCAGGCAGGGCCAACGACCGCTGGTTCGCGTGGTGTGTGGGTTTCGGCTATGACGCCGAGGTCGTGCGAGAAGTCGAGCGTCACCCGCGGATGAAGCGCTATCTAGGCCAGCCGTCATACCTGCTGCATGGCTGGGGGGTCCGCCTGCGGATGCAGGACACCACCATCCGGATCGAGGCCGGACCGGCCCGACCGGTCGGTCGTCGGGAGGAAGCACCCGTCAGCGCGGAGGTGGCCGGGGCAGCAGTGATCTGCAAGGCCGACCCCTACACCTTCCTGGGACCACTGAAATCGCGGATGTGTCCCGAGGCCACGCTGGAGCGGGGCCTTGACTGCACCGCCATGACCGATCTCAGCCTGCGCACGCTGACCACCGTGATGCGCAAAGCCCTGACCGGCCGTGACGTGCGTTCCATACCAGCGGTGACAGCCTGGCATGACCGGGCCTACTACGACCTGTACACCGATCATGCGATGGCGGTGCACACCGACGGGGATCCCGTGGGCCACACCCAGCACCTGCATGTCGAGGTGGTTCCCGAGGCGATCAACCTGATCGTGTGAGGATCAGCAGGTCTGGACGATTGGTGCACAACGCGTCCACTCCGATCCCGGCAAGACGCTGCGCCATGGCGGCCTGATCGACGGTCCAGACCAGCACCTCCAGGTCTTGCGAATGCGCGGTTTGCACGCCGGCCGCGTCCAGACCGTCGGTGGTGTGATGAGGGAACACGCCCCGACATCCCAGGTCCACTGCCGCCTGGATCGCGGTGGACATCGTCGTCCCGATGGTCAGCAAGGCCAACGGGTGGTCAAGCTCGGCTGCGGCCATCAGCACCAGTGGGTTGAATGAGGACAGCACCAGGGGTCTGCTGCCCCGGTGATCGACCAGCACCTGAGCGCAGGCCGTGACCACCGCCATGTCCGGATCGTGATCGGCCTCACCCGGAAAGTTCTTGATTTCAAGATCGATCCCCAGGCCTGGTGGCAACCCTGCCAGGACCTGAGCCAGCAGAAACACTCCTGCCTGGGTCGTTTCGGCCGTGCTCAACTGGATCAGCGGGCGACCGTCGGCTAGGGCCGGATCGTGATGCACGATCACCTCTCCCGAGGCATTCATCCGTGCATCCAATTCCACCCAGGAGGCGCCGGCCGCAGCTGCTGCGGCAAACGATTCCGGCGTGTTCTCGCGCACGGTGAGGGGAAATCCGCGGTGTCCCACCACCGTCGGGGCGGGCGGTGAGAACAACGCGGTACGGGCCCTTTCCACGCGTGGAACGCTACCCCATCAGGTGAGTGCAAAATGTTGCAAGCAAGCCCTGGACGGGGCATGAATGGCCCTGTACGCTCAGTCTCAACAGGGCCACACCATCGCTTGTGACCGGTTTCACAAATGCCCGGTTTCACGCCTCTCCAGCGACGAGCGTGGCATTTCTGCCCCCAGAAGAACCGGCAGAACTCGCACCACACGTGAGTGGTGGATTTTCAGACTGCGGGACCCCCTGCCCCGCAGCACAGTGCCAGCCCAAAGGAGCGAGGCATGTTGACCTGGCGAAACCGATCCGCCTGCATGGATGAGGATCCTGAGCTGTTCTTCCCCGTTGGCACGACCGGGCCTGCCCTTGAGCAGACCGAGCGCGCCAAGGCGGTATGTCACAGCTGTCCCGTGATCAACGAGTGCCTGGACTGGGCCCTGGAGTCCAACCAGGATGCAGGGGTATGGGGTGGCTTGAACGAGGACGAGCGGCGCAGCCTGCGTCGTCAGCGTCAGCGTCGCCGCCGACTGGCCTCCTGAGCGGGCGAAGGAGTCTTAGGCCGTGCGCCGCTGGGACAGCGACTTTGAACCCTACGTCGCTGCGGCGGCTGAACGGCCCCCCGCCGGCAGGCTGGACGCTCTTCGTGGACCACTGGTCATCGTGATTGTGGTCCTGCTGGTCCTGTCGGTGGTGGGGGTTGCGTTGGTCAACGCGCGCCAGGACCCCTCACTGGTGATTCCCAGCGAGGTTCAGGCGTCCCCCGACGCATTACAGATCCCGGACCCACAAGCCTCCTGAACCGATCAGGGCAGCGGGATCACCAGTTCCACGGCGGTACCACGCTCGGGGGTCAGCGTGGTGATCGTGCCGCCCAGTTCGCTGGTGACCAGGGTCCGCACGATCTGCCAGCCCAGGTTTGACAGCGACTCCAGGGTCACCCCGTCGGGCAGCCCCTTGCCGTTGTCGGCAACGGTTATCGACAGGGTCGCGACATGACGGTCGAAGATGATGCTGACCCGCCCTCTATCGACCTCGAAGTCATGTTCGGTGAAGGCGTGTTCGACGGAGTTCTGCACCAACTCGGTCAGGACCAACGCCAGTGGGGTGGCGATCTCCGCGTCCAACTCCCCGGGGTTTCCCTCCACCACGAACTCCACCGGGGTGTCAGGCGACACCAACCCCTCGCTCAGCATGTCCACGATCCGGGTGGCGATCTCGCTGAAGGCTGCGGCCTGCCGGGCCTCACGGGACAGGATCTCATGCACCAGGGCAATGGAGGAGATGCGCCGGACCGATTCCGCAAGGGCCTCCTTTCCCTCCTCCGAGGCCAGCCGCCGGCCTTGCAGTCGCAGGAGGGAGGCGACGGTCTGCAAGTTGTTCTTCACCCGGTGGTGAATCTCACGGATGGTGGCGTCCTTGACCTTCAGAGCCCGTTGGTGGCGGCGAAGTTCAGTGATGTCGCGCACCAGCACCAGCGCGCCGGTCAGGGCGCCGTTGTCCATCAGTGGCATGAACCGCCGCAGAACCACCGCGCCGTCATGCTCGATCTCGCCCATGACCGCGTAGGCCTCGTCAAGTGCGGCGTCAGCGTCCTGGGGTCTGGGATCCACATCGGCGATGTTCTGACCGTGGACCGCGTCCATATGACCCAGTCTGCGATAGGCGCTGATCGCGTTCGGTGAGGCGTAGGTGACCGAACCGACCTCGTCGATGCGAATGATTCCGTCACCTACGCGGGGCGAGACCTCGCTGTCCTCAGGCCGGTCCCCGGCGGCATACGGGAAATCCCCCGCTGCCAGCATGGCTGCCAGTATCGAGGCAGCCTGCAGGTAGGTCAGTTCCAACTGGGAGGGCGATCGTGCAGTGGCTACATTGGCCTCGCGGCTGATGACCGCAATGACCTTGCCGCCGTAGCCAACCGGGATCGCCTCTTCACGCACCGGGACCCCCGTGGACCAGTCGGGGTCGGCATCGCGGATCACCCGGCCCTCGGCGAACCCCCGTCCGACCATCGGTCGCTGGTGGCGCAGGAAGAAGTCACCGACCTGGTCCTCCACGTAGATGGTCTGGGCGGTGTAGGGGCGCATCTGCCCGACGCAGCGATATCCCTCGTCGTCGTGGTCGGTGTCAGGGACGAACAGCAGCAGATCAGCAAAGGAGAGGTCGGCCACGATCTGCCATTCCGCCAGCAGACGCTGCAGATGAGCCGCTTCGTGATGCTCAAGATTCGGATTGTGCTCCAGCAGGTCGACCAGGGCGCTCACCGGGAAATCTCCGCCAGCACATCGCCCTCCTGCACCACATCGCCGACGCTGACGGCGATGCGGGTCACGACCCCATCGGCAGGCGACTGCAGTGGAATCTCCATCTTCATGGATTCCATGATCAACAGGGTCTGTCCGACGGTGACCGAGTCGCCGGGGGCTGCAACGACACGGATGACGCTGGCGACGATGTCGGCGGTGACGGTAAGGGGGCGGCGGGGTGAGCCCGGGACAGGTGCAGACATGAGTGCCCGATGATTGTTGACCATGTGAGGCCCGGTTGCAGGCCTTTAGCGTAGGAGATTGCTGGCGGCGTAGCCGACCTCGGGATCGACCAGTCTTGCCGGGCCTGCGATCACACCGCCGCTCAGCCCCGGTGTCCCCTCAAGGTAGCTCCTGGGATTGGCCGGCAGCATTGTCGGCGTCGTGATCAACAACGGTGCGTGCCGACGGGCTGACAGCGGAGCCGCCACCAGGGCGTAGGCCCAGGCGGTGGAGTCATAGCCGTTGACCAGCACCACGCCTGAGACCGACGCGGTCGGGTCCCACAGGATCCGGGCCACGGCGACCGCGGTAGCCGTGCGGTCCTCGCCATCCAGCCGGGTCGGGGACGGAAGTGCCGCCATGGTGGCGTTGCTGATGGCGGCCTTGCCTCCCAGAACCAGGGTGCGGGTAATCCCCATGGCCGCGATTGCCGAGGCCGTTTCGGGGGACAGTCGATCGCTGTCGCTGAGCATCACGGGGATGCCGGCATACGCGCCGTAGGCCCCTCCGGCCAGGGCGTCAGCCCACGGTGCAACATCGTCGGGGCCGGCCCGCGCGATCATGACGGTCCGGGTACCGGTCTGTGCCACGACCTGTTGCGGGGCCGCCGCCGCGGTCGCGGCACGGTTTGCCCCGGACAGCCATACGACACCACCACAGCGCTGGGTGAGTTCCGCCA
>JBPCKA010000090.1:0-17954 GCA_051004735.1 Euzebya sp. | reverse complement strand
CCCGTCGGCTTGCCTGTGACGCTGCGCTGACCCGGGTCATCCTCAACGCCAGCAGCATGGTCCTGGACGTTTGCCGTGAGACACGTCTGTGGACAAGCGCGCAGTACAAGGCGGCCGAGCAGACCTTCGGTGGCTGTTGCTTCCCGACCGGCCAGGACAGCATGTGTGGACGACCCGCACCGTGGTGTGACATGCACCACATCGACTACTGGCGCAACGGCGGACCGACCGATCAGGCCAACGGGGCGTTGCTGTGCGGCAGACATCACACCTATGTTCATCACGGCGGCTGGAAACTGGTCTATGACCACCCGGCCCAACAACTTATCCTCACCAGAACCAGACCCGACGGCACCCACTGCCGACGCACTGTCAACCTTGCCCGCCAACTGCGATCTGAGCCAGGCCCCGAGTCGGGCCCCGAGCCGGAGCGGGACTCTGGCTGTGAGCCGGAGCGATTACCGCTCTGATCAGCACCCCACCGACAGGTGGGGCATCTGGCACGCGCCGGGGCGCTGGCTGCCGAATCTCGGACCGGCTCAAGGTTTACCCAGGGGATCACCCGCCGCTCCCCCACGATCAGCTCTTCTTGGTCGCCTTCTTCTTGGTCGCCTTCTTCTTGGCCGTCGTCTTGCGCTTCGTGGTCTTCTTCTTGGTGGCCTTCTTCTTGGGGGTGGTGCCCTTTGCGGCCATGCGCTCACGACGCATCTGCAGCAGCTCGCTGGCGCGTTCGTCGCTGATGTCCTCGACGGTGTCGCCCTTGCGCAGGCTGGCGTTGACCTCCCCGTCGGTGACGTAGGCACCGAAGCGGCCGTTGCGCACGCTCATCTCGCCACCCGAGATCGAATCCGTCCCCAGTTCCCGCAAGACCGGGTTGGCCTGCTGCCTGGCGCCCCGCTTGTCCTGCGCCAGCAACTTCAGGGCGTCGTCAAGGGTGACGGTGAACAACTCGGACTCGCTGCCCAGGCTGCGGGTCTCCTTGCCCCACTTCAGATACGGGCCATACCGGCCGTTCTGAACCAGGATCGGGCCGCCATCCTCGGGGTGCGGACCGACGTCACGCGGCAGGCTCAGCAGGCGCAGCGCATCACCCAACTCGATGGTGTCAAGCGACATGGTGCCCAGCAGCGACCCGGTCTTCTCGGGTTTGCCGTCCGCCGTGTCCCCCAACTGCACATACGCACCGAAGCGGCCGTTGCGGGCGATGACCGGCAACCCGGACTCGGGGTCGGTCCCCAACAGTCGGTCGTCGTTGGGCGCCTCCAGCAACTCCTCGGCACGCTGGATCGTCAACTCGTCCGGCGCCAGGTCATCGGGGATCGACGCGGTGTCATCCCCGCGCTGCAGATACGGCCCGTACCGCCCCACCCTGGCCACGATCGTGGTGCCCGACGCGTCCTCTCCCAACGGGATGGAGTTGATGCTGGCCGCGTCGATCTCGTCAAGACGGTCGGTGACCATCTCCTTCAGCCCCATCGGATTGGCCACGACCGCGCTGCCCCCGCCACCGCCGTCACCGTTCGGGCCCGCAGCGACCGCCGCGCCTTCCTCGCTGGGCCCGCCGAAATAGAACCGGCTCAGCCACGGGACCCGATCGAAGTTGCCCGCCGCGATCTCATCCAGGTCGTTTTCCATCCGGGCGGTGAACTCGTAGTCCACCAGGTGGGTGAAGTGGCGCTCCAGCAGGGTGATCACGGCGAAGGCGGTGAAGGACGGCACCAGCGCCCCTGATTTCTTCCAGACATATCCCCGCCCGATGATCGTTGAGATGATCGAGGCGTAGGTGGAGGGGCGGCCCACCCCCAACTCCTCGAGCTTTTGGACCAGCTTCGGCTCGTTGTAGCGAGCTGGAGCGGCGGTCGAGTGGTCCAGGGCCTGGATCCGCTGGGCCTGCAGCACATCCCCCTCATCCATCTGGGGTAGGAAACTCTCGCGGTCGGCCAACGCCTCATCGGGGTCATCGGACCCCTCGACATAGGCCCGGAAGAATCCCGGGAAGCTGATGGTCCGGCCGCTGGCACTGAACTGGGCTGTCGCGTCCGCGTCCTGGCCGCCCTCCCGGCCAATGGTTGCGTCAAGCTTCACGCTGACGCTCTGCCCACGCGCGTCCTCCATCTGGCTGGCGATGGTGCGCATCCAGATCAGCTCATACAGGCGGCGTTCCTCGGTACCCAACTCGTTGCGCAGCGACTCGGGCGTCCGGAACGTCTCGCCAGCCGGGCGGACCGCCTCATGAGCCTCCTGGGCGTTTTTGGACTTCTTGGCATAGATCCGCGGCGAATCCGGCAGGTAGTCCGGCCCGTATTTGTCACGGATCTGGTTGCGGGCCGCGGTCAGGGCCGAGTCCGACAGGATCGTCGAGTCGGTCCTCATGTAGGTGATGTAGCCGTTCTCATACAACCGCTGCGCCACCTGCATGGTCCGAGAGGTGGAGAAGCGCAACTTACGCCCCGCCTCCTGCTGCAGGGTCGAGGTCGAGAAGGGCGCGGGGGGCTTGCTCCGGTAGGGCTTGGTCTCAACGGAGGTGACGGTGAAGTCGGCCTTGACCAGCCCGGCCTCGATCGCCTGCGCCCGGGTCTGGTCCAGGCGGATGACCTTGGCGGTGACCAGGCGCCCCTGCTGGTCGAAGTCTTTGCCGCCGGCCAGACGTTGGCCAGCCAGTGAGGTCATCTTGGATTCAAACGTCGGGGTGCCCTGCTTGGACAGTTGGGCTTCCAGGTCCCAGTACCCCGCGGGAATGAAGGCCATCCGTTCGCGTTCCCGCTGGACGATGACGCGGGTCGCCACCGACTGCACCCGACCGGCGCTGAGGCCCGGATTGATCTTCTTCCACAGAACCGGACTGAGTTCGTAGCCATAGAGGCGGTCCAGGATGCGGCGGGCTTCCTGGGCGTCGACCAGGCGCTCGTCCAGGTCGATGGTGTTCTCGATGGCGCGGTGAATCGCTTGATCGGTGATCTCGCCGAAGACCATCCGGCGAACCGGGACCTTGGGGTTCAACACCTCAAGCAGATGCCAGGCGATCGCCTCGCCCTCACGGTCCTTATCCGTGGCCAGGATCAGTTCACCGGCCTGCTTGACCAGCCGGCGAAGGTTGGCCACCGTCTTCTTCTTGTCCGGGTTGATGACGTAGACCGGCTCGAAATCGTGCTCGGTGTCGACCCCCATGGAGGCCCAGGGCTTGCCTTTGTGCTCGTCGGGGACCTCGGCGGCCTTGGCGGGCAGGTCGCGAATGTGCCCGACGCTGGACTCAACGATGTACTGGCTGCCCAGGATCTTGCCGATTTTCGCCGCTTTGGCAGGCGACTCGACGATGACGAGACTTTTACTCATGGTGCAGCAGAGGTACCAGCCCCGGCCCCTTTCCGCACACCTTTACTTTTATTGAGCCATTTGGAGGAGCCTTCAACCAGTGGCCCGATGGCCGTCCGGCCCGGGGCATTGCCACCTGGACCCCTCTACCGTTTTCATTTGTCTGCAGCTCATTCCCACACGACGAGCGAGGCCGATGACCAGCCCGGACGAAGGACCGGCACGAGAACAGTCGACAGTGTTGGACTTCCAGCAGATCGACCAGTCGCAGGTCGCGGTTGTTGGCGGCAAAGGTGCGCACCTGGGGGAACTCTTGCGGATCGACGGTATCCGCGTGCCGACCGGCTATTGCGTGACGACGGCTGACGGCCCGACGGCTGGCGGTACGCCAGCCCCGCTCGACACCGACCCGGCCATCGTCACCGAGCTGATCGATCGCACCCAAGCCTCCCTCGCCACGTTGAAACGTGACATCCAGTCAAAGACCGGGACGGCGCTGCTGGACTTCATCCATGCCGACATCCAGGAGCTGGGCCCGATTGTGTTCGACCCGCAAGGCCGTCAGGTGGTCATGGCGGCCATGGAGGCATCCTGGTGGCTGAACGAGCACATGCGGAAGTGGCTGGGCGAGACCAACGCGGCCGACACCCTCAGCCAATCCGCCCCTCACAACATCACCTCGGAAATGGGGCTTGCGCTGCTGGATGTCGCAGACGCGATCCGCCCACACCCCGAAGTCCGCGACTTCCTGCAGGACAGCCAGAACGACCAGGACTTCCTGGAGAAGATGGCCAAGCTTCCGGGCGGGCCAGAATCCCGTGACGCCATCCAGGCCTATCTCGACACCTACGGTATGCGCTGCGTCGGGGAGATCGACATCACCCGACCGCGGTGGAGCGAACGTCCCGCCACGCTCTTACCCATGATCCTCAGCAACATCCACACCTTCGAGGAGGGCGCCAGCAGGCGCCGTCTTGAGGGGGGACTGCAACAGGCCCGAGAGGCGGAGCAACAGCTGCTGAAACGCCTCCGGGCCCTGCCAGACGGCCAGCAGAAAGCCGAGCAGACCAAGGCGATGATCGACCGGGTCCGGACCTTCGTCGGCTACCGGGAGTACCCCAAGTACGGCATGGTCAGCCGCCTTCGTCTACAAACAGGCCCTCCTCGAGGAAGCCGACCGCCTTGTCCAGGCCCACGCGCTTCGTGAGGCGCAGGACATCTACTACCTCACGTTCTCCGAGCTCCGTCAGCTGGCTGCCAATCCCACCGGCTGGGAAGCCCGCGACTCCGACATCGCCCAGCGCAAGGACGCGTTCATGTCCTATCACGCACTCACGCCACCCCGGGTGTTGACCTCCGACGGCGAGATCATCACCGGCGCCTACCGACGCGACGATGTGCCGGCGGGCGCCCTGGTCGGCCTGCCAGTATCCGCCGGAACCATCGAAGGCCGAGCCCGCGTCATCGGCGACATGGCCCACGCAGATCTGGAACCGGGCGACATTCTGGTCACCGCCTTCACCGACCCCAGCTGGACACCAGTCTTCCCCGCAATCAGTGGCCTGGTGACCGAGGTGGGGGGCCTGATGACCCATGGCGCCGTGATCGCGCGGGAGTACGGCCTACCCGCCGTGGTCGGGGTCGAGCACGCCACGGAACTGATCTCCGACGGCCAGCGGATCCGTGTGCACGGCACTGACGGGTACGTCGAGATCCTCACCGAGACATGACCACGACCGGACGAAACAACCATGCGAGAGCTCATCGTCGATTTCATCACCTGGCTGTACTACGGGGTTGAAGGAGCAGCCCCAGAAGAGAAGGGCCTGAACCAGCGGTCGTGCAGCGCCAGGGCATAGCGATCGGTCATGCCCGACACGAAGTCGGCGACCCGGGTCAGATGGTCGGCCTGGGGGTCGGTATAGCTGTCGGCGATCTGGTCGGGGTGGTCCAGGAGGTAGGCCACCAGTTCGGTGACGACTCGCCTGGCTGCCCGGGTCTGACCCTGCTGCTCGGGCCCCAGGTAGACACGCGTGAACATGTAGTCCCGCAGTTCGTGCATGACGGGCAGCAAGGACGGGTCCATCTCGACTGTGCCGACCTGAACGGAGTGTTCCACCACTCCTTTGATCATCACGCCGATCCAGACGCTGCCCGGTTCCCCTAGCCGCTGTGTCACCGTTGCCGGCAGATCTGTGGTGTCCACCATCCCGGCTCGCAGGGCATCAAGCACATCATGGGTGAGGTAGGCGATCCTGTCGGCGAATCTGACGCAGGCACCTTCGGGGGTCGCCGGTCCGGGTGAGACCTTCCACGGGTGGGCAAGGATGCCGTCGCGGGTCTGCTCGCACAGGTTCAGCGGTTCCAGGACATCAAAGATCCTGACCGACTGGACCGAATGCACCCAGCCATCGGGGAAGAACGACGCCAACGCGTCCTCTCCGATGTGACCGAAGGGGGTGTGACCGACGTCGTGGCCCAGGGCGATCGCCTCGGCCAGCGGTTCGTTCAACGACAGCGCACCGGCGATGGACCTGGCGACCTGGGCGACCTGCAGCGTGTGAGTCAGCCGGGTGACGGTGTGGTCTCCGTCTGGATCGATGAACACCTGGGTCTTGTGCTTCAGTCGCCGAAACGCCTTTGAATGGATGATCCTGTCCCGGTCGCGTTCAAAGCAGGTCCGATACTCATCGGCGGGCTCGGCGCTCTGCCGGTCGCCACCGCCCACGGCGCGGGTGGCGGCTGGCGACAGGTGCGCTTCGGCCGCCTCGCGATCGGTGCGGGTGCGCGGGATCAACTGGCTCATGGTCTGTCACGGTACCCAGCCTGGCGTGATGTGTGAGCCAGGCCCTGTGGAAGTTCGGAAGACTGTTTACGACGATCGGAGTTCAGTCAGGGTAAAGATTCACCAGCGAAGGACCGATACGACCGACCGATGGCATTTCGACGACGGCAGTCCGCGACGGTCCTTGGGATCAGCGTCTACGCCTGCGCCACCGGCGCGGTACGCGCCAGCACGTTGTCCGGGCGGCAGACCTGGCAATGCGTCTGGGAGTGCGGGCGTCGATGTCACCCTCCCGGCTGCGAACGCTCGGTCTGGCGGCGTTGCTGCATGACATCGGCAAGGTTGCCATCGATGACGTGGTGCTGACCAAACCCGGTCAGCTGACCACCCAGGAGTACGAGGCGGTCAAGGCCCACAGCGCCCACGGCTGGGAGATGCTGCAGGACGAACCCACTCTCCGGGCCGTCGCCCCACTAGTGCGCGGACATCATGAACGCGCCGACGGCAAGGGCTATCCCGATGGCCTGAGTGGTCAGCAGATCAGTCTTGACCAGGGCCTGATCTCCGCCGTTGATGCCTACGACGCCATGACCCACAACCGGCAATACCGGGCCGGGATGGACCAGGATCGCGCGGTACAGATCCTGCTCGCCAACGTCGGGACACAGTTCCTGGGACCGGCGGTTGATCTATTGCTGGCCCATCTGGAACAGGAGGCGACGGTGCCAACCGTCAATCCGTTCGCGCAGCTGGGAATCCGCGAGGAGACCGGCCAGGACACCGGCGAGGTGTGCGGCTCCCTCCCCCAGAACCCTCAGATCTGAGGATTGGTGGGGGAAACCCGGTCCAGCACTCAGATCTGAGGTCTAGGCGACGGCGACGCCCCGGTGCCCCGCCCCTCCAAACCCTCAGATCTGAGGATTGGTGGGGAAAGCCCGGTCCAGGACTCAGATCTGAGGTCTAGGCGGCGGCTCCTCACCCTCCCACCCTGCATGTTGCTGGTCCACCGCTATGACGAGGAGCGGGACCTCGTGGTTGTTGTCACGGTTCAGGACGCGCGACCCTCAGCTTCCCTGAGCGGCGCAGGCTGACCGGTCGCCACCACGGAGCAACGAGGGATTGTCGTCCGGTCACCGCCAGGCCGTACACTCTGCGCCGAGCCCCGCCCGGCGGGCCATTTTGCGTTGTGCTGTACCCGCAGTGACCGCAGACGTCGGGGCGAGGCATGGCACACCGCCGTGGCGCGCACCTGCCGCCCTGCCGGCACCCCCATGGCACCAATCCTACCGAGGAACGTTTTCGACTATGAGTGTGATCCCCTACATCGCTGCGGTCGCAGCGCTCGCCGGCCTGGGGTTGGCGTATTACTTCAGCACGGTGGTCAACGCCGCCGACGCCGGTACCGACGTGATGAAGGAGTTGGCCGCAGCGATCCGTGAGGGGTCACAGGCATTCCTCAAGCGCGAGTACCAGTGGGTTGCGGTGTTCGTGGCGTTCATGACGGTGCTGATCGCCGTGGTACTGCCCTACGGCCTGCCCTATGGCGCCATCGCCTACCTGATGGGAGCGTTATTCAGCGCCTCGGCCGGCGTGGTCGGCATGCAGATCGCCACTGCCGCCAACGTGAGGACCGCCAACGCGGCACGCGAGGGGGCCGCCAAGGCACTGCCGTTGGCCTTCAAGGGTGGCGCCGTGATGGGCTTCACCGTGGCCGGCATGGGCCTGCTGGGCATCTCGCTGACCTACATCATCTTCGTCCAGATCCTGGGAGTGCCCGACGCGTTCAGCGTGATGGCAGCATTCGGACTGGGCGGCTCCTCAATCGCACTGTTCGCCCGCATCGGCGGCGGCATCTACACCAAGGCCGCCGACGTCGGCGCCGACCTGGTCGGCAAGGTTGAGGCCGGGATCCCCGAGGACGACCCCCGCAACCCTGCCACGATCGCCGACAACGTGGGAGACAACGTCGGTGACGTCGCCGGAATGGGCGCGGACCTGTTTGAGTCCTACGCCGGTTCCATCGTGGCGCCCATCGTCCTGGCAGCCTTGCTGTTCGGCGGGTTCCTGTCCGGTGAGAGCGGCGCGATCAGCGCGATCCCGTCCGGGTCGCTGCTACAAGCCACCTACCTGTTCCCCCTGCTAATCGCGGCCATCGGCATGTTTGCCTCGATCATCGGTGCGCTGCTTGTGCGCGGACGTGAGGGCAAGTCGTTGTCGGCCCAACTGCACTTCGGGACCAACATGGCCATGCTCATCACCGGTGTGGTGTCGCTGGGGGCTGGCGCGGTGGTCTTCGGCGGCGTGCCCGAGGTGTCAAACGGCATCCTGCTGGGCGTGGTCATCATCATCGGGCTGATCGCGGGCTACGCCATCGGCTTTGTCAGCGAGTACTACACCTCCGACCACTACTCGCCGGTCAAGAAGCTGGCGGGGCAGTCAGAGACCGGCCCGGCCACCGTCATCATCGCAGGGATCGCTGACGGGATGCTGTCGACAGTCGCCTCGGCGATTTTGATCGTGGGGGCCCTGGCGGCCTCCTACGGCCTGGGCGAGGCCGCGTTCACCATCGCCGGCGGTGGCCTGTACGCCGCAGCCTTGGCAGCCATCGGGATGTTGGCCACCACCGGGGCAGTCGTGGCCGTCGATGCGTATGGACCGATCTCGGACAACGCTGGCGGGATCGCCGAGATGGCCCACCTACCCCCGGAGGTCCGCGAGGTCACCGACAGTCTGGACTCGCTGGGCAACACCACGGCGGCGGTGGCCAAGGGCTTCGCCATCGGCTCGGCGGCGCTGACGGCGCTGGCCCTGTTTCGTTCCTACACCGCGGCGGTGGGACTGGACGTCATCGACCTGACTTCGGTCGCGGTCATCAGCGGCTTGTTCATCGGGTCGATGTCGACGTTTGCGTTCGCGGCGTTGACCATGAAGTCGGTGGGGCGCGCGGCCCAGGCGATGATCGTTGAAGTCCGGCGTCAGTTCGCCGAGATCCCGGGGTTGCGTGAGGGCCTGCCGGGGGTCAAGCCGGACTCGGCCCGTTGTGTGGACATCTCCACCAAGGCTTCACTGCGCGAGATGGTCATCCCCGGATCACTGGCCATCGTGCTGCCGTTGAGCGTTGGCTTCTTCAGCCCCGAGGCGTTGGGCGGTCTGCTGGCCGGAGCCCTGACGACCGGCTTCATGCTGGCCATCTTCATGGCCAACGCCGGCGGTGCGTGGGACAACGCCAAGAAGTACATCGAGGCGGGAAACCTGGGCGGCAAGGGCTCGGACAACCACAAGGCGGCCGTGACCGGTGACACCGTGGGTGACCCCTTCAAGGACACCTCGGGCCCGGCCATGAACATCCTGATCAAGGTGATGACCATCGTCAGCCTGGTCTTCGCACCGGCCTTCCTGTAGCGGCTCGGCTCGGCCGGTTTTTAGGGCGCGATCGGGGCGTAACTCGGCTATAGCCGGTTTAGCCCCCGATCGCGTCGCAACACGACGCGACGGCCCAGTCCCGCGGGTCCGACGGCTTAGATCAGGTGAGGGTGTGAGGGGTCCTCGGGTCCCAGCAGTGCAACCACGCCGGCCAGGGCCCGGACCAGGTCGGGGTTGACCAACTCATAGCGCATGCGGCGGCCTTCGGGGGTTCCCCTCACCAAGCCACAGCCCCTCAAACATGCCAGATGGTTTGAGATGTTGCCCCTGGTGGTGTCCAGGGTCCTGGCCAACTCCGCCGGGTAGGCGACCCCCTCAACCAGCGCCAGCAGGATGTCACGCCGGGTGGCATCGGCCAGAGCCGTCCCCAAGCGGGCCAACGCCGCGCTATCCAGCGTGATCGGGTCGTCAGAGGCACCGGTCGCCATGGCCGGGGATGATACCCGTTGTCATTGCCAACAGTAAAGTAGGGGTTGAACTCGTCAGCCAGCGCTGTATCGTCCGGGGTAATGTCGGACACGTTGGCCAAGGCCCCTCGCATGGATCGCGCAGCTGCCCTGCGCCGGTCGCGTCGGCTGACCCTGCTCACCCTGGTCTACAACCTGGTCGAGTTCGTCGTGGCCATCTCCGCGGGGCTGGCCGCATCCTCCGCTGCTCTGGTCGGGTTCGGCCTGGACTCCGCGATCGAGTCCTCCGCCTCGATGATCCTGATCTGGCGCCTGCTGCGCGAGCGCCCGGATTCGTGCTCACAGGAGGACGACCGGGTCGCCCAACGGCTGATCGCAGCCTCGTTCGTGGGCTTGGCCGTGTGGGTTGGGCAGGAATCCATCCGCCAACTGGTGACCGGGGCCGAACCGGAGGTCAGTACGGTCGGGATCGCGTTGGCCGCGCTATCGCTGGTGACCATGCCGCTGTTGGCCAGGGCAAAGCGCCAGTTGGCCCCCCTGCTGGGATCGCGAGCCGCCGAAGCCGAGAGCCAGCAGACGATGCTATGCGCCTACCTGTCAGCCGCTCTGCTGGTCGGCCTCTCAGCCAACGCGCTGCTGGGGTGGTCGTGGGCCGACCCTGTGGCCGGCCTGGTGATCGCCGCCCTGGCTGCGCGCGAGGGCTGGGCGACCTGGCGGGCCGACTCGCTGACCGACACCTGCTGCGGCTGATCCAGCGGTTAGGCTGCCAGCGCTGATGCGCGTCATCACCTACAACGTCAACTCGCTGTCCGCCCGTCTACCGCGGGTGCTGGCACTGCTCGCCGAACACGACCCTGACGTCGTGCTGCTGCAGGAGACCAAGAGCACGGCCGAGGCCTTCCCGCACCGGGAACTGGCTGAGGCGGGCTACCTGGCGGCGGACCACTCGGGCGGACGTTGGGCAGGAGTAGCCGTTGTCGGCCGTGCCAGCCTGGGGGTTGACGATCCCACCAGCGGTCTTGAGGGCGAACCCGACCCGCACCAGGCCCGCTGGGTCGAGGCGACCGTCGGCGGCATCCGGTTCGTCAGCGTCTACGTGCCCAACGGCCAGCGCATCGGGGCGCCGCAGTTCACGTCCAAACTGACGTTTCTGGACGCGATGGCCCAGCGCTCGGCGGCCTTGGCCGCGGCCGGACCGACGATCATCGCCGGCGACATGAACGTCTGCCCCACCGACCTTGACGTGTGGGACCCGACCCAGTTGCACGGCGGGACCCACGCCACCGATGACGAACGAGGCCGCCTGCGCGCCATCACCGACGCCGGCGTCGTCGACTGCTTTCGACACCTGCACCCAGACACCCCTGGCTACACCTGGTGGGACTACCGGGCCGGCCATTTCCACAAGGGCTTTGGGCTGCGTATCGACCTGGTGTTGACCACTGCCGACCTGACCGCCGGACTGACCGCCGCCACCGTCGATCGGGACTTCCGCAAGCACAGCTTGGTGGCGCAGAGCAAACCCAGCGACCACGCACCCCTGCTGATCGATCTTGACGCCCCGCTGACGCCCGGCGCGGCGGCCACCGCAGACCCGGTGGCCGCCCTGGCCCATCGCCATCCCCCCAAGGCCGAGCAGTTGGGGCTGCTGTAGGGCTGCGGCCAACGGCGACGATACGGTTGCGGCAGATGACCACCCTCAAGGGGCGCCAGCGTGCCCTGTCCGCGTTCGTGGTGAGCATGATCGTCCTGACCGGGATCGGCGTTGCCGTGCTGTATCCCTATGGCGGTCCACCCGAGGCTGCGCAACAGGGCTTTTCGGGCGACGAGGAACGGTTCACCGGCAAGATACTGGCCGTCCGCGAAGTCGCCGGCGCCCCTGCGGAGTTCCTGCTTCCCGGCGCGATCGAGGTGTCGGTTGACGTGGTGTTGGATGACGGTCGTCGTTTGACCATCGACACGGTGGATGAAACCGGCAGCATGCAACCGGGCAAGCCGGTTCTGGTGGCCCAGATCTCAGCCGGGGGAACCGCGCCGCAGTTTGCGATAGTGGACTTTCAGCGCGGCGTCCCGTTGAGCGGACTGGTGGTGTTGTTCGCCGTGGCGGTCGTGGCGCTGGGCCGGTGGCAGGGAGTGCGGGCGTTGGTTGGGTTGGGCGTCTCGGCCGTGCTGATCATCGGGTTCCTGGTGCCGGCACTGTTGTCCGGCATGAACTCGACGTTGGTGGCACTGGTGACCGCCCTGGCCGTGATGTTTGTCACCCTTCCCCTCAGCCACGGGTGGGGCATGACCACCAAGGCCGCGGCGGCGGGGACCGCCGTGGCGCTATTGGTGACGGTGGGATTGGCCGTCTTCAGTGGCGAAGCCACGTCGCTCACGGGTCTGACCAGCGAAGACGTCCAGTTCGTGCGGTTCGCCACCGGTCAGGAGATCGACGTTCGCGGGTTGTTCCTGGCCGGGGTCATCGTGGGGACCTTGGGGGTCCTGGACGACGTGACCGTAAGCCAGGCGGCAACGGTGGCGGCCCTACGGCGTGCCAACCCGTTGTTGGGGCAGGCCACCGTCTTCGCCGAGGCACTCCGCGTCGGACGAGATCACATCGCAGCGACCGTCAACACCCTGTTCCTGGCCTACGTCGGCGCGGCACTGCCCCTGTTGATCCTGTTCTCCATCGGTGATGCGCCGATTGGCGAGACACTCACCAGCGAACTGGTCGCCCAGGAGATCGTGCGCACGATGGTCGGATCGATCGGGCTGATCCTGGCCGTCCCGTTGACCACGGCCGTGGCCGCGTTGACCGTTGACGGCCAATCAGCCTCTGCGGACGGGCACGCCCACCTTCACCACCCGCCCAAACCATCCGAACCCGTTGACATGCCTGTACCCGCAATCCCGCACCCCATCGCCATCGACGCAGACCAGGAGCAGGTCGCCGCGCAGGAGTGGGAGACCTCCCTCCGCCGTTCCTACGGCCTGCGACCGCCGGAGTCAGACCAGTGACGCGGCCAGTTCGGCGCAGGCCATGCTGACCCGGTCCAAGAACTGTTGGTCGGCCGGTCCCTCCACCACCACGGGCGGCCGGAATCGCTGCCATTTCAATCCGGTCGTGATCGCCTCCAGTGCCCGCACGGCCCCGTCCGCGTCGGTCGTTCCCTTGATCACCGCCAGGTGAGGGCGACGCACCTTCTGCGCCATCAGATCACGATAGGTGCAGTCGAAGAAGTGTTTCAGCGCCCCACTCATGTACCCGAAGTTCACCGGGGTCAACAGGACCACCCCAGCCGCAGCGATCACGTCACTGACCTCAGCCTCAAGGGCGGGGCGGCTGTTCAGTGTCACCGCCCCGTCCAGATCGGGATGTTCTACACCTGCCCGGACCGCCTGGGCGATCTGACGCAGCGACGTAGTCGGACTGTGATGAACCAGCAGGATCGACGTCATCGGCCACGACCGTAGTCCGAATGGCCATCCCCATCTTGGGCGACCGGCGGCGGACGCCGCGACCATGGGAGGTGTTGAGCGGTCCGGAGATGGTCTTCGTCCTCGTCGCGGCCGTCCTGGGCGGTGCGGCGCAGTCTGTGCTGGGGTTCGGGGCCGCGTTCACCACCGTCCCGGCCATAGCGATCGTCGCCCCCGAACTCATACCCGGCGCGGCCCTGTTGTCGTTCCTTCCCCTGACCGGGATTATGGCTCTGCGCGAGAGAACCCTGATGGACCGCCCTGCCGCCTTTCGCATCTGCGTGGCACGGGTCCCGGGCATCCTGCTGGGGACGGCCGCGGTCAAGGTGTTGGACGCCGATGACCTGGCAACAGGCGTGGCCATCGTGATGCTTGGTGCGGTCGTCTCCGCCGGACTGGGCTGGTCGGTCGCCATGACCCCGACTTCTGAACGGATCGCCGGTGTCATCAGTGGTTTCAGCGGCACCGCCGTCGGGTTGGGCGGACCGCCCCTGGCCGTGCTGTTCCGTGACCGACCGCCCCAGCAAAGCCGTCCCACACTGGCGGTGGTCTTCACCATCGGCATCCTGTTGAGCACGTTCACGCTGGCTGTCACCGGCAGCCTGACGTGGAACCAGGTGACCAGTGGGGCAGTCATCGCTGTCGGCTTGATGGCCGGGTTGGTGTTGGCCTCGCCGTTGCTGGCCCGACTGTCCGACAAAACCATCCGAGGCGGGTTGCTGGTGTGGGCGGGAAGCGGATCAGCCGTCGCCCTGCTCCGCGTGGTCCTGCGGTAGAGCACTCTGCCTCAGCAACCCGGGGGACGCCCCATAGGGTCACCTCACTCCTCGGGACTCAGCCCCCACCCATAAGACCACCGCTGCGCGATGCCCCGGGAGTCGGCTCGTGACTCCACCTCCACGTCGACATACCCCATCCGCAACAGCAGCCCACGCAGTTCCTCGGGGGTCACCGAGGTGACCTGGACCACACCCGCCGGCGGGTCATCCATTGGTGCCATGTCGGTTTCACCCTCGGGGAAGGTCAGAAAAATCGGACCGCCTGACTGGACCCGTTTGAACTCTCGCAGCGCCGGCAGGATCGCCCGTCTGGGCAGGTGCTGAAGCGCGGCGGGAGCCCAGATGCCACCAAAGGTGGCGTCAGCGAAGGGCAGCTTGCGGTAGTCCCACCGGGCCAGCAAGCCCTTGGGAAAATAGGTCCGCGCCACCCGCATGCATTCCGCCGACAGATCCCCTGATGCGGCCTTCAGCCCGGCATCACGCAGCAGTCGGACGTCCAGCCCCGGCCCTCCCGCCACGTCCAGGACCATCGCGTCGGCCCCGGCCATCCGGGCGAAGGTCCGGGCACTGTCCCGTGGACGGCGGTCCTTCCATGCCTGCAGATACTCCGCTGCGCAGCGGTCGTAGGCGTTCACGGTCATCTGGAGTAGGTCATCCACGGCGGATGGATCCTATCGGGCTGCAAGCCCGGTGCGCCCCAATCATGCGCATCTGGAGGATTAGGCCAGGGACTCCAGCCGGTAGGTCATCCGCACTGTGGTGCCGACCGAGGGATTCAACAACCCACCAGGTCCGACGTCGAAGGTGTCGCTCAGGGCACGCATCACGGGGATCCCGTAGCCAGCTTCGCGCAGTGCGTCCTCGGTGGAACGACCGTTGGAATCAGGGTTCAGGCCCGGTCCTGAATCCCCGACCTCAAGAACGAATGTGTCATGTTCCGTGGTCGTGCGTATGACTATTGGCAGGGTCACCTCGACACGGCGGTGAGCCTGGACAGCATTGGTGACGGCCTCACTGGTGCAGGTCCGCACGTCATCGACACGTTCATCTGACAGGCCAGCGCAGGTGGCTGCCGCGACCGCCATCGACCGGGCGATCCCGACCACATGCGCCGCCGAGGGCAGTCTGAGCGTGACCCAATCGGTCATGGCGCGACCGGAACCTCGTCCAGGGATGGCACCACTCCGAACACGTCGATCAGGCCGGTGACGCGGAAGATCTTGAGCACCGGCTCGGAGTCACACACCACGTGCAACGCTCCCCCGGACTGCCGCAGTCGCTTGAGTGCACCGACCAGCACGCCAAGGCCGGTGGAATCCATGAAGGCCACCCCGCGCAGATCCGCGACCACGGTTGAGGCCCCCTCATTGATCGCGCTCAGAATGTGCTCACGCAGGGTGGGCGCCGTGTAGACATCTACCTCGCCATTCACGGTCAACACCGCACGGTCACCGTCGATGCGATCGTCGATGGTCATCTGCACGGGACACGCCTTTCAGTCTGTGGTCAGGGGATTTGTCTACGATCACGGGTCGAAAAACTCGTCTAAGCCGGCGGGGGCCGGTCGCTGCACTCAAGTGCTACCACATATCGCCTGGACGTAACCCAATGGAATCATCGCCGTCCCCCGTCGGCCAGGAAGCGCCGCACATGGGCGCTGATGACCAGCAGCAACAACCCCGCCGCAGCAGCGGTGTAGGCGGGACGATTACGCGACTGTTCGGTGTAGATCGCCAGGGAACCGCCGGGACGGATGTCGGCGTCGTTGAAGGCGGTCTCGGTCTGGCCGACCTCCATCTCCGATTCGGTCACCTCGAACGGCAGGATGTCGTCAAAGACACCGTCATCAAGCGGGATGACGCCAGGTCGTGGGGGGGCAGGAGCCGCCTGCTCAGGCGGGCGGATGTTGGGCGCGCGAACGGTCTGGGAGCCCGTGGGGCCGGTGGGGGTCTGTGCCGTGCCGGTTTGCGGAGAGCCGGGCGAGGGGCCTTGGGCTGCGTCGGTGGGACGGCTGATCGGTGACTGATTCCCGGGTTGTGGCGCAGGGGTGTTTGCGGGACGCGGCTGTGGCTCGGGTGGCGGGACGAAGGTGCCGGGATCATCCGGGTCGGCCCTGACGCCTCTGATGGTTGAGGTGGCAAACACCTCGCCGCCCACACCGTCGCCACGGACCACGATCAGCCGGTAGCGGTAGGCCGCCGGTTGGGGCACCTGGTCGGTCACCGCCCCCTCGCGCGGGTCGGTCAAGTCATGAACGGTCTGCCATTGCCCTGCGGCGTCATCGGTGCGGCGCTGGATGCGATAGGCGATGAAGTCCGGCACCGCCACGGTGTCCCAGTTGAGCAAGACGGAGGTGGCCTGTTCAGGCGAGGGCCCCGCCGACAGATTCCGCTGTGGCGGAGGCGCCGCCAGTCGCACATCGACACCGCTGTAGGCGGTGGGATCACCGACCAGCGGTGTGCTGCGAACTTCCATGACGTAGGCCCCATTGGGCAGAACCAGTCCCGCCATCGGATCGATCTGTCCGCGCCACAGTTGGCTGCCGTCCTGTGCCGGCGGACCGTCTGGCTCCAACGACACCGTGCGCTCGCCCGGACCGCGCAGCCGCGCGTCGACCGATTGGATGACCTCACCGTCATCGGCCACGATGCGTGCGACGACGTCGATCGGCCCGTCAAGGACCGCACCACTGGCCGGGCTTGACACCGACTGCTCCCGGACCGCCCAGGCGGGCATCACCAGCAGTCCCAACACCAAAATCAGGCCGACTGTCACCACCGCCAGGCGAGCAGCACCGGCGGCATGGTGGTGACAGGCGGACTGGCGCCCCACATCAGGTCTGGTCATGGCAGGCACCACGGTAGCCCGTCAGCCGGCCGACTTCGGCTGCCACACCACACAGTCAATTGGAGGCCGGCGCGGTCAGGGGCGGCGCGGTCAGGTCCAACGGCACGGGGTTGCCCTGCGCATCGAACTCACGAGGCTGGCTGGAGATCAGCTCGGCCCTGACGATGAGCCGTTCTGCGGCAGATCCCTTGGGATGACAGGTGGTCAAGGTCAGAACGGACCCAGGCTGTGGCCCAACGACCTCCCACTGTGAGGGGCGCACGATCCAGCAGGCACCGTTGGGACAGGGTCGTTGCGCATCGGCGGGTGCCGGCAGCACCCGGTAGGTGTAGACCGACAGCGGGGTCTGCAGGACCACCGTCTGATCAACGGCCAACAGGTCAAGCTGGTTGAACGGTTTGCCGTAGGTGGTGCGGTGCCCGGCAATGGCCACATTGCCGGGTTCGCCGGGCAGTGGGGAGGTGGGATAGTGCCCTGACCCTGCCCGTAGCGCGGCCGGTGAGGTCCCCTCAACCACGACGGTGTCGACGTCCAGCGAGGGGATCACCATGCGCGTCAGGGGGTCGCCGGTCGCGATGGTCCGCGAGGCGTACTGCCGGACGATCTCGGCCGAATCGAACTGGTCGGCCAAGGGGCGCTGCACCAGTTGGGAGGTGTACACGTCGCTGAACAGCGGGAACGTGAACCCCGCCAGGCCCACCAGGAACAACGTGATGCTGAGGATCGACAGCAGTCGCCGACCGGTAGGCCGAAGCCGGATGGCATCAAGCAGGTAAGCCGGCATCGATACGCCTGTGGCGCCGGTCGGCAACGGGTCGGGCTGCAACAAACCCGATGTCAATAGCTCGCTCATGCGGTGTGGGGCCTAGCAGACAGAGAAGGGCGGCGCCAAGGGCCAGGTCAGAGCCGTGGATTCTAGCGTTGCGCGGGGCAACGCTAGAA
>JBPCKA010000089.1:0-46128 GCA_051004735.1 Euzebya sp. | reverse complement strand
GGTGGGGTTGGTGGGCCCGCGGCGGGGAGGGTCCCGCCCCCCAACACACACGCGTGGCCAGGCAAGGGGCCGGTTGTGGCCGGGGGAGGTGACGGGCATACTCGGGGGCGGCCACATTTGACGTGGTCATCATCTCGTGCCCGTTGAATGCCTGTTCGCAGCGTATTCGGGTGAAGCACAGGAGGGCCAGGGACACGTCGGCTCCGACGCCGTCCCAGGTACCCCGACCGGCGAGTGCCGTCAATCCGGCACCCCATGCGGTCCACCCGGCGGGTCACGTCCAGACGAGGAGCACATACCAACATGGCCAAGGCGCCCATCCCCAACAAAGAGCAGGTCCTTTCCGAGTACGCCACCCACGAGGGTGACACCGGCTCGCCAGAGGTCCAGGTCGCGCTGCTAACCGCACGCATCAATCACCTGACCGACCATCTGAAGACACACGCCAAGGACCACCACTCGCGACGCGGCCTGCTGATGCTGGTCGGTCAGCGACGCAACCTGCTGGGGTATCTGCAACGCAAAGACATCGAGCGTTACCGCTCACTCATCGGCCGCTTGGGCCTGAGACGCTGATCTGTCCGGTGCCGGACTTCCTGACGGAAGGTCGGCGCCGTTCGCGTTTCACCCGGGCCAAACAACCGGGCCGGACAGACCAGCTAGAACAACTGCATAGCAAGACCCAATCGCGCAGATGACGTGCCCGACAGACACAGGCGGACATGACACATTCCGGTTGTCAGTGGTGACGAGCCAGCCCCACCTCACAGGTGGCTGGAGCGTGGTCACTGGGAACCGGGGACCCGTCCGTAGGTGTCAGATCCCGTACGTCATCCGCGCATCCACCGCCCTGCCGCTACCGCGCAGAGATCTGCGCCGGCCGGGCTGACAGTTCCCCTCCATTGAGAGCGGGACGAAAGGACGCGAGCATGACAAAGCTCGGAGCATTTCAGGCGGCCGCCACCATCGGCGGCGTCGAAATCACCATGGAGTCCGGCAAATTGGCCGGACAGGCAGGCGGCTCAGTCGTCTGCCACGTGGGGGAGACCATTCTGTTGGTCACCTCAACCGCCAGTCGGGCACCCAAGGAGCACTTGGACTTCTTCCCGCTGACGGTCGACTTCGAAGAGAAGATGTATGCGGCGGGACGGATCCCCGGATCGTTCTTCAAACGTGAAGGACGCCCCAGCGAGAACGCGATCCTGACCTGCCGTCTGGTTGACCGCCCCATGCGGCCGACCTTCGCCGACGGTCTGCGCAACGAGGTGCAGATCCTGATCACGACCCTGTCGGCCGACCAGTCCAACCCACCGGACGTGCTGGCCATCAACGGCGCATCGGTCGCCACCACCCTGGCAGGCATTCCCTTCGACGGGCCGGTCGCCGGCGTGCGCATGGGAATGGACCGCGAGGGCAACTGGACCGTCTTCCCCACATTCGAATGGATGGATGAGGAGGGAGTCTTCGACCTGGTGGTCGCCGGACGTCTGAACCCGACCTCAGGTGAGATCGACGTGCTGATGGTGGAGGCCGAAGCCACCGAGAACTCGATGTCCAAGATCGAGATGGGTGCGGTCAAGCCCACCGAGGAGGTCCTGGGCAAGGCCCTGGAGCTGTCGAAAGGCTACCTGAAGCAGTTGTGTGACCTGCAGAACGACTTCGTGGCAAAGGCTCCGGCCAGCGAGACCCGCGAGTACCCGGTCTATGCCCCCTATGACCCCCAGGTGTATGACACCGTGGAGAAGGCCGCAGGCAAGGAGCTTGGTCGCATCCTGGTCGATGACCGGCTTGACAAGGCTGCTCGCAGCGATGCCATCAGTGCCCTACGGGAACAGACCGTGGACCACGTCTTCAGCAACGCCGGCGACGTCGACGTCACCGACGAGGAGTTGGAGAAGCAGTCCAAGAACGCCTTCCGGTCGCTGGAGAAGACCCTGATCAGGCGACGTGTCGTCAACGACAACGTCCGCATCGACGGTCGTGGGCCGGCGGACCTCCGCGCCCTCTCAGCAGAAGTTGGCGTCCTTCCCCGCGCACACGGCTCGGGACTGTTCTCCCGTGGTGAGACCCAGGTCCTCAACATCCTGACCCTGGGGATGCTGCGTGACGCGCAGCGGTTGGACACCATCGATCCCAACACCGAGAAGCGCTACATCCACCACTACAACTTCCCGCCGTTCAGCGTGGGCGAGACCGGCTTCATGCGCGGCCCCAAGCGCCGTGAGATCGGCCACGGTGCCCTGGCCGAGCGTGCCCTGCTGCCCGTCATCCCTCCCTCAGATCAGCTGGCCTATGCGCTGCGTCTGGTCAGCGAGGTCGTCAGCTCCAACGGGTCAACCTCGATGGCAAGCGTGTGCGCCTCGACACTCAGCCTGATGGACGCCGGGGTACCGATCGCGGCTCCAGTCGCCGGCATCGCGATGGGACTGATCAGCGAAGACGGCAAGTACACCACCCTGACCGACATCCAGGGAGCCGAGGACGCCTTCGGCGACATGGACTTCAAGGTTGCCGGTACGGCCGACTTCGTTACCGCCCTGCAGCTTGACACCAAGCTCAGCGGCATTCCCGCACAGGTCCTGGCCGACGCCTTGAACCAGGCGAAGGACGCCCGGATGCAGATCCTGTCGGTGATCACCGACTGCATCGCGGAACCCCGCACAGAGATGAACCCGCATGCCCCGCGGGTCCACGTCGAGTACATCCCCGGTGACAAGATCGGTGAGGTGATCGGCCCCAAAGGCAAGATCATCCGCGAGATCACCGAGGAGACCGGTGCCTCGATCGACGTCGATGACGAGAACGGTCGCGGTGTGGTGCGTATCTACGCCTCCGACGCGGCATCTGCCGACGCCGCTCTGGCCCGTATCCGCCAGATTGCCAACCCCGTCGTTCCCCAGGAGGGTGAGCGGTACTACGGCACCGTCGTCAAGACGGTCGACTTTGGCGCCTTCGTCAGCCTGAGCCCTGGCTCGGACGGACTGCTGCACATCTCCAAGCTGGGTGGTAGCAAGCGCCTGAACCACGCTGATGAAGCCGTCAGTGTCGGTGACAAGTTGTGGGTCGAGATCGCCGAGGTGAAGAACGGCAACAAGTTCAGCCTGGTGCTGATCGATGACCCGTCGGGATCGCAGGCAAATGGGTCCGACGACACCGCTTCGCAAGCACCTGCTGCTCCCGACCGCGAGCCCGAGCCCGAGCCCGTTCGCACGGAACCGACAGCGTCGGTCGGCGCAGGCAGCAGCGACGACGCGAACAGCGGCAGTCGCAGCCGTTCAGGCGATGCCGATGACGACGGTGGTCGCACCCGGACGCGCACGCGCACCGGTGAGGGCGAGGAAGGCGACGAAGGCGGCACCCGCCGTCGCCGTCGCCGTACCCGGTAACACCGCATTACGCCCGACTCGAGCGGCGGGGCCTGCCCCGCCGCTTCAGTCGTGCGGCATGAACTCTGCATGAAGTCCGCACGTCACAGACCGGCCCCTCGACCCAAGGCCCCGCGATGACCGACACTTCCACGCTTGCCGACGGCATCAGACTGACGACGTTGGACAACGGGATCAGGGTCGTCAGCGAGCACCTCAGTGGCGTTCGCAGCGTTAGCGTCGGGTTCTGGGTCGGAGTCGGGTCCAGAGATGAGCAGCAGCCTCTGGAGGGGGCCACCCACTTTTTGGAGCATCTGCTGTTCAAGGGCACGACGTCACGGACACCTCTGGAGATAGCCCAGGTGCTGGACGAGGTGGGTGGCGACATGAATGCCTTCACTTCCAAGGAGTTCACCGCCTACTACGCACGCTGTCTGGACCGTGACCTGCCCACCGCGGTGGACGTCTTGGGCGACATGCTGACTTCATCGTTGATCCTCGGCGAGGAGGTGGAGAACGAACGCGACGTTGTGTTGGAAGAGATCCGGATGCATCTGGATGACCCCAGCGATCTGGTGCACTCCGAGTTCGCCACCGCCTTCTACGGTGACCATCCTTTGGGTAAGGAGGTCCTGGGCAGCGCGGAGAGCATGACCGCGATGACGCGTGACCAGGTGGCCGGATGGTGGCGTGATCGCTACACCACCGATGTCATCACCGTGGCCGCCGCAGGAAATCTGGACCATGACGCACTGGTCGCCGATGTCCAGGCGGCGCTCGGTTCCTATCAGCCCGGCAGCCACTCTGGGGCCGGGGACCACGATCCGGTCACCACACCTGCCGCACCGCTCCGCGTTCGCACCCGACCCACCGAACAGGCACACGTCGTGATGGGGGGTCTGGGCCTGCCTCGCGGACATGAACTGCGCTGGGCCCAGGCCGTGCTGAACCAGGCGCTGGGCGGGGGCATGGCCAGCCGCCTGTTCCAGGAGGTTCGGGAGAAGCGCGGTTTGGCCTACAGCGTCTACTCCTATCCCACTGCCTACGCGGACTCGGGCACCTTCTCGGTGTACGCGGGCACCTCACCCAACAAGGCAGCTCAGGTGATCGAGGTGATCCGTGAGGAGACCGCAGCGGTGCAGAAGAACGGTCTTGACAACGAGGAACTCCAGCGGGCCAAAGGCTACCTGACCGGGGCCACGCTGATGGCCCTGGAGGACACCTCCAGCCGTATGACGCGCATCGGTCGTGCGCTGACGACCGACACCCCACTGCTCAGCCTGGATCAGATCATGGCCGAGATCGAGGCGGTCGGGCCCACCCAGGTGGCCGAGGTGGCCCAACTGCTGTTGGGCGGGCAACAGAGCGTCGCGGTTGTCGGCCCTCTGGAGGCCGCGGATCTTGCTGCCATCGGCTAAGCCCTCAGCGAACGACCAGGCCGGCAGTCGGGCTTGGCTGGGTCCCTACATGCGTGGCGAAGACGACGTAGTTGGACTCATAGCTGCGGTCATCCCCGTCGAAACTGCCGCCGCAGGTGACCAGTCGAAGCAGGGTGTCCGGGGTGTCCACCTCATAGACCTGGTCGCGTGGGAAGCTGTTCTTGTCGTACAGGTTGGCGCGCGATACGGCGTAGACAACCGTGGAGCCATCGACGCGGTCGATCATGATCTCATCGCCATGTCGTAGAAGGTTCAGGCCGTAAAACACCCCTGGCCCTCGGTAGCTGTCGACGTGTCCCAGGATGACTGATGGTCCGGCTTCACCAGGCTCGGGACCATCACGCCACCATCCTGCCTGGGCAGGATCGGCTGGTACCTCGATCTGGCCCACCGAGGTCAGCCCCAGCCCGATCATCGAGGCATCCACGTCCAGCGCCGGGATTCTGATCCGTGCCGGATTGGGGCCGGAGATTCTGCTTGGGGCCCGGACCTCGGGTGCGACAGGTCCGACCGGACCGGTCACCGAACGCAGCGGGCCTGCAGGTTCGGAGGGTTCTGCGTGGGCCACGGACAGGCGTTCCTGGTAGCCCTGGAGTGTCCAGGGCTCCCCACGGGTCACCATCGACGCCGGTGGAGACATTACTGCAGTCGTGATAGTCGGTGACTGGGGAGTCGGAGGTTCGGTGACCCCATCCCCGATCTGGGGAATGCCACGGTCGGTGGCCGATGCCTCGACGGCCAAGAATCCGGCAAAGGCGAAGAACACGGCAGCCACAGCGGCCATGAACTGCCATGAGCGCAGCGCGTTCACGCTGCGCCCACTCGACCGTGAGGCACGCCGGGAGTCAGCTCAGAGTGTCGGATTGCCGATACCGACGCACCGCGGTCACAGCGGCCAAGCCGCCAAGGACCACAGCCAGCAGGACGACCGGCACGAGCACCGACCCACCTGATCCACCGCCCAGTCCGGTCGCGGGCGCGCCCTCTGGGGCCGTGGCCTCATCTGAAGCGGTGGCATCCGCAGTGGGTTCGGCAGTCGCGTCTTCGGCGGGTGTCTCGGTGGCGGCGGGTGTCTCGGTGGCGGCAGGTGTCTCGGTGGCGGTGGCTTCCTCTGTCGGCTCCTCGGTGGTGGTGGCGGCAGCGGGCCCAGCGACAAGCAGTCCAAGGGCAAGCAGCAGGGCGGATAGCGCAAACAGTGTGCGCAGTTTCATGACAGTCCCCTTTCAGGAGAAAAAGTTCGGTGATTCCTCGGTCCTGTCCAGTTCTCGCGCTCAACTAACCCGGCGTCAACCCCCAGTACTCGCCGGACTGACTGCAGAGAGGCCACGCTGAGGCAGAATGACCGGGCCTGCGGGGTAGTCGGGTCCGCTGAGATTAGGGTGGGGGCATGCTACGAGTAGCGGTGCTGGGTGCCCTTGGCCGGATGGGGTCCACGACCTGTCAGGCGATCGGAACTGATCCTGACCTTGAACTGGTTGCGGCCCTGGATGCCGATGACAGCCGCGAGGCACTGCTTGACGCGGGGGCAGACGTCTGTGTCGATTTCACCCATCCCGACAGCGTGAAGGGAAATGTGATCTGGCTGTTGCGGGCCGGGGTGCATGCCGTTGTCGGCACCAGTGGGTTGAACCTGGATGATCTGGAGGAAATCGGCTCGAGCACCGGCCCAGCCAACGCCCTGGTCGTCCCCAACTTCGCCTTGGGCGCAGTGTTGATGATGATGTTTTGCCGACAGGCGGCCGTGCATCTGCCGCATGTGGAGATCATCGAGATGCATCATGACGGCAAGGTCGATGCTCCCTCCGGTACCGCAGTCCGCACGGTTGAGCTGATCCGTGCGGCCCAGGCTGCCGCCCCCGCCGGTACGGCCGCAGCGGCCGGCACCCCCGAGCCCGTCGGCCCTGTCGGTCACCCCGCAAGGGGTGACACGCATCAACAGATCCCGGTGCATGCGGTGCGACTGCCGGGCCTGGTCGCCCATCAGCAGGTGATGTTCGGGGGAACCGGCGAGACGTTGACCATCCGCCATGATTCGCTTGACCGCTCCTCGTTCATGCCCGGTGTGCTCATGGCGGTCAAGGCGGTGCCGACCCTGTCAGGTCTCACCGTCGGACTGGAACATCTGTTGCTGTAAACCGCAGTGATCACGTAACCTGACCAACAGGTTACAAGGATCCCCGCAGATGGTTGAGCGCACACCACCCCCCCCGCCCGAGGTCTCAAACGACGACCCCGGGTTTGATGCTGGGCGGCTGTGCCTGCAGTTCCTGGCGGCCCAGGTCCACCAACCCACCCTTGATCTGCGCACCTGGGCGTCGGCGACCCTGGACGTGCAGGAACTGGTCATGGCCACTGCGGCCGAGCGTGCTGATGCGCAGACGTTGCAGGGGGCCATTGCCCGGATTGGGGTGGCGCTGGCTGGCGGCCAGCGAGCCCCGATCGGCGATATTGCACGGGTCAACCGGATTGCCGCGATGCCCGACCTGGCCCCACAGATGGGAATCGGACGCACACGGGATTGGGCCTGGCCGGCCACCTTCGGCCAGGTGCTGTCAACCCTGGCACGCGACACGGTGTCATTGCTGACCTCTGCGGACCGTGATCGAGTCCGCCGCTGCGCAGCGCAGGACTGCGACCGGCTGTTCGTGGACACCTCACGACCGGGACAGCGACGGTGGTGCTCGATGGCGCGCTGTGGCAACCGCGCCAAGGTTCGTGCGTTTCGCGGCCGCGCGGAGGCGTAGCATCCCGCCGGTGAGCCACGCCACCGCCGATCCGATCCTGACCGCAATCCTTGATGCCGCCACCCAGGCCGCGGGTGCGCAGCAGGGATTGATCCTGCGCGTGGAAGACCGTGTCCTGCGCGTGGTTGCCACCGCGGGGTCGATTCCCTGGGACGTGCTGGGCGAACCGGTCAGCTCGGGGGATGGCGTCGCCGGCTACGTGGCGGCGTCGGGACAGCCACTGGTGTTGTCCGCCGACAGCGCCGATCCTCGCCTGGGAGAGGGCACCGCGTCGCTGCTCGGGCGTAACCCGAACTCGGTGCTGGCTGTTCCGATCGAGGGCAAGGGGCGGATGCTTGGCGTCCTGGAGCTGTTGGACTCCTCCGATCAGGACTTCGGGGTCGAGGACAGTGAGCAGGCGATGCTGCATGCCGGTGTGGCGGCCATTGCACTGGCCGACCCCCGACTGCTGGGGACTCCTGATGTTCCCGATCCGGGTGAACTGGCAGCCGAACTTCGTCGCCTGCAGCAGGCGCAACCCGAGCGCTACGCCATGGTGGCCACGATCCTTTTGGCATTGGTGGGCGCGTGAGGCGATTGCCTCTCCGGATCGCGACCGCGACCCGCTGATGTCCGCCAGCGACATTCCCGCCTGGGCCAAGGAGTCTGCAGTCGTAAAGTTGGCTGCGGTGAGTCGGTTCGGGGACGTTACGCCGGAGTGGGCGTGGGGTGGCTCGGACGGGGGCGGCGTGAGGGTCGCGGTGGTGGACTCCGGGATCGATGTCGATCATCCCGACCTTGAGGGGTGCGTCGACGGCGAGGACGGCGTGGCACTGTCATTGGACGCTGATGGCAGTGTGGTCGAACGTAGTGGACCGCACCGCGACTCATTCGGTCACGGCACGGCATGCGCCGGCATCATCCACTCGTTGGCTCCCGGGGCCCGCATCACCAGCGTCAAGGTATTGGGCGAGGGGCTCAGCGGGAAGGCCGCAGTCTTCCTGCGCGGACTTGCCTGGTGTGTCGAGCAGAAGTTCGACATCGTCAACCTGTCGCTGGGCACGACCCGACAGGACTGGGCGCTACCGTTTTATGAGGTCTGTGACCGGGCCTACTTCGCAGGCACCACCGTGATCACGGCAGCCAACAACGTCGCCCGCCCGTCATGGCCCTCATTGATCGGCACGGTCACCAGCGTGGCCTGCAACATGTCCGACAACCCCGAGCGGTTCCACTACAACCCCGATCCACCGACAGAGTTTCTTGCCCGCGGGGTGGATGTGGAGGTGGCCTGGAGGGGAGGGTCGCGGATCCGCGGCACCGGCAACTCCTATGCGGCCCCCCACATCGCGGGCATGGCCGCCCGCATTCTGTCAAAACACAACGATCTGCGGCCCTTTCAATTGAAGACCGTGCTGTGGGCCACGGCGGCAAACGTGCAGGAGGCCCCCGCCAGGGCGAACCGCCGCAGCCGATTGCGTCAAACCAGTTCCTTCCGAACCTCCGGCGTGTTCACCCTGGATGATCTCCGCGCCCAGGAGTAGCTCCCCGCGGGTGTCATCAGATGGGCCCGACCGTCGGCGTGATGGCCTAGATTCGACAGCCACATGCCCACTCACCCACATGCCACGGTCGTCCTTGACAGCATCTCGGCCCGAGAGGTACGGCTGACCACCATCGAGGTGACCCTGCACCGGTTCGTGCTGGCCGAGTTGAATACCCACCGGGTGTTCTCCCGCAACTCCGCCTCCTCTCGGGCGATCCCGACGGCCAAACAGCTTCAGCGGGTTCGTGAGGACCCGGCCCTGCCGGTGGAGTTCGGGTCCAACCAGCGCGGCATGCAGGCCGGCGATCCGTTGGAGGGTGAGGAGCACGAGGCGGCCCTGAACCAGTGGCTCGGCGCCCGCGACAGCGCGGTGTCAGCCGCCGAACGCCTGGCCCAGATGGGGGTGCACAAGCAGGTGGTCAACCGCATCCTCGAGCCGTTCATGTGGCACACCGTGATCGTGACCGCGACGGACTGGGACGGCTTTTGGCACCAGCGCTGCAGTCCTCTGGCACAACCCGAGATCCGTCTGGCCGCAGAGTCCATGCGGCAGACCTACGACGCCAGCACACCTCAGCCGATCGCGGATGCTGAGTGGCACACGCCGTATGTGCGCGCTGATGAGCGGTCCCTGCCCATGGAGACTCGCAAGCGCATCTCCGCCGCCCGGTGCGCCCGGGTCAGCTACCTGACCCACGACGGCCGACGGGACCTTGAGGTGGACCAGACCCTGTACACCCGGCTCGTCACCGCCGATCCACCGCACTGGTCCCCGCTGGAACATGTCGCCACCCCGGCGTCCGCCGACGAACCCCAGATCGGCAACCTGCGGGGCTGGCGTCAGCTACGACACGTCATCGACCACAGCCGGTCGGCGACTGCGACGTGACGTCTTCGGTCCAGTAGCGGTTGAGCCGCTCGTACTGGACGCTTGCGATGTGTTGCTAATCGCAGCATAATGCATGCATGCCCTCCATCACCATCCGCAACGTTCCTGACGAGGCCCGAAACGAGTTGGCATCCCGCGCTGCCCGCACGGGCCGGTCACTTCAGGAGTACCTGCGTAGCCAACTCATCGCCCTGGCCAGTCGCCCCGACCCTGATGACCTACTGGCCCGTGCACGCCAGCGGAAAGCACGCACCGGGAGCACGCTTGACGCCCAGACGATCCTGACCCTCCGCGACGCAGACCGCCGGTGACCCTGGTCGTTGACGCCAGCCTGGTCGTCGCCGCTTTGGTGGACTCTGGCGAGGACGGCATTTGGGCTGAGCAGGTGTTGGCGACCGACGACCTGGCCGCTCCCTATCTGATGCAGGTCGAGGCAACCAACATTCTCAGGCGCGGCTCCTTGGCCGGCCACATCAGCGATGAAACGGCCTCCGCGGCGCATGATGACCTGTTGGACCTCCGCGTCGCGCTGTTCGCCTACGAGCCATTCGCGCCTCGCATCTGGCAACTTCGTACCAACCTCACCGCCTATGACGCCTGGTACGTCGCCGTGGCTGAGCAGCTCGACGGGCCCCTGGCCACTCTTGATCGGCGGCTGGCACACGCGCCCGGCCCTACCTGCAGATTCAGTACACCCTGAAGATCTCAATGGGAGGTACCGCTTGAGGGGTGGATCACTAGCAAAGGGGCTCCGCCATCAGCTTGCGGACCGTGATGCCCTTTCTGCGGCAGGTCCGGGACAGCGAGGCGGCGTGATCGAAGTCGACGGGGGTCGTCGGAAGGAGCATGGCCCGTCCGAGGAGTCCGCGGAGGTCGACAAGGTGCTGCTCATCGCGGGCACCCGCGAGTACCTCCATGACCACTGCACCTGTGATCGCGATGTCAGACCTCACGAGCAGCGCATCGACCGCATTGCAGGTCGGGCTGCCCGTGTCGCGCAGAAACTCAATCCACGCCGAGGTGTCGATGAGCATCACGTCGTGCGTGCTGCTCGCATCTCATCCTTGGCGTTCTCCGGACCCTCGGGCCCTTCGTTGACCTCATCAGCCTCGTTACCTTCGGCCTCCTGGGCCAGGACGCTGCCATTTCCGGCATCCACCTTGACCTCATGAACCATCCCGGCGTCGTCGGTGACCTCGACTTCATAGACGACCGAGCCGTTCTCGTTCCCGAGTTGGGCGGTTCCGGCCGTGCCACCGACGGTGTCAGCGGCCGCCTGTTCGGCCTGCGCAGGTGTGATCGTGGCCAAGTCTTCCAGCGCGGTGGCTTCGTCAGCCTCGCTGAGGGACTCGTCCTGTGGTGCGGTGATCGAGGAGTTCAATGCGGGATCGTTCTCCTCCGCCCCCTGGGCGTCGGCCGCCGGCTGACTGTCAGCCGCGGGGGCACTGGGGGCCCGGGTCTGTGCGCCGGCCAGCGCGGCCAGTCCACCGACCAGTCCGAGTGAGGTGACGGCCCCGATGGATACGGCGGCGATCTTGCTCTTGACTTCCATGGCACGAACTCCTAGTTGTGGGGGACCGGGGGGGTCGGGTGACCCCTGGGTAGGAATGTCGGGGCCTGGCGAAGCGGTCGATCGACTGGTCTTCAGCGGTCCGAGACCAGCGGGTTAGAGTTCCGTTGTGACCAGCGACAACGCGAACTCGACCCGGGTCTACATCCCCGATGAGACCCTGCTGCGTCGTTTCGGGATCGTCCGCGCGGTCGGTGGCGGGGCCTACATCATCGCCGTGGTCATCCTTGGTGTTGTCTACGGACTGCAGACCTGGCCGCTGCTGCTGGGCATCCCTGTTCTTGCTGTCGTCACGACGCTGTACTTCATGCGGTCCCAGGCCTACCCGCGGACCTCGGTGGCTCTGTCACTGGTCGCCGACACCCTGGTGTTGGGTGGCGCCGCTGCATTTGTCGGTGGGACGGGCGCGGGTACGGCATCGTTGTATGTCATCCCGATAGTCAGCGCCGGCATCATCCTGGGACCGGCGGCCGCGGCAAGCTTCACGACGCTGTCGGTCAGCCTGGCATGGCTGCAACTGGGCAGCGAACAGATGGGGTTCACCCCCCACAACCTGTATCGCGAGGACCTCACCGAGCGTGTCGTGGTGCTGATGATCACCACCGCGGTGCTGATCAGCGTCGGCTATCTGACCGGCACCTACGCCAGTCGCCTGCAGGACAACATCGCGGCCGCCGATCTTCAGGCGGATGAGGTCCGCCGCCGGACACGCCGTCGACGGTCGTTCGTGCGCCAGGCTGCCATCGACGTGCGTCATCCCCTGCAGGCCGTGGAGGCCGTGGCCGAGCAACTGGACGGTGATGCGGAGCTGGACGACACCACCCGTCGGGCGCTGGCGTCGCAGTTACGGATGCGAACGGCGCAGTTGGAAGGCGAGATCGGCCAGTTGGCCGACGTGGGGGCGTTGGACGAGGCGCGTGAGACCAAACCGGAAGCGGTGCTGCTGGGTCGGGTGGTCAGTGACTGCCTGAGCGATCTGTCCGCGCAGTTGGCCGACTTCGATGTCCACGTCGATGTGCCGGCGATCCGGGTGGCGGGGGATCGCCGTGCGGCCAGGCGCATCACCTACAACCTGCTGGAAAACATCATCGAACACACCCCGCCGGGCACCACTGTGTGGATCGAGGGCCGCCAGACCGGCGGGCAGGGGGTACTGGTGGTCACCGATGATGGCCCCGGAGTGTCTGCGGCCATGGCGTCGCGACTGTTCAATCCGCCCGATGACCACACCGCCAGTCGCGGGCGGGGACCTGTCGGGCGGCGGGTGGGGCTGCCACTGGTCAAGGAACTCGTCGACGCCATGGGTGCGGAGATCTCCTACACGCCCCGCGTCAGCGGTGGGTCGATCTTCCTGGTCGGATTCAGACTGGCCCCAAGAGATGCCCCCGGTGCCGAGGACCACATGCTGAACCTGGACGAGGGCCACCACGAATCAGCGTCGCCTACCTAGCACGTAGTCACACCTAGCAGCTAGTCACACGAGTCACATCAATAACTATGGCCACACCAGTCCCACCGGTACACTCACGCCACAGGAGCAACCGTGACCACGACCTTTCCCGCGCTGATGACTGCCATGGCGACGCCGTTTGATGCCGACGGTCGTCTTGACCTGCCCGCTGCACAGCAGTTGGCCAACCACCTGGTCGACCACGGAACCCAGGGAATCGTGGTGGCCGGAACGACCGGTGAGTCCCCGACCCTGGACACCCAGGAGACCCTGTCGTTGTTCACGGCCGTGGCACAGGCCGTCGGCCACAGGGCCAGCGTGATCGCAGGCACGGGCAAGAACGACACTGCCGCCACACTGGCGCTGACACAGAAGGCCTCAGGCTGTGGCATCGACGGGATCATGCTGGTCAGTCCCTACTACAACCGGCCTGGCCAACGCGGGCTGACCCAGCACTTCACCACCGTCGCCGCCGGCACCGAGCTGCCGGTCATGCTGTACAACATCCCCGGCCGCACGGCCTGTGAGATCAGCCCCCAGACGCTGCTGGACCTGGCCATCAACGTCGCGGGCATAGTCGCGGTCAAGGACGCCGTGGGGGACATGGCCAAGGCATCCTGGCTGGCATCACGGGCACCCGATGACTTCCAGATCTACAGCGGCGATGACAAGAACTGCCTGCCCCTCCTGGCCGTCGGTGGTGCGGGCCTGGTCAGCGTCGCGGCCCATCTGGTGGGCGACGATCTGGCCCGCATGATCCAGGTGTTTCCCACCGATCCCACGGCAGCCCGCACGATCCATTGGCGGCTGCTCCCACTGTTTGAGGCACTTTTCAGCGAACCTAGTCCTGCACCCCTCAAAGCTGCCCTGCACCTGCTGGGCCTGCCCGGCGGACATATGCGACTGCCGATGGTGCCGATAACCGATCAGACCATGACCACTCTGCAGGCAGCGATGGCCCAGGCCGGCCTGCCCGTGAACCGCGAGGACACATGACCGTACCCACCGATGCCGCCGTCGTTTCCTTCTACGGAGGACTGGGCGAGATCGGCGCCAACATGTGCGCCATAGAGGTCGACGGCAAAGCGGTGATCGTGGACGTCGGGGTGACCTTCCCCGATGCCGAGCACCACGGCATCGATTTGATCCTGCCGGACTGGTCAGACCTCCTGGAGCGCAACCCGGAGATCGTCGCCGTCGTCCTGACCCATGGCCACGAGGACCACATCGGTGCACTCCCGTTCTTCCTGCGCGACAGGCCGGGTATGACGGTCTACTCCGCGAAGCTGACCCTGGGACTGCTGGAAGCCAAGCTGGTGGAGCATCCAGGTGCGCAGGTCACCATGATCCAGGTCGAGCCAGGCGAGAAGATCAAGGCCGGCCCCTTCGAGCTTGAGTTCGTGCAGGTCACCCACTCGATCCCTGATGGCATGGCCGTGGCAGTCCACACCCAGCACGGCACCATCCTGCACACCGGTGATTTCCGGCTGGACCAGACCCCTATCGATGGCCGGGTGACCGACCTGCCGCACCTGGCGCAGCTGGGCGATCACGGCGTGGACCTGCTGCTGTGCGACTCGACCAACGCCGATGTCCCCGGGCACGTGGCCAGCGAGAAGACCATCGGCGCAACCCTGCGCAACGTGTTCGAGCAGGCCCACGGACGTGTGGTCATGACCACCTTCGCCAGCCATGTGCACCGGGTGCAGCAGGCCATCGATGCCGCCACTGCTATGGGTCGCAAGGTCTGCTTCGTCGGTCGGTCGATGGTACGCAACATGCCCATCGCCCGGGAACTCGGGTACCTGCGGTACGACGACTCCGACATCATCGACATCAGCGAATGTGACAACTTCGCCCCCGCGCGGATCCTGGTCATCTGCACCGGGTCGCAGGGAGAGCCGTACGCCGCGCTCAGCCTGATGGCCGCCGGACAGCACCGTCACGTGAAGTTGGTCGACGGCGACACCGTCGTCATGGCCTCAAGCCAGATCCCAGGCAACGAGCACGCCATCTCCAAGGCGATCAACGGGCTGATCCGTCAGGGCGCGACAGTCGTGCACCGACGCGAGGAGGGTGTCCACGTGTCGGGTCATGCCGCCGCCGAGGAACTGAAGTTCGTCCACAACATCATCCGTCCTCGAGCGGTGGTGCCGGTCCATGGGGAGTACCGCCATCTGGTCGCCCACGCCCAGTTGGCCGTCGCCACCGGCGCCAGGCCCGACCAGGTGATCGTGTGCAGTGACGGGGACCGGGTGGTCCTGCGTGACGGGGAGGTCCACCGCGGCGAGGGCTTCAACTCCGGCCGGGTGTACGTCGACGGCCTGGGCGTTGGTGACGTCGGTAACGCGGTGCTGCGTGACCGCGGACGACTGTCTTCAGAAGGGGTTTGCATCGCTGTGCTGCGCCTTGACTCCAAGGCCCGTCTGGACGGCGAGCCGCAGATCCTGCAGCAGGGCCTGATCTATGAGGCCGACAACGCCCATCTGCTGACCGAGGCGGCCAAACGCCTGGGTGAGGACATCCGGGCGTTGGGATCAAGCAGCGAGGACGTTGTGCGCCGCAAGGTCTATGAGTCCCTCAGCCGATTCTGGCGTGAGCAACTCGGCCGCAAACCCGTCGTCGTTCCGGTAATCATGGAGGTTTGAGACACCTGTGGCCACCACGAAGAAGTCATCTCGCAAGCCTGCCGCCAAGAAGTCCGGCGGCGGCAAGGGCGCACCTGCACGCCGTCAGGGGGGAACCCGGGCGGCGGCCGAAAAGGAACCGGTGCTGGACGCCGATCGCATCCGGGAGATCTGGGGTGTGGCGCTGATCGTGGTGGCGCTGTTGGCAGCACTTGGCCTGTGGGCGCAGGACAGCGCCGGACTGGTCGGGGTCGTGCTGGTCAACGTCTTTCGGGGGCTGTTCGGCGTGTTCGGACTGGTCATTCCGGTGCTGATCGCAGCCGGTGCGGTCTTGCTGCTACGGCGGGCACGTCCCGGCAACCCCCGAATAGTCGGCGGCACGGCTGTGGTCCTGCTGGCCGTCATGGGGTTGTGGCATCTGGCAGCAGGAGCACCTGGTCCTGACGCCTCGCGCCTGGTACTCCACGACGCCAGCGGCTGGATCGGCATGGCCATCAGCCTGCCGTTGCGCACAATCGCTGCGTTACCGGGAGCGGTCGTGATCCTGACCGGCGTGCTGCTGGTCGGCCTGTTGATTCTGACCGCCACCCCGGTCCGGGTCGCGGTCGGGGCCGTCGCGACGTTCTTCATCAGCGACACCCCGGGCACCGGGAGGCGCAGCCGCCGCTCGCGTGAACAGCCGCAGGAGGAGGCGCCCGAGGCCGACTACGTCGAGGACTTCGGCGGGCCCGAGCAGACCCGCGTCGACCCCGCCCGCAGCCAGACGGTGGTGCTAGACCGAAGTCGGGCCGACGATGCCGAGCGCGCCGATCTGGCCGGCGATGACGATGAGGATGCAGACGAGGTCCTGGACGTCGTCCCTGTTGCTGTCCCCGGCAAGGGCAAGGCGCGCAAGCTGGTCACCAACCTGGGCAGCGCCTATGTCCTGCCGGCACCCGACCTGCTGCGAAGTGGCCGGTCGGCGACAGGCAACACCCGCGCCATGGAGCAGATGACGGGGGCGCTTGAGACGATGCTGGCCGAGTTCGACGTCGACGCGCGTGTGGTCGCCGTGCGCCGAGGCCCCACGGTCACCCGTTTTGAGATCGAACTGGGGACAGGTGTCAAGGTCGCTGCGATAACCAAGTTGGAAAAAGACATCTCCTACGCGCTGGCTACCCCCGAGGTCCGCATCGTCGCACCCATCCCCGGCAAGGTGGCGATCGGTATCGAGGTGCCCAACACCGACCGGGACCACATCACCCTGGGCGACATCCTTCGTTCACCCGAGGCCATTGCCCAGACCCATCCGTTGACGGCGGGCATCGGCGTGGACATCTCCGGTCGTCCGGTCACCATCAACCTGGCCAAGATGCCGCATCTGCTGATCGCGGGTGCCACCGGGTCGGGCAAGAGCGTGGTGATGAACTCCATCGTCACCTCGATCATCATGCGCAACACGCCAGATGAGGTCCGCCTGATCCTGATCGACCCCAAGCGGGTCGAGATGACCACCTACGAGGACGTCCCCCACCTGCTGACGCGAGTGGTGACCGATCCCAAACGGGCCAAGGATGCCCTTGACTGGCTGGTCGTGGAGATGGAACGCCGCTATGACCTGCTGGCACGCTATGGCTTTCGCAACCTGGACCGGTTCAACGAGTCGGTCATCAGCGGGGAGCTGCGCGACATCCCGGTCCTTGAGCAAGATCCCGATGAGGCCGTCGCAGCGGCGCTGGGTGAGGAACCGCAGGGCGAGCAGACCCTGCCCTACATCATGTGTGTGATCGATGAGTTGGCAGACCTGATGATGGTCGCCCCCCGCGACATCGAGAACACCATCGTCAGGATCGCCCAGATGGCCCGGGCCGTCGGTATCCACCTGGTCATCGCCACGCAACGGCCGTCCGTCAACGTCGTCACCGGGCTGATCAAGGCCAATGTGCCGTCGCGGATTGCCCTGTCGATGGCGACAGGACACGACTCCAAGACCATTCTGGATCAGCACGGTGCCGAGAAGTTGATCGGCATGGGCGACATGCTGTACCTGCCGGCCAACGCCTCCAAGCCCCATCGGCTGCAGGGCTGCTATCTGGATGAGGTGGAGATCGAGCAGATCGTCGAGCACTGCAAGGCCCAGGCCGAGGTGACCTACGCCGACAACGTGGTCAAGGAGGGCCAGGCGGCGGTTCTCAGCGACGTCCAGGGCGATGATGCCAGTGACGAGCAACTGACTCGGGCGGCCATGGAGTTGGTGGTCCGCTCGGGCCTTGGATCCACGTCGATGCTGCAGCGCAAGTTGAAGGTCGGCTTCGCGCGAGCAGGCCGGCTGATGGATGAGCTTGAGACCGCAGGGATAGTCGGCCCCTCCGAAGGTCCCAAGGCCCGGACCGTGCTGATGACGGTCGAGGAATTGGAACAGCGCAGCGGCGCCAGCGTGTGAGCACGCCCGACCACGGCAGCGATGCGCACTCGCATGACCATCCGCCGGTCGGTGGGCTGAGGCGGGCATGGCGGCAGGTCACCCATCTGGTGCGTCCTCATTCGCACGACCACGTGGATTCCCTGGACACCGTCATGGTCACCTCGGCACAGGGGATCCGGGCGACGAAGGTCAGCCTGGTGGTGCTTTCCGTCACCGCCGTGGGGCAGTTGGTGGTGTTTGTCGTCAGCGGGTCGATCGCCCTGCTGGCCGACACCATCCACAACGTCAGCGACGCGTTCACCTCGGTGCCGCTGTGGATTGCCTTTGCGCTGGGACGTCGGGCCCCGACCAAGCGGTTCACCTATGGCTTGGGACGCCTTGAGGACCTGGCCGGCATCGTGATCGTGCTATTCATCGCGGCGTCGGCGGTGATCGCCGGCTGGGAGAGCGTGAAGGCCCTGGCCCAGCGCACCGAGTACGACAACATCGGTCTGGTCGCGGCCGCGGGCATCATCGGTTTTGTGGGCAACGAGGCGGTGGCGGTGTATCGGACCAGAATCGGCCGGCGCATCGGCTCGGCCGCGCTGATCGCGGATGGACAGCACGCCCGCACCGATGGGATCACCAGCCTGGGGGTCGTCGTCAGTGCAGCGGCCGCCGCCCTGGGGTACCCGCAGGCGGACGCGATGGTCGGACTGGTGATCACCGCGGCAATCCTGGTGATCCTGTATAGCTCGACTCGTGATGTCCTGCGTCGGCTGTTGGACGCGGTGGACCCGGACCTGGTGGACACGGCGTCAGCCACGCTGGTGGCCGTGCAGGGCGTGGAGTCGGTTGACACCGTACGGATGCGGTGGGTGGGCCACCGAATCCTGGCCGAGGCCGACATCAACGTGGCAGCGGATCTGGACGTCGGCAGCGCCCACGACATCGCGGAGCAGGCACGCCACGACCTGCTGCACTCGGTCAGAGGCCTTGACGACGTGACCATCCACGTCGGTCCCGCAGGCAGCCAGTCGCCGGATGACCCACACCAGATGACGGCCCATCACCGTCCTGAACAGCCGGGCTGAGCTCGGTTGGTCAGGGCGGGGGGATTCAGTACCGCAGGATGAGGAACACCCCGACCATGGCGGGCTTCTCCTGCCCCTGGATCTCGATCGTCATGTCCACCTTGGCCAGGACCCCCTGACCTTTGCGTTCGGTCTCGCGCAGGGTGCCGCGGGCCCTGATGTTGGCACCGGAGGGCACCGGTGAGGTCAGGCGCAGGCGGTCCATGCCGTAGTTGACGCCCATCTGGCTGCCGTCGACGGTCAGCAGCTTGCCCAACATGTCGGGCAGCAGGGCGACGGTCAGGAAGCCGTGGGCGATGGTCTGCCCGAACGGTCCCTGGGCGGCCTTGTCGTGATCGACGTGGATCCACTGGTGGTCCAGGGTGGCGTCGGCGAACAGATCGATCATGTCCTGGGTGACCTCGAACCACTCGGTGGCGCCCAGGTCCACGTCTTTGGCCTGCTCGAACTCTTCCATGGTCATCGTTGTTGGCACGTCGGCTCCTTGAGTCGGTGGTGCGTGGCCGATGGGGCACCTTACCTGGCTGGACGGGTCCGGCTGACGGTCCCAGGGGTGGAGGTCCCGTAACGTCTGGTTTCGTGCTCGCTGCGTTCTTCGACCTGGACGGCTGCCTGGTGGATTCCCGGGCGGCGATCTCAGGGGCCATCAATCATGCGTTGACGACGTTGGGGGTCCGCGAGCGGCCACCTGAGCAGCTCTACGGGTTCATCGGACCGCCCCTGGTCCACACCTTCGAGGCATTGCTGGCGTCGGAAGGCCAGGATCCCGCCCGCGCACCGCAGGCGATCGAGGCCTACCGCGAGGAGTATCGCGACGGTGCGTTGCGACTGACCACGGTGGTGCCCGGCGTCGAATCGGCGCTTGCTGGCCTGTCGGGCCACCTGGCGGTCCGGGTGGTGACCTCAAAGCCCGTGGAGCAGGCCCGTGCGATCGTGCAAGCCCTGGGACTGGACCGCTGGGTCGAGGAGGTGCATGGACCCGACCTGAGCGCCCTGACCGAACCGAAGTCGGTGAAGCTGGAGGCCGCCCTGGCCCAGGTTGGCTGTGCCCAGCCGCATGATCGCCCGCAGACGGCCATGATCGGTGACCGCCTGCACGACGTGCAGGCCGGTCAGGCCTGTGGGACCGCAACGGTCGGGGTCACCTGGGGGATCGGCGATTGCGCCGAGTTGACTGGCGCAGGCGCGGATCATGTCATCGACCGGCCCGACCAACTGGCAGCAATCCTGCTCGACTGAGCCCGTGGGCCGGTCGCCCTTAGGCTGTGGCGATGACTCGCATCGACCCGCCGCTGCAGGATGATGAGCGGACCACCCTGCTGGCCGTTCAGCCTGCGCTGGATTCTGCTGCACATGGTTGAAGAGACCGCCCGCCACAACGGGTACGCCGGCCGACCTCAGAAGGGCAGGGCTGGTTCGTCTGTCGGCGTGCGGTCCTCAGTGTTGCGGGTGCTGGTCCCGGGACCTTGGGTAGTGCAGGTGGGTGGTGGAGGTCTGAGCCGTGGGAGGCGGCGGTACGGCCACTTGCCATGGACCACAGCGCCCGGGAGGTGACCAGACCCACTCCGTCACTGTCACAAGCCTTCAGGAGTTGGGCGATGTCCACCACGACGTGCATGTCGGGTCGGGACTGTCCAATACTGTCAGGGTCATCTCCAGACGCGCCTGCCAGGTAGGCCACGCAAACCCGTCGAAGTCCTTCCAGCAGTTGACCATCACGGCTTGAGTAGCCAGACCATGTTGCCGGCATCGGCTGGGACTCGTTGTCGACGCTCGGCTCATCCGCAAGGCGAGGAGCGTCAGCCGCGGCGTCCATGGCCGCCTTCATCGTGGCGGCAGTCAACTCATCGGCGAATCCCCAGAAGTCGACGCCGCCGAACAGGTCGGGTTGGAACCGTACGAACTGCCGTCGGGTGGAGGAGAGTTCTGCATCGGCGGTGCGCTGATCAGTCAGTTGGGTGGCGATGGTGTGAGCGTGCTCGACCAGGGCATCGGGTTCCCCGTCAGGGTTGTGGCTGATGGCACCGGTCAGTCGCCAGTCCAACTGTGCCCGGTCGTCCCGGCTGAGCCTCTTGGCGGCAGCGATGATTCCTCGCAGTTGCGACCAGGACAATCGACCCTCATCAAACGCCTGCCAGGTTGCCGGCATGCAGTCCAGAACGTCGGTGGCACGAGCGAGATAGGCGACGTCCCAGCCGGTGGCTGAGGCGGCCAGGGAGATCAACCGGTCAGCGGGCATCCCCGCCTCGGGCTGGCTGATCGCAATGGCCCGCAAGACGCCGGCCATAGCCCGGTCCACCGCCTTCAGCAACCCAACCGCAGTGGCCACCGGCCCGACCGCGTCATCAGCGCCAAAACCAGGGCTGACCTGCGGGTTCGTCTCAACCTTCACATCCCCAAGTATAACTCAGCACGACTTCGGTGACGCTGTCGGGGTCATAGCCCGCGACCGCCAGAGGGTCCAACAGCGACGCCGGCCCCGGGCACAAGCCCGGGTCAACCACGATGATCCGCTCCCCGGCCACGACCAGCGACGCGGTCCCGCCGACGTGATTGCCACCTTGCCCGGGACCGACGTATCCCTCGAACAACACGCTGACCTCGGCCATGCCAGCAGCCTAAGGGATGTTCGGTAGTCCCGGCGGTGTTCCCAGGAGACCCTGCAGGCGGCCCCAGTCCTCCTCGGCACCCTTGAGTTCCAGCAAGGGGACCAGTTCTTGCTGCACCAGATCCATGTCAAGTTCTCGAGATCGACGAGCGATGATCATCTCGACGTCAATCCAGTCCTGAGGCCTGCCGGCGAACACCTTGTACACAACCAGGTCGTGCGCCGAGCATGTCTGCAGCACGAGGCTCTGGTCAATCCGCCAGCCCGTCGCCCGGTCCACGGCGTGTTCCTCGAACGTCATTGCGCCAAGGGCCACGTCGAGCCCCACTCCGTCATCGCTCCTCAGCAGCAAAACACGGTTTTTTAGTGCAAAGCCCTTTGCGTCTGGCACGCGAGGGGCGAATCGCTCGAGCAGACGATCCACGAAGGGTTCCTCCCCGCCGAAACCAGTCAGCAAGGTGAGATCCACGTCTCGCGTCTGTCGGGGTTCTCCCCAACGCAGCACGGCCAGCCCGCCAATGAAGCAGAACCGCCAGCCCTGCTCATCGCAGAGATCCTGGATCTCACGCGCAGCCGAGAAAAGCCCGTTCATCTGGTCCGGGCACGCTGGAACAGCCGCTGCTGCTCGACCAACCCCGACGATCGTCGTGGTTGCCGCTTCGGCAGTCGGTCAAGCGCGGACAGCAGATCCTCAGCAGCGATCAGCACGTCTTCATCGGTCAATGCCAGAAGCTCAGCCTTGCGAATTTCCTTCAGGGCTGCCCCGGCCCGCGCCCACGTTGCCACGAGCGCCGACTGTACGTTCTCGTCGCTCGCCATATGTTGCAATCTACTGCGCGGCCATGCGCTCGCCCACGGGGCGGTCTGATGCCACAACGGGCTACGTGCTGATGGCCCGGCCGAAGGCACCCAGAGCGGCCACTGCCGGCAGTTGGTGACCATGGGCCGGGTGATAATGGGCCAAGGGACCACTCGGCCAGGCTCGTTGGCCTCACCCGCTCGCAACGAGACACGTTGCTTCGGTAACCTGTGGTCGCCTACCGCGACGACAGGTCGTTTGATGATTGAGTACGAAGAGGCACGACTGCCCGGCGTCGGGGTTCGCCACGACTTCGTCACCGGGAACGGACGTCGGCTGGGGGTGATCACTCACCACAACGGTCGCAAGGATCTCCTGGTCTATTCCGAGAACGATCCGGATGCCTGCTCTGAGGTGGTCAGCCTGAACACCGAGGAGAGCACCGCCCTGACCGAGATTCTTGGTGGTTCTAAAGTGCACGCCACATTGGCCTCTCTGCAGCAGCAGGTTGAGGGGTTGACCATCGACTGGCTGCACGTTGCGGACTCCTGGTGGGCGGTGGGGCGTTCCATCGCCGACACCGAATTGCGCCGTCGGACCGGGGTGTCCATCGTGGCCGTGATCCATGACGGGGCGACTCTGCCCTCACCGGAACCGGATGAGGCGGTCAGCGACGACGACATCCTGGTTGTGATCGGCACGCCGGATGGCATACCGCGGGCCATTGACTTGCTCAGGGACGGTCCGTGACGTTTGCGGCGGCTGCAGGCGAGGGCGCCAGCCTGATCGCAGCGACCTTCATCGAACTGGGCCTGGGGTTCGTCGGGCTGGCATTGTTGGCGCGCCTTGCCCACCACTGGGGCATCTCTCCGATCCCCTTCTACCTGCTGGCCGGACTGGCCTTCGGAGACGGCGGCATCGCCGGACTGGAGCTCAGCGAGGAGTTCGTCGAGTTTGGTGCCGAAATCGGGGTGCTGCTGCTGCTGTTCATGCTGGGCTTGGAGTACAGCGCAGCCGAGTTGGGCGTCGCGGTGCGCACCCAGGCCGGGTCGGGGCTGATCGACCTGCTGGCCAACTTCACCCCCGGGCTGTTGCTGGGCCTGGCGCTTGGATGGGAGTTAGCCGGTGCGGTTCTGCTCGGTGGGGTGACCTACATCTCCTCCTCCGGCGTGATCGCCAAGGTCCTGTCAGACCTGGACCGCCTGGGCAACCGCGAGACCCCGGTCGTGCTCGGCATCCTGGTCATCGAGGATCTGGTGATGGCCCTGTACCTGCCGTTGGTGTCGGTGGCGTTCTTAGGGGGCGACGGCGGGGCGACGACGATCCTGGTCGCCCTGCTGGCGCTGACCGTCACGCTGGTGCTGATCCTGCGCTTCGACACCTCTCTGAGCCGGATGATCGATACTGGATCCGCAGAGGGTTTGCTGCTGATGGTATTCGGGTCGGTGTTGTTCATCGCAGGGCTGGCCCAGAGCGTCCAGATCTCCAGTGCAGTCGGGGCGTTCCTGGTGGGCATCGCCCTGTCGGGCGAGGTGGCCGAGCGAACGCGGGCGTTGCTGACCCCAATGCGGGACCTCTTCGCAGCGATCTTCTTCGTCTTCTTCTCCCTCCAAATCAACCCTCGCGCGATCCCCGACGTTCTGCTCCTGGCCCTGCTCTTGGCCGTCGTCACCGCATTGACCAAGGTCGGGTCCGGCTGGTGGGCTGCTGCCCGCGCAGGGGTGGCGACCCGTGGTCGGGTGCGTGCCGGGATGACCCTGATCGCCAGGGGCGAGTTCTCCATCGTCATCGCCGGTCTGGCGGTCACCGGCGGGGTGGAGCCACAACTGGGTCCGCTGGCCGCCGCCTACGTGCTGATCCTCGCCGTCGCCGGGCCGCTGGCGACACGCTTCGCCGATGACCTCAGCCTCCGGTTTCTGGACCGTGTGCCCAGCTCCTGACCGCTTGACCGCGAACGCCCGGACGACGCCTACTCCACGTCTCCTGCGCGGGTCTTTGCAACAGAGAGCTACGGGTTGACCTCGACCGACACAGTGGTGCTGACCACCTGGAAGCGGTCCAGGGCAACCTCGGTGGTGATCTCCCAGCGACCCGGGATGCTGAGTTCGGGGCCGCTGAGGAGGTAGTGGCCCGGGCCGGCCTCGATTGGTTCACGGATCAGTGGTCCGATGTCCAATTCGGGTTGGCTCAGGCTCAACGTGACCTGCTGTGCCACATCCACCGGTCGGCCGGTGTCGCCCAGCAGGTACAGGTGGATCTCGTTTTGGCCAGACCGGTTGGGATCCACCGTGAACGTCATCTGGCCGACACCAGGAAACTGCACGTTCTCGCTGTAGGCACCGGTGATTCCTGCGGCCTCGGCAGCGGGTTGCAGCGCCACCAACACACCGGTCAGGGCAAGGACGATCCCGATGATGCCGACCTCGATGCGGACCGTTCGCCGCAGGTGCGCCCACGCCTGGTCACGCCCACTGGCCTTGTCGGCCAACTCATCGGACCCCCCGGCGACCACCGGGGACCCCCTGAGCTTGCTGCGATTTCGGCTGCGTCGGGCGGTCAACGTCGGCACCAGGCGCCGGTTGTTGTAGGCCCCGATGGCGACCAGTGGCACGACTGTTGCGATCTTGGCAACCAGAACCCAGCCGTATGAGGTGGACAACAGCGCTCGGACCGCCCGTACCTCTGCCCATGACAGCGCGGTCCCCGCCAGCACCACCGCGACCACCGACACGGTGAACAGCACCGAGAATCGTGCCACCAAGCGGCCGGCCCCGACCGGGTCATCGGCACGCCGTCGGGCCCGCAGCACCACGGCCAGGACCACCAGGCCGCCTAGCCACAACGCCGCGGTGGCAATGTGGACGGTTGCTGCGGCCCAGACCACGGCCGGGGGGCCGGTGGTCAGGGTGTGGCCTTCCAGCAACAGCGAAACCAGCATGACGCCCCCGGCGATGCAAGTCAGCAGGGAACCCGGCATGCGGCGAGCCACGAGGATCAGCAGCCCTGCCCCGATGATGCGGAGGACACCCGAGATCCCGACGAAACTGCGCAGGGTCGCAGTGAGGTTGCCCAGGTCCAGCGCCGAGGCCACCCCATCGCCGGACACCAGGATTGTCTGCAGGACCAACCCGACCACCGTTGCTCCCACGGCTGCCCATGCCGCCCGCATCACCCAGGGTCGGACCAGATCTGCTTCCTCGGCGAGCACCGGTCGCAGCCACCACAGCACCGCGACGGCGCCGGCCGCGACAAGAGTGCCCAGATACATGATCCACCGGGCGATCGCCGCCACCACCGAATAGGGCCGATCGGCGTCACTCGAAAACACCTGGGCCACCAGAGCGTCGGCGGCGCCGGACTCGGCGCCGACACTGAACACGAAGGCCCCGTTGACCGGGTGACCGTCGGCTGAGGTCACCCGGTAGGTCACTGCATAGGTGCCTTCCGCCAGGTCATCGGCCAGACCCACACGCACCAGTTCGGGCGCATCATCGGTCTGAAAGGTGCCGCTCTCATCGACACGTTCTGCACCGGAGTCATACACCCGCACCCCGCCACGGGTGGAGTTGATGTTCTCGTTGAACTCTAGGAACAACTCCTCCGGCGCGGTCTGCAGCACCTGCCCATCAAAGACCGAGCCTCCCTGCAGCACGGCATGAGCGCTGGCCGGGCCGGCCAGCATCACCAGGATCAGCAGCGCCAAGGGCAGACTTGCCATAGCCATCGCCATCACCGGCCCAGCGCCGACCCGGCTCGCGAACGGGCGCCACAGCTGGAAGTGCTGCAATCTCATCTGCACCAAGAGTCGCCCCTGACCCACAACAAGTTCCCGATCACACGAAAGACCATGTCGACCGCAGTCAGTCGGTGGCACTGACGTTTGAGCCGACGGCCCGCAGCAGTGCCTGCACCAAGGGTTCGACGTTGCCGCTCTTCAGGACCAACTCCACGCCCAGCCGGGCCATCTCCTCACGCACATAGTCACCAGCGACGGCTGTGTAGGCGACGACCTTGACTGCCGGTAGGAGTGCGATCAGATGGGCAATACCCGTCGCTCGCAGGTGCGCAGCAGCGCGGGGCCCAGTCTCGCCCTGCTGTTAGTCTGCTGCTCCGATCACAATCACGCCCGACTCCTGGAGTTCCGCGATCTCCCGGGCGTCCAATCCTAGTTCAGCCAGTACATCCAGGGTGTGAACGCCGCGCGAAGGGGCAGGCGTCGGCGGTCCCGTCGGCGTGGCGCTGAACCTCGGGGCCGGTGCAGGTTGGACGACACCGTCGACGTCGACGAAGGTTCCACGCTGCCGCAGATGCGGATGCTCTGGCGCCTGGGTCATCGACAGCACAGGCGCCACGCAGGCATCGCTGCCGCTGAACACCGTTTCCCAATGATCGCGATCGGCCCCTGCAAACACTGTGGTCAGGGTCACTCGCAGATTGTCCCAGCGGGACAGGTCGAACTGCGGCCACGCGTCAGGATCAAGTCCCAATCCGTCCAGCAGCGCGGCGTAGAACTGTGGCTCCAAGGCACCCACGGCGACAAATTGCCCGTCCGCGCACCGGTAGGTGTCATAGAAGGGGGCGCCCCCGTCCAGCAGGTTTGCTGCCCTCGTGTTGGTGTTCCACACCCCCATCGACGCCATCCCGTGAAACATCGACATCAACAACGCCGATCCGTCCACCATGGCCGCGTCGATCACCTGCCCCACTCCCGACTGGCTGCGATGGTGCAGGGCGGCCAGGATGCCGACGACCAGCAACATGCCGCCGCCGCCGAAATCGCCGATGAGGTTGAGGGGAACCGGAGGTGGCTTGTCGGCATCACCCATCGGCTGAAGCGCCCCGGCCAAGGCGATGTAGTTCAGATCGTGACCTGCCATCGCCGCCCAGGGACCGTCCTGACCCCATCCGGTCATGCGGCCATAGATCAGCCCCGGATTGACTTTGTGACACACCTGCGGTCCAAATCCCAGACGTTCGGCCGTCCCGGGCCGAAACCCCTCGATCAGCACGTCTGCCGTGCCCACCAGTCGCAGCAGCACATCGACGCCGGCGGCGGCCTTCAGGTTCACCGCCACCGACCGGCGAGAGCGCGCCAGGACATCCTGACCATGGCCGCTGGCATCCAGTGAGAGCCCACCGGGGGCGGGTCGGTCGATCCGGATGACGTCGGCGCCCAGATCGGCCAGCACCATGGCGGTGAACGGGCCGGGGCCGATGCCCTGAATCTCCAGGACGCGAAGGCCCTGCAATGGTCCTGTGCGGCTCATGACGGTCTCAGGTCTCCTCGGCGGGGTGGTGTGGATCCAGGTGCATCTTCACGTTGCGAGGCTGGACACCCTATGCTCGTGCACATGCAGAGCCAGCAGGGCGATCCCCACCAGGCCTGCCACACCAAACCCTGCAGTCCAGGTCGATCCAGTCCAAACCATGGCCGTTGCCGCCAGTACATGCCTGCGCCGCTGTGGGCAGCGATGAATCACCGCACATCCTCATCCCCGTCATGACACATCGGGCCGTGACCGCATTCTGAGAGCAGCCTTTATGGACAAGTTCAAGAATACGTTCGGACAGCTCGGAGGCATCACCGCCATCGCGCTGGACGGCGTGCTGTCGTTGCGTCGACGACCACTGCAGCTTGATGAGTTCAAACGTCAGGCCTGGTTCATCACCAAGGTCTCGGCGGTCCCGCTGGTACTCATCGCCGTGCCGTTCGGGATGATCATCGCGCTGCACGTCGGGTCGTTCTTCCGTCAACTGGGGGCCGAAAGCCAGATCGGATCGGCCCTGCTGCTGGCCACGGTCCGCGAGCAGGCTCCGATCGCCACCGCGCTGTTGATCGCGGGTGCCGGCGGCAGCGCCATGACGGCCGACATCGGCTCACGCCGCATCCGCGATGAGATCGATGCGATGGAGGTCATGGGTGTCGACCCGATGCACCGCCTGATCGGTCCACGCCTGGTGGCAGCGACCGTCTGCTCGGTGCTGTTTTGTTCCATCGTGGCTGTCGCTGGGATCATGGGCGGCTGGTTCTTCGCCGTACCGGTTCAGGGTGGCACCAGCGGTGCCTACTTCGCCTCCCTGTCGGCGCTGGCACAGCTGCCCGACTTCCTGATGATGATCACCAAGGCGTTGTTCTTCGGCTTCACCGCCGGTGCCGTGGCCTGCTACAAGGGGTTCACCGTGAAGGGTGGACCCAAGGGAGTGGGCGATGCAGTCCAGTCCTCGGTGGTCATCACCTTCATCCTGTTGTTCTTCCAGAATTTCCTGCTGACTGCCATGTACTTCAACCTGATCCCCCAGAAGATCTGAGCAGATGTCGGCCATTCCCGCACCACTGTCCCGCGTCGGACGGCGAATCGGCAGCCCCTTTGAGGGGCTGTACGACCAGTTCGCGTTCTACGCGGAGTCCTTGCGCGGCCTGCCGCTGGCGTTCAAGTACGGCAGTGTCATCCTGGCCCTGATCACCGACGTCGCTATTGGTGCCGGAGCCCTGATCCTGGGCGGGGGCATGTTCTTTGTCATCGGCTCGCTGGCGTTCTTCACGGGTACCGCGGTCGGTCTTGAGGGGTATGTCGCCCTGGATCAGATCGGTGCACAGGCCTATGTGGGTCTGGTGGGATCGTTTGCCAATACCCGTGAGATCACCCCCCTGATCGCAGGCGTTGCCCTGGCCGCCCAGATCGGTGCAGGCTTCACTGCCGAGCTGGGCGCAATGAGAATCAGCGAGGAGATCGACGCGCTTGAGGTCATGAGCGTCCCCTCGCTGGTCTACCTGGTGTCCACCCGGATCTGGGCGGCGTTGATCCTGGCAATCCCGTTGTACCTGCTGGCCTTGTTCGCCTCCTACTCGGCATCGGAGGTGATCGTCACGCAGTACTACGACGTCTCCTCGGGGGCCTATGACCAGTATTTCAACCTGTTCCTGCCACCCATCGACGTGCTGTACAGCCTGACCAAGGCTGTGGTGTTCACGGTGTTCGTGGTGCTGGTGCACTGCTATTACGGCTACAACGCAACCGGCGGTCCCGCGGGTGTCGGTATCGCAGTGGGTCGCGCGATCCGTGTGTCGCTGGTCGGCGTGGTCCTGCTCAACCTGTTGCTCAGCGTCATCTTCTACGGTGACGGTAACACGGTGAGAATCGCCTGATGAGGCCTTCGTTTCTCCGGCGTGCCGTCATCGGCCTGTTGACCACGGTGCTGATCGGCACCGTGGGATACTTCGGCACGCGGTTTGTCCAGGGCGCCTACGCCGATGACTACCGGATCTTCGTCACGATTGGTGAGACGGGACAGGGGGTCATCCCAGGCTCAGACGTGACCGCACGCGGGGTGATCGTGGGTGAGGTCGGCACGATCGAGCTGAACGACGACCTGCAAGCCGTCATCGAACTGATCCTTGAACCGCAGTACACGATCCCCAGCGACTCGATCTTCGCGGTCACTGGAAAGACCCTGCTGGGTGAGAAGCAGGTGGAGATCCGCTTCGACGGCCCCTTCGATCAGAGCGACTCGATCGCGCGCGGCGGCATGATCGATGATCCCGATCAGGTGGTGGAACTTCAGGACGTCCTGCAGGACCTGGACGAGTTGTTCGGCGCGATCAACCCTGATGACCTGGCGGTCGTCATCAACGACGGGTTGGGTGCGTTCGTCGGTCAGGAGGACAACATCGGTCGGGCCATCGACCAGGGTGCTCGCGCCACCGACGTGTTCAGCCGCAGCCTGGACGACCAGATCCCAACGCTTCGTGATCTGTCCCTGGTGGCCGAGGCGCTGGGACCGCGAGGGGATGAGTTCAACCGGCTGGGATCCACCATCGACGGTGGGGCGTTGCGCACCATCACCGACAATCAGGACCGTCTGCGGGTATTCCTGGCTTCGCTGAACGCCTTCAGCGACGAGTTGGACCTGGTTCTTGAGCTGACCCGTCCAGATCTGGATCGGCTGATCATCCAGGGCGACAACGTCACCCGCATGCTGTTCACCTACCGGCCCGAGTTGGCCGAGCTCCTGGTCGGCATCAACGACTACACCGACACCATCGGCAACGGTGGCCTGACCGACCCCGGGTTCGCGGGGTTCGGCGCGGGATTCCAGATCATCCTGGACGATCCCTTCGGCGAGTTCTGCGGTGAGTTGCCAGGTGAGCTGGCGCCCCTCATCCCGGCCTGTGCCGACAGTGCACCCGCCGAGCCGCAGCCGGGCCCTGAGGAGCCAGGCGTCCCCGAGATTCCTGTCCCGATCGGTGTGCTGCAGGTCCCGACCGTCATCGATGCGGCTCCCGAGGCGCCGGTGCGGCTGGGCCTTGAAGCCGTGCTTGAGGGCATCTTGTCGGGCGAGGGCGGACTGCTGCTTGACGGTCCTGCGCTGGGGTCGGGTGAGGCCCCGTGACCGACCGGATACCAGGTGTCAAGTTCATCCTCTTCACGTTGATCTGCTTCGCCGCGGCCACCTACATCATCAGCGTGACCGGCAACCTGGATCGCCTGCCCTTCATTGACGGCGTCAACAACTACGAAGCGGTGTTGGAGGAGGCAGGGGGCCTCGCCGTTGGCGATGACGTCCGGATTGCCGGCGTCGACATCGGCCGGGTCAACGGCATCTCGCTGTATCAGGGCAACGCGGTGGTGGAGTTCGAGGTGGCCGAGGATGTCGTTCCCACCACCACCTGGCAGGCCGGGGCCCGGTGGCGCAATGCCATCGGACAGCGCTTCCTGTACCTGTATCCCAACCCCGGTGGACAGTCTCTGGTGAGTGACCAGTTGGGTGAGGATGCCGCCGGACGCATCCCGGTCGACCGTTCGGTGGAGGTGGCCGATCTGGCCCAGTTCGTGGCCACCCTGGACCCATTGTTGGCGGCCATCGACCCTGCCAGCCAGAACAAGCTGACCAACGCGCTGAACGATGTGCTGGTGGGTCGGGACGAGACGATTCAGACGCTGGTCAGCAACATCAGCGAACTGGCAGGCACAGTGTCGGATGAGGAACCCGAGATCCGGGCTGTCATCGCCAACGCCAACCTGCTGCTGGGCGAATACAACAGCCGGGAGGATCAGCTGACCAACCTGATCGACAACCTGGCGTCGGTGTCACGGACCCTGGCCAACCGCAGCGGCGAGGTCCTTGACTCTGCGGTCGATCTGGCCGATGTGCAGGCCCAACTGGCCGATCTGATCGCCACCAACGATCAGGGTCTGGTCAACTCCGTTGACAACCTGCGGCGCATCACCGACTCGATCGGATCACAGCGGGGGGCCTTTGAGGACTCCATCGCAAGCCTGCGCCAAGGGCTGGCCAGCTACATGATCATCAGCCGCCGTGGCCAGTGGTTCAACGTCCGCGGCGTCGCCGTACAGGTGCAGGAAGGCGGTCAGATCGTCACCTGCACCACCGAGACCGGTACCAACTGCGCGTTTCCGAACTCAAGCATCGGCGCCGGGGGACAGCAACCGCCTGGTCAGAACCCTGACGAACAAGGGACAGAAGCGCCTGGGCAGGGAGATCCGGACACCACACCGCCCGAGATCCCCTCACCGGTGTTGACCCTGGCTCCCCAGCGGTTCAACGCCCTGGAAGTCGTCACCGCCCTGCCGCTGATCGCGGCCCAGGACGCGGCCGCAGCGGGGGGTGATCGCTGATGGGCAAGCAGTTCATCGAGCGCAACCCCGTGATCATCGGGCTGATCGCCGCCGCACTGATCCTGGTGGTCCTGTACGCGGCACTGACGGTCACCCGCGAGGACCTGACGGGCGGCTACAACATCACCGCGGCCTTCACCGACGCCAACGGACTGCGGCAGGGCGACGTTGCCATCATCGCAGGCATCCCCGCAGGCAAGATCGTCCAGATCGACATCGTGGAAGATCATGTCGAGGCAATGATCCAGATGGATGGAGGAGTGGAACTGCCCGCCACCACACGTGCATCTATCACGCTGCGCACAGTGGTCGGCAAGCGCGCGATCGACCTGGACACGGGCACCGATTTCAGTGGCCCGCTGCTGGAAGAGGGTGACGTGATCCCGCTGGAGCGGACCTTCGTCAACACCGACATCCCGCAGTTGGCCGAGACCGCCGAGGACCTGCTGGGCCAGATCGACTCCGAAGCCCTGAACCTGCTGCTGGTCAGCGTGGCCGACGTCACCCGCGGCCAGCGTGAGCGGGTGGCCGACCTGATTGATTCCGGCACCGATCTGACGCAGTTGGTCAACTCCCAGGAGCAGCAGATCCGAACACTGTTGCGCAACCTGTCCCGGTTGAGCGCGACTTTGCAGTCGCGCGATGACGAGTTGATCGGGGTGATCGACGACCTTGACGTGGCCACGGCCAACCTGGCGGCGCGCAGGACCGATCTCCAGCGTCTGCTGGCCGAAACCCAGCGCTCAAGTGGGTTCACCGCCGACTTCGTCCGCGACATCCGCACCGACCTGGACGCGATCCTTGACGAACTGCACCTGGACCTGCAGATCGTCGACCGTCATCAAGTCGACCTGGCCGAAGGCCTGGCCTACGTGGGCGATTCGCTGATCGGGTTCAGCTCCATCGGATTTGCCGGTGACATCGCGGTGCCGTGGGGACATGTCTTCGTGACCGCCGCCGGTCCGTTGAATGCCGACCTGCTGCTTGGCTGCGGCGGGATCCTGGACCAGCAGATCGACGTGTTGCTGGGGCCTGACCCCCGCTCCTGTGAGGAGCAGACCGGCGAGAGCTTCCCTGATGACGTCGAGCCCCCCAGCGGTCCGCTGACACCACCGCTGATTCCCGATCTGCCCCTGCCCCTGGGCAACGGTCCGGTAAGCCTTGAGCCCCAGCGCTTACCCATCGACTTCGGACCGCGTTCCCTGATCAATGCTCTTGAGGCCACGGCACTTGATGCCACTGTCGGCGACGTCGCACTGCCCGGAGGTGAGCAGTGATGCGGACGCGTCTTCTGGCTGCCCTCGCGGCACTGGCACTCCTGACCACCGCGTGCATCGGTCCCTTCGCCGATGGTTCAACCGGACCCATGCGGGTGACCGCAACCTTTGCCCGCACCGCCAACCTATTCGTTGGCTCTGAGGTACGAGTGCTGGGATTGCGGGTTGGCGAAATCGAAGCCATCGCTCCACAGGGCGATCGTGTCGAGGTCACCTTCGCGCTGGATCCCGACCGTGACTATCCGGCCGATGTCACCGTGCGCCTCCAGCCGGTCAGCCTACTGGGTGAACGCTTCGCCCAGTTCGATCCACCCTTCACCGGCGGACCGACTCTTCAGGACGGCGCGGATATCCCCATCACCCGGACGGCCGTCCCCGCCGAGGTCGACGAGGTGCTGCGGTCGTTTGAGAATTTCCTGAGTTCCCTGGACGAGGGTGCCCTGGCCAACCTGATCGACGTCCTGGCTGACACCCTGGACGGCAACGGTCAGGGCCTGAACGAACTGGTCGACTCGGGGGCCACCACCGTGCGGGTCCTGGCAGACTCCTCGGGCGACCTGAACCAGCTGGTCGATGACCTGGCCACCCTGAACGAAACCCTGGCGACCCGTGAGGAGCGGATCGGGTCGACCCTGGTCAACACCTCCACGGTGTTGAGAAATCTGCAGGAGGACCGGGACCTGCTGATCGGTGCCCTGACCGAACTGACCCGCGCGACCGGCGAACTGCGACCACTGATCCTTGAGCACGACGACCCGTTGGTGACCGATCTGGACACGTTGGCCACGACCCTGTCGACGGTGGATCGCAACCTGTCGCGTCTGGGAGATGCCTTCTTTGGTGGCCAGCGACTGTTCAACACCGCAGGTCGTGCCATCGACTACGAAAACGCCCGTCTGCCGCTTGACAACGAGTCAGGCTTCCTGACCGAGTTCATCCAGGAACGGCTTGAGGACCGCATCATCGGTCTGTGCCTGCGCCTGGACCTGACCGACTGTGCCAGCGTGGGTGACATCCTGGACACCATCCCCGATCTGTGCCTGCCGGGCCTGTGCAACATGGCAGGTGGAGGGACCAGCTTCGCCGAGGCCATGGGCATCGCCCTGTCCAGCCTGTCCGATGAGTCCAGGCTTGCCATCGCTGCCGAGATCGAAGCCGAGCAGGCCGCGCAGGCGGCGGCGGTTCCTGCGGTGCCCGAACAACCGGCCCCCGATACGGCCCCTACCTCCTCACCTGGCGATGCGGTCGACACCGCACCACCTCCACCCGCACCCGCACCCGCACCCGTACCCGACATCCCGACGTCGCAAGGCAACAGCCTGCTGGGGGTGGGGCAGTGATGTCGCCCAGAGCAGTGCTGGTCGGTGTGGCCATCATGCTGGCGGTGATCGCCAGCGGTTGCGGTGGACAGGAGGCCACCGTCGTCAACGCCCAGTTCGAAGACGTCGCCGATCTGACGACCAACGCTGCGGTGAAACTGGCCGACGTCGCCATCGGCACGGTCAGTGAGATCGAACTGGACGATGACATGCTGGCCAGCGTGCGGTTGGAAATCGATCCCACCGTCCAGTTGCCCGCCCGGTTGATCGCCCGGCTGCGCAAGACCAGCATCCTGGGCGAGCGCTACATCGACCTGGTACCGGTTGAGGGGACCAGCGGCACCTGGGAGTCCGGCGGAACCGTCGAGCAGACCGAGGTGGTCCCGGAACTGGAAGAGGTGGTGGCCACCTCCACCGACCTGCTGATCGTCATCTCCACCGACACCCTGGCAGGAGCCATCCGGTCGGGCGCCGAGGGCCTGGACGGCCGCGGGCAGACGCTGGGGCAGATCATTGACGATTTGAACCTGGTCACCGAGACCTACAACGGTAATTCACAGGATCTGGTGCGGCTGCTTGACGGCCTTGATCAGTTCCTGGACACCGTCGGCCCTCAGGCGGAGCTGCACGGCCGGGCGTTGGCCGAGTCCGCGGAGTTCGTGCGGGTGCTGGCCGAGGAGGACGACCGACTGGTCGACACGCTGGTCAACCTGCGTGACCTGGCCGACACCGGATCAGACATCATCGTGACCCACCGCCAACGGATCGATGACTTCGTGGTCTACCTGGAGGGCATCACCGACGAGATCGTCGCACCGCAACGGCTGCCCGCCCTGGACACTCTGTTCGTCAACCTGGCCCAGCACAATTTCGCGACCATCCGTGGTGTGAACCAGGAACATGCCCAGGTGGTGCTGGACTTCGTCGTCTGCGGCATCAACGACGAGCCCGGTTACAGCGTGCGTGCCTGCACCGACCCGCCGCAGGGTCACCCACGTCCGATCCCGCGTCCACCGCAGGACTTCCGACGATGAAGGCCTCTCGTACCGTCATCAACCTGGTCACGGTCATCATCGCCTCGGCCGTCCTGGTGCTGTTCGCGGTGACCCAGCTTCTGGCCACGGCGATCCTTGACAACAACTATCCGTTGTTCGTCGAGCTGCCCGAAGCCGGTGGGCTGCTGGAGAACAAACAGGTCACCTACCGTGGAGTCGGCGTCGGTGAGATCGTCGCCGTCACGCTGTGCGGTGATGACTCCCGCCCCGATCTTCCCGCCTGCGCCGGCGTTGAGAACGTCCTGGTCGAGATGGGTGTCAACAACGACATCCAGATCCCCAAGGGCATCGATGTGGTGGTGCTGCGCCAGTCCGCGGTCGGTGAGCAGGCGCTTGACATCCGCCCCATCATCGCAACCGGCCCCCAGACTGAGTACTACACCGAGGGTGAGGTGCTGCAGCCCGGCAGCATCACGCTGCCGACCAAGCCGCAGAACCTGCTGGAGGTGGCCAACCGGGTCTTTGAGCCGGTCGACCCCGACAGCGCGGCGACGCTGGTCCGGGAACTGGCCGCCACGGTCCAGGGTCGCAGTGAGGATCTGCAGTCGATCATGGTCGACTCGGCGAACCTGTCACAGGCGGTCGGGGACAACGGCGCCGATTTCGACCGTCTGTTCGCGGCCAGCAGAATCGTGAACGGATCGCTGGCTCGTAACCGCGACGCGTTGGCCAGCCTGATCACCGACCTGGCAGACGGGGCGGAGTTGATCGGTGACGTGCGCGATGAGATCGACGGCCTGCTGGACACCGCGCCGCCGGTCCTGGACGCCACGACCAGCCTGTTGCAACGTGGTGACGCAAACCTCGCGTGCAACCTGCGCTACCTGGCCAACCTCAACACCTTCACCAACCTCCCCGAGAATCTGGCCAACCTCGAAGAGGGCATCCGCGTCAACGTGTTCTTCTTCGACGCCTTCCGGATCATCGGGCCGACCAGCGTCCAGGGCGACCCGTGGCTACGGGTGCAGTTCATCGCCGAGCCTGCCCCGGTTCCCCTGCTGTATGTCCCCAAGCGACCCATCCCGGCAACGCTTCCCGGTGGGGCGTGCGAGTCGGTCTTTGGTCCCGGTGCCGGCAGCGCCGTGCAGCCCAACCACCAACTGGCGACCCCCGACGGGCAGGTCATCCGCCCGGAGAATGACCGGCAAACCTCGTTCACCCAGGTGGCCAGTCCCGGACTGGCCGTTGCCGCAGGCAGCGCCTTCGAGGTTGATCCCAACGCAGTGGCGGTGGACACGGGCGGGACGGGGGCAGCGCCGGTCGTCGGGATGATCATCACGTTCGGCGCCGGGCTGGTGGCCTTCGCCGCACGCAGCACCCGTGAACGGATCGAGGCGGCTGCGGCGCGACGCAGCCGCACCGGACATGACAATGGCTAGGCGGACCAGCGTGCCCACCGACGATTCGGCGACCGTCAAGTCCTCCGGCCCTGATCCCGAATCCCTTTCGTCATCCCTTTCGTCCAAGCTGCGCATTCCCGTTCGTGCCCCCGTCGATGACGACGGGGTGGCAGTGGTCATCCCGCGCAGCGCCACGACGTTGATCTGGCAGGCACGTGTCGGGGTTGGCCTGGGAATCCTTGGGCTGGCCCTTGCCGCCCTGTTCTTCTTCCAGGCGCGTGGTGCGCGCAACGACGCCGCCCAATTGCAGGAGGCTGAGGCCACACGGCAGGAGGTCCAGCAGGTCGCAAACGAGGTGGCGCTGCAGGTCACCACCTTCACCGGCGCCACCATCGACCAGTGGGTCACCGACACCATGGCGATGGCCACCGGCGACTACGCCACTCAGGTGGCCACGCTGTTTGACAGCGAGATCCGCCAGGGTCTGGCGGCAAACGACGTCACCTCGTCGGGTGCGATCACCTCAAGTTTCGTCCAGGACGTCAGCGGTGATGACGCCACTGTCTTCGCGGTCCTCCGCCAGACCTACAACTCCATCAATCAGCAACGCGACATCTCCGATGACCTGCGCATGGAGATCAGGCTGCGCCGCCAGGACGGTCGGTGGCTGGCCTCGGAAGTGGCAGTGCTGGGGCCATCACAGGTCACGCCCCTGACCGAAGGGGCACAGGATGTGCCGGCCCTACCGGGCGCACAAGGGGAGGGGCAGCAGTGAGCGTCTACTCATGCATCATCGTCGGCTCGGATGGCTCGGTCACCGCCGAGCGTGCCGTGCGCCGTGCAGCCACCATCGCACATGGTCTTGATACCCCACTGGTGGTGGCCACTGCCTACCTGCGGGCACGCCCCGAAGACCTGGGACCCCGCTCGGTCAGGGCCAAGGAGCAGGACCTTGAATCAAGCTTCGGGTTCGGGTTCATCGGCGCACAGGAGACCGCGCAGGACGGTGTGGCGATCGCCTCGAAGGCCTATCCCGACCTGGACATCACGGTCAAGACCCCCCAGGGTGACCCGGCCGATGCGATGCTGGAACTGACCGAGTCCTATGACAACGCCCTGCTGGTCGTGGGCGGTCAGGGACTGGGTGCCTCTGGCATCTTCCTGCTGGGAAACGTGCCGAACAAGATCGCCCATCACGCCGTCGGGGACATCCTGATCGTGCGTACCTACACGGACCGGGGCGACGACTCACCCGCCAGCGTCCTGATCGGCACCGACGGCTCGAAGACCGCGGGACGGGCACTGGATCGGGGAGTGGCCGTCGCCAAGGCACTGGGCGCCGCCGTCACGGTCCTGTCTGTCGGCAGGACAGACTGGGCACAGGACGTGCTGGCCGAGGCAGCCGCACGCGTGGAGCAGGCCGGCGTCAAGGTGAGCACCGAACACCATGGTGGCGACCCCGCAGCGGTCCTGGTCGACCGGGCCGCCGATCATGGCTTGCTGGTGCTGGGCAACCGAGGTATGACCGGGGCCCGCCGCTTCCTGCTGGGCAGCGTGCCCAACAAGGTCTCCCACCACATCGCAGCCGACCTGCTTATCGTCAAGACCACCTGATACCACCCGTGACCGACAACCTGAGATGAGTCGATGGCCGACACCGACCTGACCCTTCCACTGCCTCCCGTGCTGAGCCCCGCGCCACCCGGGACCATGACGGCGCAGGTTCCCGGGCCGCCACTTCTCGTGGGCACGACCCAGGTGCAGCCCCCGCCGCCGCCCGTGCCCTTCCCGGTCCAGCAGCGACCCGCCCCGGCACAGGTGACGCAGGTCACACAAGCACCGCCTCAGCCGCAGGAAGGACAAAACCTGCAGGCACCAGAGCGTCCACCGGGTGGATTCGACCTACCGGAGGGATGGCTACCGTGTCCCAAGGGGGCCAACCCCGAGGAATGGGTGCTGGACCCCACGGTGCCTGAACCCAAGATCCGGATCCGACACCTCACGAAAGCCTTCGGCTCACGTGTGATCTGGGAGGACATCACCTTCGATATCCCCAAGGGCAAGGTCACGGTGGTTCTCGGACCATCCGGTACGGGCAAGTCGGTGCTGCTGCGACACCTGATCGGGCTGCTGCGACCCACGGACGGGCAACTGTGGGTGGACGACAAGAACGTGCCGACCCTGCGGAACCGGCCGCTGCTGGAGGTCCGCAAGAAGTACGGCGTGCTGTTTCAGGACGGGGCGCTGTTCGGCTCGATGACGATCTATGACAACGTCGCCTTCCCCTTGCGCGAACACACTCGCAAGAACGAGAAGGAGATCAAGGAGATCGTCGAGTACAACCTGGAGACCGTGGGCCTCGGGGACGCCGCGAAGCTGTTCCCGGGCGAGATCTCCGGTGGCATGCGCAAGCGGGCGGGGCTGGCCCGGGGGTTGGTGCTTGACCCCGAGATCCTGTTGTTCGACGAGCCCGACTCCGGCCTCGACCCGGTCCGCACGGCCTTCCTCAACGAGTTGATCCTGGATCTCAAGGAGAAGCTCGACTCGACCTTCGTGATTGTGACCCACCACATCCCGACGGCCAAGAACGTCAGTGATCACCTGGCGCTGCTGTACCGCAGGTCGTTGACTCTGGCCGGTCCCAAGGAACGGCTGCTCAGTTCGGACCTTCCCGCCGTCCGGCAGTTCCTGCGTGGCTCGACCAGCGGACCGATCGGCATGAGCGAGGAGAAGGACTCAGGTGACGACAACGCGGTCTATGATCCCGACGCGCCGGGCCTTGAGGACACCCGCGATGACGAGGAACTGCCGGGCGCCCGCTGAGGTTCAGCTGGCGCGATCCCGCCAGCCCGGTGAGGGGTGGACGGACAGTTGCAGGTAGGGGATCTCGTCCAGCACCGCATCGGCCAGCAGAGATCTGTCGGCGGGGTCCAACTCCTCGAGCATCTCGGCGGTTGCCGGCAGGGCCAGGTCAAATGACCAACTGCCGACCAGCTCGCCGATCAGGGCTGCCGGCTCGGACTGTGCCAATGGGCCGCCACCCAGGTCCAGCAGGACCCGCTGCAGCCGGCGGCGCTCACGGACGGTGAACGTCAGGGGGTCACGTAGCACCGCCCACGCGCCATTGGTCAACTCCACCCGTTGTCCGCTAAGCAGGACATCGCGGATGCTCAGCACCCCGGTGACCTTGTTGTCCGTGGTCACCACAAGATGACGGATGCCGTGATGTGACATCGTCGAAGCCGCCTCATAGACCGTCCAATCGGGTTCAGCGGTGATGACGTCTGTGGTCATGAACTGCTCGACGGTGGTGCTGTCGAGGTCGGTGTTGGTTCCGGCGGCTCGCAGCAGGTCGCGCTCGGTCAGGATCCCCAGCAGGGACTGGTCGGGCCCCTGGATCACCGTCGAGCCGACGTGGTGGGCGTGCATCACCTGGGCGGCCCGGCGCAGCGTCCAATCGGGCTCGGCCGTCAGCACACTACCGGTCGCCAGGTGACCGACGGTGACCCCTGCCGCGTCTGGGCGCCCGGTGCCGCTCATCGGATCTCGGCGTAACTGAACTGCCCCGAGGCAGGGTCGAACGAGGACAGCACCGGGACTTGCAGTTGCCTGGGGCGTGGGCAGCCGCCCGTGGTGACGTGTTCGGCGAACTCCCCCTCGAAGTTGTCCAGGGCGCTTGACACCACGGCTGCTTCCCCAGCGGGCAGACCGCAACGACTGCCACCCGTGACGCTACGGCACCGTGAGCGGATGGTGTCCATCTCAGCCAGCGTAGCCTGACCCGATTCCACGCCGTCAAGCAGCTCGGTCAGAGCCAGGGTTCCCTGCTGGCAGGCGGGACACTGGGCACACGACTCGCGTGCCAGGAACCGTGAGAACGCGGCGGTTGCGCCAACCACACAGGCGGTGTCGTCATAGACCACGAACCCGGCCGAGCCCAGGGCCGAGCCGATCTGGGCCAGGTGGTCAAAGTCCAACGCGACGTCGATCGCCGCGGCTGGCACCACCCCGCAGGAGGCGCCGGGAAAGACAGCCTGAAAGTGCCGTCCCGGTAGCGGCCCGCCGGCGTGGTCGAACAGCAACGTGCGCAGTGAGGTGCCCAGCGGCAGTTCGAACACCCCGGGCTGGCTCACATCACCACAGACGGTGAACAGCATGGTCCCTGGGCAAGTGGCCGTTCCGGCCTGGCGGAAAGCGTCGGGGCCCTGGGTCAGGATCGTCACCACATGTGCCATGGTCTCGACGTTGTTGACCACGGTCGGGTTGGGGCTACCGCGGCTGGCGAACAGACCCACCTGGTAGGGCGGCAGGATACGCGGCAGCGGCTGTCGGTCCTCGATGACCTCCAGCATCGCCTTCTCCTCACCGAACAGGTAGTCCTCGGGTCCGGTGATGATCTCGATGTTGACCTCGCCCAGCAGCCCGGCGGTGTTCAGGTCTGCCAGGGCCGCCCGCACTGCTGCCAGCGCCGGGTGGAAGGTGGCCTTCACGGCCAGGAAGGCCCGACTGGCGCCGATGGTCAGTGCCGCGACAGCAAGCCCTTCCAGCACCTGGTAGGGATTGCGCTGCAGCAGCCAGCGGTCCTTGAACGTGCCGGGTTCACCCTCGGCGGCATTGGCGACCACAAAGCGGGTGGGGCAGGCATGGTCGGCGACCGAGCGCCACTTGTGTCCGACGACAAAGGCTCCGCCTCCTCGGCCTTGAAGTCCGCTGGCGGTCAACTGATCGATGACCCCCGCCGCTCCGAGTTGACGGGCGATCCGGATTGCCTGGCCGCCCCCGCGTGAACGGTAGTCGGCAAGATCGGCCATCGGTGGGTCGACACCCAGACGGCCTCTGACCGCGATATCGGTTGACGCGAGGACCACTGCTTCATCACCTCCTGCCCTCAAGGTAGGAGGTGAGTGGGTAGGGGGCCTCCCCCGTGGGGGTGGATTGCCGGGGTTGGTCACTCGGGCAAAACAGTCCCGCCGTCAAAGACACGGCTGGCCCGGATGTCCTCGGCGCACAGTGTCACCAGTTCACCCTTGGTCAGCGTCGAACGGGTCTGCAGGACCTGCCACAGACGGTCGGCGTGGCGCAGGCGCAGTCGATCCAGGGCATTGCGGACGCTGCGGGCATTGGCGAATCGGGGTTGCTCCTTGCGCAGGGAGATGTAGTCACGGAACGCCTCGACCGCTGCCTCCTCGAAGCGGTACCCCTGCTGGGCATTCATGACGTCAGCGATGCGCAGCAGGTCATCCAGGTCGTAGTCGGGAAAGTCGATGTGATGCCCGATACGTGAACTCAAGCCTGGCACGTCGCTGAAGAAGCGGTCCATCTTGTCCTTGTAGCCGGCCATGATCACGACCAGGTCCTGACGTTCGTTCTCCATGATCTGCAGCAGCATCTCGACGGTTTCCTGACCGTAGTCGCGCTCGTTGTCGACCCGGTAGATGTGGTAGGCCTCGTCTATGAACAGCACCCCCCCGGTGGCCCGGTTCAGCACCTCGCGGGTCTTTGGTGCGGTGTGTCCGACGTACTTGCCGACCAGGTCATCACGGGTGACGCTGACCACGTGCCCCTTGCGTAGGTAGCCCAACTGGTGCAACACCTGACCCATCCGCTGGGCGACAGTGGTCTTGCCGGTTCCCGGATTCCCCGTAAAGGACATGTGCAGCGTGGGCGGAACCGAGGCGATTCCCAGGTGTCGGCGAAGGCGATCGATAACCAGCAGGGCCGCGATCTCAGCGACCCGTGCCTTGACCTCATGCAGCGCCACGAGATCGGTGTCCAGGCGCTCCAGCGTCTGCTCCAACTTCATCTCGCCCAGCAGGGCCGTGACATCGACCTCGGTGTCGTCGGGGATCTGCTCCAGGGGGATCGTCAGGTCGGCGTAGGCCTCGTCGGTCTCGGCGCGGCCGAACATCTGGCTCTCCTGGTCTTTCGTGTTCCCCGCCCCCGGACCCAGTGGGGGACCGGTCGGTTGGCCCTGTCCGGCCATGGCAGCAGCCTCAAGCTTCGCCGTAACGCTGCCCGTGGGGGCGGCGTGCGGCGTAGGACTGCAGGGTGTAGCGCATCGTGCGGTCGGCGGTCTCCTGACGGTGCAGCACGAATCCCGGTTCTTCGGCGGGCCGGTTGACGATGAACTGCATGGCCGAGGTGGCACGGCCGTGACTGGGATCAAACAGGCTGACCCGGATGTAGTCGTCGGGGTGGGCCTCGCGGCAGCGGTTGATCTCGTTCACCACCGCCTGCCCGTCGCTGACGTCAAACATCGGCAGGCCCCACATGTTCCAGTAGGTGTTGCGAGGATGGGGGTCGTCGGTGAATTCGATCTGGGGGTGCCAGTCATGCTCGATCCCGTAGTCGACCTGCAGCCCGATCTCCTCGTCGGTCAACTCGGGTAGGTAGCTGAAGCTGCCTTGGGTCAGGTGCATCGTGTGCTCCTTCTGGCTGGGGGGGTGGGGTGGGTCAGGACGAGGTGGGGGTGGCCACGACGTCGGGGGTGTCGGTGGACTCATACTCAAAGGTGACGTCCCCCCAGACATCGAGGGCCGACTGCAGCTCGGGGCATCGTTTCGCAGCGGCCCTCAGGATGTCTGGCCCCTCCTTCAGGAAATCCCTTCCCTCGTTGCGGGCCTTGATAATGGCTTCAAGGGCAACACGGTTGCAGGTGGCGCCGGCAGAGATTCCCATCGGGTGGCCGATCGTGCCGCCGCCGAACTGCAGGATCGTGTCCTCACCCAGGTAGTCCAGCAGTTGGTGCATCTGTCCGGCGTGGATGCCCCCGGAGGCCACCGGGAACATGCCGGGCATCGACGCCCAGTCCTGGTCGAAGTAGATCCCCTTGGCAGGGTCGATGGTGTTGGTGTTCTCGCGGATAACGTCGTAGTAGCCCTGGACCGACCCGGGGTCACCCTCGAGCTTGCCGACGACCGTTCCGGCATGGATGTGATCCACACCCATCAGCCGCGCCCATTTGGCGATGACCCTGAAGTTGACCCCGTGGTTCTTCTGCCGGGTGTAGGTGGAGTGGCCAGCGCGGTGCAGGTGCAGCAGCACGCCGTTGGCCCTGGCCCAGTTCGCCATCGACTGGATCGCGGTGTAGCCGATCGTCAGGTCGATCATGACGACGACACTGCCGATCTGTTTGGCGAACTCGGCGCGTTCATACATCGCTTCCATGGTTCCAGCGGTCACGTTCATGTAGTGACCCTTCAACTCGCCGGTCTCCTCCACCGCCTTGTTGACCGCCTCGATGCAGAACAGGAACCGGTCGCGCCACCGCATGAACGGCTGGGAGTTGATGTTCTCGTCGTCCTTGGTGAAGTCCAGGCCCCCGCGCAGGGCCTCATAGACCACGCGGCCGTAGTTGCGGGCGGACAGACCCAGCTTGGGTTTCACGGTGGCGCCCAGCAGGGGACGACCGAACTTGCCCAGGTACTCGCGTTCCATCACGATGCCGTGCGCGGGGCCTTGGAAGGTCTTGACGTAGTGAGGCGGGATCCGCATGTCCTCCAGGCGCAGGGCCGACAGCGCCTTGAACCCGAACACGTTACCGATGATGGATGAGGACAGGTTGGCGATCGACCCCTCCTCGAACAGGTCCAGGTCATAGGCGATATAGGCGATGTAGGACTTGGGGTCGCTGTCAGGCACCTCCTCGACACGGTAGGCCTTGGCCTGATAGTCCTCATAGGCCGTCAACCGGTCGGTCCACACCAGGGTCCAGGTCCCGGTCGAAGATTCGCCGGCAACCGCCGCCGCGGCCTCCTCGGGTGGGACGCCCGGTTGGGGGGTCACCCGGAACGCAGCCAGGATGTCGGAGTCCTTCGGGACGTAGTCCGGGCTGTAGTACCCCATCTCCACGTAGGGGATCACCCCGGAGGAGAGCCGGGCCTTCTGCTCGTCTGTGGCATGCGTGTCAGCGGTCATGCTCTTCACCGTAAGGGCCTCACCATCCAGTGTCCAATACATATTTGGTCATGACCATCAAGTAATCGGTTAAGTTAGCTGCCATGACCCTGTCTCAGCTCCGGACCTTCGTCATGGTCGTGCAGACCGGCTCGGTGCACGCGGCTGCCGCCCGGCTGTTCGTCACCCAGTCGGCGGTGTCGGCGGCGGTCAGCGCCCTGCAGCGTGACCTTGGGGTCGAATTGGTGGCCAGACAGGGCCGGGGGCTACGGATCACCCCGGCCGGCGAGGCGTTCGCGGCTCACGCCACCACGATCGTGGGACTGGCCGAGGAGGCTCGCGAGGTTGCCCGTGGCGGCGTCGAGCCCCAGCGGGGGCGCGTGCGGATCGGCGCCACCACCACCGTGGCCGAGTATGTCCTGCCGGCCTTCCTGGCATCCTTTCGCCGTCGCTATCCCGAGGCTGACCTACAGGTTGAGGTGGGCAACCGTGAACGCCTGTGGACGTTGTTGCACCAGCACGCCGTTGACGTGGCCTTCGCCGGGCGGCCACCGGAGGATGCTGACCTGGCGGTGCGCAGCACCCGCGAGAACAGCCTTGTGGTGGTGGCTTCGCCCGAGGTCGCCTCGAACGCCAGCGTGGCGGAGCCCGGCCAGATGACCTGGCTGTTGCGCGAGGAGGGTTCAGGTACCCGGGCGACAACCCAGGATTATCTGTCAGACAGCGGGGTAACGCCTCCGACGATGACCCTGGGGTCAAACGGCGCTGTCGTGGCCGGTGCCGAGATGGGTCTGGGCGTCACGCTGGTCAGCGGGGATGCCGTCAGACGTGAACTGGCCGAGCAACGCCTAGTCGTCCTCCCACTGGCGCGAACCCCCCTGGAGCGTCCCTGGCACGTTGTCAGTCACCACAATCCGACCGCCACCGCCGACCTGTTCGTGGCCCACCTTCATGAGACCGACCCCCCGTCGGGCACACCCCCGTTCCGGCCCTGACCCCCCGGCCCGCCCCGGCCCAAGGAATCTCCCCCGTCATGTTCAACACGATGGGGGAGGAGGCGCGGGCTGACGCCCCTTACGGTCACAAGGACACTCGCGACCCCAGGCCGAC
>JBPCKA010000088.1:0-17061 GCA_051004735.1 Euzebya sp. | reverse complement strand
ACCATGGTGTGATGGCGACGGCACAGCGGCGCCCCGTTGGCCTGATCGGTCTTCCCGCCATTGCGCCACCAGTGGACGTGATGGATGTCACACCAGGACGACCGTTGGCCACACATCATGCCGTCCTGCACGGGGAAGGCACAGCCACCGAAGGTCTGCTCGGCCGTGGTGACCTGCGCCACGCTCCAGGCGTTGGTCGCCCGGCCCACATCAAGCACCTGACCGGTCGCACCCAACACCACACGTCGTAGCGCGGAGTCACACGCCAACCGGCGAGCCTCCGCCGCAGAGATCATCCGACCATCACGCGTCCGGCCGGGCAGGTCTGAGGTCCACTCAAGCGTCGACAGCGGCACCGTCACCGACACATGCGGTCGCTGCCCCCGACTGGTCGACAACGTCCCATCGGCCACCGCGCCCGACAACTTGGCCGTCAGCCCCAACAGGTCCATCAACGCATCAGCCTGGCGCTGCTCGAAGGTCCGGCGCTCCTCAGGCTCACAACCCTTCGGATCAAACGTCCGGGCGCTGTCCAGCAGGGTGGAGAACAGCTCGGCATCCACCGTGGGAAGCGCATAGCGGCCACAGCCCATCCCGGTGTCGGGATCAGTCCAGGTCTTCAAGCTGCGCCGGGCCCGCTGAGCCGCCTCGGTGCGCAACAACGCATCCGGATCGCTCGCGCGGGCCTGCGCTGACGCCTCAGCCACATCATCCGGAGACACCCCACCCGTGGCCCGACCAAGCAAGTCCGCCTGCCGACGACGCCGGTCCTCCTCCGCCTCCGCATCACGACGCCGCCGGTCAGCCTCAGCCTGCTCAGCCCGTCGACGCTCCGCCGCCTCAGCCTCCGTCCGCAGCCGGTCCCGCTCTGACTGGTCCGCAGCGGCCGCCTCTGCCGCCGCCGCATCCCGCGCCGCCTGCTCAGCGGCCTGCTGATCCTGTCGGCGACGTTCCCGCTCTGCCGCCGCGTGATCGGCTGCCTGCTGCCGTGCCGCCTGCACCAGCGCGATCGCATGGTCCCGTGAGATCCGACCCTGCTCAAGGGCGGTCATCACCTCAGACATCCCCGCCAGGTCCGCCGCCAACCGGCACGACCGATCCGCAGCCAGCCGGGTCATCCGCGTCGGCCCAGCCACCCACTCCGCCAGCCCCACCTGCCCGTCCTGACCGGCACAGTCCGCGGCGTTGGCCACCCCGATGGCCTGCGACAACCCCGCCAGCACCGCCCCGTCGATCTGGCTCAACCCCGACAACACCTGCGCCAACACAGCCGAGGACACCGGCAGCCCGCCCGCAGGACCGTCCAGCAGCTCAGCCTCCCGCGCCCGCAGCCATCCCGCCACGACCCCCAACCCCTCGATCGCCCGCGCCAACCCGACGATCACATCGTCATCCCGATCATCAGCGTCAGCCCGGTCGTCAACGTCAACCCGGTCGTCAACGTCAACCCGGTCGTCAACAGCAACCCGGTCACCGACGTCAACCCGGTCACCCGCAGCAGCCGGCTCGTCAACAGCGCCCAACGTCTCGCACGTCGGCGCAGACGCCGATGCCTCCACCGGCCAGCCCGCCCGACGCAGCACCCGCCACCGGCCAGCAGAACGGTCCGACGGGCAGCTGATCGGCCCAGGCCCCCCGAGGTATGCCACCGGCTCCGTGCCGGTGACCACCACCCCTTCGACCGAATCCCTCATCCTCACACCCACCACCCTACCCGAACACACGTTCGACCACAACCCCTTGTTCTCAACTGAGACAGATCGTCCGACCAAGCGGTGGCTGGGTCAGCTCATGTGCCTCAGGAGGGCGGAGGGGAGCGCGGGACCGACCGCCCTGAGCACAACCGCGACCGCCCACATCACGACGCACGATCAGGCATGCACGACCTGGACGGGGGTCCCAGGCAGCCGGCCTCGAGCCGACCAGCTGAGGAGTACGCCCGCATGCGCACGACCGCCCGGATCCCGACGGCCCCGACCCCGACGGCCCCGACCCCGACGACCCCGACCCCGACCCCCGTGACGGGGTTGGTCCTGGCGTTGGCCCTGGTCCTCGCGACAGTGGTGAGCCCATCCGGTCCCGCCACGGCAGACGTGGCCCCCCCCTACCAGCCGGTCATCTCCGTCCCCGACACCGCCGACGCGATCCGCGACCTGGACCCCGACAACCTGATCGTCATCGGCGGGACGACCGCGGTCAGCGACGCCACTGCCCAGACGCTGGCCGACGGCCGCCCCGTCCAGCGCATCGCCGGCCCCGAGCGGTTCACCACAGCCGCCCAGGTCGCCACGACCATCCACCCCGACACCGCCCGGGCGGTGCTGCTGATCGACGGTACCGACCCCGACGCCTGGACCACCGGGTTCGCCGCCGCGCACCCGGCCGCGACGCAGGACATCGCGATCCTGCTGACCGACGGCCAGGACCTGCCTGATGTGACACGGACCGCCCTGGCCAACCTCCAGCCCGAGCACCTGTACTGCACGTCCTCCTCCGCCACCTGCACGGCGGCGCGCATGGCCGCAGGCATGCCCGACGTCGCCGACGTCACGATCTCACCCACCCCTGGGACCCCGGTCGCCGCAGGACAACCCCTCACCATCACCGCCCCCGACGGCGCCCAGGTCACCATCATCGACGACGGCGACTGCCTGACCGATGGCGTGCGGACCGGCGACCCCTCCGCCGAGTGCCTGGTGAAGGCCCACGTCGACGCCACGGGCCCCGGGGACGGCACGGAGACAGCCGGCCAGACGCTGTACATCTCATGGCCGGCGATCGTCCTCGGCGACGGTCCACTGGCCGGCCCGCCCGAGTACACCTCACCCGCTGGAGCCCGGCACGCCCGCCTGGGGGTCAGCCCCGGTCTTCAGCTGCGGTTCGACCCGAACGAGGACATCGCGGCCGGTCGCCGGTGGAGCGTCACCAGCGTCCAGCTGCACGAGGCGCAATAAGCCGGTCAGCCGTTCCCGACCGACCCTGCCAGCCGCTCCGTCCCCCGCGCCCGGAGCCATCCCGCAACCACACCCCCCTGTTGTCTGCGAGCTTAACGGTCCTACGAGGCCTGGTCGCGGGCGGTGGTCAGTTCCTTCGATAGTCGGCTGTACGCCTCCGTCCGGACAAGCCCGACGTTTCGAGCGTGTTCAAGGAGGGCGCGGCGACTGACCCCAATCTCTCTGGCCACGGCACCAAGCCCATTGCCGTCCTCCAAATGGAGCCCTGCGCGACTCTCCGCGTTCCGTAGCAGGGGCGGAGGCATCAGAAACATCGCGGCGAATGCGTTGGCACGTTGCTCCAGACCGTCAGGTGCCCACGGCCCACTCGCTATCGCGACCGGCACGCCGTAGTCCTCATCAAACAACAAGTGACAGAGTTCATGTGCCAGGGTGAACCGCCTCACCTCTGGCGTGTTCGCGTGTGGATAGTTGAGGTTCACGGCAATACGTTGCTGGCGTCCTTGCCCAGTTAGCGTGATGGCGCGAATTCCTGAATCGTGGAGTTCAAGCTCGGCGATCTGAACGCCGTTCGACGCCAATAGGTCTTCCACGTTCACGACCATCCCATCGTCGATCTCGAAGAGGTCCCTGGCCTCCTCCGCAAGTTCGTAACCCTGCTCCCACGCCGGAGCGCTCGTAGCCAATGGGACTCCACGGCTGTGACCGGCCATCGGATCGACAGTGACCAGGGGCCGCTCAATCGCCAATGTCGTTAGCGCGATCACGTCATCATCATCGATGGACGGGGACAGGGAGCTGAAGAGGAGCGCGGCAGTAGGCGAACCGGTCAACACGAGAGGACTGCCGTTTTGGGTGGGATTGAATATCGTGTCGACGGCCCCCTCCACACGTTGTTCTACCAAATCCCTGAGACTCTGCCATCGACTAAGCGCGTCGGCCTTCGAGGAGCCCAGCCCGGCTAGCCACGCGGTTCGCACGTCAGAGGCCGGTTCAGTGAGCTTCTCGACCTTGCTCGACAATTGCCTGATTCGCTCACTCTCTGGACGGAGCGCCAAGATGTAAGCGGATGCCTCGCGAAGGACGTCGTACAAGCTGGAGGCAACGAACTCGGGATCCAGGTAGCCGCGGCCATTGGGAGCGGCGTGCCTCACGTCCTCGGCTCCTGAAACAGGTCTGTCCTGCCAAGAGACCTCGATCACGCCCCTGTGACGACGGAGGAAGACTCCGGGCATGACGCCACCATCCCGCGCGAAGCGGAGGGAATGTCGGCTTCTCCAGTCCCAGTCCTCCTGCAGCTGGTGGAATGTCATCCCGTCTGAATCGACAAGGTCCAGCCATGGCCTTCGTACGCTGGCGGCGTCGTCGCTGTCGGGGTTGGGCAACCGCTGCTCATGGAGCAGCGCGTCCCAGTTGCTTGCAAGCCACTCAAGGAACGGCAGCTGGTACCAATACGCGGCATCTAGCATCTGCCCGCCATCGATGTGGGCCGACAGGTTGACTCCATCGACCCATAGCTGAAGTCCACCCCAAGAAGCGGCGAGGTCCGGATCTGCACCCTGGCCGTCGTGCGGGTCTGACAGAAAGCTGACGCGCACCGCGAAGCGTGCGGTGTCGCCCGCGAGGCGCTCCCAACGAACGCTCACAGCCGCCTCGCCTCACGCGTTACTGCCCGCCGGCTTGCGCGACCGGAAGCCAACCATTCCCTGAGGATCGTGGGAGGCACCTCTGCGAAGGCGACTGGGTACCCGTGCCACGCCTCACGCCCTGCGTCGTGTTCCTGGGCACAGTAGGCACGGTCACCATCCGTGCTGTAGCGCTTGCCTCCGTTGGGAGCGAGGTCGCTGCGTTGCAAGAGCGTGTTGGAGTCGATGTCATGCGGACAGATGGACCCGCGCCGTCCCGGTGTCGGAATTGGCTTGTGCTTGGGGTTGGGTTCGTAGATCACGGGTCGTCACCAGTATGCCCGGGGCCTGCTCACCGCCGATGACCTGTTTCCGCAGGACCCGCCGCAGCTCGTCCAGCCCGCCCAGGCGTTCGGACTCCGACTCGTCCAGGCACTCTTGACGGGCGAGGGGGTGCGTCCGCGGCCGGCGCCAACTTCGACTGCCACCCGTCGCCGCCGGCGGTCAACCCCGTCCGTAAGTCCGGATGGCTATGGCAGCCTTGGAACGGCAATGGCTGGGAACCGGTGGAAGGCGGATGACGTGCGACGACGGTGGCTGGTGCTGACATCGGGCTCGTTGTTGGCCGGGGTGATCGGTATCGCCGTGCCGGTGTGGGCGGTGGTGGGTGCCACCCCCGCTCCACTACCCGACCATGCCGACGCGATCGTGGCGCTGGCGGGGGAGGAATCCCGTGCTGCGCTGGCCGTGGCCCTGTTCGACGACGGACTGGCCGACAGGCTGATCCTCTCACACCCCTCAGACGGAGGGGCGGCCGCCTCTGACCTGGTGGCCCGCACCTGTGAGACACCGCCGCCCGGGGTGCAGTGTGTCGATCCCGACCCGGCCACGACGCGGGGCGAGGCCGAGGCCGTCGCTCGACTGGTCGCCGGGGACGGGCTGCGCTCGGTGGTCGTGGTCACCTCCGATTACCACGCTCGCCGTGCGGGCTACCTTTTCGGTCGATGTCTTGACGCATCCGTCACGGTCGCCCACGTCGACAGCGATGGGTCGTGGGGGACCGTCACCGTACGCGCCATCAACGAGCTGGGCGGGATTCTCGATGCATGGCTTCGACCGCCTTGCAGCTGACGGCCAATGGGCGGTAGCCTCTGAAATGACTGCGCTTGCAGAGCGAGCATTACAGTGGTGCAATCCTGGGGCTGCCGGTTCGGATCGTCCGAGTTGGGTGGATGGTGTGCGGATACCGGCCGGGGGAGGGGTATGGCCGTTCGACTTGGCAGGCGCGGAACCATCGATGTGACCTTGCGAGCCGTGGTGCGCGTGGCGGTCGACCTTTCGCTGCTGCTGCTCGCCCTGGTGCTTGCGTATTTCATCCGGTTCGACTGGCAGGTGCCCGCCGAGCGGCTGGACCAGCTGGTCCTGGTCGCGCCGTTCGTCATCGGTCTGCAGTACCTGCTGTTGAAGGCCTTCGGCGCGACCCGCCACTCGTGGCGCTACACCAGTCTGCTCGACATCACTGCCGTTGCGGTTGCGGCCTATTATGGACCGGCGCTGATCGGCGTGGCCCGGGCGGTGGGACCGCTGGGGGCTCTGCCCCTCAGTTGGCCGACGCCTTCATCATCCCCGACGGGGTCATCGCCATCGACTGCGGGGCGACGATCCTGCTACTGGGCGGTGCAAGGGTGCTGTGCCGCACGGTGAATGAGGCCAGACGTACGCGTCGTGGACGTGGAGATGGCCCAACGAAGCGAAGCGTGCTGGTCGGTGCGGGCGCCGCCGGGGGGATGCTGGTGCTCAGGGAGCTTCATCACCGGCCGGACCTGGGCATCGTCCCGGTCGCCTTCGTCGATGACGATCCCGCCAAGCGGGGCCGGGTCATCCACTCCCTGCGGGTGGCCGGGGCAACCGATGACTTGGCCGAGGTGGTCCGGGCGACGGGTGCTGATCAGGTGATGATCACGATCGCCCAGCCGCCCGGGTCGTTAGTGCGGCAGGTGGCCGAGGCGTGTGAGTCGGTCGAGGTGGCGGTCCGCACGATTCCCGGGTTGCATGAGGTCGTTGAGGGTCAGGTCTCACTAACCCAACTGCGGCCGGTGCAGATCGAGGATCTGCTGCGACGCGATCCGGTGACGGAGGCCAGTGACCTGGTCAACGCAGTCATCAAGGGATCAGCGGTGCTGGTGACTGGTGCTGGGGGCAGCATCGGATCAGAACTGTGCCGTCAGCTGATGCGCGAGCAGCCGCGCAGCCTGATCCTGCTGGAGCGTGCCGAGCACGCCCTGTATGAGATCCACCGCGAGCTGGTGGGCCGCGACCCCGACGGCCAGGTCGAACTGATCCCGACCGTCATTGATGTCACCGACAGCGATGGGGTGCGTGACTTGTTGGCAACGCACAGGCCCGATGTCGTCTTCCACGCCGCGGCGCACAAGCATGTGCCGATGATGGAGGCCTTGCCGGTGCAGGCGGCGAAGAACAACGTGCTGGGCACGATGGCCCTGGTCGAGGCCTGCGTGGCCGCCGACGTGCCGCGGTTCGTGATGATCTCCACCGACAAGGCGGTCAACCCGACGTCGGTGATGGGGGCCACCAAGCGGGTGGCCGAGCGGTACTTGCAGCAGGCGGCGCGGTTGACGGGCCAGCGGTACGTGGCGGTTCGGTTCGGCAACGTGTTGGGGTCCAACGGCAGCGTGGTGCCGATGTTCCAGGAGCAGATCGCGGCGGGCGGGCCGGTCACGGTCACCGATCCCGAGATGTAGCGGTACTTCATGACCATTCCTGAGGCGTGCAAGCTGGTGATGGAGGCCGGCGCGATGGCCGAGGGTGGGGAGGTGTTCGTGCTGGACATGGGCGAACCGCTCAAGATCGTGGACTTGGCGAGGGACCTGATCCGCCTGGTGGGGCTGCGGCCCGGGGTCGACATCGCCATCGAGTTCGTCGGCATGCGGCCGGGGGAGAAGCTGTTTGAGGAGTTGGGTCTGGCGTCGGAGGAGGTCAACACGACCGGCCACCCCCCGCATCAACCAGTGGGCCACCAGCCACGGCGATGCAGATCTTCCCTCCGGCCTTGATGTCCTGCGCCAAGCGATTGCCCAGCACGACGCCAGCCAGGTGCGTGCGCTGCTTCGCACACTGGTGCCTGAGTTCGAGTCCAGGATGAGCGTGCGGTGACTGGCTGATCATTTCGCGGGTCGCCACGACATGCCGTCAGGCGAACGGGTCGCGCAGCGTGACCTCGCCGATCTGCTGACCGCTGTCGCAGCAGGCCACCGCGGCTGCGGACGGTCGCCCAACCCACCCACGCATAGCCTTCGACCGATGCGAGCGTGGCTGGTGGTGCGCGTGGTGATGGTCATTTCCCTCATAGGGTTCGGCGCCGGCACGGTGGTCGTCTTCGGCGGAGACTCAGACCCGGTGCCGCAGCACGCGGACGCGATCGTGGCGTTGGGCGGCACCGACCAGCGGGAGCGCACGGCGCTGGCGCTGTTCGAGCGGGGCGTGGCCGACCGGCTGGTGATTTCGGCCCCCCGCGTCGACGATGGCGCCGACGACAGGACCGTGACGGCTCGGCGAATCTGCGCTGACCCACCGACGGGTGTGGTGTGCTTCGTGCCGGACCCCTCCACCACTCGAGGAGAGGTCCAGTTCGTACGCCGGATGACCGAGGATGAGGGTGGGACACCCTCGCGGTTGTGACCACCGGATACCACGCGAGGCGCACGGGATATCTGTTCAACCAGTGCCTGGACATCGACGTCACCGCGGTCGAGGTCCCCTACGTCCGGAACCCTATCCTCGACGCCGGCTGGGTGATCCACGAGACCGGGGGACTGCTGGACACCTGGCTACGACCCGAGTGCGACTGAGCCGCACAAGTGGGCCCGGGAGCCGCCCCGTCACGAGCGCCCCACCAGCTGAGGGGTGCGGTCTCGCCGACGGATCGTGTACGGCTTGGACGACGTGATCGTCGGGGGAGGTAGCGAGCACAACGGGTCGGCGTGTTCCACATCGGGTGTTCGGATCCTCGGACACCGATCCGATCGACCTCGGGGAGAGCGCAACCTTCCACGTACAGGTGACCGGTCAGCCGAGTGAGATGGACTCACCGCTCAGGGTGCAACCGCTGGGCGAATGTCAACGGTGACGGGTTCGACGATCTCGCCGTGGGCCAGTCGGACCAGGACTACTACAGCATCGTGCTAGGCCGCCGCTCGCCCGCATCGCTGCAGATCCCCGATGACGGGGCGGTCACCGTGGAGCTCGTCGACGACGAGAGCGGGCCGTCCGACTGAACTTAGGGTTGGGCTTGGCAACCCGCCCAGATGCCCATCCCGGCGTCGCTCGTCTCGGGACAGTGGTAGGACCGCACGACCGGGACGGCGCGCGAGATCTACCACTTGTTCGACGGGATGGACACCGTTCCGTCCCTCCGTGTGGAGCGACCGATTGAGAACGATGACGACGTCCAGGCCAGCCCTGTAGGGGGTGTCAACGGGGACGGCCACCAGGACCTGCTGTTCTCCAACCACCCCTACGACGCCAACGGCGTCGAGGACTCGGGGCGGGCGTGGTTGGTTCTGGGCCGGTCAGCATCCACCACTCTGAGCTGGGCGGAGGTCGAGGCGTCGGCCATCACCTACGACGGATGGGACTTCAGCCGTGCGGCTGGTCGGCGACCTGCTGCTAACGCCGACGTTCCGGTCGACGAGCTGTACGTCATCCCCGCTCAGGGACCGGGTGCCATCGTCGTCGCAACCGAGGATCGAAACGCCATACCCCTGCCCCAGGATGTCCGGACCGATTCAGGCTGGCTGACGGTAGCGACGGCCGGTGATGTCGACGGCAACGGTCTGGATGATCTCGTCGTGGACATCCCTAGCTATGACTCGGTTCCAGGCAGGATTCGGGGGCGGCGTACCTGCGAGCCAGACCTGCCCGGGTACGTCGTCGAACGGCTCGAGGGGGCCGTCACGGGTCGAAACCGCCAGCGCCGTAGGCGACAAGGTGATCGAGCTCTAACTAACTAACTAACGGGGGACCGTCAACGGTACTGATTGCTCGGGCCGACCAATGGGCGCACACCATTGCCGGAGGGGCGTATGCGGCCCATGCGACGACGCCGGGTGGGCGACGGGGTTGGTGGCCGCTGGCATCGCTGCCGACCACCAGGCGCCGCTCCTACTCGCGACGGCCGCCACCGGGGACGGCCGAATCCTCTGCGGCAGCACCCCTGCAGATCTGCTGCTGTTGGGCGACATCAACGATCCTCTGTTCCCCTGTCAGGGGCCGGTCCGGTAGGGTGGCGCCTCTTCGCGATGGTGGGCGATACTCGGTCCTCGCCAGCGCACGCGGTCAGGGGAGGTCATGGCAGAGTGCTCACGTTCAGACGCAGGCTTTGGCCTGCGCATCCGAGCGTTCGTGCGGGTGGCCCTCTACATCAGCCTGCTGTTCATCGCGCTCGCCCTCGCGTTCCTCCTGCGGTTCGACTGGGTGGGCCCCGAGGAACGAGTTGAGCAGTACTGGCTGGTCGCCCCCTTCGTGGTCGCGCTGACCTACGGGCTGCTCGCGGTCATGGGCGCGACGAAGCACTCGTGGCGGTACACCAGCCTGCGGGATGTCACCGCGGTGGGCGTGGCGGCCTACTGCGCTGCCGCCGTCCTGGCGTTCCTGCGCGCCGTCGGTCCGTGGGAAACCCCGCCATCTGCCCTCGGTGACGCCCTGGCCATCCCCTTCGGGGTCATCGCGATCTACTTCGGCACCACCGTCATAGCTCTGGCCGGCGCCCGGGTGCTGCGGCGCACGATAGACGAGGCCTGCACCACACGCCGGCGCGGCACCGGCGGTCCCCGGTTGCGAACCGTGCTCGTCGACGCAGGGGTGCTGGTGCTGCGCGAAGCCCGAGGGCGCCCCGACATCGGCATCGACCCTGTCGCCCTCGTTGACGACAACCCGTTCAAGCGCAACCGCATCATCCACTCGCTGCGCGTCATGGGGGACCTGGACAGCCCCGATGAGGTGATCGCCACCACCGGGGCAGAGCAGGTCCTCATCACGATCGCCCAGCCCCCCGGCGAGCTTGTCCGCCGCCTCGCGGAGACCTGCGAGGCAATGGGGGTGCAGGTCAGGACCGTACCGGGCCTCTACGAGATCGTCGACGGCCGAGCGAACCTCACCCAGCTCCGCCCGGTGCAAATCGAGGACCTGCTGCGCCGTGATCCTGTCACGGAGGGCAGCGATCTGGTCCAGGCGATCGTCAAGGACGCCACGGTCATGGTCACCGGGGCCGGCGGAAGTATCGGCGCGGAGCTGTGCCGGCAGCTGATGCGCGAGAAGCCGCACATGCTGGTCCTCGTGGAGCGAGCCGAGCACGCCCTGTACGATATCCTCCGCGAGCTGTCGGAGGCGCCCACGGGCCACAAGGTCGAGCTGGTGCCCACCGTGACCGACGTCACCGACGTCGACGGCATGCGGCACCTGATGAGCACGCTACGCCCCGATGTCGTCTTCCACGCAGCCGCCCACAAGCACGTGCCGATGATGGAGTCCCAGCCCGTCCAGGCCGTGAAGAACAACGTGCTGGGCACGATGACGGTCGTCGACGCCTGCGTGGAGGCGGCTGTCCCCCGGTTCGTCATGATCTCGACCGAAAAGGCCGTCAACCCGATGTCGATCATGGGCGCGACCAAGCGGGTCGCCGAGCGGTACGTGCAGCACGCGGCCGGCCAATTAGGTGCGAGGTACGCCGCGGTGCGGTTCGGCAGCGTCCTGGGGTCCAACGGCAGTGTGGCCCCGTTTTCCAGCAGCAGATCGAAGCGGGAGGCCCTGTGAAGGTGACGCACCCGGACATGGAGCGGTACTTCATGACCATCCCCGAAGCCTGCAAGCTGGTCATGGAGGACGGGGCGATGGCTGAGGGCGTCGAGGTGTTCGTCTTGGACATGGGCGAGCCGGTCAAGATCGTCGACCTTGCTCGCGACTTGATCCGCCTGTCGGGCCTGCGTCCTGACGACGACATCGCTATCGAGTTCGTCGGCATCCGCCCGGGCGAAAAGCTCTTCGAAGAGTTGGGACTCGCATCCGAGGCGGTCAACCCCACCCATCATCCGCGCATCAACCAGTGGGCCACCGACCTCTCGGACGCAGGCGATCTGCTGCTGAGCCTGGATGTCCTCCACCAGGCCAGCGACGATCACGACCACATCAACGTTCGATCGTTGCTGCAACGATTGGTGCCCGAGTTCGAGGGTGGGGTCGCATAGCTAGTGGGGACTCATCTGACCGTGAACCTTCTCAGCGCTGCCGCGGCGTTGGCGCTGACGGTGCTAGCAATGCCGGTCGTCCTCGCTGGCCTTCGCCGCGTCAGGGCAATGGACCATCCGAACGAACGCTCGTCACACGAGGTGCCGACGTTGCGAGGTGGCGGTCTCGGCCCCATCGTCGCATGCTTCATCGTGACGGCGATCGTTCCCGGCCTGGATGCGTCAGCCCGCATTGCGTTGCTGCTCGTTGCCGGCGGTTTCGGTCTGCTGGGTGCGGTCGAAGACCTGCGAGGTCTTTCCCCGGCACCGAGGTTCGTTGTCCAGATGCTGATTGCCGGCCTCGCGGCCTGGGTGGTGCACCCCCTTGGAAATCTCGGAACCTGGCAGGTGTGGGCGCTTGCTGCAGCGGGGCTATGGCTCGTCGCCTACGTCAACGCATTCAATTTCATGGACGGCATCAACGGGTTATCTGCCGCGCAGGTCATCGCTGGGGGAGCCGGGTTCGCAGTGATGGGTGCGCAGGCCGACAGCAGGGTGCTCGCGGTCGCGGGGAGTCTCGTAGCCGGCGCGGCTTTGGGATTCGCCCCGTTCAACTTCCCGAAGGCCCGGGTCTTCCTGGGGGACTCCGGCAGCTACTTCTTCGGCGGGTGGCTGGCACTCTTGGCGGTCCTCGCGCTGTCAGCCGGGCTTCCCGTGTACGCCGTAGTGTCGCCCTTCCTGATCTACCTTGCCGACACCGGCGTCACCTTGGCACGACGCGTCCTCCGTGGCGAGGCATGGCATCAGCCGCACCGCAGCCACGTCTACCAGCGCCTGAACCAGTTGGGTTGGTCGCACCCGATGACAACCGGCGTCGTCTTCGCTGCCATCGTGGCCTGCACCGCGCTGGGGGTGGCGGCAATCGACAGCGCAGCACTCGGCACCGGTGTGGCTGTGGCCGGTATGGGATTGCTCGTAGGGATTTACCTCGCGAGCCCTGCTCTGGTCACCCGCTTTCGTGCACGTCAATCAGTGAGGATCTGATGGGAATCCTGCTTATCGCGCACTACGAGAGTCGCGAGATTGACGCTGCACACGGAGTCTTCCCTGCGAATATCTCATCGGGGGATCAGACCTTCCAGTCGCGGGCCGCTTCGCGCTGTCGCGGTTTGTAAGCGAGGAGTGTCATTATGTTGAGTTCGGGCAAGCACGGCAGGGCGGACCGGCTTGGGACGTTAGACCCATTGTTGAGGCCTCAATTCCAGGAGTCATTTAGATGCGCGTGATATTCGCCTCCTGCGTTGAATATGCCCCGCTTTCCGGGCTCGCCTCGGAATTGCGGCGCCTTGGTCATCTAGCGAAGGTGGCAGCTCCCTATAGCGACCTCAAGTGGCGCCAGTTGATGAGCGGGAATCGGATGTCCGTGTTGCGAGCTCGTGCGACTTCGCTCCTGTGGCTACCATTCCGCATGGTTCTGGCCGCCGTACTGGGCAGCGAGGGGGTGCTTGTAGCGACCACGAACCCCTTTCATCTGCCTTGGGTTGCCACCTTCCTGCGTCCTCTACATCGAATGCCCGTCGTCGTGCTCGTCTACGATCTGTATCCGGACGCACTGGAAGCGGCGGGGCACACAGCGAGCCTCCGGTGGACGGGTCGCCTCGCCGTCCGGCTCAACCGCTGGACCTTCCAGAACGCCGACGGTGTGGTATTCATCGGCACCCGGATGCGTGACCACGCGTTCGCGCGATACGGCGAGCCGCGTTACACAGCCTTGATTCACACGGGAGCGGCACCCGAGAGAATTCCTCCAGATGCCGGCAGCGATGCGATACTCTTTAGTTACGTAGGAAACCTAGGGTTCGTTCATGATTGGGAGACCTTCGTCGGAGGTCTGAATTGCTTGGACATCCTGGAAGGCCAGGCCCGCTTCACGTTCGCGGCCTCCGGCCCCGGTGGCGCTGACCTGAAACGAGCGCTGCGGGGAACGCGCCACAACGTGCCGGTGACTACCCTCCCGCCACTCGACGAGTCCGCATGGCACCGGTTGCTTTGCGAGACCGATGTTGCCCTTGTCTCCTTGAAGACCGAGGCGAAACAGGTTTCCGTCCCAAGCAAGGTCTTCAGCGCCATGGGGTTCGGGGCGGCCGTGCTAGCGGTAGCCCCTGTCGACTCTGATCTCGCAGAAGTTGTGCAGGCATCGGGTTGTGGATTGGTTGTTGAGCCAGGCGACCTCGAGGGCTTCGCACGGGCGGTCGAAACGCTGTCTTCGAACAAAGCCCTGTTGCGCAAGATGCAGGATTGCAGTCGCCGTGCGGTCGAGGAGCATTACAGCTACAGAGCCTGTGCTGAGCAGTGGGATTCAGTCTTGGAAAGGGCGACGCGACCGTGACCGGCCAATTCGTTGATGTCGCCGTCCTAGGGGCGACGGGCTTCATCGGTAGTCGCCTGTGCCGCCGACTGACCGACGCGGGACTCTCTGTGCGGGCCGTCGCCCGCCGCCTCCCCGCCAGTCAAGGAGCGGTGCAGCCGCATCTCCTACCGCTCGACCCCGGTCCCGGCGACTGGATTAACGCTGTTGATGGCGCCCGATGCGTGATCAACTTGGTCGGTGTCGCCCACTTCGCGGGGCCGGACGACGAGATGATCCGGGGACTCTTCGCAACCAACGTCGTCACGACGGGCACCATCACACAGGCCTGCGCGAGAGCGTCGGTTGAGCGGGTCGTTTACTTGAGCTCCATCAAGGCGATCGCGGAATCCTCTTCCACGCCGCTCGCTAGCAATGGAGCTACTGCACCGACTACGACCTACGGTGGGACAAAGCTGGCCGGGGAACTTTTGACGGCGGCCGTCGTCGGCGAGGAATGCAGTGCAACAGTCGTCCGCGTCCCTATGGTCTATGGCGTGGCAGCCCGGGGGAACCTAGGGCGCATCGCGAGAGGCGTGAAACGGGGTATGCCCTTTCCCCGTCTGTCCCATGAGGGGCTCCGTAGCATCGTCTCGCTGGAACGTCTTGTCTTGGCCCTGCAAGAGTTGGCGGATACCGAGCGTCCACCACACGTCCTCCATGTCTGCGATCCGGAACCCATCGTCTTCTCTGACATCGTCAGTGCCATTGCCGACGGACTAGGCTTGCCAGTCCGGCTGGTCCCCCTACCCACACCCTTCCTGAGCACTGCTCTAGGAGCCATCGGGAGGCGGGACACTGTCCAGCGCTGGACTCATGACCTCCTCATGCGGAGCGACCAGTTCGAGGACCATCCCCCGACGTCGACCCGGAACGGAACGCTGGCCGAGCTCAGCGCGGTCGCACGGACATTCGGCTGACTGCCGTCACGTGCCAACCGGTCAATGTCCCGGCGCATCTGGTCGGTCTACCCTGTCGACTCCGACAACAGCTGAGGAGCAGTGTGCATAGCCTGAGGTCCACGCCAAACTTGGCCTACCACGGGGAGTCCGTGGTCCACAGACTGCCGGCCCTCTCCACCGTCGTTCTCGCTGCCGTGCCTCTTGGCTACTTCTTCGGGGGAGGCAAGTCGGAGGGCCTGATCACGGCCAGCATCTACACGGCGGCATGGGTCCTCATGCTGGCAAAGTGGAAGCGTGAAGGCTTCAGAGTGGTGGCCGCGGACGTTCTCTGGGTCATCTGGGCCGTCGTCATGGTCGCCGCCCCGATTTGGTCGCCCACACGTGGCGAAACACTGCTGGTGCAGGCGTTACAGTTCCTAGTGGTAGGCGTTGGCACCATCCTGTTTTGCCGCACTTTCCTAAAGTCTAGGAGCGATGCCGTGCAAGCGTTGTCCCTCCTGCTGTTCCTGAGCACCGCCTTCGGCGTGGTGGTACTCGTGGACTACCTACTTGCGGGCGCGCCCGTGGGCGGTCGCTACGTCTACCAGTCCGTCAACCCAATACCACTCAGCATGCTCGGCGCGACGATTGTCACGATTGCCTTTGCCTTCTACATACACGATCGTTTGACCACATGGATATTCGCGCCCCTTTCCTTCGTCGGTGCCGGGCTAATGCTGATCAGTGCCTCCCGAGGACCTCTCATAGCGACGGCGCTTACCGTTGTGCTGCTTCTTCCAATAGCGATTCGGAAGGTCGGACTAGCACAGTCGCTCTTGGTAGCGGGTGTAGCTCTAGCCGCAACTCGGGTCGAGCAGGCGGAAACCGTTGTGACGCGACTGGCAGCATTAGACGGGGACCTATCCGTTTCACATCGCTTAAACTTCTACCGCGAAGCGTACGAGAGCTGGACATCGAGCCCAATAATCGGTGGCGGAGTGGGGGAAGTTTACCCTCACAACATGGTCTTGGAGGTCCTGGCCACACATGGGGCTAGCCTAGGAGTACCTCTGTTGATCACCGTTGCGGTCGTCGTTGGACGATACGCCATGATCGTGCGGTTGGGCAACAGTGATGTGGCTGCAACAGCAAGTTATGGGCTCGTCCTCCTATCTCTCATTAGTCTGATGTTCTCTTGGACGTACTTGGTGCACAAGTGGTTGTTCCTTGGCATTGGGCTTGTGTTGGTATTAGAAGCCACCTCACTCCGCGTCCGGCGTCGCGTGGTGAGAATGACTGCCAAGTCGCTCTTGCCAGTCACCCGGTGAGGTGTGCTACGCGTCGAAATGGAGGGGTGAACTGCCCCCGGCCCTCTCTGTCAACATGGAGTAGGTCAGCAGCCAGCTGACATTTACTGAGCGAGGGCGGAGAGGAGAACCACGCTCGTGACCATGTTGACAGACCCGACAGTCAACGGCGCCCATGATGGGCCCGTGACCGATCCTGATCCTGAGGTGCCGGCCAAAGCGACCCGTCGCCGGTTCACCGCCGCTTACAAACGAAAGATCCTGGCGGAATACGACGCGGCCACCGAACCAGGGGCCAAAGGTGCGTTGCTGCGACGGGAGGGCCTCTACACCTCCTCCATCACCCAGTGGCGCCAGGCGCTCGCTGCCCACGGCAGCGACGGGTTGGGCCGCAAACGCGGCCGCAAACCCGCCGACCCGCGTGATGCCCAACTGGCCCGGGCCAACCGACGAGCCGAGAAGGCCGAGGCAGAACTTGCCAAGGCCCGACTGATCATCGAGGTCCAGGGAAAAGTCTCAGCGCGTGTGTCACGAACATCGGAGGTGTTCACGATGTAGGAGTTCGTGGATAGTCGATGATGGAACTGCATGAGAGATGAAGGTTTGGCCCTTCGGGATCGCCCTGCAGGGGGAGGTTCCAAACCGC
>JBPCKA010000087.1:0-8476 GCA_051004735.1 Euzebya sp. | reverse complement strand
CGACACCCGGCCACGATCCACACCCATCGCGCGCGCGAGCGCTGCGGCGCTCATGCCTCGCTCCTCCAGTTCATCGGCGATGTGCTCGCCGGGGTGGATGGCCACGCTCAACTTGACCGTCATCGTCTCCTAGTGGTAGTCCTCGATCCGGAAGGTGATGCGCCACTGGTCGTTGATTCGGATGGAGTAGGTGGTGGCACGATCGCCCTTCAGCTTCTCGAACCGGTTGCCCTTCAGTGCCCCAAGGTCGCGTTGATCGACTGCCGCTTTGATGCGGTTCAGTCGCATGATGGCTTGCTTGTCGAAGCCCTTCCCGAAGCTGATTCCATCGAGGTGAAGACGACGGGTGGCGTCGTCCCCGTACTCCATCTCCATCCCCCACCCTAGCGTGATGTTGTTCGCTGTACAACACGCATCGATAAAGGTCGAACCTGTGAGATCGGCCCATATTCGATGTCCCCGGCCGGCCAGATTACGGGACAACGCTTAGGCACCGGGTCTGAGAAAGATGGTCACAAGGGGTCATGGACCAGGCACTGGGCCTGGTCCAAGGTAGGGACAACGATCTCTTTCGACTAGTACAAGGTGCTTCCCCGTGGCCACGCAGCATGAGACATGTCCCCAGTGCACCTCAGCGGATCTGCTCTCGGTGACTCTCAGCCCCAGGGGGGGCACGCCGATGCGGTTCAATACCTGCCGTCACTGTGAGAACCGCTGGTGGGAAGACATCACCGTCGGGGTCGTCATCGACCTGACCGACGTGTTGGATCACATCGCCGGCTAGCTCACGGACCCCGGCTCAGGGAATCAGCTTCCCCGGGTTGAGAATTCCTGTTGGATCAACGGTGTTCTTGAGGGCTTGAAGCATGGCCACTCCAAGGTCGCCGACCTCGGCCTGCATGTAGGGGCGATGGTCGGTGCCCACCGCATGATGGTGGGTGATGGTGCCTCCCGCAGCCATGATCGCCTGACTGGCGGCCATCTTGGCCTCACGCCACTGCTGGAGTTCGTGGCCCTGGTCCTGCCGCGCGATCCAGGTGTAGTACAGCGAACAGCCCGACTGGTACAGATGGGAGACGTGACACATCACCACGGGGGGAGTGCCGCGATCAGTCAGGCTGTCGTGTAGGGCCTGACGGACCGCCTCATACAGCTTGGCGCGGTTTCCCCAGGTGGTTGACGTCTCCAGCGTCTCGACCATCACCCCTCGGTCCATAAGTTCATCTCGCAGATACGGTCCGCTGAAACGGCCGTGCGCCCAGGCATTGCCGGGGCGGGCCCCCAGGGTCAAGGTGTCATGGGCCTGCAGCACCCGGGCGGCCGCCGCGCGCCTGACTGCGACATGGGCGCGGCGTCCATCCCAGCCCAGGATCAGCAGGCAGCCCGAGCCATACCCGCGCAGCTTCAGGTAGCCCCGAAAGGCACGCCCCTTGGCACCCTCGGTCTGCTGGGAGAACACCCGGGTCTCATCGCTGTCAGAAAGCCGGCAGACGTCGGGGGCAATACCCGATTGCACCAGTTCGCGAAGGATGTCGGCTCCCTCGTCGAAGGACTTGGTGGCATACGCCTGAAAGACCTCGATCTCCGGTGCCGGGTGAATACGCAACGTCGCTTCGGTGATGACGCCCAGCAGTCCCTCGCTGCCGATGACGACCTGCCGCAGATCGGGTCCTGCGGCGGTGGCCGGGGAGCGGCCGAAGGCCAGTTCCCCCACAGGCGTGGCAACCCTGACCGCATGCACCTTCTGGTCAATGCGACCGTGGCCGGTTGAAGACTGCCCTGCAGATCTGGTGGCGACATACCCGCCGATTGAGGCGTAGGCGTAGCTCTGTGGGAAGTGTCCAAGTGAATAGCCACGGCGCCGTAGTGCTGCTTCGGCGTCCGGGCCCTTGATGCCAGGCTCGAAAGTCGCCAGCAATGATTCCTCATCCAGATCTGTCAGCTGGTCCATTCGGGAAAGGTCAAGGCAGATCAGCGTGTCGAAGTCGCCTCGTTCGGGTTCCACCCCCCCAACGACGCTGGTTCCGCCGCCGAACGGCACCACTGCCACTCCGCGCTCGGCGGCCAGTGCCAGCACCGCCATGACCTGATCATGTGACCCGGGGTACACCACGACGTCGGGAGCGTGCAACGCGTCACCCTGCCGCCGACGAAACAGGTCCGGATAGCTCTTGCCTCCCGCGTGATCCACACGGCAGCGACGGTCATCCACGACGGCATCCTCACCCACCACGGCCACCACAGCGGCGCGCGTTGCGGCGTCCAGAAAGCTGTCGGTCAGCACCATCTCGGCCAGGGACAGCGGGGGAGTGTGCCGGTCCAGGGGGCCGATCTCGGCAGCCAAGTAGGACTCCGCCCTGGGGGGCAGGCCTGGACGGAGGGCCGGATCACCCCAGCCGTGCCAGATCATGGGCTGGTTGGGTGGAGTGATCAACGTCGAGGACTGGTTCATCAGTGCCACACTTTGACATCTGGCGGCTTCATCCGCCCACTTGGCCGTCACACTGGCTGGCATGCCCATCCCCTCCGCGTTGACAGCTGCACGCCGTGCTCACAACCTGCACCGGCTGGCACAGGGATGGCGACCAGACGTTCTGGTGGTCGGTGCGGGCTTCACCGGCGTCGGGATCGCCCTGGACGCCGCGACCCGCGGGCTGTCGGTTGCCGTTGTCGACCGGGCCGATCTTGCCAGCGGTACCTCCTGCTGGTCCTCCAAACTGGTCCACGGTGGGCTGCGTTACCTGGCGAAGGGCGATGTCGCCCTGGCCCATGAATCCGCGGTGGAGCGGGGCATCCTGATGCAGTGGGTTGCTCCCCACCTGACCAGGTCCCTACCGTTCGTCACGCCACTGAACTCAGGGGTCCCGATGAGCACCCGGGTGCTGTCGGGTGTCGGCTACGTGGCAGGAAACGTCCTGCGGGTGGCGGCAGGAACCAGCTCGTCGACGCTGACCGGTCCCCGCTTCGTCGGTCCGGGCCGTACCCGGGAGTTGATGCCGGCCGTTGCGCGGGAGGGGCTGCGTGGCGCCTGGGTGAACACCGACGGGCAGTTGGTGGATGATGCGCGACTGGTGGTGGCCATCGCGCGCACCGCGGCGGCCTTTGGCGCGGCCGTGCTGCCTTACACCTCGGCTGCCGACGTCACCGGCGACCGGGTCACCCTGACCGACGTGGTGTCCGGCGAGTCCTTCCAGGCCCGCGCAGGGCGCATTGTCGTGGCGGCCGGGGTGTGGTCGGACACGCTGGACAGCCGGGTGAGCCTGCGACCCAGCAAGGGTGTGCACCTGGTGATTGACGGTGCCGTGCTGGGCCACCCGACGGCGGCGCTGACTGCGCCGGTGCCCGGTCACCGCAGCCGTTTTGTGTTCCTGCTGCCGCAGCCTGACGGCAGGGTCTACCTGGGACTGACCGATGATCCGGTGCAGGGCGGGGTGCAGGATCACCCCCAGGTGGGAGAGGGCGAACGGGACTGGCTGCTGGGGGTGGCCAACCGGGTGTTGGACCAGCCGTTGACGCCGGCGGACGTCATCGGGTCCTATGCGGGCTACCGCCCCCTGGTCGCCGGAACCCCGGGGCGCTCAGCGCTGGCGACGGCCGACCTGTCACGTGCGCATGTGGTGCTTGATGAGGGGGAGGGACCAATCACCATCGTCGGCGGTAAGCTGACGACCTATCGGCGGATGGCTGCCGACGTGGTAGACCGACTGACACCGGCGCCCTGCGTGACTGCCCGCCAGCCGCTGGTCGGTGCCTTGCCGCGCCGGCGCCTGGCGGCCTTGGCCCAGCAGCCCTGGCTGGTGGGCCGCTACGGCGGTGAGGCGGCAGACGTCCAGTCCCTGATCCAGGCTGATCCGGCGCTGGGCGAACCGGTGGTGCCGGGGCTGCCCTATCTGCAGGCCGAGATGGTCTTTTCCATCCAGCGTGAGGGTGCCCTCACCGCCGAGGATCTGGTTGACCGCCGGACCCGCATCGGCCTGGTTACCGCTGACCGCGTCCCGGCCCTGGAGGTGGCTCGGCGGCTGCTGGACCAAAACATGCCGGGGTGACCTGCTCCTGGGCGTCCTGTTCCTGGACAGTAGGCCTGGTCGACATCAGCCAGACCGTCGGAGCCGCGGAGTCCAGTCCGTGCCCGACCCCCAGGTCCACGCGTGCGTCGACGGCGAACCCTCTGTGTTGATACCACGACACGGTGGCATCCGCGGCGGTCTCCAGCGCCACCGGCTGCCCGGCGGCCAGCCCCAGGGTTGCTCTCAGCAGTGCCGAGCCAATCCCTGTGCCCTGGACACTGGGGTGGACCCCCAGGGTGTGCAACTCCCACAAGTCTGCGACCGGTCGATACCGCCCGATGATCGCATCGGCATCCAGGGCTGGTCCCACCCGCCGACGGCCATGCAGGGCCATGACCATGGCTCCGACCTCAGGCGAGGGGGGTGGGAGGGGACCGGGTGGCAGCACGATCGCCACCCCGATCACCGGATCTCCAGCCACCAGGACATGGCCATGGGGAAACGCCACCACGCGCAGGAACAGGCTCATTAGCGACCTGACCGCGCCGGCGTCGGGCAGGGACCAACGCAGCCACGGGTCCTCGGCAAAGGCGGCCGACAACACCTCGACCAGCCTACGGCCACCCGTGCTCACCGATCGGACACCGACATCGGACTCCACATTGCGTAGCATCACGCCTCCATGGATTCATTGCGCGACATCGTCAAGGCCTACGACATCAGGGGCGCCGTGCCCCAGCAACTGAACGCCGACATCTGCTACGCGTTGGGACGCGCAGCCGCGGTGGAACTGGGCGGTCCCCAGATCATCGTCGCCCGTGATATGCGGCCGTCCGGACCGGAACTGGCCGCGGCCTTCATGGAGGGGGTTCGTCACCAGGGGGTGGGAACCATTGACATCGGTCTGGCATCCACCGACCTGCTGTACTACGCCTCTGGTGTCAGGGATCTGCCAGGTGTGATGTTCACCGCCAGTCACAACCCGGCGCAGTACAACGGGATGAAGTTCTGCCGTGCCGGGGCCGCACCGGTGTCGACCGCGACCGGACTTGAGGCCATGCGGGACCGTGTGCTGGAACAGGACTTCCCCGACGCCCCGGCCGACCCCGGCGGTAACCAGGTCATCGAAGGGACCATCGAACAGTTTGCCCAGCATGTGATCGGCTTCATCGACACCGATCAGTTGACGCCGCTCAAGGTGGCGGTGGACGCGGGCAACGGGATGGCCGGACTGGTCGTCCCCGAGGTCTTCGATCACCTGCCGTTTGAACTGGTGCCGCTGTACTTCGAGTTGGACGGGACCTTCCCCAACCACCCGGCCAACCCGATCGAACCACAGAACCTGGTCGACCTGCAGGCGGCGGTCCGCGAACATGGCTGTGACATCGGTCTGGCCTTTGACGGCGATGCCGACCGGATGTTTTGCGTCGACGCCGCAGGTGAGCCGGTATCGCCGTCGCTGGTGACCGCGGTCATCGCGGACACCACCCTTCGTCAGCACCCGGGCGCGACCGTGCTGTACAACCTGATCTGCTCGCGCATCGTCCCAGAGACCGTCCGTGCGGCCGGCGGCACGGCGGTCAAGACGCGGGTCGGCCATTCCTACGTCAAAGAGGTCATGGCCCAGACCGGCGCGCTGTTCGGCGGCGAGCACTCCGCCCACTACTACTTCGCCGACAACTATCGGGCCGACTCGGGTCTGATCGCCGCTGTCATCCTCCTGCAGGAGCTGTGCCGCTCGGGCGGCACCTTCGCCGACCTGGTGGCGCCGTATGACGTCTATGCACAGTCGGGGGAGATCAACTCCACGGTGGCCGACCAGGACGCCGCGATCACCGCGGTGGAGCAGGCCTTTGCCGCCGAGGCCACACTGTCACGGCCCGATGGGCTGCTGGCCGAGACTGACACCTACTGGTTCAACCTGCGTCCCTCGAACACCGAACCCCTGCTGCGTCTCAACGTCGAAGGCGACGATGAGGCCATCATGACCGCTGTCAGAGACCGCGTCCTACAGATCATCCGCTAGGAGACCACCCGCCATGGCCGTACCCAAAGAGCTCGTCGAACTTCTGCGCTGTCCCTGCGACAGCCACTCCGACATCGAGTACAAGGAACGCCGACAGGTGATCCTGTGCAAGGACTGCACCGCGGTCTTCCCCGTGCGCGACAACATCCCGGTCATGCTCCTGGACGAGGCCAAGCCACCGCGCGGCCAGTCCGAGATCACCACCGGCGACGGCACGATCATCCGTGCCAAGTGACGCCGTTGACCGCGAGGCCGCGATGAGCGATGACGACCAGTTGGCCGACGCACTGCGTCAGCGCCTGGATGGGCGCCGTCCGCGTGTGCTGATGACCCTGGGCTCGGGCCTGGGAAGCCTGGCCGACGATGTCGAGGATCCCGTCCTGATCCCCTTTGCCGACGTGGGGCTTCCCGACACGACGGTGCCCGGACACGCCGGCAGGTTCGTTGCCGGCACGATCGACGGAGTAGAGGTTCTGGTCCAGCAGGGACGGGTGCATCTGTATGAGGGGTTGGGTGTCGGCCGTGTCGTGGCGGCCGTTCGCGCCGCCGCCGCCATCGGCATCGGCACCTACCTCGTCACCAACGCCGCCGGAGGGATCGTTGAGACCTTCGATCCGGGTGATCTGATGGTCATCACCGACCATTTGAACCTGTCAGGGCACAACCCGCTGACCGGTATCGTGCCGCCACAGTTCCTGGACCAGGCAAATGCCTACGACCGTGACCTGCGGGCATCCTTCGAGGCGGCCGCCAAGACCTTGGGGATTGCCCTGCAGCGAGGGATCTACGCGGGGCTTGCCGGGCCCACCTATGAGACACCGGCGGAGATCGGCATGCTGCGGATCCTGGGCGCCCAGGCCGTTGGGATGTCAACGGTGAATGAGGTCATCGCGGCCAACGCGGCCGGCATGCAGGTCATGGGGTGCACCCTGATCACCAACGTCCATCGACCCGGTGGGACCCCGACCAACCATGAGGAGGTCATGCGCGAGGGACAGGCAGCCGGACCAAGGCTTGCCAGCGTCATCAGGGCCTGGTTGCCGACGCTGACCTGAGCGGTGTGTAGCCTTGGCCGCCGCCATGGCCGACTTCCTCACCGATCTACAATCACTGCTGCAGTCCCGCAAGGAGCAGCAGCCGGAAGGTTCGTACTCCGTCACACTCGTGACCGACCCGGTTGCCGCGCAACGAAAGATAATGGAAGAGGCGTTCGAGGTCTGCCTGGAGCTCGGCGCGGCCAACGTCGACACCTCCCGAGCCGCTTGCGAGGCCGCCGACCTGGTCTTTCATCTGCTGGCCGGACTGGTCGGGGCGGGCATCACCTGGGAGCAGGTCCTGGCCGAGCTTGCCAGCCGCCGCCACTGATCCCCGCCCGCCCACAGATCCCCATCTAGGACCTCCCATCTGGAGTTGCTGAGTAGCCCATGAACGCCATTTCCGCCCGCCAACCCAATGGCGGCCGTGCACGGATCGCGGTCCCCTCGAAGGGTCGACTGCGCGATGAGTCCCTGAGGCTGCTGTCCACAGCGGGATACCCCACGTCGGGGTTGCGCGGGTCGGGCTCGATGACCATCGCCGGAGATCAGCTGGAGCTGATCGAGATGCGGCCACGTGACGCCGCGTCGGCGCTGGCAGCAGGTGCCTTGCACGGCGCCTTCATTGCCACCGACATCGCCATGGAGTACGGGCTGACCGACCTGGTGGCCCGCCCGTTGGGGTTTGCCCGGTCGGTGTTGGTGGTGGCCAGCCGCGATGATGACGGCCGTTCCGAGGTTGCCGATCTGGAAGGGGCGGTCGTTGCCACGCACATGCCGAACCTGACCCAGGCCTTCTTCGCCGACCGTGGTATCGAGGTGCGGGTCGTGGCAATGGGCGGATCACTTGAAGGCGTGTGCTCGGCGGGACTTGCCGACGCGATCGTGGACAACTCCGAGACGGGGACCTCGCTGCGCCAAAACCGGCTGAAGATCCTGACCCGCATCAAGGAGTGCGAGGCCGAGTTCGTCCACCGCCCCGGCCTGCCGGTCCTTGATGATCTGGAGTTACGCCTGGACGCGGCCCTGACCGCGCGCCGGCACCGCTATGTGATGCTGCACATCCCGCGGGAAAGGATCGACGACCTGGTCCAGATGTTTCACGGGCTGGAGTCGCCCACCGTCCTGCCGCTGGCGGGACGTGACGATCTGGCGGCCGTCCATTTCGTGGCGGTCACCAACGACCTGTGGCGCCGCCTGGCCGACCTGCGTGCGCTGGGTGCCACCGACATCGTGGCGACCCAGCCCGTGGCCCTGCTGGAGTAGCCCGACACACACATGGGGGAGGGGTCTAGGGACGGCCGGCCCGCAGGGTCTGGGTCCGTTCGCCCAAGTTGGCGGCGATACACGCCACGCGGGCGTCCCGCAGAAAACGGGGCCCAGAGGCATCAGCGCGAACACCCGCAACC
>JBPCKA010000086.1:0-8079 GCA_051004735.1 Euzebya sp. | reverse complement strand
CACGGTCAAGTCGGGCGGCAAGGTCTGCGGTGGTGTCAACGATCCGGTCAGGCTCACCCAACCCAGACTCCAGCAGCCCGGCCAACGCCTGATCCAGCACCTGCCGTTGTGCCACCGACAGCCGGCGGGCCTCCAGCACGATCCCACGCAGCTGGGACCATGACAGCCGGCCGGTATCAAAGGCCGCCCACACCCGGGGCATGGCCGACAGGGTCTGCACGGCCCGGTCAACAAACCCGACGTCCACTCCCGTGGCGCTGGCTTGGAGGGCCAGGTGGCGGCGGACCGACAGCCCATCACGTGGGCCCGCCGCAGCGACCGCCCGAAGCACGGTGGCCATCGCCCGGTCGGCCTCCCGCAGCGCCGCCACCGCTACATCCAACGGGTCGGTCGCCACACTCAGGTCGGGGGGTACAAAACCCTCGCTGACCTGCACGTTCTCGACAAGAACCGACATACCCACATACTACAGAGGGGGTGTGACATTCGGGTTCGGCGCGGAAGTTGTCAGGCCTCATCTGCCTGAATCATGACGAAGGAGGTCCTGTTCGCCGAAAGATCAGCGACCTTGGTCGAGGAGAACAACGGCCGCTACCGTCGTTGAGTGATCTATCTGGACCATGCCGCCACCACGCCGATGGCTGCCGAGGTCGCCCAGGCGATGCGGCCCTGGCTGAATCCAGGCGCTGTGGGCAACGCCTCCTCGCTGCATGGCGTGGGTCGGCGGGCGCGGGCGGCGGTGGAGGACGCCCGGGACCGGGTCGCCCAGGCGGTGGGGGTCACGCCGCTTGAAATCCTGTTCACCTCCGGTGGCACCGAGGCCGACAACACCGCCATCAAGGGCCTGGTCTGGGCCGCCCGGCAGGCTGGTCGCGGCACGAAGGTGGTCACCACGGCCATCGAGCATCACGCGGTCATCGAGACCTGCGAATGGCTACGCGACCACGAGGGGATCGCCGTGGAGATCGTCGAGGTCCAGACCGACGGGATCGTGGACCCCGAGCGACTGCTGGACCACGTCGATACCGACACCGCCGTGGTCAGCGTCATGGCCGCGAACAACGAACTTGGCACCCTGCAGCCCCTGGACGTGCTGGGACCGGCCCTGGCCGATCGTGGTGTGGCACTGCACAGCGACACCGTGCAGGCATTCGGCAGGATCCCCCTGGACCTGGCGGCCTGGCAGCCGACCGCACTGGCCCTCAGCGCCCACAAGTTCAATGGCCCGATGGGTGTGGGGGTTCTGGTCCTGAGGCGTGACAGCACCCCTCATCCCATCCTTCACGGCGGCGGACAGGAGCGCGGTGTCAGGTCCGGCACGCTGAACGTCGCAGGGATCGTGGGCCTGGGGGCGGCGGCCGAACTGGCGGCCCGTCGACAGTCGGCACAGTCCGCACACCTTCAGGTCCTGCGTGACCGGCTGGTAGCTGACCTCACCGCGATCGAGGGGGTCGCCCTCAACGGCCACCCCACCCGCCGCCTGCCCAACAACGTGCATGTGGCGGTCCGGGGATGCGACGCCGAGGTGCTGCTGATGTCGCTGGACCGGGCCGGGCTTGCCTGCTCGACCGGCTCGGCCTGTCAGTCGGGAGCCGCCCAGCGCAGCCATGTCCTGGATGCGATCGGCGCCGACCAAGACGCTGCCCACATCCGCCTGTCGCTCGGCTGTGACACCTCCGCGGAGGACACCGCACAGGCCGCTGATATCTTCACCCACACCCTCACCGAACTGCGGGGTGCGACGTGGCACGAGTGATGGTGGCGATGTCTGGCGGAGTGGACTCGACCATGGCAGCCGCCCTGCTGGTGGAGGAAGGTCATGACGTCACGGGCGTCCACCTGAAGATGGCCGACACCCCCAGCGGACTACCCGGCAAGGGCTGCTGCACGCTGGATGACGCCCGCGACGCACGCCGGGTGGCCGACCGGTTGGACATCCCCTTCTACGTGTGGGATTTCGCCCAGACGTTCAACGATCGGGTCGTGACCGATTTCGTCGACTCATACAGCCAGGGTCTGACACCGAACCCCTGCGTGCGGTGCAACGAACGGGTCAAGTACGCCGCGTTGATGCAGCGCGCACTGGAGGCCGGATTCGACACCCTGGCCACCGGCCATCATGTGCAACTGCGTCAGGATCCCACCGGGACAGTCCACCTGTGCCGTCCGGTGGACCCGGGCAAGGATCAGACCTATGTGCTGTACATGGCCACTCAGCAGCAGTTGCGGCACTCCGCCTTTCCCGTCGGTGCCTACACCAAGTCCCGGTTGCGCATCATGGCTACCCAGCGGGACCTGATCACCGCGAACAAGCCGGACAGCCACGACATCTGTTTCATCCCCTCCGGTGATACCGCCGGGTTCCTCAATTCCCATCTGGGTTCCCGTCCCGGGCCCATCCGTGATGCCGACGGCACCGACATCGGCAGCCATGACGGGGCATACCGCTTCACCATCGGGCAGCGGCGTGGGCTGGGGATCGGCGGTCTGGACCAACCCCGATTCGTCACCGCCATCGCGGGTGACACCGTGACGGTGGGCCGACGTGAGGACCTACAGGTGGGTCGACTGCAGGCTGATGCGCTGACCTGGACGGTGGCTGCCCCCCGCCCCGGCGCGGCCGGTTTGACCGTCCAGGTGCGATATCACGATGAAGCATTTCCCGCCACGCTGGACCTGACCTCCGACGGTACCGCCATGACGGTGACCTTCGACCAGCACTGTCCCATCGGGGTCGCACCGGGCCAGGCGGTCGTGGTATATGACGACGATGAGTGCCTTGGTGGGGGCACCATCACTGCAACCGAACCCACAACCCTGACCACCTGAAGGAAACCCAAAGTGTTCACCCTGAACGACCTGCCCGACCTGCTCGGCACATCTGCGGTGGTCACCGGAGCCAACTCGGGGCTTGGCCTGGAAACGGCCAAAGCCCTGGCCTCGGCCGGCGCCACCGTGGTCATGACCGCCCGGTCACAACAGAAATTCGACGAGGCCGAGGCCGAGATCCGTCCGACCAACCGCCGGGCCGACCTGCGCTTTGTCCAACTCGACCTGGCTGATCTGACCAGCGTCCGTACCGCCGCCGAAGCCATCGTCGCCGCCCATCCGGTCATCGACATCCTGGTCAACAACGCCGGGATCATGATGTCACCCCAGGCAACCACCGCCGATGGCCTTGAACTGCAACTTGGCACCAACCACTTCGGCCATTTCGCGTTCACGGGGCTGCTGCTGGACAGCCTGCTGGCAGCCGAAGAGGCCCGTGTCGTGACGGTCTCCTCGGGGGCTCATCACATGGGCACCATGGACTTTGACGACCTTCAGCAACAACGGGGTGAGGGATATGACACCATCGCCCAGTACGGTCGCTCGAAGCTTGCCAACATGCTGTTCGCCCAGGAACTCAACCGCCGCTTCGAGGACGCCGGAGTCGCGGCAAAGAGCGTGGCTGCCCACCCCGGCTATACCGCCACCAACCTGCAGGCCACGGGCGTACGCATGTCCGGAGGCGGGCTGTTCTACAAGGCCGCCGATGTGGGCATGCGGCTGCTGAATCCGCTGGTCGCCATGAAGGTGGCCGATGGCGCCCTGCCGCAGATCTACGCCGCGGTGGCCGATGTCGAGGGCGGGTCCTACTGGGGACCGCAAGGCCTGCGGGAGATGCGTGGCAGGGTCGGACCGGCCAACATCAACCCCAAGGGACGCGACAGGGAAGCGGCGCGTCGGCTGTGGGAGATATCGCAAGAGGTGACGGGCGTGGACTATGCCGCGCTGTCCACCAACCCCCCTGCCGCCTGAGGTCTGACCGCAGGGCCAGCACGGTCAGATGGGATTGCTCAGGAGTCCTTCCTGTCGTGGATCTCCTCTTCCCACCGGGCCCACTCGTCATCAACCGGAGTCTGCATCTGTGTCTGCTCGTCCAGGTTGCTCTGGGACTGCAGCCAGGCCAGCGCAGCTCCGAAGAGGCTGACCAAAAACACTTCGATCATCGCGATGCCTCCTCCCCTCTGGAACCTGGGGTCTCTCAACTCTAACCTCGTTTGACCCCCCGGACACCCGGTGCCCGCCAAGTTTAGGATCTCTGCCTACCGTCCGATCGCGAGCGCAGCGAGCTTGATTGGGCGGAACAGCTACGAGCGCCGCCGTAGGCGGCACCACGCATTGGGCTGGGGCGAAGCGTCGCTAAACTCTTGCGATGCCGGATCGTGCGCCCAAATCCATTCGTGACCGCCACGACGAGCTCGCACGGACGATCAGGGAGGCGCGGTACCACTATTACGTCCTGAGCCAGCAGGTCATACCCGATGTGGAGTTCGATGACCTGTTCCGGGAGCTTGAGGAACTGGAGGCGGACCATCCTGATCTGGTCACGCCGGACTCTCCCACCCAGCAGGTCGGGGCGCCGACCTCGGATGCGTTCCCGCCGTTCCAGCACCCCTCCAGGATGGAGAGCCTGGACAACGTGTTCAGCCGCGAGACCCTGTGGGAGTGGATGGACCGTGCCGAACGACGGGTCGGCGGGGTCACGGGGTGGATGTGTGAACCAAAGATCGATGGGACCGCGGTCAATCTCATCTACCACCAGGGGGTCCTGTCGGTGGCCGCCACCCGGGGCTCGGGCCAGGAAGGCGACACCGTCACCGCACAGATCGCCACGATCGCCGACGTGCCCTACAGGCTGAGCGCCAGCGAAACCCCGGAGCTGCTGGAAGTCCGGGGCGAGGTGTACATCCCGCTGGAGGAGTTCTCCCGCATGAACGCCTCTCGGATCGACACCGGCCTTGAGGCGTTCTCAAACCCGCGGAACACCGCCAGTGGGGCGTTGCGGCAGAAGGATCCTCGTGACGTCGCCCAGCGGCCGCTGCACTTCTGGGTCCACGGGTTCGGCATCTGTCGGGGTATGGACTTCGCGCGCCAGTCAGACCTGCTCGGCTGGGCACGAGCCGCCGGGCTGCCCACACCGGAGCTCTCCCGCGCGGTCACAGAACGGGAGGAGGTGTGGGAGTACGTGACCGACCTGGTCCAACTTCGGCATGATCTTGCCTACGAAGTCGACGGCGTCGTGGTCAAGATCGACGACCGCAGCCAACAGCTTGAGGCCGGGTCCACCGCCAAGGCCCCGCGCTGGGCAATCGCCTACAAGATGGCCCCCGTCGAGGCCTCGACCGTGCTTGAGAGCATCGAGATCAACGTTGGTCGGACCGGCAAGGTCACCCCCTTTGCGGTCCTGCAGCCTGTCCAGGTCGGGGGGGTCACCATCGAACGTGCGACGTTGCACAACGAGACCCAGATTCACAAGAAGGACGTCCGTGTGGGGGATACGGTCATGGTCCGCCGGGCTGGCGAGGTCATCCCCGAGGTCATCGGTCCGGTCAGGGACAAGCGGCCAGCGGGGACCGCGCAGTGGTCGATGCCGGCGCGGTGCCCGTCGTGCGGGGAGGAGTTGGCCCGTCCTGAGGGAGAGGCCCACCATTTCTGCGAGAACGTCGACTGCCCCGACCGTCTGTTTGAGTCCGTGGTGCACCTCGCGGGTCGTTCGGCGCTGGACATCGATGGTCTGGGTCACAAGTCGGTGGCGTTGTTCATCGAACTGGGCTTCATCACCAACCTGGCCGACGTGTTCCGTCTTGACCGCGAGCAGCTGTCGGGACTCAGCGGGTGGGGCGACAAGAGCATCGACAACCTCACGCAGGCCATTGACAGGGCCAGACAACGGCCCCTGCAACGGCTGCTGGTGGCGTTGAACATCCGCCACCTCGGCCCAGTGGTTGCCACACAACTGGCCAGGAGCCTGGGACATCTGGATCAGATCATGTCAGCTGACCCCGATGCACTGGCCGACATCGACGGGATCGGCCCGATCGTGGCGCACTCCGTTGCGTCATGGGCTGCCAATGAGCGTAACCAGGCCCTGGTCGCAGAGTTCGGGTCGCTGGGTGTTCGCATGGACGCCGACCGGGTCCCAGCTGCCAGCGAGGCCGGGACCCCTGGCCCGCTGGATGGGATGTCGGTTGTCATCACCGGGACCATTCCCGAGTGGTCCCGGTCAGACCTGAAGGCAGCGTTGGAGGAGCGGGGCGCCAAGGTCCGCTCAGCGGTCTCAGGCTCGACCGATGCGCTGGTCGTCGGTGCCGACCCCGGCGGGAAACTGGCCGACGCGGAACGGCTCGAGGTCAAGATCGTTGGGCCCGAGGAACTCGATGGCTTCCTGGACGGCGTCTGACCGGTGTGGGACCTGCCGTCGCTGACCTTGATCCCATCGAGGCCGCCACACTCCGCCAACTCCTCGCCCAAACCAATCCTGACGGGGCAACGGAATGAGGCGCCCGGCATGATGGAATCAGCCATGCTGACGGCTATGGGACTGGGAATGTTGTTCTTGCGACCCTGCCGGAACCGGGAAGCTCGGGCACCGAGGACGGCAGTGGCGATGCTGACCGCCGTCGCCGGGATGATCGGCGCGGCCGATGTCTGGCGCGGTCGACCGACAGGGCGCTGGGTATCTCGCTACGTTCTCCGCTATGGCGAGCCCATTGACCGTCACGCTGGAGTCTGGCCTCACGCTGTCTTGTGCCGACCACGGCAGCGCCTCTGATCAGCTCGTCTTGCTGCTCCCGGGACCTACCGACTCCTGGCGCTCGTACCAGCCGATCCTCGACCGTCTGCCGCCAGATCTACGTGCAGTCGCGGTCTCGCAACGGGGACACGGCGACTCCGACAAGCCCGAGACCGGCTACCGGGTCGAAGACTTCGCGGCCGATGTGGTCGCTCTCCTTGACGCAATCAGTGTCGAACGCGCGGTGCTGGCCGGACACTCTGGCTCGTGCCTCGTCGTACGACGGGTTGCACTCGATCATCCTGAGCGAGTCGCGGGCCTGATCCTCGAGGCGTCGCCAACGACCCTCCGTGGCCACGCCGGGCTACAGGAGTTCATGGACTCAGGCCTCTCGGACCTGGATGACCCGATCAGCCCACAGTTCGCGCGGTCCTTTGTGGTCGACACGTCATCGGACGATGTCGCACCTGAGCTGCTCGACCAGCTCGTCGCTGAGCTGCTCAAGGTCCCGGCACGGGTGTGGCACGCGACGTTCAAGGATCTGCTGCAGTACGACGACACGTCCGAGCTGACCCAGATCACCGCATCGACTCTGCTGCTGTGGGGCGATAGCGATGCGCTGGTCACACGGGAGATGCAGGACCAGCTGGCGAGCCGAATCCCAAACGCCAGGCTGCTCGTCTACCCCGGCGTCGGACACACCCCACGTTGGGATGATCCATCGCGGTTCAGCGACGACATCCTGGCCTTCGCCAGGGAGCTGCTGCACAGCGGATATTGAGCGCGGAAGCACCGACGTCGGCCGCACCGCCCCTGCTCGGCGATCTGGTTCAACGGCATCGCCACGCCAGAGTTGGCGCTGCCCGACGGACTGACCCCCCTGCACATCGACACCAACGCCCCGGGCTGGGTCGCGCCACCAGCGCATGGTCAACCCGGGGCACGAGATCGAATCTGACCTAGAGTGCCCAGGCACATCTGCTGGAGGAAGCCAATGACCGGAATCGTCCGCACCGTGGTTGCCCACGTCCAGCGGTTGACCCAACCTACCGACGTCCTCAGACGGTTGGTCCATCGACTGTTCGGCCGTTTCTCACTGGTGGATACCGGGCCCTTTCTGGATCCCGCACAGTTTCCGTGGACCCACCTGCTCGCGACCCATTGCCCGACGATCCGTGCGGAAGCCGAGCAGGTGCTTCGCGTACGCGAAGCGTTACCGAACTTCCAAGACATCGCGCCCGACGACATCAAACTCAGCGACGACGACCAATGGAAGACCTTCTGGTTCGTCGGCTACGGGGTGTGGGACAATCCCAACTGCATCCGCTGCCCAGGCACCGCCGCCGTGCTCCGGGCGATCCCGGGCATGACGACGGCCTTCTTCTCCATCCTTGGCCCGGGCAAGCATCTGCCGCCGCATGTTGGGCCCTACCGCGGGGTGCTGCGCCACCACCTGGCGCTGATCGTGCCCGAGCCAACCGAACGGGCCGGGATCGAAGTGGGCGGGGAGATTCGCCATT
>JBPCKA010000085.1:0-15784 GCA_051004735.1 Euzebya sp. | reverse complement strand
ACCGGTTGCAAGGTTCTGCACGGTGCACGATCGAACTCCACGGAGCGAGTTCAGTGAACAAACATGCGCTGGTGATGTCGACTCCGGCCTCTAAAGCATGGGTGGTGACAACAATGGCTTCCTCCGGACCGGGTTGCATCAGGACTCTTGCCATCGCGGCCTCTCGCTTAGGCGGTCGAAATCGCGAGTGGATCAGCACCACCTCGGCAGCTTGCGCATCGGTGGACAAGTCAGCGAAGGTCTGCCAGGATCGTGTCCGCAGTCGGGTCAAGACGCCACGTGGCGTCCAGTTTGCCGTCACCGCCAAGAAGAGAAGTGACGGCCACGTGGTCGGTGAGGTCGAGTGAGGTAACCCACGAACGGACCTGGTCGGCCGTTTGGGTGACTAGGGTGCGCCGATAGGGCGGGAAGCCTGTGGCTTGCTTCATGAACGCTTCGAAGGCTTCCACGCCATGGCCCTGCCGTTTGGATTTCGACCGTCCCGCGACGCTACGAGAGTGAAGACTCTCACGTCAACGGTTCTTAAGGCAAGAATCCGATGTTTCACTACATTAACGATGTACTACATCGGTGATGTACGATCACTGGCAAGGTGCTTAGCCCACTGCATGATCGTGTGTCGGAGATGGCGTCCCTGGCCTCCGCCTTCGATAACGGTGTTCACGGAACCCCGCAGCTCGTGATCCTGTCCGGACACCGTCGCGTCGGCAAGACGTTCTTGCTGCTGCATGCCATGGATCGCGTAGCCGACCAACGGACCGTGTTCTTCAGTGCCACTCAGCAGTCTGAGTATGTGGAACTCTCACGGTTCTCCGAGGCGCTCCGACCGGTGTTCAGCGATGAACCTCTCCTCGCGGACGCCGTGCCCTTGGGCAATTGGGAGCGAGCGCTCACGGCAATAATCGGTTTGGCCAGAACCACGCCGATCATTCTCGTGATCGATGAGGCTCCGTACCTGGAACAATCGACGCCGGGTTTCATCAGTGTCGTGCAGACCGTGTGGGACCGGTTGACGTCTGTGTCAGCCCCAACACATCTCACTCTCGTGCTGACGGGATCGGCGCCGACGGTGATGGAACAAATGGTCGGGCCTCACGGACCCCTCCGAGGTAGGGCCACCTCACACCTACGGCTGAAGCCATTTGACCTGCCCACGGTCGCAAGGATTTGGGATCTACCGCCCGCGGATGCGATCGAGGCGTACGCGGCGTGCGGAGGGTGGCCCCTTCATGTCGCCGCTTGGGACACCACCTCGACCGCTGCGGAGAATCGACAACGACTCGCTGGAGAAGCAGGCGGAATTCTTCTCGAGGACGCCGATCTCATCCTTCGGGAGTTGCCATACGGACCCGGATTCGGCCGGGTTCTTGCCGCCGTGGGGCGTGGCCGGACCAAGTACGGCGACATTGCCACCGATGCTGGTCAGCGCGTCGAGTACGCCTTGGAATTCCTAACCGACTCAGGGCTTGTGCTTCGGGAGACCCCGGTGGGCGCCCCCAGGCGGGCCAGACCCAGGTATTCCATTGACGACCCCTACCTTCGCTTCTGGTTCACTGTGCTGCACAATGACAGGGCCCGGATCGAGGGAGGAATGGGAGCTGCGGTTCTGCGGTCGAGGCAAGGTGAGTGGGCGCGGCATCTCGGCTGGGTCTTTGAAGCAGAGGCGCGGGCGCACGCGAGGCGGATCACGCGTGATGGACATCTTGATCCGATGTCGCTGGTCGGCCGCTGGTGGTCCAGCGGAAAGCGTCCTGTCGAGATCGACGTTCTTGCCATGCATGATGGTCGCACGATCATGGTGGGCGAGGCCAAGTGCTCGGCCGGTCCGTTCGACCCAAGATGGGTCGATAGCTTGACCACCGACTTGGGCTTCGTTCCAGACCCGATCGACCGTCCACAGCGATGGATCTGGACGCGGGCGAACGCGCCCGGTGACTTGCCCAAGGACGTGACCGTGTTCGGTCCCGGAGACATGGTCGAGTAGGCACTTGAGTGGTTCCCGACTTGGTCCCAGCACGCATGGTCAACGAGTACGTCTATTGTCCTCGCTTGTTCTTCCTCGAATGGGTCCAGTCACGCTTCGCCGACAATGACGACACCGTCGACGGTCACTATCAGCACCGGCCGGGCTACGGCGCCGACGACCTCATCCGCCTGGCCGTACTGACGGCGAGGAAGGGAAAGGCCGACGGGATCGGCTGGCCATCGGCGCCGTCGCTCATGGCCGAGGCGAAGCACGGCGAGCCGGCCACGTGGTGCGGCCCGCTGCCGAGCGACCCCGACGTGCTGGTCGGGAACCTGCCCGGCCTGGAGGTCGCGCCCGTGGACGCGGTCGTATCGCTGTGCCGCGTCGGCATGGCTGAGATGCCCGACGGGGTCGAGCGCCACCGAATCCGGCTGATCGACAAGCCCGGCAAGCCTTGCGCGCCGCATTTCCGGGCGCGCCCTCTCGAGACGGGTTCCGACGGAACCGAGCGGGGCGCTCTAGTCCTTAGGGGCCACCCTTCGTGCCGTCAGACCGGTCGACTCCGATGCGTCAACGCCCGCGAAAACCACTGCGCTCTGAACCGGCTCGGGTCTCTCACGATTGATGACACGGCAACCAATGCAGGCTGATCCGCGGCGATGACCGGATTCACCGACCACATGGGCGTCGGAGTACAACCCGTTCACCGCACCGTCATGCGGTCCAACCGCCGGCACTGGTCGTCAGGCAAGTCCAGGCGAGCCAGTCCAGCCACGCCGGGTCCTCGTGGAACGGCCTGGCACTGCCGGGGACGTGATCTGCGTGCTGATGCTTGTCCTATGCCCGCACAGGCGCCGGGGACAACCCCCACCGACCTTGCTCCCTCGGCATCACCGGGGACCGATCGATGTGACGCGAGGACGTTCCGGTACCAGCGCCCCGACGGTCAACAGGCACAACCACGCCGCCTGGATCGCAGGCTCGGTGAGCAGCCCCAGGAACGTCGGGGCTGCCGCCAGCCATCCCGTCCTGAGCCGTCCCACAGCCATCCTGCCGTGACCCGGCAGACCAGATCGCCCAGACGACATGTCGGTGGAGGGGGTGCGAGCCGGCCCCGGCGTCGGACCGGCGTGCGGCGCCCTGCACCGTCGAGCACCCCGGCCTAGGCGATGATGCGGGCATGCACATCGAGAGTCTCAGTGCCGTCACCCTTGTGGTCCGCGACATGGACGTCGCCGTCGCCTTCTACGACGCCCTCGGGTTGCGCACGGTCCACGGCGGCAGCGGAGGGGACTTCACCTCATACGCCATAGCCGGGTCCTATCTGAATCTGCAGCAGGGCGATCCCGGGCACAGCGACCAGTGGGGGCGGGTTATCCTGCACGTCTCCGACGTCGACGCGATGTGGCGACGTGTGGTCGACGCTGGGGGGACTCCCGATGGCCAGCCGGAGGATGCGCCCTGGGGCGAGCGGTACTTCCACGTCCGCGATCCCGACGGGCACGAGCTGTCCTTTGCCCGCCCGCTGGATACCCCGGCCGGGCCATAACCCACCCTCCAGATCGGGGTGCATGCCGAGGACGTTGCCGTCCTGCACCGGATGAACCAGGTCGAGGTCCCCGCAATCGGCGCGCTCGATGCACGCGCCTTCTCCGACCTGCTCGATCTGGCCGACGAAGCCGTCCTGGTCAGGGCGGACGGACACACCGCCGCGTTCATGGTCCTGATGCGGGAGGCATCGGACTACGACAGCCGCAACTACCGCTGGTTTGCTGAACGGCTGGACGGCTTCGCATACGTCGACCGGGGGCTGCGCTTCACGGTGATGGGCCATCTGCAGAGCGAGGACCAGCACAAGGAGGTCGTGATGCTGCCCCGCTGCTGGCCCCGACGCACGAAGAGATGTTCACCCTGCTGGTGAAGGACCTGTACTCCTCCTACAAGGACCTGCCGCTGTCGCTGTACCAGATCCAGACCAAGTACCGGGACGAGGCCAGGCCACGCGCCGGGCTGCTCCGCGGTCGAGAGTTCACGATGAAGGATTCCTACTCCTTCGACCTGGACGCCGAGGGGTTGCAGGCCTCCTACGATGCCCACCGCCGGGCCTACATCGACTGCTTCGACCGCCCGGGCATCGAGTACGTGATCGTCAAGGCCACGTCGGGCGCCATGGGTGGGTCCGCCAGTGAGGAGTTCTTGGCTCCGATCGAGGTTGGGGAAGACACCTACGCCGGCTGTTCGTCCTGCGATTTCGCCGCCAACACCGAGGCGGTCAACGTCCCGGCACCGGAGCCGCAACCGGTTGAGGGTCAACCCGACGCCCAGGTCATGGACACTCCGGAGACCCCCACCATCACCACCCTGGTGAACCTGTTCAACCAGCGGCAGGACCTGCGCCATCCCGACCGGGACTGGACCGCCGCGGACACCCTCAAGAACGTCGTGGTCATGCTGAAGCACCCTGACGGCACCCGGGAACCACTGGTCATCGGCCTGCCCGGGGACCGCGATGTCGACATGAAGCGCGTCGAGGCCCAGATGGCCCCGGCCGAGCCTGAGCAGTTCACCGAGGCCGACTTAGAAGCCCACCCGAACCTGGTCAAGGGCTACATCGGGCGTCCTCGGTTCGGAGCAGCGGAGCGGAATCAGGTACCTGGTCGACCCTCGGGTCGCACCCGGGACCAGTTGGATCACCGGCGCAGACCAGCACGGCAAGCACGTCCTGAACCTGGTGATGGGGCGTGACTTCACTCCAGACGGCAACGTCGACGTGGCGCAGGTGTTGGCCGGCGACCCCTGCCCGAACTGCGGCAAGCCCCTGGAGATCAAGCGGGGCGTGGAGATCGGTCACATCTTCCAACTCGGGACCAAGTACAGCGAGGCGCTGGACCTGACGGTCCTGGACCAGAACGGCAAGACCCGGACGGTGACGATGGGCTCCTACGGGATCGGGGTGTCCGTGCCGTGGCGCTGGACGACATCGTGACCCACTTGGTATCTGCGCCGGCTGACCGCCCTTCTTCGAAGTTGCGGAATCAGATGAACCGGTAGCAGCTCTGGAGTTGGGCCAGAGCCCCGACCTTGAGATTCAAAGGAGCTGCAAAGTTCAAGCCATTGCCTAGCGTTGGCCTGGCACAGGGCGACCCCACCAAGGGAATGTCGAGGTTTACACTGGCTGGTCCGATTCCCACCTCGACGTTCACGCTGGTGCCATAGTCCTTTGGGCCACCGGCAAGATTCACACCCAGGCCACCACCGATTCCCACACCGAAGCCGAGGCAGGCGCTGAAGCCTTCGCTGCTGATCTGGACCGACGCCGATCCGCAGGCACCAAAGCAGAAGACGCCGCTGATGTCGATCAGACCGCTCGGGTCTCGACGGCTGACCGGGTCGTTGCTGACGTAGCGGTACAGGTTGGGGTCCTGGCCGCCCAACAGTGCCGGATCCGGTGCAGTCCAACGTCCCGATGCGGGTTCGTAGTCGCGCATGCCGAACCGGACCAGACCGGTGACCGAATCGGCAATGCCGCCGCCGAAGCCAAGTGGCAGGTCAAAGGATCCCGACTCGCTGAGCAGTTCCCCGAAGGCGCTGTACCCCCGCTCCAACACGATCGTGCCGGTGTCGTCCACGACGACCAGAGGTGAGCCGACACCATCGGTCATCACCCCGTACCGGCTGCCGTTGCGGAGCACCGCGAACAGCCGGCTGTCCTCGGTGTAGAGGTACTGGCTACGCACGCCTGCCGGGTCGACTGATGCGGTCAGTTTCAAGTCGTCGGCCTCGTCCCCGTAGATGAACCCGGTGGTTCCGCTGGCGTTGGTGCGTTCAGACAGGCGTCCCAGTCCGTCAAAGCCATAGCTCACGGGCGCCCCCGGGACATCCTGGGCGCTGACAAGCTCACCGGTGGGCAGGTAGTCCAACAGCAGTTCACCGATTCGGCTGACGAAGCCGTTCTCGTCGTAGTCGTAGCTGATCCCATCACGTGCGATGATCCGGTCACGGTCGTCGTAGGTGGCAACCCGTTGGGTGCCTCCGACTGTGTGTCCGGTTCGGTTGCCGTTGCCGTCGTAGCTGAAGAGCTCCACGACGTTGCCCTCGCCGTCCTGTACAGCAGCCAGTTGGCCGTCGGCATCATGGGTGAACGTCTGGGTCTCGGCTGGGTCGTCACCGATGGTCAACGTCCGTGCGCTCACGCGGTCCTCGGCATCGACCTCCTGGTCGAGTTCAGACACAACCACGTCGGGCGAGTCGATGTGCACCAGGCGTGTGCCCTCGTCCTCCCCGCGGTCCCCTCGACTACGCTCAAGGCGGGTGTTGCCGTCGTCCAACGCTGAAAGCAACCCGGCCGGATCCCGTTCGTAAGTGAACCCGCCTGCGGTGGCTCGCTGACCGGCACCGTCGTAGGTGAAGGTGATCGTATCGCCGGAGTCCAGACGTCGCTCGGCGACACGAAGTTCAGAGTAGCTGTAGCGGTGGGTCAGACCCTGCCCAGCCGTGGTCTGTTGGGTGCGGAGCAGTCCACTGAAATACGTCCGGCTCACAACCAACGCGTCACCGCGGGTGGGGGTCCGGCTGAGAGTGGTCCAGGGATCGTCGGGACGAGATGTCCCACCGTATTCGATGGTGGTGGCACCCCCAGCGTTGCTGATGCCCCGAAGCTGTCGGTCGATGACCGTGTAGTCGGTGACGGAACCATCCAGGTGCTGTTCATCTTGCAGACCGCGGGCATCGCCGTAGGTCAACGACTCACTGGTCGAGGCGAGCGGAGGCTGGTACCCGGTCCGTTGCCCGAATGCTGTGTGGTTCAGGGTATGGCTCTGCCCAGCGGGCATCGTCCAGCCATCGCGGTTGTCCAACACGTCGTGGTCGAACTGCGTGGTGTGACCATCCGGGGTGGTCAGGGAGGTCCGACGGTCGGCGGCGTCGTAGCCGTAACTGGTGACGTCACCATCGGGGTCCGTCGTCGTCGCCAGGTTCCCGCGATCGTCATAGGCGAACGTGTCCAGCGCACCTGTCTGGCCCATCTGGGCGATCTGACCGCGGGCGTCGTAGGTATAGAGGTAGGGCGCAATGCCCGTCCCCACGTCCAACCTTGCCGGCAATCCTTCGGGCGTGAGCTCCAACTCTTGCGTTGTCCCATCGCCAAGCGTGACGGTGGTGGTCCGCGATTCTGCGTCGTAGACACTGACCAGGTCCCCGTCGCGCGGGTTTGTGACGGTGTCGGTGACGGTGGTGTAGTCCAATGGTGCAAGTGGGTCGGCAAGGTCGACCACGCGTTCCAGGGTGGATCGGACCGTCCCTGCTGATCCCTCAATCATCACCGACTCCGCCGGGTATCGGACGTCGTCGCCGAAGCGTGGGTCGGGTTGGAATGTCACCTCACGCGTGGCGCTACCGACTGTCCGGATCACCACGCCGTCCAGGGTCTGGGTGGTCTGGGTCGTCAGTCCGCTGGGGTCGGTGAAGGATCGCAGGACGGTCCCATCGCGTTGGGTTTCTGACCGATAGGTGCTGGTCTCGCCGTCGATGCTCAGGGTCGACGCGCCATCGTCGGTCTGGTCCAGGACGAAGGTTGTGCCGTCTGTTGCAACGGCCCGTTCCAGCTGTGCTTCGTCGTTCCAGGTGTAGTTGGCGTCGTTCCCAGCGGGGTCGGTCTGCAGTTCCAACAGGCCGTCGACGGAATGCTGGAGGAGACGCTGGCGACCGGCAAAGTCAGTGATGGTGTCCAACCACCCGTCTGAGTCCAGCGTCAACTGGAGTTGCCGCCCGAAGGAGTCCTCGATCAGGACTTGCGTGTCGTCGGGGCGACTGATGGTGGTGACCTGCCCGAACGCATCGGAGGCAGAGGTCAAAAGCCCGTCGCTGCTGTAGCCGAAGCGCCACAGAATCGCTTTGGTGGCGGCATCGACGGTCGCGACATGACGTCCGGTGTCGGCAAACGCCCAGATCTGGGACCCGTCAGGATGCGGGATGGCGTAGGTGGTCTGGCTTGCGAGCTCCTCCGGCAGGACCGCACGTAACCCTTCCCCAAGGTCATAAGTCGGAAGGGTCGACACGCTGGCGTAGGGCCTGGTCAGCACGGCAATTCCCCGGCCTACGGCGGCGATGAGCTCGCCACTGGGCGACACCTGGGGGTGGAACAGGCGTGACTGGTAGGCCGCGGGGGGCAGGGTCGGGACTCGCGGAGGACTCTGCAGGCCGGACACCGATGGGGTTCCCGCCACGATCGCAGGGCCGGCCCCAGGGTTGCCGAGGTCGATCCGCTGGATCTGGGCTCCAGAACGGGCTCTGAAGAACAGGTCGTCACCGGCGCCGATTGCCATGCCGATCTGTGCGCGGATGGTGCCCCCGTCACCGTCTGACATCTGCTGGAACTGACCGTCGGTCGTGACCCGACCGATCGTCTGGTTGGTGGCGACATACAGGGTGCCGTCGGTGGCCAGTTCGATCTCATCCACCGACAACAGGTCCACTTCCAGGCGGCCACAGGGCGTATCCAGACATGCATTCTGTGGAACCCCTCCGCCTCCGTCACTGCGGACTATCTGATCCCCTCCCCCGGTGTAGGTGGAGATGATTCCATCCGGTCCGACACGCCTGACCCGATCGTCGTCGGCGATGAACACCGTGCCGTCAGGGGCGATCTCCAGGTCAGACGCGAACCTCAGTCCGGCCTCGACTGCGGGGCCATCGTCACCGGTGGCGTCATACCGGTCCCGGCCACCCACTACCGTCGTGATGACCCCGTCGACGCCGACCCGCCGGATCACGCTCTCGTCACCCGCTTGGGCGAACCAAATCGATCCATCGGGATGCAGCGCGATCGAGGTGATCTCACTGACCTCGGCATCAACGGCCGGGCCACCGTCGCCGCTGTAGCCTTCCGGTCCGCTTCCGGCGACACTGTCGAGGGTCCCGTCCGCGGTGATGCGTCGCAGGTGGTGGTAAAGGGACGAATCTTCGAAGTGCTGGGTTGACACGTAGATGCTGCCGTCCGCACCGATCGCCGGTTCGGCACAACAGAAGTCCACGCGAGCGTCGTAGGCGTTCGCGCCATCGGGAACGTGGTCAGAGGGCGTCGTGGACGTGAATTCATTTCCCAGGGCAATCATCTGCGCCTGGGCGAAGGGGCCGCCCTCACGGGACACGGTGTCGCCGCTGCCAAGCAATACACGGCCACTGGACACGTCATAGGCGTGGTGCTGGTCCAATGTCCAGCCACCCAATCCCTGCACCCGAGGATCAAGCGCCCCGAGGGTGCCACGCCAACGACTGGCCAGTTCCCGGGCAGTACGGCCAGAGGGCAGGTCCTCTGAGGACACCGTGGCTGATGAGGGCGGTTCGCCAAAGCGGCCCACTTCGTAACCGAAGTCGTACACAAACCGGTAGACGACCGTGATCGGGATGCCACCGGGTACCTCGCGACCAAAGGCATCAAGTCCGTCCCAGGTGAACGACGTCGAGAGTCCTGGTGTCGGCACGAACGTCCGGGTGGTCCGCTTGCCGGCAACGATGATCTCCACACTGATCTCGGTAAGTTCCGGTGGCAGCGGATCGTCGCCGGTCACCGGGATGGTGATCGACCGTCCGACCGCCGGCACGCGGGCAGAGTCGTAGCTGATCGACACCTCCGGAGTCAGCGCAAAGCTTTCCCCCAGGGTTTGGTCCTCGCAACGGATGACCGATGAGCCCTGCTGCTTGCACGGCGGGTTGGTGCCATTGGGGTTATTCGGGTCGGGGGCCTGGTTGGGGATGCGTGGGCGGCTGGCGTAGTTGCAGTCGAAGGAGGAGAAGTGGTCGGTACGGAACCGCCACAGTGTTTGGCCCTCGGTGAAGCGAGCGCCGATCGCGTCGCGTTCCTGGTCAGTCAGGCCGATTTCGGCGGCGATCACGTCGTCGGTGTCGTCGGCGACATCGTCACCATTCAGGTCCAGTTCGGCAGTGCCATCGTTGACGACGACGCCGATAACCAGCCCAGCCTCGATCGGCTTCCACGCGGCATCCTGGGTGTCGTAGAACCCGACGGGAACCGCAACGCCGGCCGGGAACCCAAGGAAGTCGTCGATGTGGACCGCGACCGGCTGGTCGAAGGTGACCTTGGTGGCATCGGCGGCCAGGGCCTGGTCGACGCTGAGCTCGACGGCGTAGGTGTATTCAGTCGACGGCGGCAGGTCGGCCGGCATCGCCCGTTGCCCGTCGGGTCCGACGGTGTACTCGGTTGCCCGGACGTCGAGGCTTGACAGTGGCTGGGTGGATCCATCGGGCAGGTGCATGGTGGCGGCGGTGTCTGGAGGGAAGACCATGGTGACTTGGCGATCCCCATCGTCATCGCTGGACATGCTTGAAACATGGGTCCCGCCCGCGGCGATGTCGATGGTGGTGACGGCGGCATCAAGCGGCGTCAGGACGATGTCCTCCAGCACGTGGTAATCCGACCAGGGCAGGTCAGCGGTGCGCTGCACCGACAGGAACCCATCCGCCTCCACCGTGATCGTCAGCACCTGGCCGCCGTTGACGGCCATGTCATAGCGTCCGTCGTCCCGGGTCGTGGTCTGTCCGAACTCATCGTGTCCAAGGACGGTCACGACCGCGCCGGGCACCGGGTCGCCCTGCCTGTCCAGCACGAACCCACTGAACGTCGCGAGGTGCTCGATGCTCAGTTGTGAGACGTCCACCCCCGTCTGCACCGGGTCCGGGCCGGAGTAGAGGAACGAGATCTGATCGGCAAACGTCGGAGCACCGCTCTGTCCCATGAGCGGTGGCGGGTTGATGACAGTGCCACCCGTGCCACCGCCGCCGCCGGTCCCTCCGTCACCGGTCCCTCCGTCACCACCGCCACCACCGCCGACAGTCCCTCCTCCCCCGGTTCCCCCCGTCCCGTCGTCGCCTGGAGTGTCGGTACCGGCCTCGTCCTCCGGGACGCCCTCGCCAGCAGTGGTCGGATCGCTGAGCAGTTCGTTCAAGCGGTTGAGCACGTCATCGCCGACGGCGGCAGGACCACCAAGCACGACGGCCGGGTCGATTCGGGACGCAAGCGAACTGACGACCGAGACGACTTGAGGGGCTGCGTCCAGGTTGGTGTTGGGCACCAGGACAGCCGCGCCATTGAGGGCACCGGTCAAGCCGCCGGCGGTCAGGCCATCAGGGAAGTTCGCGCCGGTTGCCGCAACCAGGCCGAAGGTGTCATCGACCTGTGCGAAGGCCGGTTGGGTGACGACATGATCCAGGACAGTCGCAGAGGTCTCGAACCGGTTTCCCCCAGCCAGTCGGGTGACGGTGTGGCCGGCCGCGCGAAGCTGGTCCGCGACGGTCGCCGACACCGCTGCAGGCCCGCCGATGATCGTGACGTCGGTGACGTCCAGGTCATCCAGCGCTTGGAGGGTGGTGGCGGGAATCGCTGCCTGGCGGGTCAACAGCAGTGGAATATCCTGATCAAGCAGCCCGAATGCTGCAGAGGACAACGCATCCGCCCACCCGCTGACCAGGCCTGTGTCCTCGCCCAGCGTAAGCAGTGCCTGACCGGAGGGCGCCCCTAGCCGGCTGGCGACGGCCACTGCGGTGTCGAATCGCGAGGGCCCTGCAATACGCTCCACCTGTAGCCCTGCGGCAGTCAACTGCTCGACGACCGAATCTTCGATGACTGCGTCTCCGCCGACAATGACCGCCGTCTGTGCGCCCAGTCGATCGATCTCGGCCATGACCGTCTCGGCCGCGCGATCGGGGCCGGTCAGCAGGATGGGGGCATCCAGGCTGCGGGCAAGCGGCCCCGCAGCCAGCGCGTCGGGGAACTCATCGGCCCGAGCCAGGACCACCGTGTCAGCCTGCTCAAAGCCGTAGGAGGACGCAGCGACTGCCGTGGTGATGCGTTCAGGGCCGGCCACTCGATCCACCTGGTCAACGAATGCCGCGGCTGGCACGCTAGGCATCATCGTGACCAAAAGCGACAGCAAGGCGAGAACAGAGAATCGGCGCATCCCCTGAGCCTAGGTATTAGCTGGCTTCCCGGATATGGGAAGAAGTACCTATAGGTCATCGCTGAATCCTGGCTCGAACAGCGGGAACTGACTGGTTCGGGACCTAGGTTTGCGCGACCTGAACGACGTCTGGTCGTACCCCGCAAGGGGTCGCTAGAGCATGACGGGCGGAGCCAGCAGTACGTCCTTGTCCAACACCAACGGTTCCCAACCGACGAGCAGCCATTGCGCCGACCCTCCGTCGTGGTCGACACCGTCCAGGCGAATCCACCAGCCGTCGTGCTGGCGCGGGTCCAGATAGGCGCGCCGAACTCCATGCTCCTCACCATGAACAGTCGCTGCAGAATGATTTGGTGCGGGATGCCCAATGCCGACTCCCCAGTCGCATGCATTGCTCCGTCGATCAACTCGACACGTCCGAGCTCGGGGCGTTCGCGTTCCAGTGCCTCCAGATCCGCACACGAGTAGTCGATCAGGCTCTTGACCATTGGACGCACGGTCCTCGTCTTCATCGCGGTTGTCACCCTGGTGACCGGCCTACTCGTCCTGCCCGGCGGTGCGCAGGAACCGCCGACGGTGACCGCCCCGTCGAGTGTCGGCGAGAACGCCATCACCTATGAGGTCACGGTCCAGCCGGGCGCCTCCGGTGCTGGGACCAGCGACTGCTCAGTCGGCGGGCCAGAAAACGACGTGTACGCCTTCGACCTGGCGGTCCCGGGCGACCTCGACGGGACGTACTCGATGACCGCCAGGCAGGAAACCACACGTTCCTACTCGAGACCCCCGTCGACACCCCCTCGCCACTGCGGGCCTGGCTCCACGCCCCTGCAATGATTCGCCTCATCGGCCACCACTACGAGCCCTCGGTCAGCGCCCTGTCCCACATGACGGGCGGATCTCTCGCCGAGTGGTTCGATTGCATCATCCACCACCAACAGGTCACGCCTACCGGAAGTGTCCAGAAACGGAGCCGCAATTGACCACCCCGAGCCGTCCCTTACCACCGGTCGCCACCAAGGACGAATGGGACCATGCGTTGGCCGACCTCCGCGTCCGAGAAAAGGCGCTGACCCGACAACTCGATGAGCTGCACGCGTCGCGGCGACGGCTCCCCATGGTGCGAGTCGATTTGGCGTACACGCTTGAAGGCGAGACCGGCGAGGTCTCACTGGCCCAGCTGTTTGCGGATCGACGGCAGCTCATCGTGTACCACTTCATGTTCGACTCGGACTGGGAGGCAGGCTGCGAAGGATGTTCATGGGTGGTCGATGCCATGTCGCACCCCGCGCACCTCAACGCCCGCGACACGTCACTCGCACTCGTGTCCCGAGCGCCACTCCCGATGCTCCAGACCTACCGCGCCCGAATGGGATGGGACCTCCCCTGGTTCTCCTCCGCCGGAACGAGTTTCAACGACGACTTCGACGCGACCGTCGAAGGTGAGGAACACCACGGCGTCAGCGTCTTCGTTCGCGACGATTCCGAGATCTACCGGACCTACCACACCGGAGCACGCGGCGTCGAACATCTGGGCAGCCACTGGAGCTACCTCGACCTAACCGTACGGGCGCCAAGAACTCTGGGAAGATTCGCCACCCGGATGGCCGCAGTCCGAGCCGTACACGTGGCTCCGACGTCACGACGACTACTGACCGAGGGGCTGAGTGCCAGCCGCCGTGTTCGTGGTGACGGCCGTCGCACCAACAGGGCACGTCCTGCACGACACCGACAGCGGCACACCTCTGCACCAAAGGAAACGATGAAGGAGGGACTTCCGACACCAAGGTCATGTCTGGGTGAGGTGTGTCCGTACTTCGGGGCGTAGGGGTCTTCGGGGCCGCCGACACCCTCGCCGGAGGTGACGAGCATTCGCGGCGGTGAGTTCGCCGGGACTGGTGAGCCAACGGTGCCGAGCTGTACGCGCTAGCCCGTTCGCGGCGCTCCCAACCACTTGACCGAGAGCACCAAATCTGCCAGGCCGCCCGCGGCGGGGGGGGATCGTCTCCCGGCCCTTCGGGGTCGGGCTCCATTGACGGCTCCGGCGTCGCGCAGCACGCCGCGGCCACGCAGCCCTCTCAGTTTGTCTATCCTGTCCTTGACTGACTTGTCTAGAGTGAGCTAGACTGATAGCTTGCCGAGAAGCAAGAGCTGGAGAGGCAGATCCGGAGACTCGCCAAGCGTTACGGCGTGACTGCGGGCTTGGTTCGTCAGGGCAGTCACGAGATCTGGAAGTGCGCAGGATTCACGTTGCACCATCATCACGAGATTGACCGAGCATCTGGAAGGCCTCGCCGAACAGGAGAAAACACCATGAGCGACACCTACGACGTGACCGCCACCCGGTCGGGTGACTGGTGGGCAATCGAAGTCACCTCGGGGCTTCCCACGAACATGCTGGGTGTGAGCCAAGCTCGACGCCTCACCGACGTCGAGGGGGTCGCCCGCAGCCTGATCGGCGATCTACTCGAAGTCCCGGCAACCCTCGTGGAGGTGAACGTACTAATCGAACTCCCACCCGAGTTGCAACAGATGGTGGAGCTATATCGCGACGCCGACCTCGTCGAGGACGCGGCCCGCTCCGAAGCGGCAAGCGCTCGCAGTCGCGCGGCGGTGGCGTTCCTCAAGGCACACCTCACCATGCGCGAAGCCGGCGAGGTCCTAGGGGTGTCACACCAGCGGATTAAGCAACTCGTCGATCGAGCTTCCGACGACGGCGACACCGCCGATCTTCTCGAACGCATCGAAGCCGCAGTCGAACTGGCCCGCCGCGAGCGCGCCGAACAGGTCGCTTCTGCATGACCACGCTCGTCGTGGGGGCGGGCCCGGCTAGGCCGACGGCCGCGCTGGATCTCTCGCTGCGTGGTGTGCGGCTGCGTACGGCTTGAGGCAGAGGCGCGGGCGCACGCGAGGCGGGTCCGCGTGATGGACATCTTGATCCGATGTCGCTGGTCGGACGCTGGTGGTCCAGCGGAAAGCGTCCTGTCGAGATCGCCGTTCTTGCCATGCATGATGGTCGCACGATCATGGTGGGCGAGGCCAAGTGGTCGGCCGGTCCGTTCGATCCAAGATGGTTGACAGCTTGACCACCGACTTGGGCATGGTTCCAGACCCAATCGACCGTCCACAGCGATGGGTCTGGACGCGGGCGACCGCGCCAGCTGACTTGCCCAAGGACGTGACCGTCTTCGGGCCTGGAGACATGGTCAAGTAGGCACTGGAGTGCTTGCCGATCCCGCATCGGGTCGACGTTTCCTTCACGAACTGATCGCAAGGACGCTCAGGGCCTGATGGACGAATCACAGGACAACGTCTACGGCGATGTCCAGGTCACCACGCAGCCGCGGACCAAGTGTTCCAACGGGAGGCGCCAACGTGTTGGTTCAGTCATGGCGGAGACGCCCATTCTCAGGTGACCGATGGCTATGGGAAAGGCCGCAATGGAGCCCGACCTCGGGGGTCGGGAAGACGACGGTGGGGGTGGCCCACTCATCGCTGACCGGGGGCCGCAATGGAGCCCGACCTCGGGGGTCGGGAAGACGATCGACAAGGACCCACAGGCCCAGGCCATCCGCACCGCCGCAATGGAGCCCGACCTCGGGGGTCGGGAAGACGCCGAATCGTCGCACGTCCCGGCGTGGGATCACGAAGCCGCAATGGAGCCCGACCTCGGGGGTCGGGAAGACGCGGTGTGATGTCAGGCAGTTCCGACATCAGAACGGCCGCAATGGAGCCCGACCTCGGGGGTCGGGAAGACCTTGGTCGCCACACCCGGGTCTGCGATCACCTTGGTGCCGCAATGGAGCCCGACCTCGGGGGTCGGGAAGACCCGCCACGACCCTGACGC
>JBPCKA010000084.1:0-3883 GCA_051004735.1 Euzebya sp. | reverse complement strand
GGCAACCTCTCCGAGACCATCACCGTGGCGGCGGCGGCGGCGGCGCTGGCCACAGATCGCGCGGCCATCTCGTCCACCGTCGAGAAGCGTGCGGTCGTCGACCTGCCGATGGCCGGCCGCAACGTCTGGCAGATGGCGGCGACGACGCCCGGTGTGCTGCAGGGCACGACCAGCGACATCGGCCTCACCTTCCGCGGCGCCGGTCAGCGCGACATCCAGAACAGCCTGACGCTCGACGGCATCAACTCCTCGTCGAACCTGCTGGCGGCGACCAGCATGCGCCCGATTGCCGATGCCGTCGAGGAGGTGCAGGTGCAGACCGGCAGCACCTCGGCCGAGTACGGCTCGTACCTGGGTGTGCACATCAACGTCGTGACCAAGGCGGGCACCAACACCCTGCACGGCTCGCTCTTCGAGTACTACCAGAGCCAGAACCTCGATTCGCGTGAGTACTTCCAGCCGGCCAACCAGCCCAAGAACCCGCGCAGCAGCGACCAGTTCGGCATCCAGATGGACGGGCCGGTGGTGATTCCCGGCGTCTACAACGGCCGTAACCGCACCTTCTTCATGGGCGCGTACGAGGGCGTCCGGGCCGAGGGCCTGAGCACCCAAATCGTCTCCGTGCCGACGGCGCTGATGCGGCAGGGCAACTTCTCTGAAGTCAGCACGCAGATCCGCAACCCGTTCACCGGGCAGCCCTATCCGGGCAACATCATCCCGCAGTCGCAGCTGTCGCCGGTGGCGCTTCGCATGCTGCAGTACTACCCGGCGCCGACCGGCCCCGGGACGGCGTCCAACCTCGTCGGCACGCAGTCGAGCATCACCGACAACGACCAGGTCCTGGCGCGGGTCGACCAGGTGATCTCGAACAACATCCGCCTGAACGTGCGCTACAACTGGGACGACAGCTACACGAGCAACTTCGGGGCGGTGCCCAGCACCGGCATCGCGCAGCCGCGCGTCAACAAGAACACCCTGGTGGGGTACACGCACACGCTGACGCCGACGCTGCACAACGACTTCCGCGTCGGCTACCACCGCATCGACTTCGACACGATCAACAACTTCACCGTGGATGGTCTGTCGTCGGCGGGCACGGATCTGGGCATTCCCGGCTTCAACTTCGACACGCAGTTCAGCAACCCCGGTATTCCGTCGATTGGCGTCTCCGCGTTCAGCGGCCTCGGCGCCGGCGGTACCAACTGGAGCCAGTTCGACACGACCTTTCAGATGTCGAACGTCCTCGCCTACACCAAGGGCAACCACAACGTCCGGGCCGGCTTCGACATCCGCCGCATGGCCACCGGGCGCCGCGCCGCCAACAGCCCGCGCGGCAGCTTCTCGTTCAACGGCGACATGAGCGGCTACTCGGTGGCCGACTTCATGCTCGGCGTGCCGCGCACCGTCACCACGCCGGTCGACCAGTTGCTCGGACACGTCGGCCAGTGGCGCAACGGTTTCTTCGTCAACGACACCTGGCAGGCGACCCGCAACATGACGCTGAACCTCGGCCTGCGCTACGAGCTCAACACGCCTGCCCAGACGTACACCGGACTGGCCACCGAGCTCAACGCCGATCAGACACAGATCATCCCGACGACGCTGCCCTCGCCCGGCTTCCAGTTTCACGAGCCGAACTACAAGGACATCGCGCCGCGCCTCGGCGCTACCTATCGCCTGTCGGACAAGACCGTCGTGCGCGCTGGCTGGGGGATCTACTACAACCCCAACCAGATGAACTCGTTCACGTTCCTCACCAACAACCCGCCGCTGGCGGCCGAGTTCACGTTCCAGAACAACCCTGGCAACCCGACGCTGTCCTTCGAGCAGCCCTTTGGCGCCGTCGGGCCGGGTGGGCCGCCCAACATGATCACGCCCAATCGGAACTTGCCGAACGCTCGCAAGAACCAGTGGAGCCTCGACCTGCAGCACGAGATCCTGCCCGCGACGGTCCTCGACGTGCAATACCTGGCATCGCGCACGACGAACCTCGACCGCAGCTTCTTCAACAACACGCCGCTGCCCGGTCCCGGCGCGATTGACCCGCGCCGCCCGAACCTGGCCTTCCGTCAGATCCGGACGATCCAGAACGATTTGGTCGCCAACTACGACTCGGTGAGCGTCATCCTCAACCGGCGCATGACCAGGGGCTTCCTGGCCAACGCGCACTACACCTGGTCGAAGACCCGCGACATGGCCAACCACTCGAACGGGGGCGGGTCGATCGTCAACGACTACGACATCTGGAGCGACTACGGCCCGGCCAACTGGGACGTGCCGCACCGCTTCGTGCTCAGCTTCATCTACGACACGCCGTTCTTCCGTGACTCGCCCAACGTCGTCCTGCGCCAGGTGCTCGGCGGCTGGCAGGTGGGCGGTGTCACCACGCTGCAGAGCGGCACGCCGCTCAACGTCACCATCCAGGGCGACCGTGCCAACATCGGCCGCGGCGCCCAGCGGCCCAACGTGACCGGCAGTCCGTCGGTCAACTGCCAGCCCAACCCCGATGGCCTCGGGCTGGTCAACTGCATCGACGCGTCGGCGTTCGCGTTGCCCGACCTCTACACGTTCGGCAACGCGCAGCGCAACCTGCTGCGGGGGCTCGGCTCGAAGGTTACCAATCTGTCGCTGATGAAGAACGTCTACGTCGGTGGACGGGCGCGCGTGCAGCTGCGCGCTGAGGTGTTCAACCTGTTCAACACGGTGAACTGGGGCAGCCCCAACACCACCTTCGGCGCCGCCAATTTCGGCCGTGTCACCTCGGCCGGGACCTTGCGGCGCATGGAGCTGGGCGCCAAGTTCCTGTTCTAGGCCCGTCGCCCGTCGCCCGTGGCGCGTGACTCGTCGCACACCTTCGCGAGGTGCGGACGGCCACCCGGTCGTCCGCGCCGCTTCATGTATGCAGGAGTTCGGTTCACGATGCGCGACCCCAACCCACCCCACTCGCCGGCACGGCGAGCGTTTCTCAAGGCCGCACCAGCCGTCGGACTTGCCGTCGCGGCGTCATCACACGGCAGCGTCGAGGCGGCCCAGGGCGCGCCCCCCCCGGCGGCGGCGTCCCCGGCCGCAGCGTCCAGGGCGGCGGCGGCGGCCACGGGCCCTGACGGCCGTGCACTCTACACGTCGCTTGGCGTGCGCCCAATCATCAACGGCCGGGGCAAGTTCACCATCATCGGCGGTTCCATGGAACTGCCCGAGGTGCGCGAGGCCAAGTCGCTGGCCAATCAGCAATACGCCAACCTCGACGAGTTGATGGATGCCGCCGGCAAGCGGCTGGCGGAGTTGACCGGCGCGGAATGGGGCATGGTCAGTTCGGGCTGCGCCGCAGCGATGACGCATGCCACGGCGGCGTGCGTGGCGGGCGGCAATCCGGACCTGCACGTGCGCATGCCCGACCTGCGCGGCTTCGCGAAGGATGAAGTCCTCATTCCGTCGCACTCGCGCAACGTCTACGACGCGGCCATCCGCGCCGTCGGTGTCCGCATCGTCGAAGCCGACACGCCCGAGAAACTCGAACGCGCCATCGGACCCCGGACCGCGATGATTTACTTCTTCGCGAACCAGCGGAATGAGACTGGGCCGATGTCGCTCGAGGCCATCGCCCGCATCGCCAAACCGCATGACGTGCCGATCATGGTGGACGCCGCGGCCGAAGTCCTCACCATGCCGAACATCCACCTGCAGCGCGGCGCCACGCTGGTCGGCTACAGCGGCGGTAAGATCATCCGCGGTCCCCAGAGCGCGGGCGTGCTGCTCGGCCGCAAGGACCTGGTGCAGGCGGCCTGGGTGCACAGCGCGCCGCATCACGGCTATGCGCGGGCAATGAAGGTGGGCCGCGAAGAGATCGTGGGCATGGTCGTCGCCGTCGAGAGCTGGATGGCGC